>CANJJT010000011.1:0-73160 GCA_947474715.1 Betaproteobacteria bacterium
ATGACAGTAGTGAGTTATCCCTGCTTCCAGATATGAAGCCATTGTTTCGGTAGGCACTGCAGACAGATTCGCAGATACCAGACCTTTCCCCGGAAATCGGTGAAGAACCTTTGACAAGGGGGTTTACGTCTACTTTCCTGCTCCCAGCACGGCCTTCAACACCGCATAGTCATACGGCAAGGGCGCGAACGTCGCGACTTCCGCAGGCAAGGCCTGCAGCAGCTTGTCCAGCTCCGCCGAGCGGGTGCTGCTAGCCGGGTGGGTGGACAGGAAATCCAGGCTCGTCCCCTCCTGGCCTGCCATGCGGCCGAAGAAGTCACGCATGCCGGACGGACGGATGCGTGCTGCCACCAGCGCCTTCACGCCCTCGCGGTCGGCCTCGGCTTCATGGTCGCGGGAGAACTTGAGTTGCAGCAGTTCACCGCCCAGAGTGGCGAGACCGCCGAGATCGCCGACCAGCAGTTGCATCATCGCGGTCAGGCCGAGTGACTTCGCCATGCCCTTCAGGGAATGGCGCTGCTCGACATGCTGCACTTCATGCGCCAGCACACCGGCCACTTCCTCGGCGCTGTCGGCCAGTTGCATCAGCCCGGTGTGCATCACGATGACGCCGCCCGGCATGGCGAAGGCATTCACGCTCTTGTCCTCGGTGACATGGAACTGATAAGGGTAGGCCGAGCCTGCAGTGAGGCGCGCACCGATCTCGCGCACCATCTGCGCGGGCGGTCCATCCACCAGCTTCAACTGGCTGCGGTACTGGTCGAACAGGACTTCACCCAGCTTCGCCTCCTGCGCCGGGGATATCCACGTCACCGCCCAGCCGGCGACGCGCTCGTGCCCCAGCACCAGACCGGCCAGCAGCACCACCGGCAAACCCAGAGTGACGAAAATGAGCGCGACGCTCCAGCGCCGGGTGCGCGCATCGCCTGCCGGCTTCGCGTGTGCCGAGCGCCCCCGCGCGAGCGCCTGCAGGGCGGGCACCGCTGTCGCATCGGTGATGTGCAGGGAATACAGCGCGTCGCCCTCGCCCCATTCGAGCTGCAATTGCCGGCCATCCCAGCCCGCGGTGCGCAGGCGCACCGCGCTCCAGGCGCGCAGGTCGTGCAGGCCATCGGGCGTGGTGTGGCGGATGCCGCTTTCACCCGCCTCGATGGTGACCTTCGCCCCGCCCGAAGGCCAGCCAGGGCCGAAGATGTTGGCCTCGGTCTTCATGCCTGGGGCCCGCCGACGCTAATCCCGATCGCCGCCGAGCAGGCTGCCCAGCAGCCCGCCCTGCTCGCCACCGGAACCGCCACCACCCTTGGACACCGGCGCCGCAGCGAAGATGCGCGAAGCCAGACGTGCAAAGGGCAGCGACTGCAGCAGCACCATGCCCGGGCCGCGCAGCGTGGCAAAGAACAGGCCCTCACCGCCGAACAGCGCGGTCTTGATGCCGGGCACCATCTGGATGTCGTACTCAACCGTGGGCTGCAGGCCGACCAGGCAGCCCGTGTCCACGCGCAGGATCTCACCGGGCTTGAGGTCACGCCGATGCATGGTGCCGCCTGCATGCAGAAAGGCCAGGCCGTCGCCTTCGAGTTTCTGCATGATGAAGCCCTCGCCACCGAAGAAACCGGCACCCAGTTTCCTCTGGAAGGCAATGCCCAGGGACACGCCCTTGGCCGCGCACAGGAAGGCATCCTTCTGCGTGATGAAGGTGCCGCCCACCTTGGCCAGGTCGATGGGAATGATCTTGCCGGGGTAAGGCGCGCCGAAGGCCACCTTGCGCTTGCCTTCGGTGGCCGTGCTGCTGTACACGGTGGTGAAGAGCGACTCACCGGTGAGCAGGCGCTTGCCCGCCCCCATCAGCTTGCCAAGAAAACCGGACTGCTGCGCCGAGCCATCGCCGAAGATGGTCTCCATCTGGATGTTGTCTTCCATGTAGAACATGCTGCCGGCCTCACCGATGGCCGCCTCGCCCGGATCGAGTTCGATCTCGACGAACTGCATCTCTGCGCCAAAAACCTTGTAATCAATCACATCCATCGCCATGGTGGCTCCTTTGCATTGAAACGGCAGACCGCCTTGCGTCATTCCGGGTGCAGCCATAGCATGGCGACAAGGGCGGCGGCAGTTTACTGCATGCCTGTTGCAGGGACGTGAACAAAGGGCGTGCCCTCCGGCTTGAGCGACAATGCGCACTGCGCCGCCGGCACGCCCGGGATCCACCCGTTCACCGGAGCGGCATCACCCTACGCACCCGATCCGGAGCCCTCATGGACAATTTTCGCAAGGTGGTTCTCTTTACCGACACCGATGGCCGGGCCCGATTCCGGGAAGAGGCCATCGCGCTCACCGAAGGCACACCGCAGGCCCGGCTGTCGCCGCTGCTGCCCGCCTCGGGCTATCAGCTGCGCCGCAGCCCGGTCGGCTTTCGCAGCCAGTTCCATTGCACCACCCATCCGCAGTTCGTCTTCATCCTGGCGGGAAAAATGGAAATCGGGCTGCAGGACGGCAGTTCGCGCGTCTTCGGCGCCGGTGAGCATTTTTATTCGGCAGACGTGCTGCCGCACGGAGCCACGTTCGATGCCGTCGTGCACGGACACTGGAGCCGGCAGGTCGGGAGTAATGAACTGGTGACGCTATTCCTGAGGAACTGAACTATCGGTGCACACTCATCTCTCAGTGACTCTGCATGGCAGGCCTGCTCGGTTGCACCGATGAGGCGGCGACTCCACGCATCACGTACAGGGCAGCAAGCGGCGCCAGTCTACGGCCCCGTCTGCAGCGCGGGACTGTCACTGCCATCCTTGAGGACCACGCCGCTCAATCGCAAGCGCAGCGACTCCGCCAGCAGCCAGGCCAGCCGTACCGCCGCGGCCTCGCAGGAAAGCCCCTCGGGACGGATATTCGAGATGCAATTGCGTTCGGCATCGGTGCTTCCCACACGGGAACCGTAGGTAAGGTACACGCCGAGGCTGTCGGGCGAACTCAGGCCCGGCCTTTCCCCGATCAGCACGACGGCAAGGCGCGCCCTGAGCAGCGCGCCGATCTCGTCGCCCAGGGCCACCCGCGCCTGGGCCGCAACCACGATGGGCGCCACGGACAGCCCGGCCAGGCGGGGCAGCGTTTCACGCAGCAGCGGCAACGCATGGCCTTGTACCGCGGTGGCGGACAGGCCATCGGCCACGACAAAGCACAGGTCGCAGTCTCCGGCAGCGTGTGCGGCAAGCCGAACCACAGAGGACTCATCAAGCCGGCGCCCCAGGTCCGGTCGCAACAGATAGGCGCTTCGATCCTGCGCCTGGCTGTGCACCAGAAGACTGGCATGACCGAGCGACTCGATCCCGGCCTGCAAAGGGACCGCGTCCAGAGCGCGATGCACCGCGTCGCGCGCCTGCGCATGGGCGATCCCGAAGCGCAGCAGTTCGGCGGTGGGCATGCTGTTGCCGCTGCGACCCAGGCCAATGCGTGCCGCCGTGTATCGGCGCAGCGCCTGCCAGGGATCCTTCACCGGCGTGGTCATGGCGCCGCATCCCGGGACAGCAGCGGCATGCCCTCCATCAGGGCCGGGGCCGGCTGATCGAGCAGCCGGCCCCGGGCGTCCGTGATGCCCATCCGCTCCAGCCATTGCTCGAACTCCGGCGCCCGCCCGAGGCCAAGCAGTTCGCGCAGGTACAAGGCGTCATGGAAGGAGGTGCTCTGATAATGGAGCATGATGTCGTCCGCTCCGGGCACGCCCATGATGAAGTTCACCCCGGCCGTGCCCAGCAGCGTGAGCAGGTTGTCCATGTCGTCCTGGTCGGCTTCGGCATGGTTGGTGTAGCAGACATCACAGCCTAGCGGCACGCCCAGCAGCTTGCCGCAGAAATGGTCTTCCAACCCGGCGCGGATGATCTGCTTGCCGTCGTACAGATACTCCGGCCCGATGAAGCCGACCACGGTGTTGGTGAGCAGCGGCTCGAACGCGCGTGCCACGCCGTAGGCGCGCGCCTCGCAGGTCTGCTGGTCCACGCCGGCATGCGCACCGGCTGACAGGGCGCTGCCCTGCCCGGTTTCGAAGTACATCACGTTGTTCCCCAGCGTGCCGCGGCGCAGCCCGCGCGCGGCATCGCGCGCCTCGGCCAGCAGCGCCAGGTTGATGCCGAAGGCCGCATTCGCCTTCTCGGTGCCGGCGATCGACTGGAATACCAGATCGACCGGCGCGCCCCGCTCGATGGCCTGCAGGGTGTTGGTGACGTGCGTGAGCACGCAAGTCTGGGTGGGGATATCGAAGCGCGAGCGCACTTCGTCGAGGACCTGCAGCAGCCCGGCGATGGCAGCCACGCTGTCCCCGGCCGGATTGACCCCGATCACCGCGTCACCACAGCCATAGAGCAGGCCATCCAGCATGGCGGCGGCAATGCCGCGGGGATCGTCAGTGGGATGGTTGGGTTGCAGCCGCACCGACAGGCGCCCCGGCAGCCCGATGGTGTTGCGAAAGCGCGTCACCACCCGGCACTTGCGCGCAACGAGGATCAGGTCCTGATTGCGCATCAGCTTGCTCACGGCAGCGGCCATTTCCGGGGTGATGCCCGGGGCCAGCCGAGCCAGGCTGCCTTCATCGCACGCCTCGGCGAGCAGCCAGTCGCGAAACGCCCCGACCGTCAGATGGGCGATGCCGGCAAACGCGGCTGCATCATGGCTGTCGATGATGAGCCGGGTGACTTCGTCCGACTCGTAGGGGATGACCGCCTCGTCGAGAAAGGTGCGCAGCGGCAGATCGGCCAGGCACAGGCGCGCGGCCATGCGCTCCTGGGCGGAAGCTGCCGCAATGCCGGCAAGCGCGTCGCCCGAGCGCATCGGCGAGGCTTTGGCCAGCAATTCCCGGAGGTCGCTGAAACGGTATGTAGATGGGCCGACGCGTGCGCGGTAAGGCATGCAAGCTCCCTGCGGGCATGGGGCAGAGGATAGCAGCAGGAGATGTCGAGGAGGTTACGAAACAATCGTCCTGCTGCCTGTGCTACAGCGCAAATCATGGTCGGGCCCGAATGCTCGAGGCCTTCCGGAGCGTCCTGGTCAGCGAGGCGTCACCGGGCAATCCTGGCACGCTCCCCGCGCCTGCGCCTGCGCCTGCCGCCAGGACAGACCGACGCCATGCCGCACGCAGACGCCATTCCGGCAAAGGCGCTATAAGTGGGGACACAACAAGCTGTTCCCGGCAACCGGGCCGCCACCGAGGGCCAGACCTGGCGGCACCTGACCGGACATAACGACAATAAATCTGAACCGCTACAAAGGAGGAGTGCCATGAAGCTCAATAACCGAACCCGCCGTAGTTCCGCCCGCCTGCTCACTTGCCTCGCCATGCCGCTGGCCTTCGCCTGCACTTCTGCTCTGGCCCAGGCCGACGCCGATGCCGGCGATTATCCGAGGAAGCCCATCACCATCGTGGTGCCGTTCACGCCAGGCAACATTGACGTGCTGGGGCGCATCTACACCAATGAAATCAGCAAGACCACCAAGTGGACCTTCCTGTACGACTTCAAACCAGGTGCGGCCGGCACCATCGGCGCAGCCATGGTCGCCAAGAGCGCACCGGATGGCTACACGATGGTGGGCCAGTCCTCCACCATCGCCTTTGCGCACCTGCTCCCCACCAAACCATTCGACTGGCGCAAGGATTTCACCCCTGTCTACCAGTTGAACCGGACCACCAGCCTGTTCATGGTCTCGGCCAATTTTCCGGCCCAGTCGGTGGGCGAATACATCGCCTACGCCAAGGCCAACCCCGGCAAGGTGAATTTCGCGGTGAATGGCTTTGGCGGCATCGTGCACATCATGTCCGACCTCCTGAACAGCCAGATGGGGGTGAAGGTCACGCTGGTGCCCTTCAAGGGTTACGCACAGATCGCCTCCGCCCTGGCTCAAGGGGAAGCCCACGCCACGCTGGCCTCCTACCCGACCTTCAAGCCCTTCATCGATGCGGGGAAGATCCGCCCGATATCGCTGTCGATACGCAATGCGCGCATGCGCCAGTTGCCTGCGCTCAAGTCGCTTGCCGAAGAAGGGCTGCCTGATTACGAGCATGTGGTCTGGGTGGGCCTGTTCGCCCCCAGCGCCACGCCGACCGCCATCGCACACCGCCTCAACCTCGAGTTCAACAAGGCGGCCAAGTCCGATGAGGTTCGCAACCGGCTGGAGACGCTGGGTGAGTCGGTCGGTGGCGGTTCGCTGGAGGAGTTCCGTCAAATGATGCTCTCCACCACCGAGCGCATCACCAAGGTGGTGGTCGACAACAAGATCGAACTCAATCTCTGACCCCATCCGGAAAAGGACTGGCCATGAATGCTGTTGCACAGACGCTGGCCCAAGCCCCTTCCGCATCGGGGGACATGCGCGAAGCCGCGCTCGTCGCACGATGGCTGGGATCGTTCGAATCCGCATTGCAGGGGGACAGCGAAGCCGCCATCGCCGCCCTGTTCGCCCCGGACAGCCACTGGCGCGACCTGGTGGCCTTCACCTGGTCCATCACCTCCCGGCGCAGCGCCAAGGACGTCGCCGCACTGCTGCATCGGACGCAGCCCGCCACCAGGGCCAGCGGCTTCGCGCTTGCCGAAGGCCACACCCCGCCGCGCCGAATCCAGCGTTCCAGCGTGGACGTGATCGAGGCCATCTTCCGCTTTGAAACTGCCGTCGGACGCGGCTACGGGGTGCTGAGGCTGCTGGCCGACGACCCGGCCCTTGCCTTCCAGATCTCCACCAACGTGCAGGAGCTCAAGGGCTTCGAGGAGAACGTGGGCAAGCGCCGCCCGACCGGTGAGGCGTTCTCGCGCAACTTCGGCGGCACCAACTGGAAGGACCAGCGCATCGCCGCGCAGGCCTACTCTGACCGCGAGCCCACGGTGCTCATCGTCGGCGGTGGCCAGGGTGGCCTGACACTGGCTGCGCGCCTGGGTCGGCTGGGGGTGGACACCCTCATCATCGACCGCAATGAGCGCATCGGTGACAACTGGCGCAAGCGCTACCACTCCCTGGCGCTGCACAACAACACCGACATCAACCACATGCCCTACATGCCCTTCCCGCCCAGCTGGCCCACCTACCTCCCCAAGGACATGCTGGCCGACTGGTTCGAGTCCTATGCCTGGGCCATGGAGCTCAACGTCTGGACCAGCACCGAAATCGCCCACGGCAGCTATGACCAAGCCACGGGCCAATGGACGGTGGTGGTACGCAAATCCGATGGCACCGAGCGCACGCTGCGTCCGGCCCACCTGGTCATGGCCACCGGCGTGGTCGGCGCCCCGCGCATCCCCGACCTGCCGGGCCTGAAGGACTACCAGGGCACGGTGCAGCACTCGGCGCACTTCACCAATGGCACGGAATGGCGGGGCAAGCGCGTGATGGTCGTCGGCACCGGCACCAGCGCCCATGACGTGGCGCAGGACCTGCACAGCAACGGCGCCGACACCACCATCGTGCAGCGCGGCTCCACCACCGTGATCAGCATCAACCCCAGCGCGCGCCTGATCCACGCCATCTATGACGGAATGCCGCTCGATGATGCCGACCTCCTGGTGAGCGCCAATTCACTGCCGGTGGCACGCGCCAACCTGCAGCGCATCGTCGAGCGCCAGGTGGCCTTCGACAGGCAGATGATCGACGGCCTCATCGCCCGCGGCTTCAAGTGGGACATCGGCGAAGACAAGGCCGGGCACAACATGAAGATCCGCAAACGCTTTGGCGGCTACTACCTGGATGCCGGCTGCGCCCAGCTGATCATCGACGGCCAGATCGCGCTGGTGCAGTACGACACCATCGAGCGCTTCGTGCGCGAGGGCGTGCTGATGAAGGAGGGCAGCGTGCAGCCCTATGACCTGATCGTGCTCGCCACCGGCTTCGACACCCAGCAGAAACTGGTGGCTGAAACCCTGGGCGAGGAGATCGCCAACAAGGTCGGCAAGATCTGGGGCCTGCGGCCCGATGGCGAGCTGAACAACATGTGGCGCCGCACCGCCCAGCCCGGGCTGTGGTTCATGGGCGGGGGTTTTGCCAATGTGCGGGTCAACTCACGGCACCTGGCGCTGCAGATCAAGGCCATCGAGGAAGCCCTGCTGGCGAAGCAGCTGGACCCGGCCGATGACCCGGCGGCGTACCACGACCCCGCGGCCTATGACATCGAGCGGTACACCAGGGCGGCGTGAAACTGGGAGCGCCTGACAGAGTTGCCGCCAGGTCAGAATTGTCGTTAGGCGCCCTGACTCAGGGGAGCGCGAGGGGATGTGTCCCCTCGCATTGTCAGGCACTCTTACGACCAGGCGGTGCCTCGTGCGGGCGCCCTTCGCCAACGATGGCCCGGATCAAAGCACCTCGGGTCCCTCGCTGACCACCACCTCATCGCCATCCCAGCGGTATTGCGCATTGAGCTCGGCCATGCGCGTGATCTTTTCCATGTAATCGAACACTTCCTGCCCGCGCGCGTCGTGCTTGAGCACCTCCGGCTGTCCGGTGGGTTTGATGAAGCAGGGCAGGTAGCGGACTTCCTGGAGCTGTCCATTCGCAATGGCCAGCTTGGCGATCATGGTCAGTTTCGCCTCGGGGTGGAAGCGATAGGTCGGGTAATCCGGGTCATCCTGGAAACCGAAGACTTCCATGCGCTTCTGCCCCCAGGCGCGTGCGGCCTGACTGTCCAGTTTGGTCAGGGGCAGGTGATCGAACACGAAATTGCACAGGCCATAGAAAATGGGCTTGCCCCGGTAGAACTCGATGCCCTTGAGGATGTGCGCATGATGACCCAGCACCACATCGGCGCCTGCGTCGATGGCTGCGTGCGCCACCTGCTGGTCGTACATGGCGATCTTGGACGGCACATGCAGGAGCCCCGTGTGCAATGAGACCACCAGCACATCGCAGAGTGGCCTGAGCTTGCGGACATCCCGGATCATCTCCTTCAGACTGTCCGGATTCGCGAAGGTGAACACTTCCGCCGCAACGCCAGTCAGCGGTACCGCCGGTTCATAATGCGTATGGATCTTCACGAAAGCTGCGCCTGGCTTTCCCTTGGCCGCGCGCGCCTCGGCGGGATCACCGCACCAGTACCCGAGGAAGCCAACACGATTTCCCTTGCGCTCGACGATGGCAGGCTTCCTTGCCTCCTCGAGGTTGAGCCCGGCACCGAATGTCTCTATGCCGTGCTTCCTGATGCCTTCCATGGTGTCCTGCAGGCCCGTGACTCCCCAGTCAAAAATATGATTGTGGGCCAGGTTGACGACATTGAATCCGGCATACGGAATGCCTTTGATGTTGTCCGGGGAACACGGCTGGTTCTCCACCAGGGAATACATGTTGATGCCGCGATCGGTGTACACGGCTTCGCCATTGCAAAAGGCGATATCGGCGGAGCGTATGGTTGGTGCGACAAAAGAAAAGGCCCCCTCGGGGTCCGGGCGATTCAACCAGACATCGCCAACAGCAAGCATCGTGATTGCTTCTTTGTTCATTGCGTCCCCGCTGGTGTGCAAGATTGGTCGGATGCGAGTGGGCTGCCAGGGTGCGACAGGGTGAACCAGCGGGCCATGCCCCCTTGTTCAACACCCACTCAGGGAAACAGGGCTGCCTTCCTCAAAGCTTGATGTTGCCGCTCTTGACCAGAGTCTCCCATTGCACTTTTTCCCGCTGCACGAGGTTGGCCAGGTCCTCCGGCTTGTTGGGTGGCGCCACGTCAGCGCCCTCGTCCGCAAACTTCTTCTTCACATCGGGTGCGTTCAGGATGCCCGTCACCGACTGGTTCAGCTTCTGGATCAGCGCCGCGGGCGTGGCCCTGGGCGCGGCCATGCCATACCAGCTCAGCAACTCGTAGCCCGCCAGGCCGCTCTCGGCCACGGTGGGAATATCGGGCATGATGGCCGCGCGCTCGCGCCCGGTCACCGCCAGCGCCTTGACCTTGCCGCTGGTCACGAAGGGTTTGGCCGAGAGTGAATTAATGATGGCCGTCTGCACCCGGTCGCTCATGAGATCGGTCAGCATCTCCGCCGAACCCTTGTAGGGCACGTGCAGGATGTTGATGCCAGCCTTGTGGTTGATCAGCTCCATGCCCAGGTGCACCACCGAGCCGATGCCGCTGGAGGCATACGCCAGTTGATTGGTCTTGGCATGCGCCACCAGTTCCTGGACGGTTTTCGCAGGCAGGTTGGGCGAGCCGAGCAAGATGTAGGGCTGTGACACCATGATCACCACCGGCGCCAGCTGGGTCTGGATATTCACGTTGATGGTATTGGTGACCATGGCGGCCACGTTCTGGGCGATCAAGGGGCCCAGGGTGTAGCCGTCAGGCGCCGCTCGCGACAGCAATTCCAGCCCCAGACCGCCAGCCGCACCCGGACGGTTGTCGACCAAGAAGGTCTGTCCCATCTTCTGGCCAAAAAACGGCGTCAGCTGCCGCATCATGAGGTCGGCCCCGCTGCCGGGAGGCGAGGCCACGATCACACGCACCGCCTTGGAGGGATACGAGTCCACCGTCGTGCCCTGCTGCGCCTGGATATTGCCGCTCATCAGAAACGACACCGTCGTCAGTGAAATTACGGGGACAATTCGCTTGATCATCGCTACTCCTCCATTGATGGTTGTTCAGGATCGATCCAGACAATCCTCCCGTGCATCGATCTGACGTCGATTGCTCAGGGCCCTGCCAGCTGATCAGCAGTTCGCCTCATTCAATTGCTCTACGCGGGGAATCTGTTGAAGGCAGTCATGCTATCGCACAACCAGACAATCGGCCACGCGTCGCAGGCTCTGCTGTGGTCGTTTGAGTTGGTGATGAGCTTGTGAAGTCGGTGTTAAACCCCTTGTCAAAGGGGGTTTACACCAACCAGCCTGCCCGCGCTGCCTCCCGGAAATCAGATCGCGCCGCCCTTCTTCAACACTTCGGCCACGGCATCGGCCAGGCGCTGGTAGCCCTGGGCGTTGGGGTGGATGGCGTCAGCCTTGAGTGCGGTGTCGGAGAGGATGCTGGCGATGGCCTTGCCTTCGTAGGCGAGCTTCATGTCCTTGGCGATCTCGTCGTAGTGGTCGGCGGTGGACAAGAACAGGCCCGGGCTGGGCACACCGAGCAGGACGACTGCCATGCCGCGCGAGCGGGCCAGAGACACCATGGCGCGGAGGTTGGCGGTCGCCTCCTTTGCGGGAAGCTTGCGCAGCATGTCGTTGCCACCGTGGCACAGGATCAGTAACGCCGGCTTCACGGCGTCCAGCACTTCGGGCAGACGGGCGAGGCCCGATGCGCTGACTTCGCCCGGAATGCCGGCGGCGATCACCTTGCGTCCGATCTTTCGTTCCAGCGCGGCCGGGTAACTGTTGTCCGGCGTGGTGCCGGTGCCGAAGGTGAGGCTATCGCCGAAAGCCAGCACCACCGCATCCGGGGCAAGCCGGGGCAGTTTCGGCGTGGCGCCACCGCAGCCGGCGATGACGAAGGCCGCAGCCAGCGCCAGTGCAAAACGGGCGAGGCCGGGAGCCGCTGGCATTGCCGACCGGGCACCGCCTGGCGTGCCACCCGGGCGCCCCATGGACGACGGATCATGCGCCCAGCCCAACAGGGTTGAAATGATCATTTTCAAGTCCACTCCCCCGTCATCATTAGACAAGTCGATAGATTGTGATCACCGCGCCTCCGTTCATCCGGATCACCGCCAGCCTGAAGGCCTGCGTTCAGCCTTCGCCCGGCAGCTCTATCCCCAGCATCACATAGGACAGACTCTTGCCGTGCATGTCCTGCGCCAGCGACACAGTGACGCCGCCGCCCAGGGCATTCTCGATGACGAAGTTCAGCGCGCGCAGCTTGGGCAGTTCGTAGCGCGTCACCGGCCCCTTGGCGATGCCGGCATAGGCCTGCATCACGCGCTCCGTCGTGAGCTGCTCGCGCAGAATGCGCCAGGCGCGTTCATCGTAGGCGATCACCGAGACATTGGAGGTGTTGCCCTTGTCGCCGGCGCGCGAGTGACCCAAATCATAAACACGCACGCTCATGACCTGCCCTCCACGGAAACACTGGTTTTGACAAGCGAGCGCGGGATGAGCAGCGACTTCACTGCCAGCACTTCGCGAACGCCATTGGTGCCGCCGCCTCCACCCGCCGGCCCGTTCACGTGCAGGGTGCGGATCTCGAAGCCCAGGGCCTCGGCCACCTTGCGGTCAGGGCTGCGCGCGGCCATGCGCAGGCGTACTTCGTAGGGTTCGGGCCGGTCCTTGCCCGGCGGATTGCCCATGCCATGCAGGCTGGACAGGCCGATGTAGTCGACGCGGATCTCCGGGTAGGAAAGCCCGCGCAGCTTCAGGCGCTCGCGCACGATCTGCTCGGCCAGGCGCGCCCGCGCCAGTGCATTCGGCCCGGCGTAACCCACTTCGCCCTCGCCGATCCAGCCATCGTGGTAACCCAGCACCACCTTGTAAGTGTCGGTGCGCGGACGCGCCATGGCACCCGAGGCGCGCACGCGATGCGCATCGAGCGAGGCGAATTCCACGCCGGTGATGTCGAGCACGCAGTCGGGCGTGATGTAGGCGGTGGGGTCGTGCATTTCGTAGAGGATCTGTTCCGAGCAGGTCATCACGTCCAGGCGCCCGCCGGAGGTGGTCAGTTTGCCCAGCACCAGGCTGCCGTCCTGCCCCACATCGGCGTAGGGAAAGCCGATGTTGGTGGCGTCGGCGGCGTCCTTCCTGCCCGGGTCGATGAAGCAGCCGCCGGTGAGCTGCGCGGCGCATTCCATGAGGTGCCCGGCCAGCGTGCCCATGGCGAGGCGCGGATAGTCTTCATACTGCCAGCCCAGCCCGTGCAGCATGCAGCCGACAAACAATGAGGGGTCGGCCACGCGGCCGGTGATGGCGATGGGCGCACCGGTGGCCAGCGCATCGCGTACTGCATCGGCGCCCAGGTAGGCATTGGCCGAGGCCATGCGCGGGATGAGCGATTCCACCGGCTCGCCGTTCTCCATCAGTCGCAGCTCAGGGTGCGCGCGCACGATGTCAACCACGTCATCCCCGGTGACCACCGCCACGGGCAGGTCACCCAGGCCCATGTCCTTTGCCACGCGCCGCACCGCGCGCGCAGCCGCCAACGGATTGGCCGCACCCATGTTGGTGACGATGCGAACGCCGTTCCTCACGCAGGAAGGCAGCACGCTCTGGAAGCGCTCCACCAGATAGGGCGTGTAGCCCTTCTCCGGGTCCTTCAGGCGCGAGAGCGTCTCGCGCGCGATGGTGCGCTCGGCGAGGCATTCGAACACCAGGTAATCGAGCTTGCCGTGCTCGGCCAGGTCGGCCGCCGGCTCGAAACGGTCATCGGAGAACCCTGCTCCGGTGCCCACGCGTATGGAGGATGGCATGTCGGTCATGTCGATTTCCGGTTGACTGGCGGTTGAACGATGAAGCATGGGCGCGCCTGGAAGCCACGATGTGCGTGGCGGGAATTATCGCAGGGAAGCGGGGCGAGATCGGGGTGGAAAGGTAAGCGCATGCAGGCCTGCGGGCTGCCCGAGGGTCAGGCCGCAGGTCAGACCACGGGTCAGCCTAGGCCGCCTGCGCATGCAGCTTGACGCCCAGAGCCCGGGCCACCTTCAGCACAGTGGCAAAGCTCGGATTTCCATCGGCACTCAGCGCCCGGTACAGACTTTCACGGCTCAAACCTGCCTCCTTGGCAACCAGGGTCATGCCCTTTGCGCGGGCAATGTCACCGAGCGCACGGGCGATGCCGCTTGCGTCATCGGGGGCTTCCTCCAGCCACGCATCAAGATACGCCGCCATCTCCTCCGGAGTACGCAGTTGCGCGGCAACGTCATACGGCAGGGTCTTGGTTTTTGCAGCCTTCTTCCGACTGATCCTGAGCATGGACTGCCTTTCCTGATATCACTGTAGTGTATCGAAATGCCCCGACCAAGAGTAGCCCATAGGCTACATTTGTCATTGGCTACCTGCCCCCAAAGCACCCTCGAGCGTCACGCCAGTACGACCTAGAATGGGACCAACCAAGAAAAAGGAGGAGCCCCCGCCATGACCCCATCCCCCCTGACTCAGGCCCTGCTCGCGTCCGCTGCCATCCTGGCCGCCTCCGCCGCCCACGCCCAGGAGCGGCGGCAGATCGCGCCCAATTTCCCGAACAAGCCCATCCGCTTCATCGTCACGGTGACGGCCGGGGGCGGGCTCGATTTCGTCACGCGCACGGTGGCAGCCAAGCTGAGCGAGCGCATCGCCTCCCCCGTGCTGGTGGAGAACATCAGCGGGGCCAACGGCATCATCGCGGTGAACACCGTCATCGGCGCGCCGCCCGATGGCCACACGCTGCTCAGCGCGGGTGGCTCCGTCCCCATCAATGCCGTGTTCGGCAAGTTCGACCGCGACGTGCGCACCGCGCTGGCGCCGGTGGCGCAGATGGCCACGCAGGGGCTGCTGTTCTACGTGCCGGCGGGCTCACCGGTGAATTCGGTGAAGGACCTCGTCGAAGAGGCCCGGCGCAACCCCGGCAAGGTCACCTATGGCTCCACCGGCGTTGGTTCGGTGGCGCACCTGGCCACCGAACTGCTCAACATCGCCGCCAAGATGCAGATGGTGCACGTGCCCTACAAGGGCGCCTCGGCTGCCATCGTCGACCTCACCGCCGGGCGCCTGAGCCTGCTGATGTCCGCCTACGGTGTGGTCCAGCCGCTGGTGAAAAGCGGCAAGCTGAAGATGATCGCCACCACCACGGCACAGCGCATCCCCGAAGCACCCGACCTGCCCACCGTAGCCGAACAGGGCTTTCCCGGTTACGAGGCGGCCAACACCTACACCCTCTACACCGGCAGCGGCGTCCCCGCCGCCGTGATGCAGGCGCTCAACCGCGAAGTGATCGCGGCCATCGCCGACCCCGACGTGCGACGCGCCTACGCCAAGGACAGTTCCACCCCCGCCCCGCCCCATTCCGTGGATGAGCTCAAGCGCATCCTCCTCGGCGAGATGGACCGCTGGGCCGGGGTGGTGAAGACGGCGAATATCACGCTGGAGAATTGAGGGGGGCCGAATGCCGGGGGCGGGGCAAGGCTTCGGCTGTGCCACGATGCGGCCACACAGGATGACCGTATCACCCCGCCCGCAAGGAACTGGTCACATCCTGTGACCAGTTGCCCCCCGATCCCTCGATAAGCCGGGCCACTGTCCCCTGCTTCAATTCAGGCCACTGCAGTTTCCCGAACTGTCTTCGTCAATGGCGCGATGCACTGACGAAGACGCACTGCCCCGTCGCTATGGGCCGGGATCCGTGATGCCCGAGGCTTTGACCACAGGCAGCCAGTACTCCTGATCGGAGATGATGCGGGCCGTGAACTCCGCGGGCGATGTGCCGACGGCGTCCGATCCCATCACCTCCAGTGCAGCCTTCACGTCTGCATCGCCAAGGGCTGCATTGAAGGCCTTGTCCAACGCTGCAATGACGGCCGGGCGCGTGCGCGGCGGTGCGACCACGCCGAAGTAAATATCGGACCATGCACCGGCCAGGCCTGATTCCATCATGGTCGGGACGTTGGGATAGTAGCGCCAGCGCTTTTGCCCGGTTGCGGCGATTGCAACCAGTTTCCCGGAGTCAAGAAACGGCTTCAGCCCCGGTCCCATCATCTGCAACTGCACGACATTGCTGAGCAGGTCCGGCGTGGCCTGGGTTGCCCCCTTGTAGGGTATGAAGGAGAACTCGATGCCGGCCTTGGAGGCCAGCAAGGCAGCCGCGAAGGTCGTCGTGGCTGCGGTGCCACTGGTGGCGATATTGAGCTTGCCGGGGTTACGCTTGGCGTAGTCGATCAGGCCTTTCAGATCGCGAAACGGCACCGACGGATGGGCACCGATCACCATTTGCTGCGAGAACAGCAGTGATATGGGCGAGTAGTCCTTGACCGGTTCATGCTTGTCCTTGCCGATCAGCGGAAGGGTGACCACCAGGCCATTGGTCACGCCGAGCAGGGTGTAGCCGTCTGCGGGCGCCTGCCTCATGGCATTGAAGGCAATCATGCCGTTGGCGCCGGGTCTGCTCTCGACCAGCACAGGCTGGCCGAGGTGGCGTCCCGCCGCGGTCGCCGTCGTTCGCATGGCCGTGTCCACGGCACCCCCGACGGAGAACGGCCAGTACAGGGTGACCGGACGAGCCGGAAAGGCCTGCGCCAGCGCAGACCCTGCCCCCAATGCCAGCAGCGCAAAGACCAGACTCCTGCCGCCTGCCCGGAAAGGGCGACGCTGTTTGACTGGTGAAGTGAACCCCATCTGCTGCAGGTGCGACTGATCTCTCTCCATGAAACTCTCCTCGTGCGTTTCCCTCTGAAATGGGGGATATACAAGGGGGCATGCCCCCTTGTTCAGTGATTCCTAGGGTCTGCTACGCGCCGTGGGCACGTCCTTGAAAGCGATGTTTTTATCGATTCTGTGGTCGGCCGGCAAGCCGAGCACCCGCTCGGCAATGATATTGCGCTGGATTTCGTCCGTGCCCCCGGCAATGCGCAAGGCCGTCGAGAAGAAGAACGCGTCCTCGAACAGGTTCTTGACCGGCTCGGCCGAGCCATTGATCGCCCCTGCCGGACCGAGCAGGTCGATCGCGAAGGACACCATCTCCTGCAGGCGGTTGACGTCGGCCAGCTTCATGATCGAGCCCTCCGGCCCTGGTGTCTGGCCGCGGGACAGGGAGGTGAGCATCCTCAGGCGGGTGAAACGGATGGCCTCGCTGCGGACATAGAAGTCGGCCACCTTCTCGCGCACCGCGTCATCATCGAGCGCCGGGCCGTTCTCCAGCGTCATCTGCTGGACGTAATCGAGCAATTCGCCCACCTCCGGCTTCCTCGACAAGGGCGCCGAGCGCTCGCGCCCGAGCAATCCCATCGCCACTTTCCAGCCCTCTCCGACCGCGCCGACCCGCTGTGAGTCGAGCACCTCGCAGTCACTGAAAAAAACCTCGTTGAATGTCGAGGAACCGGACATCTGCTTGATCGGCTTGATCTCCAGGCCGGGCGTATCCATGCGCAGAAAGTACATGGTCAGGCCCTTGTGCTTGGGCACGTCCGGATCGGTTCGCGCCAGGAGTAGCCCGTAGTCACAGAACTGCGCGCCCGACGTCCAGATCTTCTGGCCGTTCACGATCCATTTGTCGCCTCTTTTCTGCGCAGTGGTCCTGAGCGCCGCAAGGTCCGAGCCTGCCATCGGCTCGGAGAAAAGCTGGCACCAGATCTCCTCGCCCCTGAGCGCCGGAATCGTGTAGCGATCCCGTTGCTCCGGCGTGCCGAAGGTGCTTATCGTGGGGATGCACATTCTGATACCCACATCGAAGAAGCCCGTCGAGACCGTGTAATGCTGTTCCTCCAGAAGGTAGATGGCCTCCTGGATCGAGGTGCCGCCCTGACCGTGCCATTCCCGTGGCCAGCTGATGCCTGCGAATCCCGCTTCGAATTTCTGGCGCTGGTGCTTCTTCGCCATTTCCAGCGCGCCTGGCTTGGACTGGTCACGGCGATAGCCTTCGTATTCGCCGGGCTTTCGCCGCTGGGCGATCGAATCCAGAAACTCAATGACCTTGGCCTGGTATGCCGCCTCTTCCGGGGTGTATTCAAGATCCATCAGGACGCTCCAGATTCAGATTGCACGGCAGTCTTCGGGCTGACCTCATCCATCAGCCGGCGCTTCCATTCGCGGGCACTGCCCAGCACCAGCGCCTGGACTTTTGCGCGGCGATAGTAGAGATGGCAGTCCAGATCCCAGGTGTATCCCATCCCGCCGTGTGTCTGGATGTTCTCCTTGCAGGCGATCCACGCCGCCTCGCAGGCGGCAATTCGAGCAGACGATGCAGCGACCGACAACTGCGGCGCATTCTTGTCCAGTGCCCAGGCGCCGTAATAAGCGCTCGAGCGCGCCAGTTCAATCACCATGTAGACATCCGCCAGCTTGTGCTTGATCGCCTGGAAGGAGGCAATGGGCCGGCCAAATGCATACCGGTCCCGGGCGTAATCGCGCGCCATCTCCAGTGCAGCCTGGGCACCGCCAATCTGCTCGAACGACAGCATCACCGCAGCGCGATCGAGGAGCGAGCGCACCGCGCTCCAGTCCCGGGCGCCCTCCAGGGGTTCGGCCAGGCAGGCCTCCAGCACCACACTCGCCTGGGGACGGCTCTGGTCCAGTGTCGGGAGCGGGGTCCTTGTCACCCCTGCGCCGGTCAGGTCCACCAGATGCAGCATGCGGTTCTGCGCATCGGATGCCAGGATGACGGCAAAGTCCGCGACCATTCCGTCAGGGACGGCAGTTCTGGTTCCAGTGATGCGGCCGCCGCTCACGGCGATTCGTGCCTGTTCCGGCGTGATCGGCCCTGCTGCGCCGACCAGGGCCATCGTGCCGATCGCCTCGCCGCTGGCAAGGCGTGGCAGCCACCTGGATTTCTGGGCGTCCGACCCGAACGCCAGTATTGCTTCGGTAGCCATGTAGACGGAGGAGGAAAACGGTGCAGGTGATATCGAATATCCGATCTCCTCCGCCAGCACGCAAGCGGCCAGGTGCCCCATCCCGGAGCCGCCATACGCCTCCGGTATCGTCGAGGACGTCCACCCCAATCCGGCCATCGCCTTCCACAGCGACCGGTCATCCGGCTTTCCATCCAGCGCAGCTCGCACCAGTGATCTCGTGTTCCTGTCTGAAAGGAAGCGCCTTGCCTCGACTCGAAGCTGCTTCAGTTCGTCTGAAAAATCAAAATTCATCCATCTCTCCGCATCGTCGCAAGCCTTGCGATTGCCGTCACAACGCCCCCGGATCGCAGCCGCATCACAGCCGGAAGTTGCGCTTGAACAGTTCACGTGCCCGGCCAGCATGTAACCAGATCGATAGTCTGAAAGCAATCGTATTTGCACTGCTATAGTAAGCGCTCCCCCGCTTGATAGGCCGCATGACACAGGCCATGCAACAGGCATGGGGCGGGGTGATGCGCAAACCCATTACAACCACTGAAAACTTCGGAATCCATGGCCATCGGGAACAAAGCTGTCGAGCAGTCTCCAGCAGACAAGTCGTCTTCCGAAACACGGTTCGATGTCATCGTGATCGGCGCCGGTTTTGCCGGCCTCTATGCACTGAAGCGCCTTCGCGACCTGGGCTACACCGTGCTGGTCTGCGAGGCCGGGACGGACGTGGGCGGTGTCTGGTACTGGAACCGTTATCCAGGCGCCCGCTGCGACGTGGAGAGCCTGCAGTATTCCTATTCCTTCTCGAAGGAACTCGAACAGGAATGGGAATGGACCGAGCGCTATGCCAGCCAGCCGGAGATCCTGCGTTATCTCAACCATGTGGCCGACCGTTTTCAATTGCGGCCGGATATCCGCCTCAATACCCGGGTGAAGGCCGCCACCTTCGACGACAAGCGCGGCGCCTGGCGCGTGCTGACCGACGACGGCCACGCCGTCACCGCCTCTTTTTGTGTCATGGCCAGTGGCGGCCTGTCGGTGCCGCGGTTGCCCGACATCCCGGGTATCGAGGGTTTCTCCGGAAAGATCTATCACACAGGACACTGGCCACATGAGCCGGTGGATTTCACCGGAAAGCGGGTCGGGGTCATCGGCACCGGGTCCTCCGGCATTCAGCTCATTCCCGTGGTCGCGAAGCAAGCCAGTCAGCTCGTGGTGTTCCAGCGGACTGCAAACTTTTCAGTGCCCGGGCGAAACGCACCCTTGACTGAAGAGAAACAGCGCGCCTGGAAGGCAAACTATCACCAGCACCGGGCCCGCGCCCGCCAGGTCGGCACCATCTACGAGGTGAGCGAGAAGAAGTCCTTTGACGTCACCGAAGCGGAACGGCAACAGGAATACCAGCGACGCTGGGACCAGGGTGGTGTCAATTTCATACAGTCCTTCCGCGATGTCATGGTGGACCAGCGCGCCAACGATTCCATTGCCGAGTTCGTGCGGGCACGCATCCGCGCCACCGTGAAAGACCCGCAGACGGCCGAATCCCTCTGCCCCGTGGGTTATCCGCTCGGCGCCAAGCGGATCTGCGTCGACACCGGCTATTTCGAGACCTACAACCGCGAGAACGTGACGCTCGTCGACCTGAAGAAAGACCCCATCCGCCAGGTCACAGCCACCGGGGTCACCACTGCGAAGGGGTTTCACGAACTGGATGCGCTCATCTGCGCAACCGGATACGACGCGCTCACCGGGGCACTGCTCAACATCGACCTTCGGGGTCGCAACGGCGCCAGGTTGCAGGACCAATGGGCCCACGGACCGCGCAACTACCTGGGCCTGATGACCAGCGGCTTTCCCAACATGTTCATCATTACCGGCCCCGGCAGCCCATCGGTGCTGGCCAACGTCGTCGTCGGCATCGAGCAGCATGTCGACTGGATTGCGGATTGCATCAACTACCTCCGCACCCATGACCTCAAAACCATCGAAGCCACTGTAGAAGCGGAAGACCGGTGGGTCGAGCATGTCAACAAGGCAGCCCACAAGACGCTTTTCCCGCTTGCCGACTCATGGTGGCTGGGCGCGAACGTTCCGGGCAAGCCGCGCGTGTTCATGCCCTACGTCGTCAAGTTCGGTCACTATCGCCAGGAGTGCCAGCAGGCAGCCGACCAGGGCTATGCAGGGTTTGTATTGGGCAAGCTCTGAATTGAAGGGGCCGGTTTCGTTGTGCTCGCAGGCACGCTGACGCAGCCTAAGTGAACCTGGCCCCTTTATTCCCGGCAACCACGGCTGTGGCGCGGTTTACCCCCTTGTCAAAGGGGGCCGACTCGTGAGCGCAGCGAACGAGCGGGGGAATTTTGGCCAACCGGACCGGTCTCACAGCCTGAATGAGCCTGCCCCCTTATTCCGAGCCTGGCCCCTTATTCCGTGGAGGGGGTACTGATTACCGAGGGCCGTCGCCAACCCTGTGACGATTGACAAACTATGCCACTCAGTGGCATAGTTATTTGACCATGCGAATCTTCAAGACACGGTCTTTCAGCCGTTGGATGCGCAAGACCGAACTGACCGACAGCGCCATGCGTCATGCGGTAGTCGAGATGGCGCAAGGTCTGATCGATGCTGACCTCGGTGGCGGTATCGTCAAGAAACGCATCGCGCTTGCCGGCCGCGGGAAGCGAGGTGGCGCCAGAACGCTCGTGGCCACCAACAGGGGAAACAGATGGTTTTTCCTTTACGGATTCGAGAAAAACGACCGGGCCAACGTCACCGACGATGAACTGGAAGCATTGAAAGACATCGCAGAGCAATTGTTGGCCCGAACAGGAAGGCAGCTCGACGAAGCAGTAAAGGATGGTTCGTTACAGGAGATTTTCGATGAAAAAGAAACCAAAGGCCAAGAGCCGAATTCTTGAAGCCGTCCACGAGACGGCAGGCGATCTGCATCGCCTGGGATTCATCGACAAGCGCAAGATGCGCAAGTTCGACGCCTTGTGCCTTGATCCCATCCCGGAGTACGACGGCGACAAGATTCGCGCATTGCGGGATCACCTTCAAGTCAGTCAGGCCGTACTCGCTGCAGTGTTGAACACCAGCCTCTCGACCGTACGCAAATGGGAGCTGGGCGACAAGCATCCGAGCGGCCCATCGCTGAAACTGCTCAACCTGCTCGATCGGAAAGGACTGAAATCGGTGCTCTGAACCTGGGTGCCTGGGAACTTGAAATCACAGATTGTGATTTCAAGTCATGGCGGTACCCCCCTCACCGCACAATCGAAAACCCCACCCTGAACTGCGGCGAACGCTTAACGTTGTAGTCGAGCAGCGTCTCGCCGTAGCCGTCGAAATACTGGAAGTACAGGAACCCGCCGGCATCAGCGAAGAAGCGCTGGCGCAGCGGCCAGGAGGCCTCCAGCAAGGCGGAGCCATGTTTCGACGTGCCTTGGCGCAGCGTGGCCGACCACAGCCAGCCATCGGAGCGGCCGTAGCGCAGGTTGAGATCGACATGGCCACGGTAACGGTCGATGTCGCTGTTGTCCTTCTTGTCGAGATAGCCATACACCCTGGGCGACACGGTGACGTAGCGGTCGCCGCGGAAGAACACCTGCCAGGTGGGGCGGAAGAAGGCGGTGTTGATGGAGCGCGAGAAGTTGCCGTCACGGCCGTTGGACTCGTGCTCCACGCCAGCCGCCAGGGCGAGGTTGCTGCGCCCGCTTTCCGACACGCGCCAGTGCGGCTCGTAATAGAACAGGCTGGGCTTGTAGCTGGTGTCGCGAAAGGGCGAGGACTGTGCATCCAGGTCCCACAGGGAGGTCTGCGTGTAGCCAAAGTGCAGCTTGCCGAAGGGCCGCCAGAACTGCGCCATCACGCTGTCCTCGTCGAGCAGGCGGTACTTCATGGAAAGCTGGAACTTCGCCGTGCTGCCCCCGCGCGTGCCCAGCGCGAAGTACATGGGCTCGTGCGGGGTGATCGCCGGCTGTGCCACCGAGTCAGGCACGGTGGCCCGCCGCTCCGCCTGCGTGGGCGTGCCCGGCCGATCAGCCACCATCACCGCCGAGGCCGTGCCCACTCCCATACCCATGCCCGCGAGATCCAGCATCAGGGTGACCTGGCCGTTGAGGTTGCGCGGCACGAGAAAGCTGAACTCGCGCTTGCGGAAGGTCCCCGGCAGCAGCGTCTCCTCGATACGCCCCTGGCCATCGACCGACTCCAGCACCACCGGCAACTGGCTCAGGCCGGCAACAACGAGCGCCTGAATGCGCGGCGGGAAGGCTTCGTTCGAGACGCTGTCCGTGTCATTGGCCTGCCAGACATCGACGCGGGCGGTGTCACCGGAGACGACGGTGGCAGTGCGGGGTTTCAGCAGCCATTCGGCTTGGGCCGGGGTGGTGAGGAAAGCTGCGAGGAACAGTAATGCGGTGAAGCGGGGCATGGGATACACCAGCGGTGAAGCGGAAGGGCTAGTGTATGCGAGGGGCTGTGGCTTACGTTCCCTATGACTGACAGGCCAGTCTCGAAAGTGGAATCGATGGCGGCTTCGCCATACCACTCACTATTCGGCCTTTACCCCCGCATCTGACATCACCTTGCGCCACAGTCTGGCTTCACTTCTCACGAAGGCATCTGACTCCTGTGGCGTAGCAATCATGGGCTCGGCACCGAATTTTCCGAGGTAGGACTTGACTTCGGCCGAGCGCAGGATGGCAACGATCTCCCGGTTCAGCCTGGTGTTGATTTCGGCTGGTGTGCCCTTGGGAGCAAAAATCGCATTCCAGGTGGTCGCCGTCAGTCCTGAATACCCGGACTCCTCGAAAGTCATCGTATCGGGCAATTGCTCGGCACGACGGATGCCTGCCACTCCAACCGCACGCAGCTTTCCCGAATTGATGTGCTGGAAAATCGTGGGCAGATTGATGATGGTCATCTGCGTCCTTCCACTGAGCAGATCCGTAACAGCCGGCCCGCCGCCGTTATAGGCGATCGCCTCGATCTTGGTGTCGGTTCGCTGCATGAACAGCAACAAGAACAGGTGTGGCAGGGACCACATCCCGGGCACAGCCGAATTGAATTTGCCGGGCTGGGACTTGATCAGCGTCACCAGCTCCTTTGGGTTCTTGGCGGGAACCGATGGATGCACGGCCAGAGCGAGGGTGACTTGCGCCACCATGGATACGCCGGTCAGGTCATCCAGCGGATCGTAGGGATCCTTGGTCTCGAAGCCCAGTCCCACCGCCACCGAGCTGGCACCGAAGAGAAGCGTGTAGCCATCCGGCCTCGCGGATGTCACCGCCCTGGCACCAATCATGCCGCCGGCACCACCGCGGTTCTCTATGATCACCGTCTGTCCGAGCGGCTTGGTCAGACGGTCGGCGACAGCACGAGCAACATTGTCGGTGGTTCCTCCCGGAGGGAAAGGCAGAATCAGCCTGACCGTCCGGTTCGGATACTCCTGGGCGCTCGCTTTTGATACCGCCCCGATGAAGGAAAGTGCCAGGATGAACAGCACGGTGGAGACCGCCACTGGCGACTGGGTTGATCTGCCTTGCATGTCGATGCTCCCGATAAATGAATTGCGATAAACCGTTCTACGCTGCATGTGCTGCGACATCTCGCCCCGGATATGCCTTTACCTACAGAAGCGGTATCCCGGCCCGCTGGACCACGTCTTTGAGCTGATTGATCTCCTCGATGATCGAGGCCCGGAATTCCTCCGGTGTGTTGGCAACAATCTGGTTCTCCTCAAAGCCCAGCTTCTGCATTCCCGCCTTCACTGCAGGATCCTTCAGGCAGGCGACGACCTCTCCGTGCACTTTCTGGATGATGTCCTTCCCGGTCTTGGGGGGCGCAAAGAAACCATACCAAAGCGTGCCAGTGAAAATGGCCATGCCCGGCAGTTCCTCGACCAGCGTCGGCAGATTGGGGCGGGAAGGCGATCTTTCCCTCTCCAGCACTGCCAGCAGGCGGATCTTCCCGGTGCTCAGTGCCGGTTGTGCGCTTGAAAGCGAGGTCATCACGATCTGGATTTCTCCACTCATCAACCCGTTGAGCAGGGCACCGGTCCCCTGGGGGTAGGGCACGTGCACGATGCGGATGCCCGCACTGAGTGCCAATGCCTCGGTGGAAAGCTGGTTCACCGAGCCCACGCCGGTGGTGGCGTAGTTGAGCTTGCCCGGGTTTGCTCTTGCATGACTCACGAATTCGGCCACCGTCCTGGCCGGCAGTGAGGCATTCACGTACAGACCCTGCACCCCGAAACCGAGCTTGGAGATGGGGTCCAGGTCCTGTCGCACATCGAACGTCGGTGCGCGCTTGGTTGCAAGATCGGTGACTGTGGCGCTGGATGTCAGGATCAGGGTATAGCCGTCGGGCGGGGAACTCTTGACGAAGTTCCCTCCAAGCTCGGCATTGGCTCCGGGCTTGTTGAGCACCAGGACAGGTTGCTTGAAGCGCGAAGCAAGGCAGGCAGCGGAAATTCGCCCCATGAGATCACTGGTGCCAGCGCCATAGGGCACGACCAGCTGGACAGGACGGGACGGGTATGGGCTTTGCGCGTGGGCACCGGTCGTTGCAAGAGCGCAGATCGCGGCGATCGCAACCGTTCCGGTTCTTGAGAATGTCATGATGATCCCCTTTCCGAATTGTGTGCCTTTGGGAAACTCTGAATAACCCGGGGAAACATCCCCATGCCCCCTATGAATACGCTCTGAAAAATACAGGATTGCTCAGAGCATCCTTGGATGACTTCATGCTGATCGGGCGTTTTCCTCAATGAAAGCAAGCGTTCGCAGGGCGGCGCGATCGGCATCGGAAAAGGCTACGTGGAACGAGTCTCCCTGCATGACCTCCAGTTCCGAATGCCTGATCTGCCTTTGCGAGGCGCGAACCTGCTCCACCGATCCCAGGCCACTTGCCGTGGTGGTCACGATGAGTGTCGGGCAGACAATGCGATCCAGTTCCTGGCTGACATCAAACCCGACATCATCCCGAAAGCAGCCCTGCAGCGTCGATACGGACGTTCTGCCCATGGTCTTCGCCATCCACTCCTTCGCCTCCTTCGGCATGGCACTGCCCAGGCGCTTGTCCATGTTGATCCAGGACCAGGCCTCGACGCCGTGTTTCTCGAACTCATGCACGATGGAGGGCATGGTCGCGGTGGGCACCTGCTTGCCCGATACAGGACCGCCCAGCACGGTCAGCGTGTGCACCAGATCCGGGTATGTCGCCGCAAAATGCAATGCGATCATGCCACCCAGCTTTGCGCCCACGAGGTGTACCCGGGGAATCCCCAGTTCCCTGAGAAGCACGACATAGTCTTCGACGATCCGGTCGAGGGACCAGCGATACTCCGCGGTCATCGGAGTGGACGCGCCGAATCCACGCATGTCCGGACGAAGAATGCGGAACTTGCGTCCCAGATGGGGCACCCATGCAAACCAGACGCCGCCGTTCTCCGCCACACCATGCAGCATGAGAACCACATCGGAAGGCTTCCATGGATCGGTGAAATCGTCCATGCGATAGGACATGTCCAGATCAGGCGCCACTTGCAGGTGCGGCATTTCTTGCATCCTTCCTTGATTGGAAACGATCCAGGATCCGTGCCGATGCCATCCCTGAACAGGCGGCACCAGCCGTTCCGCTTGCCGGGATCAGCCGACGATTTGAAATGCCGGCAAGCGCCCGTGCGGGCCCGTCTCCTGGAAAGTCAGCTGCACGCGGGCACCGATGCTCACCTCCTTGCCCTTTTCCGGAATGATCCGCGAGAAAAGGTACACGCCCTCGGTCAGTTCCAGGATGCCCACGGTATAGGGGATTTCCTTTTCGAATGCCGGGATCGGAGCACGGTACACGGTGCTGAACGTATAGACGGTGCCGGTGCCCTGGGCCTCCACCCATTCGAACTCATCACCGTCGCAACCGATACAGAATATGCGGCGCGGGTAATTGTGCTTGCCACAACCGGTGCACTGCTTGATGAGCAGCCTGCCCTGCTTGATGCCCTCCCAGTATCCGGCCGTCTCCGGCGAAGGCTCGGCAAGCCCCATCATGAAGGGGCCCGCCATCAGGGGCGTGCCTTCCGCCCAGTTCACGTCCATCACCGAGTCCATTACAAACCCTCCTCGTTGCTCATGATCACGACCGAATGGGTGGCCAGCGGGCCGCCATGAAAGTGCGCCAGCGCCCGCTTGGCATTCCTGACCTGCTTGCCGCGGGCTTCGCCACGCAGCTGCTCGATGGCCTCGATGGCCATGTGCATGCCGTGCGGCGGCTGCCCGAAACTGAGGTAGCCGCCATTGGTATTGAACGGCAGGCCACCATCGAAAGCGATGCCACCCTCGCGAACGAAATACTTGCCCTCGCCCTTCTTGCAAAAGCCCAGGTCTTCCAGGGCCATCATGTTGGCGAAGGTAAATGGCACGGATGTCTCGACAATGTCGATGTCGGAGGGCTTCAGCCCGGCCATTTCGTAGGCATAGTCAGCGGCCGGCTTGGCCCCGGTGGTGGTGAGATTGGGCTTCATGGACGGCTCCACTCCGGACAGGTGCATGCGGTCGGTCAGCCACTCGTGGGTGGTGGCAGCCCCGAAGCCGGTGATGTAGACCGGCTTCTGCTCGCTGCGTGCATTGTCCGCCCGCGTGATCACCACCGCGAAACCGATGCCGCCGCGATACCATGAGCTGCTGTCGAGCATCCGGATCGGCGATGCCAGCATTTTCGATTCCAGCACGTCCTGTACCGTGATCGGGCCCTTGTCCTTCATCGCCGCATCGGGATGATGAATCGCCCAGTTGCGGTTCTCCACGGCAATGATGGCGAGATCCTCGGGTTTGATGTCGAACTCGTACATGTAGCGCTGGGCCCACTGTGCGTACAGTGCCGGCGTGGTCACGCCATAGGGAAGCTCGAACTGCAGGTCGGATTCGATGGAGGCATTCACCCGGATCATGTCCACCCACAACGGACCGGTGCAGCCGCTGCAGCACAGCGCGTAATCAACCACGCCGGCCTGAACCGCCATGGCGGCATGCGACAAGGTGCTCAGCACGCCTGCCCCGTGCGCGGTTATCTCCGTGGACACATTGGGCACGATCTTCAGTTCCTGGACAATTCGCATGTTCCACTGCAACGCGGTATAGCCCATGGGGGCGCGGCAGGTATAAACCGCTCCCAGCTGATGCTTGTTTATGCCCGCCTTCCTGATAGCGTCCTGGCAGGCATAAAGCTGGGCCTGCAGGGAAGTGATCTTCGGGTCGTTTCTCCCCACCACTTTTGTGGCCGTGCTGATGACTGCTGCCGCATTGCGCAGCACACTCTTGCTTGCCATATCCTGCTCCTCCTTGCCTGAAATTCTGCCCACTTTAAGCGGGTCTGGCCTCTATGATGAGACTGGTGGGACCTCATCCATCCCCAGGACTGCAGCACCATCCACGACCGTGCACCCTGATCCGGCCTCGTGCACGATGACCGGGTTCAGGTCCAGCTCGGCCAGCAGTGGCCCCGCATCCAATGCAAACTGGCTGAGCGCCACCAGTGTTTCCGCCAGCGAATCGATGTCCCTCGCCATTCCACCACGAAAGGGCCCGAAAAGGGGGGCACTGCGCAATCGCCGCAGCATGGAGCGCGCCAGATCCAGATCAATCGGCACAATTTCCGTGATGACATCCGCCAGCACTTCGCTGGTAACTCCGCCCAGGCCAACCGTGATGGTCGGACCGAACTGCGCATCGTGACGCAGTCCTGCCAGGACTTCCAGTCCGGCTTGTGCCATGGGCTGAATCAGCGCGCCGCGCACCTTGTCGGCGCCAACCGCTATGGCAGCTGCGGCCACGACCTGGTTGAAGGCGTTGGCGGCATCTTCCGGTGCGACCCGAAGACAAACGGCACCCGCATCGGACTTGTGCAGCAGATCCGGAGACTCGGCTTTCACCGCCAATGGGCGATTGAAGCGGCGCCCCGCCGTTTCGGCCTCTTGCGCCGTCCGGGCAAGCACTTCGGGCACCACCGGAATGCCATAGCCCGCCATGAGCGCCTTCACCTCGCGCTCACTGAGTGCACTCTGCCCTGCAGCGATGGCCTCCCTCAGGGTTCGTTGCGTGGCCATGGCTCGGGGCGACAGGGGCACTGCTTCGGCCGGCAGATCATCGCCGGGCAGGGGCAGTGCCACCCGCACCAGCTGGATGGCCATCTCCACCGCACGCGACGGATCGTCAAAGGTGGCAATGCCGGCCTTGCGCAGCGAAGTGATTCCATGCACAGGCCCGCCCATCCAAGCCGTGATCAGCGGCTTGCCACAGCGCTCCTGAACCCGTGCCAGTCGAGGTTCTATGATTCCGACCATGCCCGGTGACAAGCCCATGAATACGAGCAGGATGTCGATGCCGGGATCGGCCGCGGTGATATCAATGCAGGCTTCGATGGCATCAGGATCCCCGTATATCGGACCATAGTCCACCGGATTGCTCCTGCCGACAAAGTCTGGCAGCACCTTTGCCAGTGCATCCTGGGTTGCGGCAGCAAGCGGCGCGACCTCCAATCCGCCCGCTGCGCAGGCATCGGCCATCATGACACCGGCCCCCCCCGACATGCTGATGATCCCGACGCGCCGCCCGCCAGCCGGTTTCTGGCCAGGCAGGGCCACTGCCATGTCGAGCAAGGTGCGCACATGATCAACACTCAGTACGCCGGCACGGCGGAATGCCGCCTCATAGACTTGCGCACTGCCGGCCAGCGCCCCGGTATGGGACTTGGCAGCCTGCATGCCGGCATCGGATTTGCCCACCTTGAGCACTGCCACGGTCTTGCCCGCCCGACGTGCACGACGTGCCGCCGCCACGAAGCGTCGCCCGTCGCGCACGCCTTCGATATAACCCAGGATCAGCGATATCTGCGGATCGTCGCTCAGGTATTCAAGGAAATCCGTGAAATCGAGCACCGCCTCGTTGCCGGTGCTGATGAATTTACCGAGAGCAACACCATCGCGCTGGGCGATGGAAAACACCGCCGCCCCCATGGCGCCGCTCTGGCTGACGAATGCGACCGGTCCGGCCGTGGCCGTAAATGACCCTTCGAGCGCAGTCGTGAATGTCGCCGTGAGGCCGCTGTGCAGATCCATCAGTCCCAGGCAATTCGGCCCCAGCACGGCAATGTCGTTCTCGCGCGCCGCGGCCTCCAAAGCACGCTGAAGCGCAATGCCGGCGTTGCCTGCTTCGGCAAATCCGCTGGTGCAGATGACTGCCGCCTTGACCCCGGCCTGCCCTGCAAGCTTGAGATACTCCGGGACTGCATGGGCCGGCACCAGCAGGATGACCAGTTCGGCCGGCTCCGGCAGGGATTGCAGATCCGGGTAGCACGTCAGGCCATCGATCTCATGATACTTGGCGTTGACGGGAAATATTTTTCCCCTGTAGCCAAACTTCTTGAGGAAAGCCAGGGACCTTCCGCCGGGTTTGCTGATGTCGGGCGTGGCCCCCAGCACTGCAACAGAGGCTGGATTAAACAGGGCATGAATGTTTTTTTTCTGGATCATCGTGGTCTGGGCAGAAGACTGCTTTCTGATCTGATAGGGTCGGACCATCCATGACTGGCTCTCCCCCATAATATCGATAATCTGGGAGGCGCTTTCATCAACAAATGCACATATGGGGTGGGAGAAGGATAATCCTTCTATCTGCTTCCCGTGCCACGTGCCATCATAATCATAAACACAGCGGAGGATGGAACACATGACAATCGCAGGGGAGCTTGCAGGTTTTCTCACCAGCCACAAGTACGAAGACATCCCGCCAAGGGCGATCGATTATGCGGCGATGCTGATTTCCAGCACCGTGGCCAGTGCCTCGCTGGGCTTCACCCAGGAGTCAGCGAAAATCATGCGCACCCTGGAGTTGCAGCGCGGTGGCGTGGCTGAATCGACGCTGTGGTTCGGCGGCGGACCGAGATTGCCGGTGATTGCAGCGGCGCGCATCAATGCCCTGATGAGCGATGCAGCTGCCTCCGATGACAGCGATCTGCGCAACATCACCCATCCAGGCACCACGCTGGCGGCCTGTTCGATTGCTGTAGCGGAGAACACCGGAGCCGATGGCAAGGCGGTGCTCGCAGCCATTGCCCTGGGCTATGAGGCTGCCGGCCGCATCAATGGCGCCGTGGTGCCCGGCCTGATCGAAAAGGGCTACCACGGCTGCGTGATAGCGATTTTTGGCGGGGCCGTTGCGGCAGGCCTGCTGCTCAAACTCAGCCAGGCACAGATGACCCATGCGCTTGCCCTGGCGGCCACCTCGGTTGCCGGCATCATGGCGGCAGCCAATACCAGCACGGCGCGCGAGCACCACGCCGGACTGGCCACCATGCTTGGCGTCAACGCGGCGCAGATGGCCAGGCTGGGCTATACCGCCGAAGACAGCATATTCGAGCACCCAAGAGGGTTCTTTCACATCTATGGTCAGGATGCACAGGCGTCCGGACGCGTGGCGAGCGTAACTGCCGATTTCGGCAAACGCTGGGAAATCCTCACCGAAATGGCGATCAAACTGGTGCCCGGTGGCCACCCGCACCACGCCATGGCAGAGGCCGCAGCGAATGCCTCGCGCAAAGCCAATGTCGCCCCCAATGAGATTGCGGCCATCATCTGCTCGCGGCCGAATGTGCGCACGCTCACGGGGCCCCGTCATCCGACTGACCTCATTGGCATGGCCCATAGCCCGGCCTATTTTGCGGCAGCCAGCGTCGCAGATCGCGAGTTTTCCTGGGCGCATGCCTCGCCGGAGAAAATCATGGACCCGACCATAGGCCGGCTGCTGGACCTGGTGCAGGTGGGTGAGCCGCCGACGGAGAATCTGGAACGCTACAAGCAGGGGGCCACGGTAACGGTGACCACCACGGATGGCCGCAGTTTCACCGACACGGTCTATGCGCCGCGCGGATCGGCCATCAATGGCATCGACTGGGCCGATGTGGAGAAGAAGTTTCGCATTCTGTGTCCTTTCGCCGGCACATCCGTTGCGAACATCGAGAGATGCAGCCAGGTGATACGCAATTTCAGGGAAGTCCGCAATGTGAGGGAATTGGTCGAACTCTTGGCCTAGCAGGGCAGACCTGCGCTCCCAGGAAGTGAAGGATTACCTGGCCCAATTCGGTGCGGAGCTCATGGCGGGGACGCTGCAACAGGTCGTGCCTTCATCCGCAGTGAGACGGCCCAGTGGCGCAAGTGATGGCGAAAACCACGTCAAGCCCGAATAGTGCGAGCGGGGCGATGTAAAGCGGCCTGGCGTAACGATCGGGTGCGGCTCACGGAACGTATGAGGAGGGCAGACGGCCAGTTCCCAGATTGGGCCAGATGCCGCCGGATGTCAGTTGGACTCAGTCAAGCTTGATCTTCGCCGACTGTATGACCCGCGCCCACTTGGCGTGCTCCTCACGGATATGGGCGGAAAATTCCTCAGGCGTATTCGTCGCCGGGGTGGCGCCCTGAGCAATAAGCTTCTCCCGTGTCTCCGGCGACGCCACGCTGCGTCGCACATGCTCATTCAGCCTGTTAACTGCATCGGACGGTGTGCCGGCAGGAGCGAGCATGCCCAGCCAGGTACCGCCGGTGAATTCGGGAAATCCGGATTCGGCAAATGTCGGGAGGTCTGGCATTTGTGGAAATCGCGTGGCGCCCAGGGATGCGATTGGTTTCAGCTTTCCGGAACGCACGTGGGTGGCGATGCTCGCGAGCACAGTTACCATGATGGGTGTCTGTCCGCCCATGACATCCACCGAGGCGGGGCCGTCGCCCTTGTAGGGAATGTGCACGATGTCCACGCCTGCGATGCTCTTGAGCAGTTCCCCCGTGAGATGGGTCGGTCCTCCGGTTCCCGAGGATGCAAAGGAGTACTTGCCAGGCGACTTCTTCAGTACGGCGATGAATTCCTTCACGCTTGAGGCGGGAAATGACGGTGATACCACCAGGATGCCGTCGTTTTTTACCACCAGGCTGACCGGAGCGAGGTCTTTCAGAGGGTCATAGGGAAGCTTGCCGAAATGCGGGCTGATGGTGAGGGATCCACCCGCAGAGAACAGCAGCGTATAGCCGTCAGCCGGTGACTTGGCCACCGCGTCGGTGCCTATCGCACCGCTTGCCCCCGCGCGGTTTTCGACAAGGAAATTCTGGTTGAGCGATTTGCCCAGGTCGGCAGCCAGCAGGCGGCCTATGATGTCCGTGGCACCGCCCGCCGGAAAGGAAACGATGATCTTCACCGGCTTGGCCGGATAGCCCTGGGCGCGGACGAAACCATGTGCAAACAGGCTGGCGGCTGCAAAGGCTGCCAGCAGTGACATCTGCGACAAACGTGAAAAGCGCATTATCTTTCCCCCCTCTATCCTGAACCATACAGTCTGTCGAAGCATGCGCGTGTCACTTTATGCAAGATTCCAAATTTTTCTGGACGCGCGACTGTTAAAACGATAACCGGCTGTTGAAGATGATTTTCTCGACAATTTTTTTCAAATCATACACACATACTTCATAGAGAGACTATTTTCAACAACGTCCGATTCAGAGGGCAAGGGGAATCGTATCCCCCATTATCAACACCCTGCTAACATCATCGAGCTTGTTCAAGTTCGAGCTTGTTCAAGTCAATTTACCGCAAGACCGACTATCCGGCTTGGGGTAGGGCAATGCCAGCGTGCTGGCACAATGGCCGGAAAGCTTCACTGACAATCGACATGAATACATCCAGTCCGGAAAAAAATGACAATGATCCGGAGGCCGAAACTGCCCTGATCCTGCGCAAGGGGGCCAGTGACTTCCTGGGCCGGCGACATTCCGGCAAGCGCATACGCAGCCTGCGTGGCGCAGAACAGGGATACGAACGCGGATTCTGGAAGGACATGGCCGCGCTGGGCTGGCTGTCCGTACGCATCGATGCGCAATCCGGCGGCCTGCAACTCGAATTCCGTCACATCGGCGCGCTTGCCGAAGAGATGGGAAGCGCGCTGCTGACTGAGCCATGGATAGCCTGCTCCTTGCTCCCGTCCGCGATCCTGCAGGGCGCAGCACCTTCGTCCTTGCGCAACACTCTCGTGCAACAGTCCATGGCGGGCGAGAGGGTGCTTGCTGTCTGTTGGCAGGAAGAACCGGACCAGATCGAGCCGGACCAGTCCCTCGGCGCTGCATTGACAGGCAAGGCTGGCGCCCTGTGTCTCTCGGGAACGAAGCGCTTCGTGGCCTCGCTGCCTGGAGCCGACGATCTGCTGGTATCAGCGCGTTTGCAGGACGAACTGGTCATCGTTCATCTGCCGCGTGACGCAGCCGGAATTTCCGTGCAGGAACACCGGCTTATCGACGGCACCTGTGCCGCCGATGTCACCTTTTCGGGCGTCCCGGTCAGTCCTGATGCAATCCTCGCCCGTGGTCCGGCGGCGCAAGCACTGCTGGAGCGCGCCCTGCTGGAGGCCACCGCGGCGGTCTGCGCCTGGCAGGTCGCCTTGTCGCGCAAGGCATTGGCCGTGACCGTTGACTATCTGAAGACGCGGATTCAGTTCGGTCGCGTGCTGGCCAGTTTCCAGGCGCTGCAGCATCGTGTGGTGGATCTGGCCATACAGGTGCGGCGCGCCGAAGCGGCACTGGCCCGCGCCGTGGTGCATCTGGACCATGACGGCGCTGACCCCGATGGTCTCAAGGCCGTGGTGAGTGCGGCCAAGGCGTGCTGCAATGATGCGTCGCTGCTGGTCACGCGGTCCTGCATACAGTTGCATGGCGGCATGGGTTTCACCGACGAGGCCGATATCGGTTTGTATCTGCGCTCGGCCCTGCGATTTGCCGGATGGCTGGGCAGCGCCGACGCCCATCGCCGGCGCTTCATGGACCTGCGTGAGCCCGACGCAACGCCCGCCCCTCATGAGGGGCGGGCGGACGTAGTTGCCGCAGCGGCATCAGGCCTGGATGCGGGGGGTAGGCCCGATGGTGCGGGACCGGACTGCAACGCGCTTAGTGATAAGGCGTTCCGCCGCCTATTCAGGGACTGGCTGCAGTACAACTTGCCGGAAGATTACCGGCGTCCTGCCGATCGTCTGCTCGGGGCGCCCGCCATCGACTGGATGCAGTGTCTGACCCGTGGTGGCTGGCGGGCGCCGGGATGGCCGGTGCAGTACGGTGGCCTGGCCCTGTCCATACGCAAGCACGCCATCTATTACGAGGAACTGGATCGTGCCGGTGCGGCACGCTGGATCGATCATGGCATCTGGTCGCTGGGTGACATTCTGATGCGTTTCGGCAGCGAAGCCCAGCGTGCCTACTACCTGCCACGCATACTGAGCTGCGAGCATGTGTGGGCGCAGGGCTACTCCGAGCCCAATGCCGGATCCGATCTGGCCAGCCTGCGCACCCAGGCCGTGCGTGAAGGCGACGAATGGGTGATCAACGGCCAGAAGATCTGGACCTCGGGTGCGGCGCATGCGACTCACATCTTCCTGCTGGTGCGCACCAGCCAGGATGTGGTCAAGCAGCGCGGCATCAGCTTCCTCCTTGTCGACCTCAAGACGCCGGGCATTACCATCCGGCCCATTCGCAACCTCGCCGATGAACTGGAGTTCTGCGAAGTCTTCTTCGAGAATGTGCGCGTGCCCGTGGACAACCTGGTGGGCAAGGTCGATCAGGGCTGGACGGTGGCCAAGGGCCTGCTCGGCATGGAGCGCCTGGCCATCAGCAGTTCAAGTTTGCCGCGGCGCGCATGGGCAGCCCTGCATGCAGTGGGCGTGAGGCGGGGCATCCTGCATGAACCGGATTTCCGCCGGCGCCTCGCCCAGATGCTGCTGGAAATCGAAATCCTGGATGCCCTGTATGACCAGGTATGCGACCGCATGGAAGCCGGCCAGGACGTAGCCTCGGACCTGTCCATACTGCGCATCCTTTCGGGGGAACTGGTGCAGCGGGTATCGGAGGCGGCCATGGAGTGCGCGGCCGAGTTTGGCCCCATGGGTGAAATCGAGGTCGATGGCACAAGCCATGACATCAAGAAGCTCTACATGATTGCGCGTCCGGCAACCATCTACGGCGGCACCAGCGAAATCCAGCGAAACATCCTGAGCAAGCGCATGCTGGGCATGCCCGACAAATGAGCGCCAACCGCTCCGTTTTCCGGCATGCGCAACTGCGCCGGCTGATCGCGCCCTCCAGCATCGCCATCGTCGGGGTGTCGCCGCGGCCCACTTCTTTCGGCATGCTGACCCTGCAAAACAGCCGTGGCTATGAAGGGCGCATCCATCTGGTGAACGCCAAATACGACAGCATAGACGGTCGTCCCTGCCATGCCGCCATCAAGGACCTGCCCGAGGTGCCGGACTGCGTGGTCATCGTGCTGCCGCGAGATGCTGTCGAACCGGTGATGCTGGAGTGTGCGCAAGCGGGTGTAGGGGGCGCTGTCATTTATGCCTCGGGCTATGCCGAGACCGCCAAGCCGGAGTATGTCGCGATGCAAAGCCGCCTCAGCGCAATCGCTCGCGAGGCAAACATCCGCATCGCCGGCCCGAACTGTGTCGGCGTCAGCAACCACAGCATCAGGATGGCGCTGACCTTTGCCTCGGACTTTGCCGTATCGCCGGCCGGTCCGGGTTCGGTGGGGCTGGTGAGCCAGTCTGGCGGGGTGGGCAACGGCATCACACAGGGCGTGCACCTGGGGACGCGCTTCAGCCACACCCTGACCGTGGGCAACTCCTGCGACATCGATGTGGCCGACTACGTTGCTTACCTTGCCGAGGATCCCCACTGCAGCGCGATCGCCTGTGTGTTCGAGGGGGTCGAGGACCCGCGCCGCTTCATCGAGGCGGCGGAAATTGCCTGGTCGGCAAACAAGCCCCTGGTGGTTTTCAAGATGGGATCGGGTGAAGGCGGGGCGGCGGCAGCCCTTTCGCACTCGGGTTTTCTTGCCGGATCGCACGCGGCTTATGTCTCCGCGCTGGAGCGTGCCGGTGTCATTGTCAGCCGCAATTTCACCGCCTTCATGGAGACGGCCAGCTTTCTTGCCAAGGCCGGGACGCCCAGGGGCCGTGGACCGGCCGTCATGACCATGTCCGGCGGCTATGGCGTGCTCTCGGCCGACGTGGCGGACAGCCTGGGCGTGGCCCTGCCGCAACCGCAGGGCAGGACGCTTGAAAGGCTGCGCCAGAGCGTCCCCGAATACGGTGCCTTGCGCAATCCCTGCGATGTCACGGCGCAGGCCGCCAACGAACCGGACATCCTCTACGAATCGACGCGGGCCTTGCTGGATGACGACACCTACAGCAGCCTGGTTTTCCTGCATGCCTACGCCTACCCGCGCATGAATGAGCGGCTGAACGTGGTGCGCGACATTGCACGCGAACGCGGCAAGCTGCTGGTGATCTGCTGGCTCAGCGGCTGGACCCATGGTCCGGGTGCGGTGGACATGGCGGGCGACCCGGGCGTGGGCCTGTTCCGCTCGATCGAATCCTGCATGGAAGCGCTGGCTGGCTGGCACTGGCGCGAGGATTATCGGCGGCAGTGGCTCGCGGAGCAGGGGCAGAAGGCCACTCGACTGTCGCCTGCCGATGCAGGGGATCGGGCAAGAAGGCTGCTGGGCTCGCTGCAGGGCAGGATCGTGACCGAGCGCGATGCCAAGACCATCCTGAAGCTGTATGGTCTGCCAGTGGTGGAGGAGTGTCTGGTCGATTCCGCTGATGCGGCCTGCCAGGCGGCGGCACGCCTGTCGTATCCGGTTGCGCTCAAGGTGGAATCCCCGGATCTGCCGCACAAGACCGAAGCCGGCGCGGTACGCCTGGATCTGCGCACCGAAGCCGAGGTGCGTGCGGCCCATGCAGAAATCCTGCGCAATGCCCGCAAAGCCGGCGCAAAACAGATCGCCGGTGTGCTGGTGCAGCCCATGGTGCGGGGCGATCTCGAACTCATGCTGGGTGCTCGCCATGATCCCCAGTTCGGCCCGCTGGTGGTGGCCGGGTTCGGCGGCACTCTGGTGGAATTGCTCAAGGACACGGCGGTGGCCCGGGCGCCCGTCACGCCATCCGAAGCCGCGCGCATGCTGGGCGGCCTCAGGGCGAGCCGCCTGTTTTCAGGCTATCGCGGCAAGGCCCCGGTCGACCTGCAGCAACTGGCCGGCATTGTTTCGCGGTTTTCGGAGCTGCTGGCCGACCTCGGCGACGTGATCGAGGAGGCGGACGTCAACCCGCTGATCTGCTCGGGTTCATCGATAATGGCGGTGGATGCGCTGTTCGTCACGGCAGGCGCTGACAAGCGCTAGGAGCGCTGGGAGTCCCCGGCAGTCGGGGACGAGATGGGTGAGTGCGAGGGGATCTGTCCACCCGCATTGTTCATTGTTGGCTGAGCCGGGATTCGACAATCCGGGGCCAGGGAAGAGGAAGACGCAGAATCATGATGACCGGCATGCAGTATCGCGAATCGCTCAGGGACGGGCGCAGGACCTACGTGGACGGCAGGCTGGTGGATGATGTGTTCAGCCATCCCTCGCTGATGAGCGCCGCAGCCAATGTGGAGTCCACCTACGATCACTACTACAAACCCGGCGAAGGGGTGATCAGCGACTACATGCATGTGCCCGAGTCGGCCGATGCGCTGCGCTCGCACTACATGCGACACAGCGACATGCTCACTGAGATCACCTTTGCATCGGCCATGACGCTGCTGACCGCCGGTGACCGCATCGCCAAGGTGCGGCCACAGGGCCGCGACAACATCCGCGCCTTCGTGCGCCATCTGCAGATGAATGACCTGCGCATGACCGAGTGCATCACCGATGCCAAGGGCGATCGCAGCAAGCCTCCCGCCAAGCAGGAGGACCCGGACGCCTACCTGCGCGTGATCGAGCGCCGTCCCGATGGCGTGGTGGTACGTGGCGCCAAGCTGCACATCTCCCTTTCGCCGCTTGGCCATGAGTTGATGACCATTCCCACCAAGGCGATGAAACCGGACGAAAAGGACTACGCCATCGCGTTCTCGATTCCGGTCAACGCACCGGGCGTGAAGATCGTCAATGTCGGCAAGCCGCCGGCCTATGTCGATCCACGCGACTTTCCCGTTTCGTCCAAAGCTTTCATCTCCCAGGGATTCGTGATTTACGACGACGTGTTTGTTCCCAACGACCGTGTGTTCCTGGATGGCGAGACGGAGCTGGCGGCGGTGTTTGCACACAGCCTGGGCCTGTGGACGCGCGCCATGAGCCTCGCGCGCATGGCCGACGAGGCGGACATGCTGGCAGGGCTGGCCCAGCTCATCGCCGATGCCAATGGCCTGGAGAAGGTGTCTCACATCAAGGACAAGATTGCCGACATGGTGATCCATGCCACGCTGATCCGCGCCACGCTGGAGGCATCCTTTGCCAACAGCAAGATGTCGCCCGAAGGCGTGCCGGCACCGGATGAGCTCTACACCAATGCCGGCAAATACCTGGCGGCAGCCAACTACATGACCATGACGCGCAACCTGATGGACATCGCCGGTGGATCAGGCCTCACGGTGCCTTCCATGCTGGACCTGGAAAATCCAGAAACCGGGCATCTGGTGAGGAAGTACATGGCGACCAAATCGAGCGTGGATGGCGAATACCGGATGCGTCTGCTGCACACCATCCGCGATGTCACGGCCAGCAGCACCGGCGGCTATCGTGCCAGTGCCAATCTGCTGAGCGGTGGCGGTTTGTTTGCCCAGCGCGTGGTGACACGCGGACGCTACAACATGGAGCGGGCAAAGGGGCTGGCCCTGGATCTGGCGGGGCTGCCCAGGCCGGCAAAGTAGCCTGCGGCGAGCTGCAATCGCATGCTTGCGCAGGTCAAGCCGATGCGATCAGGCAAGGTGAATAGGGCCCACAGAGGTCATTCAATCACATTGACTCAATCAAGGAGAGTGTCGTGAGGACATCAGGCATATTTTCGAATATGGGGCCCGTTGTAGGCCGGGTGCGCTGGGTGATGCTGGGCGCCTTGGCAAGTGGGATGCTGCCGGCTTTCGCCCAGGATTACCCCAGCCGGCCGGTAAGGCTGGTGGTGCCCTTCGAGGCAGGCGGCTCCACCGACACCCAGGCGCGCGGCATAGGCGCGGAACTGGCCCGGCACCTGGCCCAGACCGTGCTCATCGAAAACCGCACCGGTGCGGCTGGTCTGATTGGCGCCGATCTGGTGGCCAAATCCAAACCCGACGGCTACACGGTATGCGTGTGTGCCACCACCCAGACCATCCTCGCGCCGTACTCCGAAATCAAGGCACCCTATGACGCGGCGCACGACCTGGTGCCGGTGACCCAATTGTGGAGCGATGATGGCACGGTGGTGGTTCGTTCCAGCCTGGGTGTCAACAGCATGGCCGATCTGGTTGCGCTGGCCCGGCGCAGCCCCGGCAAGCTGAGTTACGGTTCCAATGGCCCGGGGAGCACCACGCATCTGGGCACACTGATGCTGCTGAATGCCACCGGCACCAGCATGCTGCATGTCCCTTACAAGGGGGAACAGCCGGCGGCGACCGATCTCATTGCCGACCGCCTGGACGTGCTTTACCTTTCCGTCACCGTGGCCTCGCGGTTCGCCGGTGGCGGAAAGCTCAAGGTTCTTGCCGTGCGGGGCACTGCGCGCAACAACCTGCTTCCGGATGTGCCGACGCTTTCGGAAGCCGGCGTGGCCAACGCCGAGAGCTCCACCCAGGGCGGCCTCTTTGTTGCTGCGGGAACGGCCCGGCCCATCGTTGACCGGCTGTACACGGCGGCCTCCCAGGCAGTCAATGCACCCGAGGTGAAGGCTCGCATCTCCGCCGCAGGCCAGCAGCCTGTGGGCAGCCGCCCCGAGGTCTACGCCGCCTATCTGCAAAGCGAGCGCGAGCGGTGGGGCAAGGTGGCGCGCCTGGTAGCCGGTCGCAAGGATTGATGCTCAGTCAACCTCTGTAAAGATGACGCCCATGCAGGAACCCTCCAGGAAGACTGATCGCCCGCTGGGGAGACAGCTGGCCGAGCTTATCCTTGATATCCGCACGGAAGACATTTCCGCGGCTGCACGCACCGAGGCCACACGGGCGCTGGTGAACTGGGCGGGCTGTGCGGTGGGGGGCTCGCGCCATGAGATGGTCCGGATCGCCACGCGTGTGATGCTCGGGCTTTCCGGTCCGGCGCAGGCCACGCTGTTCGGCCGCAGGGCGAAAGCCGACATGCTTACTGCCGCCATGCTCAATTCCCTGGCCACCAGTGCCTATGCCTTTGACGACACGCATGCGGACATGGTGCTGCACCCGGTTGGCCCGATAGCCTCTGCATTGATGGCACTCGCCGAGCATCATCCGGTCAGCGGACGCGAGTTTCTGGCTGCCCTGATACTGGGTGTTGAGGTCGAGTGCCGGATGGCCCGGTCGGTATCGCTGCCACCGGCACAATGCGACATCGGCTGGTACATGACCGGCGTGGTGGCCGGGCCGGGCGCCGCCGCGGCCTGTGCACGGGTGCTGGGCATGGATGCCGCGTGCCTGGTGAGTGCCATGGCCATTGCCTCCGGGCAGGGCTCCGGTTACCGCGCACTGCATGGCAGCATGAGCGGGCCCATGATTCCGGCGCATGCGGCTGAGAGCGGCCTGCGCGCGGCCTTGCTGGCTCGTGAGGGTTACACCGGATCGGAGCGCTTCATCGAGGGACCGCGCGGCTTTCTCGACATGTACTCTGATGCAGCCAATCCGGCTGCGCTGACATCGGACCTGGGCATGCCCTGGGAAATCGAACGCGATACCTACAAGCCCTATCCCTGCGGCATTGTCATGCACCCGGTGATCGATGCCTGCCTGGAACTGCGGCAGCGGCACGCCGTCGCACATGGCCAGGTGGTGCGGGTCAGCGTGCGCACCAGTCCTGCCGCCTATACCTTGTGCAACAATCGCCACCCGCAGACCGATCCGCAGGCCAAGGTAAGCCTGTCGCACTGGGTGGCTGCCGCGCTGGTGGACGGCCGGGCGGGAATTGCACAACTGGAGAAAGTGGGCAATCCCGTGCTCATGGCGCTGGAGGACAGGGTCGAGGTGACATGCGATGAAACCCTGGCCGGAGATGCCGCCGAGGTGTGCATGGCCCTCGCCGATGGCCGCAACCTCGAATGTCGCATCGGGCATTGCATCGGCAGCAGTGACAATCCCATGTCCAATGTCGACCTGGAACGAAAATTCCGCAATCTTGCAGAGGGCATTCTGCCGATGTCCGGCATTGGCAGGCTGCTCGATCTGTGCTGGAACATCGAGAGCCTGCCTGATGTGGCTGCGATTGCAGGCTGTGCGGCTGCGGAGCGGAAAGACACGGCATCCGACCAGGTCTGAGGTGGATCCACATTTGATCAAGCTTCAAGGCTAAACAGGGTGTCTCGCCGTGCTCAGATCAAAGAGCCAGGCTCGTCATGCTGCCAAGTCTCGCCAATGCATCCTGAATGAGCCTGGCCCTTTAAAGCCGACTTCGGCAGGGCTGATTTCATTCTTCGAGCTGGATATTGTTATCGAGGATGACTTTCGACAGCAGCTCGCTGGCCGTTGCGAGATATCGCCGGAACTCTTCCGGTGTCCCGCCGCCTGGTGTTTCACCGACCTCGTCAAACTTCTTGAGCAGATCCTCGGACCGGGCCGCCTTGTTGAACTCGCTGTTCAGGCGATTGACGATGGATGCCGGCACGCCCGCAGGCAGAAACATGCCGAGCCAGACCGTGTGCTCGAAGTCCGGAAACCCCTGCTCCGAGATCGATTTCATTTCGGGCAACTGTTTAAGGCGGGCATTGAGCCCCGAGAGACCGATCGGCCTGACCTTTCCCGCCTTGAGCAGGCCCTGGACGGGAAAGTAGGCCGAGTGGGTTGCGTGGACTTCGCCGCTGAGCAGGGCCGCGGTGGTGGGTCCGAATCCCTTGTAGGGAATATAGGTGACCTTGACGTCCATCTGGCTATGCATGAATTGCGCGGTGATGTGTTTGACGTTACCCATGCCGTTGACTGCATAGTTCAATTTTCCCGGATTGGCCTTTGCATAAGCGACGTAGTCTGCAACCGTTCGCACCGGCAGATCAGGGTTCACGAGCAGAATGCTCGAGGTCTTGTTCATCTGGAAAAGCGGAATGAAGTCTTTGCGCCAGTCGAAAGGCAGACCCTGCATCAGGTGGCTGTAGACGATGGTCGAAGAATTGGTGTGTATCGAATAGCCGTCTGGCGCTGCCTTTGCCGCGAAGGCGGTTCCCAGCCGGCCACCAGCCCCGGGCTTGTAGTCATAGACGAAAATCCATTTCGGTCCGGACAGTCGGGCTATCGCCTGCGTATACATTCTGGCCATCGTGTCAAAACCCCCGCCAGCCGCCAGGGGAACAATGACTGATATGGGTTTCGCCGGGAATTCCTGCTGCGCCAGGACTGGTCCACATGCCAGCGCTGCCACCATGGCCCCTATCATCGATCGCACGCCTATCGCCGCTGTTCTTGCAGTCATTGCGTTGCCTCCTCGGTTTGACTGTCTGCTTGCGTCAGATCAAAGTGACCGATCAAAGGTGCCTGGTTCATCAAGCTGCCGGGTTTCGCCTACGCATCCCGCATGAGCCTGGCCCCACAACGGTGTGGGAGAGCCGCCCCTCGCCCCTTTACTCCGCCTGTATCTTCGAATCCCTGATCACCTTCACCCAGCGCTCATACTCGCTGCGCAGCAGCGTGCCGAATTCCTCCGCCGTGCCGGATTCGGCAATGATGCCGATGGCTTCCAGGGCCTTGCGGCTCTCGGGTTCGCGAGCCATGCGGTTGATGCCGGCGTTGAGCACGCTCACGGCCTGCGCGGGGGTGCCGCGCGGGACGAGCACGCCGAACCACAGTTCCACGCGGTAGCCGGGCACGGTCTCGCCGATGGCGGGCACGTTGGGTAGTGCGGGGGCGCGCTTGGCGTTGGTGACGGCGATGGCGCGGAGCTTCCCCGCAGTGAGGTTGCCCGCCACGGTGGAGTGCGCGGCCAGGGTGAGGTCCACGCGGCCGATGATGAGGTCGGTGATGGAAGGTGCCGCGCCCTTGTAGGGCACGTGCACCATGGGCGCCTTGGCCGCATCGGCCAGCAGCGCCAGCGCCAGGTGGGTGCCGCTGCCCACGCCGGCGGAGGCGTAGTTCACGCTGTTGGGTTTTTCACGCGCGGCGGCGATCAGCTCACCCACGCTGCGATACGGCGAATTGGCCGGCACCAGCAGCACGAAGGGTGAGTAGCCCAGTTGCGCCACGGCACTGAGGTTGTTGATGGTCTCGGCGCCGGACTTGTGCATGGCCAGCGTGGCCGAGTAACTGGCCGAACTGACCAGCAAGGTATGGCCGTCGGGTGCGGACTTGGCGACGTTCTCGATGCCGATCAGGCCGCCGGCACCGCCACGGTTCTCCACGATGAACTGCTGCTTCAGGTCCGCACCCAGGCGCGCGGCGATCTGCCGCCCGGCGATGTCGGTGCCGCCGCCCGGCTCGAAGGGCACCACCACCCGCACGGGGCGATCGGGGTAGCCCTGCGCCATAACCACGCTGGCCATGCCGCCGGCCACGCACACCATCAGCGCCCCGGCCAGCCGCACCATCATTGTTTGCTTGTTCATTGCTTGCTCCTCCTTCAGGTTGACCTTGTGTAACTGTCTGCCCACGCTTGTGCCGGCTGTGCCCGTGCTGTTCTCTGCTCTGAAGACTACGACTTCATCCCGGCCGCCCCGCCCTCGCATTCGAGGATGAAGGCCAGGGTTTCCTCGGCCAGCACGTCGGGCGTGAGGTGATACATGCTGTGCTTGCCATTTTCATGGATTTTCATGCGGCCGTGCGGCAGCTGTGCGGCGATGCGCTCCTGGTCCGCGCGCGGCGTCTTGGTGGAGGCGCCGGGCACCAGCAGCAGCGTGGGCGCGCTGATGCGCGGCAGGCTGGCCTCGATATCGAAGATGCCCCCTTCCATGAGTGCCAGCGCGCGCCCGATGTGCGCCGGGGTGCGGGCGAATTCATCGGCGAAGTAATCATCCATGGGCTGGTTGCCAGTGAGTTCGCCGGTGGAGGTGCGCTGCGCCATCCACCACTGGCGCATGCCCAGCTTCATGATGGCCTCGCCCGTGTCGGCAAAGCCCAGCGATTGCGCCAGTTGCTGCGAATTGTTCGGGATGCTGAGCGGCGTGGAGATCAGCGTGAGGCTGCGAAAGCGTCCGGGGTGGCGTGCCGCTGCGGTGGCACCGATCAGCCCGCCGATGGATTCACCGATGTAATGCACCGATTGGATGCCCAGGTGATCGAGCAGGCCGAGAAAGTCCGCATGGAAACCGGCCTGGCTGAAACGGTAATCCGGCCCCGGGTCGGCGCTGCCGCCGTGGCCGCGCAAGTCCATGCGGATGACGCGAAAGCGCCGCGCCAGCCAGGGCACCCAGGCGCGAAAGAATTCGGCATTGCGGCCAAAGCCGTGCTGGATGAATACCGTGCCGTGTGGTCGCCACGGGTCGGCAAAGTCGTCGTCCTCGTACCAGAGGACGGTGTCACCGATGCGGGCGGAGGGCATTCAGGGTGTTCCTGCTGGTGGATGGCGCGAATGTCGGGCAGGCAGCCTGAGTCCCGGGCACACAAGCCACAGCGCGGTTTACCCCCTTGTCAAAGGGGGCCGACTCGTGAGCGCAGCGAACGAGCGGGGGGATTTTCGACAACCGGAGTGGTCTCATGGCCGCGTCCCGGCTTTGCCATTCGCCCTGCGCATGATGTTTTTCAAGGCGGGAGAAGAATTCCAGAGCATAGGCCCGGCAGTGACTGGTGCGCGGCAAGGGCAGCGGTGGAAAAATCCCCCCGCGCGACTGCGTCGCGTCGGCCCCCTTTGACAAGGGGGTAATCCGATGCTGGCGCAGGCCATGCGCCTTCAGTCTTTCTTCGGGTCGTTCGCAGCAGGAGCCGCCTTGCCCTTCACTTCCACGCCGGCCAGATGCTCGATGAACTGGATCAGATTGGAGATGTCCTTGTCCTCGCCCAGGTGGCGCACCGCGGCGCGCCGGATCTCCGCCACGGCGGTGCCCATCCAGATCGGCACGTCCAGTTCATGCGCCATGTCGCAGTACAGGGTGAGGTCCTTCACGCCGGTGCCGAGGTAGGAGCCGTACTGGAACTTGCGCGTGAGCACATGCTGTGGGAACTGGTTCACCGAGTGCGAATTGCGCCCGGTGCTGGCGTTGATGATCTCCAGCAGCTGGTCGGGGTCGATGCCGGCCTTCACGCCCACCACCAGCGCCTCGGCGGTGGCCACCATGGCGGCATTGCTGATGGCGTTGTTGGTGAGCTTGCACACCTGGCCCAGGCCCGGGCGCTCGCCGACGCGGAACACTTCCTTGCAGAAGGTGCGCATCAGCGGCTCGACGATGTCCATGGCGGCCTTGGGCCCGGCCATCATGGTGGAGAGCGTGCCCGCCACCGCGCCGCGCACGCCGCCGCTGATGGGTGAATCCACCAGCGTGATGGGGCTACCCTTGAAGCCTTCCAGCAATTGATCGGCAGTCTTCAGGCCCATGGTGGACATTTCCACATAGGTGCGCACGGCCTTGCCGTGGATGACGCCGTCCTTGCCCAGTGCGGCGCTGATGTTGATGCTAAGCGGACGCAGGCAGGCGAACACGATCTCCGCCTGGTCGCCCACATCTTTAGCCGAGGTGGCGGCGATGGCGCCGGCCTGGGTGAGTGTGGCCATGGCAGCAGGGTTGGGGTCATACACCACCACCGGCACACCGGCCTTCTTCAGTGCGTTCAGCGCCATCGGGCCGCCCATGTGGCCGAGGCCGAGAAATCCGATCTTCATTGCATCCTCCTTGTTGCGGGTTCGGTGACTGATTCTGCTGTTACAGGCTCACGAATTCGAAATCCTTCTTCGCCGCATTGCAGTCGGGGCAGGTCCAGTCGTGCGGCACCTGGTCCCAGGGCGTGCCCGGGGCAATGCCCTCGGCGGGGAGGCCGGCGGCTTCGTCATAGGCAAAGGCGCACAGCCCGCATTGCCAGACGCGCCCGGTGGGCGGCGTCACGGTGGCGGCGGCTTGCTGCACGCGGGGGAAATTCAGGATGATGGCCTCCAGCCCCTGCGCGCCGGCTTCGATGCGGAAGGCCGGTTCATCAGGGCGGATGAACACCAGCGTGGGCGCCTGCAGTTCGCGCCCTTCATGCACCAGGCTGCCCTTGAGTACGGTGACGTACTGACCATCGCCCAGGGCGTAGTCGGTGGTGTGGGTGACTTCGCCCGCGGCCATCACCAGGGTGCGCGCGAACAGACCTTCGTCGTCACGCATGCCGGGGATGTTGGCCACGGCAATGCCCTGCGCCGGCGCGGGAAACTCTGCCTGGCGAGTGAGTTGCCAGGGACGGCGGTTGGGGATCTGCTTCAGGCGTTCACGGTTTTCGGGAAAGCGCTGCGCGCCGGGGTCGAAGCGTGCACGCATGACGATGAAGGCCCAGCCTTCGTCCTTGTCGGAATGCAGCGGGCCGTAGGGCGTGTGGGCGCGCGAGAAATGCACTGCATGGGGCGCCACCGCGTGCCGACCCATCATGCCCTTGCCCCGCACGACCACCTGGAACTGGTCCACCTGATGGTAGTGGGCAGCGGAGATGCGCACTTCGCCGGCTTCGTAGACGTTGTAGGCGGCGTGCGGGTGGATGGGGTCTTCGGGGGAACCCTTGAAGAAGGTGCTGATCACCGCGCCCGGCGCGCCATTGCCCGCCTTCGAGCGCTGCTGCGCCCAATGGGGCGGAATCTCGTCCAGCGCAACGACCTGTGCCATCTTCCTTCCTCCTTGGTGGCTGCGCCCGCGTGTCTTTGCACGGATTCTTCGGCTTATGGCGCAGCAGCGAATACTACTCCCTCGTCACAGGGCCGAATGCCTCACAGGGGCCAGTCCAGCCACTCACATATGCCGCGTCCCATGATCCATTCACGGTCCTCGGTGGTGAAGAAGGGCACGGTCTCGGTGAAATGGGTGATGCACTGGCGGTAGGTGCAGGGCAGGCGCGTGAGGTCCGAGCCCCAGAACAGGCGCCTGGGGCCGAAGCTGTCGTAGACCTGCTTCAGGTGCGGCAGGATGGAGGGATAAGGATAGGGCTCGGTCACGTAGGCGGGCAGTGAACTCGCCTTCACCGCGATGTTGGCGCGCTTCGCCAATGGCAGCAGATAGCTCAGCGTGCCGAAGGCCTGCTCGTCGCGCAGCGCGCTGGTGAGCGCCATGTGATCGAGGATGAAGCGGATGCCCGGGTACTGCCCGGCCAACTTGTCGATGAGATGCAGCTGCACATGCGGGGTGATGATCATCACCGGGAAACCGGCTTTCTCGATGGCGACCCACATCCAGTCGAGCTTGCCCTCGATCAGCGGGCCCCAGTTGAGCGGCTTGCTGAAGGTGAAGCGCATGCCCTTCATGCCCGGCTGCTTCGTCCAGTTGGCGATCTGCTCGAGCGCGTCGGGGGCTTCGGTATCCAGGCGCCCCATCACCACGAAGCGGTCCGGGTGCGCCAGCGCTGCGGCGAGGCCAAGGTCATTGCGGTCGCCCTCCCAGGACGGCGGCACGATCACCGCGCGGTCCACGCCGGCTGCCTGCATGTCGGCCAGCAGCTCGTCCTTGCCCAGCGGCACCGGGCGATGCGGTTCATAACGCGGCGGCCAGGGACGCTCGGGCGTGTTGGCGCCCCAGATGTGGACTTGTGCATCGACGATCATTGGGTGTGCTTCCTTTGATTTTGTTCTCCGGATTGTAGAGGGTCGGGAGGTGGGCTTACGCAGCCATGGCTTTACCCCCTTGTCCAGGGCTCTTCACCGATTTGCAGAGCGCAGCCGGGTTTACCCCCTTGTCAAAGGGGGCCGACTCGTGAGCGCAGCGAACGAGCGGGGGGATTTTTATACTGCTGCGTTGACAGCTCTCCAGCGGCTGCTCAGTCGATGTCCAGAACTGCTTCTCCCGCCTCCCAAAGGCATCAACCTTGCGCAGGATCATGGCAAAGCTGGGGAACGGCTATGAAACCGGCACGCTTGGCCAAAATCCCCCCGCGCGACTGCGTCGCGTCGGCCCCCTTTGACAAGGGGGTTAACCCATCGCGCCGGCACGGGGTTCACCATGCGCTATAGTTCCCGCCTTCCATTTCATACCCAGAAGAGCGCCATGGTCACCGCCCTGATGTCGAAAAACGTGTATGCGGAGTTCGAGCCGCGCATCCAGTCCATCCTCAAGCAGGCCGGTGTCACGGTGAACTTCATCCACCCGCCCACCGACGACAGCGCCTGGGACATCCCCGGCGTGGATGCGGCCTTTCTCACGCTGGACATCCGCCATTCCGCCGCCGGGCTGCAGCGCTTCATCGACCATATTTCCAAACCCGGCTTCCAGCTGGTGCACTTCCCCGGGTCGGGCGTGAGCCAGCACAAGTGGCTGGAGCCGCTGATGGCGCGCGGCATCCGTGCCAGCACATCCACGGGCGCCAATGCCGAGTCGGTAGCCACCACCGCCCTCACCGGCCTGCTGATGCTGGCGCGGCGTGCGCCGGGCTGGGTGGACGGCCAGCGCGCCAAGGAATGGCGGCCGTGGTCGGAACCGGAAGCCCCGGATGACATTGCCGGCAAGACAGCGGTCATCGTCGGTGTAGGCGCCATCGGCGGCAATCTCGCACGCTACCTAAAAGCGCTGGGCATGAAGGTGATCGGCGTGCGCCGCAGCGGCCCCAAGCCCGGCGATGTCACCGACGCCATCGTGCTGCCGCAGCAACTGGCGGCGGTGCTGCCCGAATGCGACTGGCTGTTCCTCACCTGCCCGCTCACGCGTGAAACACGCCATCTCATCAACGCCGAAGCGCTCGCGCGCATGAAGCCCTCGGCCTATGTGATGAACGTGTCGCGCGGTGAAGTGGTGGATGAGCCGGCGCTGATCGCCGCGCTGACTGCAGGCAGGATTGCCGGTGCCTACCTCGACGTGTTCGAGAAGGAACCGCTGCCCAAGGACTCCCCACTGTGGGACATGCCCAATGTGCTCATCTCACCGCACATCGCCGCGTTGTCGCGCGGCAACCAGTGGCGCGCCACCGAAATCTTCATCAACAACCTGGTGAAGTTCTCGCGTGGCGAGAAGCTGGTTAATGAACAGATGGGGTGGGCGGGCTAGGTTCTTCGGTCCAGGACACAGCTTGGTTTACCCCCTTGTCAAAGGGGGCCGACTCGCGCGTGAGCGCGAGCGGGGGGATTTTCACCAGGCACGCAGATCTGCCTGCAAGGCAACAACCCTGTTCCACATTCATGGCAAGGTCGGATAGCGGCAATGACATGAGCTCGTTGGCCAAAATCCCCCCGCGCGACTACGTCGTGTCAGCCCCCTTTTACAAGGGGGTAAACCTCCGCTGTTCTCAGGCCGGATAATCCCTGAAGCGCTTCACCAGTTCTTCCAGTGCCACCTCGGCCTGGGCTTCGAGTTCCTCGTTGCCGGCGTAGGAGGGATTGCCGGCGAGCGGCACCACCAGCGCTTCAGGGCTGGCCTTGGAGCGCAGCACGGTGTGGGCGAGTTTGACGAATTGTTCGCTGGCGAGCAGCAGTGCCGGCACGCCGGTCTTGGTGATCTCGATGGTGTCGTGGACACTCCACGACGTGCATGAGCCTCAATTGGCGATGCCGACGATGGCGGCGTCGCAGTCCTTCCGGATGCTGTCGAGGATCTCCTGCGAGATGGGGCGGTTGAGGTGCACCGAGTAGCGGCGGATCGCCGAGGCGTCGTAACGCTCGCGCAGGAGCAGGTCGAGGCGCGGGGTCATCACTTCCATGCTGCGCCAGCCATTGCTGACGATGCCGATGCGCTTGCCCGAGAGCTGCGCGACGGCGGCGGCTATCATCTTCTGCGCGGTCTGCGCGGTGGCGGTGGGGATCAAGATTTCCATAAGGGCTCCTTCGCTTGACGTACCGGGTTCTGCGAAAAATGGATGCCCGCCTCCGCGGGCATGACGGATTGTGGTTGGTCGTGTGGCGTGCCCGCTCTCTGCCCCCTCAAGACCGGTCTCCGGGCATTCTGACCTTCGCCATGGCCATGGGGTTGCCGTAGTTGGCGAGGAAGGTGAGGTGGTAGGCCTCGGGGCCACCGGCGACGAGGATGGCGATGTCCTTGGCTTCCTTGCAGATGCAGATGCGCTCGCCGTCCATCACGCGTGCGTGGCCCATGAGGCGCGGCTCCACCGGCAGCAGCGATTCGGGGACCTTGCTCGCTTCGAACAGCCAGTCCTTGATGCGCGCCTTGGGCCAGCCGGCCTCGTGGAAGATCTGCGCATGCTTGGGGGTGAGGATGACCGTGGGGTTGCCATCGCCCTTGTTGTAGCTGTTGGTGCCCCACACCGTCATGGCATTCACCAGCATGCGCAGGATGCTTTCGGGCTGCAGGTAGGAGGCGGCGACGCTTTGCGTGCCCTGGCAGGTGAACAGCGTGACCACGCTGTCTTCGGGCTGAAAACCGTGCTCGACGTGAAAGCCCTCCCAGGGGCTTTCCTCTTCGAGTTCGCCCAGGCAGAAGGTGTACTTGCCGGGGAAGCCCAGTGTGGCCTTGTCGATCTCGGCCGGCTTGCCGCCGCCCAGGTTCAACATGATGAGGCGCACCGCGCGGCCGATGGTGGCATTGGCCCGCCAGCCGGGGCCGAGTGCCCCGCGCCCGCCATGCGCGCCGATCTGCTGGCGCACCGGACCGTTGATGAGCACGAAGGGCGCCACCGGGTTGGTGGTGGTCTGCACCGCCAGCAGGTTGAACTGCGGTTGCGCCAGGGCCTCCACTGCGGCGATCACCACCGGCAGGTATTCCGGCCGGCAGCCGGCCATGACGGCATTGATGGCGATGTTCTCGACGGTGGCGGTGCCGCCACCGGGGGCAAGCTGGGCGATGGCTTCGTCCGGTGCGCGTTGCACGTACTCGACCATACGCGCGACGCGCTCGGGGGTGGGCGGGATGACGGGCAGGCCATCGGTCCAGCCACGTTCCACCATGTCGTCGAAGGCACGACCAAGGTCGTCATCGACCTCGGCGCGGGCCGCTGTCAGGTTTACAGGTGCAGTCATCCGGCTATTCCAGCTTGACGCCGGCGTCCTTGACCACCTTGGCCCATTTCACCGCCTCGTTCTTCACATAGGCACCGACCTGCTCGGGGGTGAAGTTGGAGGGCTCGGCGCCCTGGGAGAGCAGCGCATCGCGAACCTCGGGGGTGTTGGCCACCTTGATGATGGTGGCGTTCACGCTGTTGACGATGTCGCGCGGCACGCCGGCCGGTCCCATCACGGCAAACCAGGTGGCCGATTCATAGCCGGTCAGGCCGGATTCGGACACGGTGGGGATGTCCGGTGCGGCCGTGCTGCGCTTCAGCCCGGTGACCCCCAGGGCGCGCAGCTTGCCGGCCTTCACATGCGGCAGCGAAGACACCGTGGAGGTGAACATCAGTGACACCTGGCCGCCGATCAGGTCGGGGATGGCGGTGTTGGTGCCCTTGTAGGCCACGTGCACGATGTCAATGCCGGCCATGCTCTTGAACAGTTCGCCCGACAGGTGGTTGATGCCGCCGGCGCCGGTGGAGGCAAAGTTTAGCTTGCCCGGATTGGTCTTGGCGTAGGCAACGAATTCCTTCACCGTCTTGGCTGGCACCGAGGGGTGGATGGCGGCGACGAAGGGGGCCGAGGCCAGCATGGCCACGGGCGCGAAGTCGCGCGTGATGTCGAACTTCAGGTCCTTGTACAGCGACTGGCTGGTGGCGAGAGAAGACGGCGCGACCAGCAGGGTATAGCCGTCAGGCACCGCCTTGGAAGCCGCCTCGGCACCGATGTTGCCGGCGGCTCCGGCGCGGTTGTCGACAATGACCTGCTGGCCGAAGAAATCGGTCAGCTTGGGGGTGAACAGGCGCACCGTGGTGTCGGCGCCCGCGCCGGGTGGAAACGGGACGATCAGGCGCACGATGCGGTTGGGATAGGCCTGCGCCATGGCGACGGAACTGGCCGAGATAAGGGCCAGGGCCATCGCGGAAGCGGCGGTCAATCGGGTCAATGAAAGTTTCATGCGGGTCTCCTGCGGGGATTTCAGATCAACCAGCGGCACCGGGGATGCTGGGGGCGGGGCTGCTGACATTCGGATAAAGAACGGAAACATCAATACTGCCCATCAATGGGAGGGGCGTCGGATACTTTTCAATGGATGGAATCAAAATGGGTCCCCGCCTTCGCGGGGACGACGTCATGGGTATGAGTAAGGTTGCAATCGATAGCCGCAGAATGGGTCCCCGCCTTCACAGGGACCGACGTCATAGGTACTGCAGGCCTCACGCGTACTGCTTCCACCCGAACCAGCGAGCGACGGCCTTCCCCATCACCAGTTCCAGGTCATTACCCTTCAGCCACGGGGTGTCTTCGGTGAACATCAGCACGGCCTGGCGATAGGTGCAGGGCAGGCGCGACAGATCAGTGCCCCAGAACATGCGCTCCGGGCCGAAGGCGTCGTAGACCTTTTTCAGGTAGGTCTGCATCAGGGGGTAGGGATAGGCCTCGCTGCTCACGCAGGGAAGCGCGGACACCTTCACTGCCATGTTGGGCAGTTTGGCGAGCTTGAGCATCTCGTCCAGGCCCTCGAAGGCGCCGGCGTCCGTCTTCGAGGAATCCGAGCCCATGTGATCGATGCTCATCTTCAGGCCGGGATGGCGCTCGGCGATCTCGCCCATCATCTTGAAGTGGCCGCGCGGGGCCATGGTGACGGGCAGGCCGTTTTTCTCGGCCTGGGCCCACAGCCAGTACTTCGCGCCTTCGGCCAGCCAGGGTGAGGACGGCGTGAAGAGATAGCGCAGGCCGAGCATGCCGGGCTGGTTCTTCCAGCCGGGCAATTGCTCGGCGGCATCTTTGCGGCTGGGTTCCAGGCGCCCCATGATGGCAAAGCGCGTCGGGTGGCGGCTGGCCGCCTCGATGGCGAGGTCGTTGTACTCGCCTTCCCAGGAGGGCGGCACGATGACCACGCCGGTGACGCCGGCACGATCCATCTCGTCCAGCAACTGCACGCGGTTGAGCGGGATGTCCCGCTGCGGCGTGGCGGTGCGTCCGCCCTCGCCCGGTGCGGGCCAGGGGCGTTCGGGGGTGTTGACACCCCAGATGTGGACCTGGGAATCGATGATCAGCATGGTGTTCCTCCGTCGTTTTTTGAGATGGCGGTTGTGTGTCGCGGTCGTATCAAACTGCGGGCGGCCCGAACTATCGCATTTTCCAGCGTGGTGCGCGTTTTTCGGCAAAGGCCAGCGGCCCCTCGCGGCGGTCCTCGGTGAGGTTGATGGCGTCGTCGATGGGCTCGGCGTATTTCCAGGAATACTCGATGGGCAGGTTACGCCCGACCTTGACGATGCGCTTGATGGCCTGGACGCTCAAGGGGGCGCACAGCAGGATGTCCGCGGCCAGCGACTCGACTTCCCGGATGAGGCCCTCGCGGTCCGGCGCCAGCACCTGCACCAGGCCAACGTCGTAAGCACGCTGGGCGGTGATGCTGCGACCGGTGAGGTGCAGCAGCATGGCATCGCCCATGGGGATCATGCGCGAGAGGTTGTGCAACGCCGTGCTGGAGAGCAGCCCCCGGCGCGGCTCGGGCATGCCGAACAGCGATGTCGTGGTGGCCACGCGCATGTCACAGCGCAGCGCCACCTCCAGGCCACCGGCCACACACTGGCCATCAATGGCGGCAATCACCGGCTTTTTGCAGTTACCCAGCACGTCCTCGCGGTAGATGCGCTTGGTGCCGCCGGGGGTGGTGTCGTTCTTTGCGCGCTCTTTCAGGTCGCGTCCGGCCGAGAAGGCGCGTCCGCCGGCGCCCATCAGGATGATGACCAGGATGTCATCGTCGGCCTCGGCATCGCGCAGGGCGTCGTCCATGCGCGAGAGCAATTCGGTGTTGAGCGCATTCATGGCCTCGGGGCGGTTGAGGGTGATCCAGGCCTGGTGATTGCGCTTTTCGTAGAGAATCGGGGCTTGTACTGACATGTTTCCTCCTTGTTACGGCTTGTCATAGATGGTGTAGGTCCGGGGGATACTTCCAGGCACTTCTACCGGCACCAACTGTGGAATAAACCCCGCGCCTGCGGTGTTCACGCCAGTTGGCGGCATCTTTTTGCGGTTCCCGCATTGACAAGGCGGTTTCGCGTGTGCAGTCCAAGTGCAGCCCATATGCTACCCGTTCAGGGGCAGCGCAACTGGGATACCCCGCCGGACGGGCATGACGGGGATGTCACAGTGCCCTCTCCCGAACAGCAGCATCCACGACGACAGACCCAACCAGGAACGGAGAAAAACATGCAGGAACGTATGAAAGCAAGTGACTTTCCCCCGGGCGTGCTCAAGCTGTTCGACCAGTATGTGCACGGCTGGATGAGCCGCCGCGATTTCCTGGACGGCGCCGCCAAGTTTGCCGTCGGCGGCATGAGCGCCGCCGCCATGCTCGAAGCCCTGAGCCCGAACTACGCCTGGGCCCAGCAGGTGAAACGCGAAGACCCGCGCATCCGCGTGGACTACATGGTCTACCCCGCCCCCAAGGGCTCGGGCACCATGCGCGGCTACCTCGCCCGCCCCGCCGAGATCAAGGGTAAGCTCCCCGGCGTGATCGTGATCCACGAGAACCGCGGCCTCAACCCCTACATCGAGGACGTCACCCGCCGCCTGGCGGTGGAGAATTTCATCGCCTTCGCCCCGGATGCCCTCACCCCTGCGGGTGGCTACCCCGGCAATGAAGAGTCCGCCGCGCAGATGTTCGCCAAGCTGGATGCCAACAAGCGCGTGGAAGACCTGTTCGCCGCGGTGGACGTGATGAAGGCGCGGCCCGAGTTCAATGGCAAGTTCGGCGCCGTGGGCTTTTGCTTCGGCGGCGGCATCGTCAACCTGATGGCCACGCGCTTCCCCGACCTGGGCGCCGGCGTCCCCTACTACGGCCCGGCACCCAATGCCGCCGATGCCGCGAAGATCAAGGCCCCGCTGATGATCCAGTATGCAGGCCTGGACGAGCGCATCAACGCCGGCTGGCCCGCCTACGAAAAGGCGCTGAAGGACGCCAAGGTCAAGTACGAGATGCACATGTACGACAAGACCAACCACGGCTTCCACAATGACACCACCCCGCGTTACGACGAGGCGGCGGCCAAGTTGTCCTGGGACCGCACGGTGAAGTTCTTCAACGCCCACCTGCGCAAGTAATTCCGCCAGCACAGCAGCCAAAAGGGGCGCTCCGGGTTGACCGGGGCGTCCTTTTTTCATGGCGAGCCCCCCCCATGGCGGCGAGCCCGGCAGGAGCCGCAGTGTTAATCCCCTTGTCAAAGGGGGTAGACCTTGCCTCGCTCGCCGCCAGCCCGCACGCCTGTGATATTGTTTTCCCGAGATGGCACGCCCCGATGCCGCCCCCCTGGAGGAAGCCGCATGGCTCTGGAATTCCGCAAGCTGCACCCGCTGTTCTGCGCCGAAGTCACGTGCGACGGCCGGCCGCTGGACCTGCGCCAGGTGGCCGACCGCACGACGCTGGAAGCCCTGCGCGCCGGCATGGACCAGTACGGCGTGCTGGTATTTCCCCAGCAGCCCTTCACCGATGCCGAGCAACTGGCCTTCGCCGAGCGATTCGACGGCACGGTGCATGCGCTGATCGCCTCGCCCACGGTGGGACGCAGCCGGTTGGGCGATGACCGCCTGGCCGACATCTCCAATGTGGATGCACAGGGGCAGTTGCTCGCCGCCGATGACCGCAAGCGCATGTACTCGCTGGCCAACCGCCTGTGGCACACCGACTCCTCCTTTCGCGAGCCGGCCGGGCGCTACTCGATGCTGTCGGCACGCGTGATCCCTGATGTTCGCGCCGACACCGAATTTGCCGACATGCGCAGCGCCTGGGACGCGCTGGACGAGACCACCCGGGAGAAGGTCGCCCCCCTGAGCGCCCACCACTCGGTGACGCACTCACGCGAGATCCTCGGCTTCAGCTTCACCGCAGAAGAGCACGAACGCCTTCAGGGCGCGGTGCAGCCGCTGGTGAAAACCAATCCGCGCACCGGCCGGCGCTCGCTCTGCCTGGCCTCGCATGCCTCGCGCATCATCGGCTGGCCGGTGCCCGAGGGCCGGCTACTGCTGGCCGACCTGATGGCGCACGCCACCCAGCGCCAGTTCGTGCACTGCCACGCCTGGCGCGACAGCGATTTCGTCATCTGGGACAATCTCGCCACCATGCATCGCGCCACTGCCTTCGACGACATCCGCCACCGCCGCGAACTGCGGCGCGTCACCACCCTGAACATACCGCTTCAAGCCGCCGCATCCACCGCGCGCTGAGCCGCGGCAAAGCCATCAAGGAGGAAACAGACATGAGCCTGACTTTCAACAAGCTGCATCCGCGCTTCTGTGCCGAAGTGAAGCGCGATGGCCGCGACCTGGACCTGCGCCAGGTGCACGACCGCGAAACGCTGGAAGCGCTGCGCCGCGGCATGGATGAGTACGCCGTGCTGGTGTTCCGCAAGCAGCCCTTCACCAACGACGAACAGGTCGATTTCGCCCAGCGCTTCGACGGGGCGCTGCACACCAAGCTGGGCTCCAATGCCGTGGCCAAGAACCGCTTCGGCAATGACGCCATCGCCGACATCTCCAACGTCAATGACGAGGGCCGTATCCTCCCGCGCGAGGATCGCAGGCGCATGTACTCGCTGGCCAACCGCCTGTGGCACACCGACGCCTCCTTCCAGGACCCGCGCGGGCGTTACTCCATGCTGTCCGCACGAGTCATCCCCAAGGTCCGCGCCGACACCCAGTTCGCCGACATGCGCCTGGCCTGGGAAACGCTGGACGACGCCACCAAGCAGCAGATCGATGGCGTCGAGGTGCACCATTCCATCGCCTACTCGCGCCAGACCCTGGGCTTCGATTTCACCGACGAGGAACTGGACAAGCTGAAAGGTGCCGTGCACCCCATGGTGCTCACCAACCCGCGCACCGGGCGACGCTCGCTCTACATCGCCTCGCACGCCAACCGTATACTCGGCTGGCCGCTGCCCGAGGCGCGCCTGATGCTGGGCGACCTGATGACCCATGCCACCCAGCGCGAATTCATCTACTCCCACGACTGGCAGGACGGCGACCTGGTGATCTGGAACAACCTCGCCACCATGCACCGCGGCAAACCCTTCGACGACGGCAAGCACCCACGTGAACTGCGTCGCGTGACAACGCTGGATCTGCCGCTGGAACAGGCAGCAGCGGCCTGACGGAGAGACAAACCCCTAGTCAAAGGTTCTTCACCGGATTCCGGGGGACGTGGCTGCGGCGCGGTTCACCCCCTTGTCAAAGGGGGCCGACTCGTGAGCGCAGCGAACGAGCGGGGGGATTTTCTCCCGTTGCGCTTGTAGCGCACCACGAGTGCCTGATTGATGTCGGGGATGTGATCCGGCGCACCCTGCCTGCCTGCAAGCCAATGACCATCAACAGGATTCGCGGCTATCGCTTGCGCAGGCAGGTAGATCGGCCTGGCGGACCAAAATCCCCCCGCTGGCCTGCGGCCAGTCGGCCCCCTTTGACAAGGGGCTTAACCCGAGCCTGCCAGGCTTGCTGCCAATGCCATCCCCGAAGATTGACGAAGATCCTTTGACAAGGGGGTAAACACCGCGCCGGCAAATCGGCAAAGAACCCTTGGCCGGGAAACGCATCCCGTCCTAAAGCGTCAGCTTGCGATACACCTTCGCCAGTTGGTCGGGCAGGTCGCTCACTTCGTCGATAACGAGGTAACGGTCGTGCTCGCACATGCGGCGCAGGTAGTCGTAACCAGCCGGGTCGATGGTGATGCAGAAGGTCTGCACGCCTTCACGCTCGGCTTCGCGCAGCGCCTCGGCGGTGTCCTGGATGCCGTATTCGCCGTCCTCGGGGTTGGGACCGTAGTCCTTGTCCTGGGGATAGCCGTCGGAGATGATCATCAGCACCTTCATGCGCGAGGGCTGCAGGCGCAGCTTGGCCAGTGCATGGCGGATGGCCGGGCCCATGCGCGTGGAGCGCTGCGGCTGCATGGCGGCCAGCGCGCCCCAGGTACGCTGCGACAGGCGGCTCTCGAAGGTCTTGGCGACGTAGAAATCCACCTTGTCACGGCCCTCGCCGGAGAAGCCGTAGATGGCATAGGTGTCACCCAGGGTTTGCAGGGCGTCACACATCAGCGCCAGCGATTCCTTGGCCACGTCGATGACGCTGCGGCGCGTGGGCGGGGGCACGTACTTGCCGCGGCGCAGGCGCGGCATGGCCGTCTCGGCGAAGTAACCCGAAGGCACGGCGATGCCGGTGGAGCCGCTCATGTCGAGCAGGAAGGCGGCGGCGACATCGCGCAAGGCCGGGTCGCGCCGCATGTACAAGCGCTCGTCGGTGGCGTGACCGGCGCGCCGGTCAATCACCGCCTCGATGAGGCCGTCGATCTCCAGTTCCTCGCCATCGCTGACGCGGTGCACCCGCACGCGCGAGTCGGGGCGGGTGAACTGCAGCCGCCGACGCACCTGGAAGGCAAGATTGGAATGGCGGCGGCGCACGTCACGGATGAAGTCGCTGTCATCGCCATGGAGCTTCCTCTCGTACAGGCGCACCCAACCCTTGAGCCAGTTCTTGTTGAGGTAATCCCATTCATCGTAGAGAAAGCTGCGGACCGCGTCCTCTTCCTCACGATGACCGCCGAACTGCATGTTGGCCGCGGCCAGGATGTCGTCCATCTCCTCGCCCAACTCGGGACGCAGGTGGGCCAGCGCCTCTTCGCCGGGGGCGCCGACGGCATTGCCACCGCGATCGCCCAGTTCCTGATCCAGGGATTCGTCGAAGCCGCCGAACACATCGCCGCGCATGAAGTCCGGATTCATTTCGCCGCGGAAATCGACATTGCGGCTGCGCAGCGCCTTCAGCTGCGGCGGGGCCAGCGTCGAGGTGTCGCCACGCTCGTCGTTGACCAGGATCTCGTCGTCGCCGTGATCATCGGCGGCCACGCCCATTTCTTCCAGCCCGGCGCGCACCAGCGCGCGGTAGCAGATGACGGCCGCGCGGGTGCCGTCATACACGGTGGCCATCCTCGATTGCAGGCCGGCGGCCGCCTCGAGCATGCGCACGAGGTGGGCGCTGGGCTGGCTGGCGAGGAGGTCTTCGCGCGTCGCCCCCAGGGAGAACTGCACCAGGGATTCCAGCAGGTCGGCCGACAGCGTGAAATCCTCGCGTTCGGGGCGCTGTGCCAGGGCGCGCCCGAGCACGCGATCAAGATCCTTCCGCGCCCCGGGATAGCGGCGGCGCATGGCGGCATCGATGCGCAGGTCTTCCAGGATGGTGAAGATCTGGCGCATCAGGTCGGGGATGGGCCAGAGCATGAAGAAGCGGTAGAGATCGGGCGCGTTCTCGCCCAGCGGGTCATAGCCGCGCGGCGTGTCGGGCAGGCCGGGGATGCGCTGGCGCGCCAAGCCCAGGGTGAAGCCATAGGTGCCGTTCTCGAAGAAGCCGAGCTGATGCAGCACGGCGATGCGATAGGCGCCGAAGTTGTGGCGGTGGTTGCCGAAGTCATCCAGCGAGGGTGGCAACAGCAGCGCCTCGGGCTCGGCATCGGCCACCACGCTCTTGCGGCGCGGCTTGTCCCAGCTGGCGGAGGCGACCTCATCGGCCGGCTCCAGCTGCAGGTAACGCCCGGCGATGCCCTGGGTGAACAGCGTCAGCACCCGCTGCACGTCCGACAGATAAACGCAGGAAGCCTCCGGCTGCTGCGCCCCCGGGGGCATCACGGCAAGATCACGTCCACGATATCGTCGATGGCCTGCTGCACTTCGCTATCGTCGGTGACGGCCCGGGTGATGGCAGCCTCACAGGCGCGCCGCGGAGTGATGCCGGAGGCTATCAGCTGCGCGGTGTAGACCAACAGACGCGTGCTCACGCCTTCCTCAAAACCGTGCTCACGCAGGTTGCGCACCTTGGCGCCGATCAGAGCGAGGCGCTGGGCGGTTTCAGTCTCGACGCCGCTTTCATGGGCGACGATGCCCGCCTCCACTTCCGGGGTGGGGTAGGTGAACTCCAGGCTGACGAAGCGCTGGCGCGTGGAGGGCTTCAGGTCCTTCAGCACGCTCTGATAGCCGGGGTTATAGGAGATCACCAGCAGGAAATCCTGATGCGCCCCCAAGAGTTCGCCGGTCTTCTCGATGGGCAGCAGACGCCGGTGGTCGGTGAGGGAGTGGATCACCACGGTGGTGTCCTTGCGCGCCTCGACCACTTCGTCGAGGTAGCAGATGGCGCCAGAACGCACTGCGCGCGTGAGCGGGCCGTCCATCCACACTGTCTCGTCGCCGGAGAGGAGGTAACGGCCGACCAGGTCGGTGGCGGTCAGGTCCTCGTGGCAGGCCACGGTGATGAGCGGGGTTTCCTGCTTGCGCCGCTCGGTCTCGGCCTGGCGGTACAGGCGCCAGGCCATGTATTCGACAAAGCGCGTCTTGCCGCAGCCGGTCGGGCCCTTCAGCAGCACCGGCAACCGTTGGGCGTAGGCCGCCTCGAAAACCTGCACCTCGTCACCGAGGGGCAGATACCAGGGTTCCTTGTCGATGCGATGGGCATCGCCGGAATGGGGCGTGAAGGGCTGGTTCATGTTGTTTCGGCGTTGTGCGCCGTTTCTGTTTGGGGAAGGGGCTACGGACAGGATTCTACCTGCTGGCGGAGCGGGCACCGGCGCGCATCGGCGGGCGTGCCCCGGTGCAGCCCGTTCAGATATGCAATTAATATCAATTTTGAATGTATAGCATTATCATCATTGAATTAATGATGTAATTGATATCATATTCATGGCGCCACGTCACTGCCAAATCCCCGGCGGACGGTGAGGTTTACCCCCTTGTCAAAGGGGGCCGACTGGCCGCAGGCCAGCGGGGGGATTTTGACCAAGCAGACAGATGCCCGACTGGATCAGGTCCTGCCAGTAGTCGGGATCATGCTTATTGCCTGGCAGGCAGATCTGGCTGATTGGACAAATCAGCACGGCTGTTGAAAATCCCCCCGCTCGTTCGCTGCGCTCACGAGTCGGCCCCCTTTGACAAGGGGGTTTGCACCAACTGGCTGGCCTGCACAGCCCCGCCGGTTCGGACTAATATCGTTCCAGCCGGTGACAGGTCGGTGCCCGCAGGCTGCATCCACACCGGTGGTGACAAGCTGAACACAACAAGATTGAGGAGGAGACATGCCCGCATCGCCCCAAGCCGCACCCTTTGCCGACGCCAGCGACCCGGCCATGCTGGAACGCCAGCGACAACTCTGGGGCGAGCACGCCAGGCTGATCGACTGGCACACGCCCTGGACCGAAGTCGTCGAATACGGCCCGGATGCGAAGCGGCCGCCGCCCTTTGCCCGCTGGTTTACCGGCGGCACCACCAACCTGTGTCACAACGCATTGGACCGCCATCTCGCGACGCGCGGCCAGCAGGTGGCGCTGGTGTGGGAATCCACCGAGGTGGAGCGCACCGTCGCCTACACCTATGCCGAGCTGCATCGTGAAGTCGTAAGGGCCGCCGCAGGCATGCTCGAACTGGGGGTGAGGCGCGGCGACCGTGTGCTCATCTACCTGCCGATGATCCCCGAGGCGGTGTTCGCCATGCTCGCCTGCGCGCGCATCGGCGCCATCCACTCGGTGGTATTCGGCGGCTTTGCCTCGGTGAGCCTGGCGCGGCGCATCGACGATGCCCGCCCCGCCCTCATCGTCAGTGCCGATGCCGGCAGCCGCGCCGGCAAGGTGATCGAGTACAAGCCACTGCTCGACCACGCCATCGAGCTGGCCGAGTCGAAACCCGCCCATGTGCTGCTGGTGAACCGAGGCCTCGCCCCCATGACCATGCTTCCCGGACGCGATGTGGACTGGGCCGGGCTGCGCAGCCGCCACCTGAATGCCGAGGTGCCGGTGGCCTGGCTGGAGTCGAATGAAGCGAGCTACATCCTCTACACCTCGGGCACCACCGGCAAGCCCAAGGGCGTGCAGCGTGATGTCGGCGGCTATGCCGTGGCGCTGGCCGCCTCGATGCGCCACATCTACGACTGCCAGCCGGGCGAAACCTATTTCTGCACCAGCGACATCGGCTGGGTGGTGGGCCATTCCTACATCGTCTATGGCCCGCTGATCAACGGCATGACCACCATCCTGTACGAGGGCACGCCGCTGCGCCCGGATGCAGGCATCTTCTGGAAGCTGGTGGACCGCCACCGGCCGAGCGTGATGTTCTCCTCGCCCACGGCCATCCGCACGCTCAAGCGCTACGACCAGACGCTGATCCGGCAGTACGACATTTCCTCGCTGCGTGCGCTGTTTCTGGCCGGCGAGCCGCTGGATGAACCCACCGCGCGCTGGGTGGGCGAGTGGCTGGGCTGCCCGGTGCGCGACAACTACTGGCAAACCGAAACGGGCTGGCCCATCCTGGCCACGCCGGCAGGCGCCGAGCCGCACTACGGCAGCGCCGGCCAGCCGGTGTTCGGCTACGACGTGCGCCTGGTGAGCGAGGAGACCGGCGAGCCGCTCGACACCAGCACGGGCCTCATCCACAAGGGCGTGGTGGCCATCGCCCCGCCGCTGCCGCCGGGCTGCCTGCAGACGGTGTGGGATGACGACGAGCGCTTCGTGCGCACCTACTTCCATTCCATCCCCGGCAAGCTGCTCTATTCCACCTTCGACTGGGCCACGCGCGACAAGGATGGCTACTGGACCATCCTCGGGCGCATCGACGATGTCATCAACGTGGCCGGGCACCGCCTGGGCACGCGCGAGATCGAGGAATCCATCTGCAGCCATGCCGCAGTGGCCGAATGCGCCGTGGTCGGCGTGCACGACGAGGTGAAAGGCCAGGTGGCGGTGGCCTTCGCCGTGCCGCGCAACCCCGATGCCATCAAGGACGCAGCCGCTCGCCTCGACCTGGAGGGCTCGTTGATGAAGCTGGTGCACGACCAGCTGGGTGCGGTGGCGCGGCCGGCGCGCGTGCACTTCGTCAACGGCCTGCCCAAGACGCGCTCGGGCAAGGTGCTGCGCCGCGCCATCCAGGCGGTGTGCGAGCGGCGCGATCCGGGCGACCTCACCACCATCGACGATCCGGGGCCGCTGGAGCAGGTGAAGGAAGCGCATCTGGGCACTGCTTAAGCATCGTGCACGAGGCATAACAATACCTGTCCCTGCCGTTGTTGCATGCCGGAGAAAGTAATACCATATGATTTTCAAGTATTACTTCCAGGCTCCCATGAGCAATCAGATCACCAGCAAGGGCCAGGTCACCATTCCGAAGAAGGTGCGTGATTTCCTGGGCGTCAAGCCCGGCGAGTCGGTCGATTTCGAACCCACCACGGACGGCCGCGTGCTACTCGTTGCCGCCGGAAACAAAGGGCGCAATGGACGTACCAAGGCCAAGGTGAGCCGCTTCGGCTCGTTGCGCGGCACGGCCACGGTCAAAATGACGACGCAGCAGATCATGGCGCTCACCCGCGGGGAGTAGGTCTTGCTGCTGGTCGATACGAACGTCATTCTTGACGTCATCGAAAACGATCCGGTCTGGGCCGACTGGTCCCAGGCGCAGCTCGATGCGGCCTCGCTTCAATTCACGCTGGTCATCAACCCGGTCATCTATGCCGAGTTGTCGATTGCCTACCAGCGGATCGAGGAACTGGAAACCATGCTGAAAGCCGCCGGGCTGAGGCTGGACCCGATACCGCGTGAGGCCCTGTTCCTGGCCGGACGGGCCTTCCTCAACTACAGGAAGCGCAGAGACACCAAGTCCGGTGTGCTTCCGGACTTCTTAATCGGCGCGCACGCTGCGGTTGCCGGCGTGCCCCTGCTGACACGCGATAGGGGTCGCTACGAATCCTATTTCCCGACGGTCGAACTGATTGCGCCGGATTAGTGAAAGCTGCCATTGCGATAAGCATGGCAATAAGTCATGTGAAGGACGGGACAAGAACGTGATTGGTGAACCGACAGTGGATGCATCCGGCACGAACAACGGAAACAGGACATGAATCGCAGACTGGCCTGGGCGGCGACCCTGCTGGCGTGGATAAGTGGCGCAGGCAGCCTGCACGCCCAGACCGACCACCTGGTGAGTTTCGACACGGGGCGCACAGCCAGCGGCGCGCCGGTGCAGATGCGCGCCATCCTGAACCAGCCCGCGAAGCCCACCGACACGGCAGTACTGTTCTTCCGCAGCGTCCCCGGCTATGCCCGCATCCAGGGCGTGGCCGATCGCAACCGCAACCTCATCACCTTCCTGCGAACCAGCCTGCCTTGATTCCTGCAGGCGCGCCTCGCGCGGGTGGTCATGGACTGCCCGACCGACCAGTGGGGATCGCCGGGGGATACCCTGCCTTCCACCTGCCTGGATGACTATCGCTCTTCGGGCACCCATGCCGATGACGTGCGCGGCGTGATGGCGCGCCTGCGCGAGGAGCACGGGATCGCCCGCTTCTACCTGCTGAGGCACAGCCAGGGCACCATCAGTGCCCGCTGGCTGACACTCAATCTGGGCAGTGAGATCGCCGGCAGCCTGCATTCGGTCGCCGTCAACATCGCCTATCCAAAGGAACAGTACGCCTCGGTGCGCAACTTCCCCTACGAACGCATCGCCACCCCCATGCTGCATGTCCACCATGAGCAGGACGCCTGCCGTGGCACGCCCTACCCCATCGTCAGGGGCTATGCCGGCAGCCGGCTCACCACGGTGCGGGGCGGCACGCCCCAGGGCGACCCGTGCGGCGGGCCGCATCTGCATGCCTATGCGGGCAGGGAGGCGCCTGTTGGCCGGGCCATCGTCCAGTGGATGAAGTCAGGCACGGTGCAGGCCCTGGTCGAGTAAAGGCCGGTCAGGCTGCGACGCGGGACTTCCCGCTGCCAGCCTTCAGAATCCTGACAAGGCCTTCTGTTCGCGTCCGACAGGGAATAGAGTCGCCGCGTTTCATGTTGACTCCGGAAACAGCAGCGGCTCACGCATGCCGCCGCACCACCCCGAACCTGACATGAAAAAGGAATGCCGACATGAAGCCAGACGCCTCCAGCGCATTGCGCAAGTCCATCCTTCCGGTGGTGATATCACTTCTGATCGCCGGCTGCGCCAGCACCGGTTCCGGCCCGGGCATCGCCTACCGCGGCGGCGTGCTGACCGATGGCAAGGGCATGACGGTCTATACCTACCTCAAGGACAGCTTCAACAAGAGCGTGTGCACCGGACCATGCGAGGCCAACTGGCCGCCACTGCGCCCGGCCGCCAACGAGTACGGCATGAACGACCTGCACCCTTTCAAGCGCGACGACGGCACCCTGCAATGGTCATTCGAAGGCAAACCGCTCTACCTGTGGGTCAAGGATGCGAAACCCGGCGACAAGACCGGCCAGGGCGTGGCCAACGCCTGGAGCACCGTGATCGAGCCACCGACGCCCAAAGTCGTCTCGGACTACTGATCGCCCCGGGAAGCCCCCCCGGACCCAGGCCGCACGCAGCCCGGTGGCAAGGCGGGCTGCGTGCCGGCAATCCACGTGAACTGCACGACAGTTCCACTACACATGGGCATGGGGCTGCTCATCGCCGGGTAACCGGCTTTGCCGCCCCCTTATCCGGGTCCCTGCCCGCCTGCGGCCGGCTTGGACAAAGCCCCACCCCTTCCGTAGAATGATTTATCGGTCGCGGCTGGAGGACGAGTCACAGTGCCCTCCCCTTGCGATCCCAGGTCCAACCGTCAAAAGGGAATTGCACATGTACAAGCTCTCGAAGCTGGCAGCCGCACTCGCACTGGGCATTGCCGCAGGCACCGTCCAGGCCCAGGTCACCACCCTGAAGAAAGTCCAGGACAGCGGCGAAATCGCCATGGGCGTGCGTGAATCCTCGGCCCCGCTGTCCTTCACCCTGGGCAACAACCAGTTCACCGGCTACCACGTGGAACTGTGCCAGGCCATCATCGACAATATCGGCAATACCGTGGGCAAGAAGCTCAACGTCAAGTATGTGCCGGTGACCTCGCAGAACCGCATCCCCCTGACCCAGAACGGCACGGTGGACATCGAGTGCGGCTCGACGACCAATAACGAAGCCCGCCAGAAGGACGTCTCCTTCGCCCTGACCACCTTTGTCACTGAAGTACGCATGGTGGTGAAGGCCAAGTCCGGCATCAAGTCCATCTCCCAGCTGAACGGCAAGACCGTGGCGACCACCACCGGCACCACCTCGGTGCAGACGCTGCGCAAACACCAGCGCGCCGAAAAAGTGCAGTTCAAGGAATTGTTCGGCAAGGACCACTCCGACTCCTTCCTGCTGGTCGAGTCCGGCCGTGCCGATGCCTTCGTGATGGACGACAACATCCTGGCCGGCCTGGTGGCCACCGCCAAGAACCCCAAGGACTTCACCATCGTCGGCGAAACCCTGTCGGTGGAGCCGATTGCCATCATGATCCGCAAGGACGACCCGGGCATGAAGAAGGTGGTCGACCTGACCCTCAGCAACATGATGGGCTCGGGCGCCCTGGTCAAGCTGTATGACAAGTGGTTCCTGAAGCCTATCCCGCCCAAGAACACCAGCGTCAACCTGCCCATGAGCAACACGCTGAAGGGCCTGTTCAAGGACCCCAACGACAAGCCCATGGAAGCCTACGCCAAGAAGTAAGCGGCGGCAGACCAGGAAGCCCAAACGCGCTCGACCACCGGGCGCGTTTTTTTTCGCCCCGGCCTCGGTCGGCTTGGCGAACCGGATGAAGATAGGGTGGCGCAGTTTTCGCTTGGTTTCGTGCTTGGTTTCGTGCTTGGTTTCGTGCTTGGTTTCGTGCTTGGTTTCGTGCTTGGTTTCGTAGTTGCTTATGTACAAGTGACAGGATCGGTGGCACCAATGGCTGCAACCAGCCCCGAATTCAACGCATTGAACGCATGGCAAGCTCTAGGGGGAGTGGCATGACCTGGGATTGGCAGTTTTTCCTGCGGGACATCGGTGATGGCGAGACACGCTACCTCGACTGGATGTTCTCCGCCTGGGGCTGGACACTGGCCGTGGCCGGTTGTGCCTGGGTGGTGGCCATCCTTTTTGGTGCAGTGATCGGCACGCTGCGCACGGCGCCCAACCGCTGGGTGGCCGGCTTGGCCAACGCCTGGGTGGAGTTGTTCCGCAACATCCCCTTGCTGGTGCAGATCTTCCTCTGGTACTTCGTCATCCCGACGCTGATCCCACCGCTGCAGGCGCTGCCCAGTTTCGTCATGGTGGTGGCCGCCCTGGGTTTGTTCACCTCGGCGCGGGTGGCAGAGCAGGTGCGTGCCGGCATCCAGTCGCTGTCGCGCGGCCAGCGTTACGCCGGTCTGGCGCTCGGCCTGACCCTGCCGCAGACCTACCGCTTCGTGCTGCTGCCCATGGCCTTTCGCATCGTGCTGCCGCCGCTCACCTCGGAGGCGATGAACATCATCAAGAATTCCTCGGTGGCCTTTGCCGTCAGCATCTCCGAGCTCACCATGTTCGCCATGCAGGCGCAGGAGGAGACCTCCCGCGGCATCGAGGTCTACCTGGCCGTGACCAGCCTCTACATCGTCAGCGCGCTCACCATCAATCGCCTCTTTGCCTTCATCGAAGCCCGGGTGCGGGTGCCGGGTTATGTCGGGGGGGGCCAATAGATGGAAGCCCTCGACCTCAGTTTCTTCAATGCAGAACTCATCCGGAACTTCCTGATCAAGGGGTTCATCTTCAGCGTGCAGTTGACGCTGGTGGCCATGTTCGGCGGTATCCTGCTGGGGACGGTGCTGGCGCTGATGCGCCTGTCCTCCTACAAGTGGCTGCAATGGCCGGCCTCGATCTACGTCAACACCATGCGCTCCATCCCGCTGGTAATGGTGATCCTGTGGTTTTTCCTGCTCATCCCCTTCCTTACCGGAAAGCCGCTGGGGGCGGAATGGTCTGCCATCATCACCTTCACCGCCTTCGAGGCAGCCTACTACTCGGAAATCATGCGCGCCGGCATCCAGTCGGTGCCACGCGGCCAGATGAACGCCGGGTATGCGCTGGGGCTCACCTACAGCCAGACCATGAAGCTGGTGGTGCTGCCGCAGGCCTTTCGCAACATGCTGCCGGTGCTGCTGACACAGACCATCATCCTGTTCCAGGACACCTCGCTGGTCTACGCCATCGGCGCCTACGACCTCTTGCGCGGCTTCACCACGGCCGGCCGCAACTTCAACCGCCCGGTGGAGGCCTTCCTGCTCGCTGCCGTGGTCTACTTCATCATCTGCTTCGGCATGTCACTGCTGGTCAAGCAACTGCAGAAGAAGATAGCGATCGTCAGATGATGCCCATGACAGCAGTCCCCAACCCAGGAATCGTCATTCCGGCGAAAGCGGGAATCCAGCGACTTGGCCGGAACGTCACTGGGTCCCCGCTTTCGCGGGGACGACGTGTCAAAGCCTGCGGCAGATGCAATCATGATCGGCAAACATTACCGTCATATCTGAACGCCGGAATGATGTTCGGTTGTCATTCCCGCGCAGGCGGAAATCCATTTTTACTGCCTTCGAAAGAATGGATCCCCGCCTTCGCGGGGAAGACGCCGAAGATTGATGGTTTCCAGACGAACAAGAGGGCATGCCCTCTTGTATATCTCCCACGCCAGTCACTGGCTGAATGAGGACACGGCGATGATCGAAATCAAGGATGTCAGCAAGTGGTACGGTAGCTTCCAGGTGCTCACCAACTGCACCACCGGCGTCGCCAAGGGCGAGGTGGTGGTGGTGTGCGGCCCGTCGGGGTCGGGCAAGTCGACGCTCATCAAGACCGTCAACGGCCTGGAGCCCTTCGAGAAGGGCGAGATCATCATCGACGGGATTTCGCTGAACGCACCGGGCACCGACCTGCCCAAGCTGCGCTCGCGGGTGGGCATGGTGTTCCAGAACTTCGAGCTCTTCCCCCACCTGACCATCATGGAGAACCTGACGCTGGCGCAGATCCGCGTCATGGGGCGCGGCAAGGAGGAGGCCATGGACAAGGGCATGAAACTGCTCGACCGGGTCGGCCTGAAGGCCCAGGCGCCGAAATTCCCTGGCCAGCTGTCCGGCGGGCAGCAGCAGCGCGTGGCCATCGCCCGCGCCCTCGCCATGGACCCGATGTGCATGCTATTCGACGAGCCGACCTCCGCGCTCGACCCGGAGATGATCAACGAGGTGCTGGACGTGATGGTGGCCCTGGCCCACGAGGGCATGACCATGATGTGCGTGACCCACGAGATGGGCTTCGCCCGCAAGGTGGCCAATCGCGTCATCTTCATGGACCGCGGCGAGATCGTCGAGGACGCCGCCAAGGAGGATTTTTTCGGCAAGCCGCGCTCGGAGCGGGCGCAGCTGTTCCTGTCGAAGATATTGCAGCACTGATAGTGCTATTATTATCTAATTGAAGAGTAAGTCTCCGACTGCAGTGGATAAACAAGTGAGTTATTATCACCCATCATCCTCGGACATGAGGCTGCACCGGTCGACAATCCGGGTCTGACGGGAACACCGGCCAGCGTGGCGCTACTCGTCGGCCAGGTGATGTGATCATTCCTGTCTGGCCGCTCCAGGCAGGAGCAGCCCGGCTCCAGGGACAAACCGGACAGGCGCCCGCCAGCGCTATCCAGCCCCGCGCACCGTATCGATCACCGCCAGGGCGTTCTCCGGCTGCTCATCACCGCGCCAGGCCACATGGCCATCGGGCCGCACCAGCACCAGGCGCTTCTCGTAAAGCGAGCGCGCTTCGGCGTTGACCAGATCCACCACCGCCAGCGGCACCCCGCGCTGCTTGGCTGCGGCCAACAGAGCATTGGCCGGTTGTTGCGTTTCGGCAGCGTTCGCGGCCAGGCGCACCAGCACAAAGCCCTTGCCGTAGAGGTCCAGCGTCGACTGCTGTTTTGCCGCGTCCAGCCAGACATGCGGCGCGCGCACACCCGGCAGGGTATTCTGCACGTAGTCGATCTCGAAGATGGGCGCGAGCGAGCCATCGCCCACCACGATGGGTGAGCCGTCGTAGCGGTAGCCCATGGTGACGCCCAGGGCATGCCATTCCGGTTTCATCATCTCGGTGTAGGCATCGCCATAGGCCTTGCGCGCTGCATCGCCCTTCGCACCCGGTTCCATGATGGCCCTGGGGGGCTTCTGCCGGCGTGGCGTCAGCATGCGGATGAGGTTGTTGTGCGCCTCTCGCACATTGCGCGAGGCCACCGGCTGGCGCTCGGCTTCGTAGCTTTGCAGCAGCGACGGACCACCCCAGCCCTGCACCATGGCGGCCAGCTTCCAGCTGATGTCCACCGCCTCCTGCAGGCCGGTGGTCATGCCGAAACCGCCGGTCGGTGACAGCTGATGGGCCGAATCCCCCACCAGGAAGATGCGATCGGTGCCATAGCGGTCGGCCACCAGCTCGCGGCGCGTCCAGCGCAGCACCGAGGTGATCTCGAACTTGAAATCGCAGCCCACGGCGCGCTGGATGAACTCGCGCAGTTCAGGCTCGCCCAGCTGCAGCCGGTTCTTGTCGCCGACGAAGGAGAAGCGCCAGTTGTCACGCCCGTCGATGCAGACGATGGTGCCCCAGGTGCCTTCCTCCGGATCGATGAAGATGTAGCGGTAGGCCTGCGGCATGGTGATGAGTTTTTCCAGCTCGATGCTGTGGAAGATGACATTGGTGGTGTTGGTGAGCAGATTGTGGCCGGACATGGTGATGCCCAGTTGCTCGCGGATGGTGCTGGCCGAGCCGTCGGCCGCCACCAGGTAGTCCGCTTCAATCACTTCCTCGACGCCGGTCTGGGTGTTCTTCACGCGCGCCACCACGCCATCCGTCCGCTCCTCGAAGGACAGCAGTTCGGTGTGGTACTTCAGCGTTGCTTCGCCGGAGCGGCGGGCGAAGCGCTGCATCACCGGATCGAAGAAGGTCTGCGGGCAGCGCTCGCGGTGCGTCGGGCTTTGCGGCAGCGGCGGCGCCTTGGAACAGGGCGGCGAAGGCTCGCGACCGAGCTCATAGCCCTTGTGCAGGGCGGTCACCCAGGCATAGTCCTGCGAGTAGTCGCGATTGAAACCGGCCGCTTCCACCCAGGGCACGATGCCCCAGCGACGGCAGAACTCCATGATGCGCGCATGCACCGTGTCCATTTTCGGCTGCACGATGACGCCATCGGCCTTCTCAATCAGCACGCTCTTCACGCCACGCATACCGAGGTCGCCGGCCACGCCCAGGCCGACCGGCCCCCCGCCCACCACCAGCACGGGTGTCTTCATTGCTTCTCCCTGATTGATTGTTGTTATGGATGCAGGCCCGGGCCTGCCGATGGGCCCCTGCGAGAGCCCAGAAGGAGACCATGCCCCCTTCTCCTTCAGCAGGCGCTAGAACTTGCCGCGGAAGCGCGTCTCCGCATCGTGCATCTCGCCGCCGGGCGAACCGTGGTGCAGCCAGCGCAGCCTTTCCAGCAGGATTTCGTCCGAGGCCTGCAGCAGGAATGCCTCGCCACTGGCACGCCACTCCACATCGCTCCAGGGCGGAATGACGAACACGTCGCCGCGCTCCCAGGCCATGGTTTTCCCCTCGCAGAGGGCCGTGCCGCTGCCCTGGTGCACGGCATAGATGCGGCTGGCGGTGGTGCGAGCCTCGCTGAACTGGGTGGCCGGCTTGAAGTGCCGCCATTTCAGCCGGATGGTGTCCAGGAAAGGCGGCCCGAGCGTCACTTCACGCACACCCGGTGCGGCCTCCGGTTGCTGCGTCACTTTCTTGCCCCACACGGCAAACGGAAAGCGGAAGGGAGAATCGGCGGCCACCTCATTCGATTCCTGCACGAACCTGTCCGGCAACTGCTGGAAGAACATCGGCCCCAGCAGGTGGGTCAGCGGCGCATCGAGGAAATCGATCCAGTAGGCATTGTCCGGGCCCTTGTTGTCATGGCCATGCCAGGCCCAGTTGGGCGTGAGCAGCACATCGCCGGGTTGCATGGGCACCAGCTTGCCCTCGACCACCGTGTAGGTATCCTGCTTCGATTCGAGGATGAAGCGCATGGCATTGGGCGTGTGGCGATGGCTGCGTGCCGTCTCGTGGCCCTTGATCATCTGGTAGGCGGCGACGATGGTGGGCGCCGTGGCATAGGTGTTGCCGGGCACCGGATTGTTCATGATGAGGTTGCGTCGCTCGGCAAACTCGGTCTTCACATACTTGGCTGCGGAATCCAGGGCGGCACGCGCGAGGCGGTAGGGCCAGTGCGCCGGGACGAAATGCTTCTTGGGCGTCGGATACATCGACGGTTCCGGCTTGTTCCAGCCCGGGCCCATGCCGGACTGTTCCAGAAGGACGTAAAGCTCCTCCATGCTGGCTGCTGCGGCAAACTGATCGGGTGACATCGGCGACCTCCTTGCTGACCCCCGTTCTCGCGCGACGGGGCAATTGGTCAGACCATAAAAGGAAGCGGCCAGTGCAGGCTTGATGTAGGTCAAATGCAAAGGATGGAGCGCTGCACCATCAGGCTCGCGGGGCCATGGATGCGCTGGCGTCGTGGGCTCGGCGACAGAAAAGAGTTCCCCAGTCCCTGTGACTCAATCACCGGTGGGATGGCACGCCTGACAGGCCTGTGGCTTACCCCCTTGTCAATTTCCAGGGATGGTGCTGGCGGCGGGCCGGCGCAGGCCCGGGGTTTACCCCCTTGTCAATCGGCATAGGGGGCAGTCTAGCTGACTGCGCCCCTGCCACACCACCCGGCATGCGGGGCCGCACCGGGCGGTTCGAAGAGTTGAGGTCATGAGAGACGGGGTACGCCAAGGCGATCGAAGTACGCAATGGTA
>CANJJT010000012.1:0-64961 GCA_947474715.1 Betaproteobacteria bacterium
CAAGAAGCTCGACCGCACGCGCTTCAACGAGGCCTACCTGATGCACACCTCGACCTCGCCGCAGTACGCCATCATCGCCTCCTGCGATGTCGCCGCGGCCATGATGGAACCGCCCGGCGGAACGGCGCTGGTGGAGGAGTCCATCCTCGAGGCGCTGGACTTCCGTCGCGCCATGAAGAAGGTCGATGACGAGTGGGGCAAGGACTGGTGGTTCAAGGTCTGGGGGCCGGGGAAGAATGTCACCCAGGAAGGCATCGGCTCACGCGAGGAATGGGTGCTCAAGGCCAATGACAAGTGGCATGGTTTTGGCAATCTCGCGGCCGGCTTCAACATGCTCGATCCGATCAAGGCCACGGTCATCACGCCCGGGCTGGACGTGTCGGGCAAGTTCGCCAAGTCCGGCATTCCGGCCGCCATCGTCACGAAGTACCTGGCCGAGCACGGCGTCATCGTCGAGAAGACCGGCCTGTACTCCTTCTTCATCATGTTCACCATCGGTATCACCAAGGGCCGCTGGAACACCCTGGTGACCGCGCTGCAGCAGTTCAAGGACGACTACGACAAGAACCAACCGGCGATCAAGGGTCTCACCGAGTTCTGCCAGAAGTACCCGCGTTACGAGAAGTACGGCCTGCGTGAGCTGTGCGACCAGATCCATGGCATGTACAAGGCCAATGACGTGGCCAAACTCACCACCGAGATGTACACCTCGGACATGCAGCCGGCGATGAAGCCCTCGGATGCCTTCGCCGCACTGGCGCACGGTGAGATCGACCGCGTCGAGATCGACAAGCTGCAAGGCCGGGTCACCAGCGTGTTGCTGACTCCCTATCCGCCGGGCATCCCGCTCTTGATCCCGGGCGAGCGTTTCAACCCGACCATCGTGCGCTATCTGCAGTTCGCCCGCGAGTTCAACGCCAAGTTCCCGGGTTTCGAGACCGACATCCACGGCCTGGTGGCCGAGGAGCACGAGAGCGGACTGAAGTACTACGTGGATTGCGTGCGGGATCCGTGCACCGCAAAGGGAAACTGAGTGGACGCGGCAGAGTGGCGAGGCAGGGCCAGTGTAGTCACTGGTGGCTGGCCGAGCCGTTGATAATAATTCTGCTGTTAACCCTTTAACCACAAGGGGAAAGGCATGAATCCGATCACGAGTACTGGCTCATGCTGCGGCCCGGTCTGATCGCCTTTGCCGCAGCCGCCTTGTTCGGCGCCAGTGTTCCGTTGGCCAGCCTGTTGCTGAGCGGAGGTGCGGCGAGCACTGGAAGTGCTGCAAGCATGTCATCCTGGCTCCTGGCCGGCTTGCTGTATCTGGGGGCGGGCTTGGGACTCCTGCTATTGCGTGTGGTGACAGTGGCGACGCGAATGGAATCGCGCATTATCGAGTTGCCGCCAATATCCCGGCTGCCGGCCCTGGCGGCGGCCGTCCTGTGCGGTGGCATGCTGGCACCGGTGTTGCTCCTGTGGGGGCTTCCTGGAACCGGCTCGGCTGCGGCTTCCCTGCTGCTCAACACCGAGTCCGTATTCTCGGCCTGGTTGGCGGTGCGGTTTTTCGGTGAGCAGGTGGGGCGACGCGTCTGGCTGGCGATACTGCTGATGCTGGCAGCCGGCGCCCTGCTTGCCTGCACGGCCGGGGAATGGCAGTTGCCCTGGCATGCGCTGGCCATACTTGCCGCCTGCCTGCTGTGGGGGCTGGACAACAATTTCACCCGATTGATTGCGCCCGGCGACGCCGTCACTATTGCACTGGTGAAGGGCCTGGTTGCCGGGAGCGTGAATCTGTCCTTGGCACTGCTTTATGGCGCAGATTTCCCAGCGCTGCACCTTATCGCTGCGGCGCTGCTGCTGGGGGCCATGGCTTACGGTGCCAGCCTGGCCCTGTACGTGTTGGCGCTGCGCCAGTTGGGCAGTGCGCGTACCGGGGCCTGGTTCTCGACGGCGCCATTTTTTGGTGTGCTGCTGGCCCTGGCCATGGGCGAGGCCCCGACCATGCTGCTGATTGCGGCGCTGGTGCTGATGGCCGTGGCGGCGATGCTGCTGGCCACCGAGCGCCACAGCCACAGGCATCTGCATCAGGCGCAGCGTCATGCCCACGTTCATGCGCACGGAAGCGATCCCCACCATGAGCATGACCACAGGCAGGGCGAATCAGGCAGTCCCCATGCGCATGTGCACGACCACGCGGAGATGGTGCATGCGCATGCCCACGCTCCCGATTTCCATCATTATCACAGGCACTGAGGAAATGATTATATTTCCATGGTAAATCCAATGATGGAGAGTAGTATCGTCCGAAATTGATATCAATATCGGACGAGGCATGGCTTCTTCCGATGGATTTGTGCGCCGGCCGGGTCGTGGGAGGTTGGCGTGACGCGATCGACTTTGCCCGGACGGAGCCCGCACACGTCGCCTAGAAATTTGCAGCCAGCGTCAGGCGCAGGCTGCGCGGTTCCACCGGGTGGAAGTGGACGTCGTTCACTGCGGCGGCCTCGCCACGTAGCTGTGACGCGTACTGGTAGTCGATGTCGCTCACCCGGCGGTTGAGCAGGTTGAGCACATCGACCGAGACCTTGATGTTCCTGTCCAGGCGATAGCTGCTGCGCAGGTTCCACAGCAGCGTGCTTTGCGAGCGCACGTTGTTGTCGGAGACCAGCGGTCGCGGCCCGAAGTAGCGCATCTGCAGCATGCCCGACCAGGGACCCAGGTTGTCCACCGAGGCGCCCAGTGACAGCACGCGGTTGATGGCACCGGGGATGAAGCTGCCACCGGTGGCCGGATCGGGCTGGGTGAAGCGCGAGCGCGACAGGCTCAGGTCGCCATCCAGGATGAGCCAGGTGGCAGGCCGGTAACGGTTGGACCACTCGATGCCGCGGCGTGCCGAGGGGCGGCTGGCCTGGGTGGTCCCGGCATCGCCGACGAACACCAGTTCCGAGTCCAGGTCGAGACGCCAAAGGGCGAGTGAAGACTGCAGGTTTTTCACCCATTCGGTGCGTGCGCCGATTTCGGCGCCGCTGGTCTTCACCAGCGCGGGGGACTGTGACACTGGCGCGAGGCTGGCCGGATTCACGCGCGTGGTGGTGCCGCGGGCGTCGTTGCTGTGGAAACCACGGCCCCAGCTGGCGAAATACTCGGTTTCATCAAAGGGGCCGAAGATGAGGTTGAGCTTGGGCGAGACCTGATGATCGCTGGTGCTGCCCGAGTTGGCCGCCAGGCTGCTCTGGACTTCGGCGCGATAGAAGTCCGCGCGTACGCCCGCGACGCTGCGCAGCCAGTCATTCCACTGCAGGGTGTGTTCCACCCAGGCGCCGGCGCCGAGTTGCTTGACCGCGTCCTGGCGCACCGTGGAGAGACGCCTTCTTTCGGCGGTGTTGTACAAGCCAACCATGCCGATGTCGTCCTTGCGCAGGGTGAGGCCGCCGCGCAGCAGGCTGAGACGTTCGCCCCAGCGGCCGGTCCACATCCAGGTGGGGGCGATGCCATAGACCTTGCGCCGGTCGGCCTGTTCGAACTGGTCGCCATTCACCGGGTCGTTCATGAAGTAGGTGAAGTTGGAGAAGAGCTGCAGCCGGTAGCTCATCAGGTAGGCCGAGAGCTGGAACTCGTGGTCGTCGTGGTTGTGGCGGTGTTCGTAGGAAAGGCTGTAGCGCTGGGAATTGCCGCCGTCGCTCGCGTCGATGGTACCCAGGCGCGACAGCGTGCCGCCATCCACCGCGCGCCGCGGAATCTGGTCGGTGGCGCTCCAGCGTCCCTGATAGGCCATGGCGGTGATGCTGTGGCTGCTGTCGGGACGGCCGAAGCTGTAGCGCAGCACGGCATTTTCCTTGCCGAAGTGTTCCGGCGATTGCCATGGCCCGTTGTTGCCGGTGGCCTCGAAGGCAACCAGCAGGTGGCCGGGGCCGAGGTCGCGCGAGCCGGCAGTGAGGGCGCGGCGGTAATCGAAGCCGCCCACGGTGATCTGTGCCAGGCCCTCTTTCATGCGGTCGTAGTAGTGCATGTGGGCGGCGCCGGCGGAGGAGAAATCGCCTTCGCTGGCGAAGTAGGGGCCCTTCTTGTAGTCGATGCGCGAGACCAGTTCCGGGATCATGAAGTTGAGGTCGGAGTAACCCTGGCCATGGGCATGCGTGGGCATGTTCACCGGCACACCGGCTACCGAAGTGGCGAAGTCGGTGCCGTGGTCGAGATTGAAGCCGCGCAGGAAGAACTGATTGGCCTTGCCGTCCCCGGAGTGCTGGGTGACGATGATCCCGGGCACGTATTCCAGCACATCACCCGGGCGCTGCAGCGGGCGCGAGGCAATCAGGCTCGGGGTGATGAAGCCCTGGCTGGCCGTATCGGAAGTGCCCACGGCATTCTCGTAATGGCCGAGGACCTCCACGGCGTCGGTGCGCTCGACATGGGGACCGTCGGCCTGCGCCGGAAGTGCCCAGCTGCAGGTGGTTGCCAGGGTGATGGTCAGAAGATGCTGCGGGGTCAGACGATGGGGCACGATTTTGCTTTCCGGTTCAGCGCCCGGTGAGAATGTTCAGGTCCAAGGCCCGCTCCAGCATCCACACAAAGGCTATCAAGGCAATTAACAGCGAGCCCCCGGTCATTATTCCGCGGCGGTACAGGGGCGTTTCGCGCAGGGCGAAGGCCACCGGCAGGAAGCAGGCGACGATGGCGAGCTGGCCGGCCTCGACGCCCAGGTTGAAACCGACCAGTGCCAGCAACAGGGCGTCACGCGGCAGGCCGAGGTCGGCCAGCACGCTGGCAAAGCCGAAGCCGTGGATGAGGCCGAACACGAAGGCCATGAGCCAGCGTCGTTCCTCCACCACCGGGCGCACGTTGTTCAGTGCGGCCAGCACCACTGACAGGGCGATGACCGATTCCACCACGCGCGAAGGCAATGAGACCAGCCCCAGTGCGGCCAGCGACAGCGTGATGGAGTGGGCGACGGTGAAGGCGGTGACCACGCGCACCACGTCCCAGAAGGTGCGTTTGAAGCTGGGGGCGGGTTCCCAGCGACGGTAGCGCCGTATCAGCACGGCCGGTAGCAGCAGTGACAGCAGGAATAGCACATGGTCGAAGCCGATCCAGATGTGCCAGACGCCTTCGCGGGCAAAGTCGGTGAACTGCTCCAGGGCCGAGCGTGTGCGCAGCTCGAACACCTGTTGCGGGCGATCCGCGGCAAACACGCCGCTCAGCGTGCCGGCGGGCGATTCCAGTTTCAGCAGGCCCTTGTGCTGCGCATCGATGTCGAAGAACAGGCTGTAACGCAGGTCCAGCGCATCGGAGGCCTGGGCGCACTCGCCGCCGAACTTCAGCACGGCATAGGCGCCATCGGTATGGTCGTCGATGAGGTGTTCGGTCACCTTGAGCAGACAGTCGGCGCCAGCAGAGCGAGCCTGCAGGCGGGCCATGGCATAAGCGGTGATGTCGGCATGGCGCGCCCTCACCTCGCCCCAGGTGATCTCGCCATTGTCATCGGCATCCAGGCCGATGGCGTACTCGAGGTCGCGCAGGGCGATGTCCCACTGTCCCTGCAGCCGTGTGCCCTGTACGCTGATGGACAGGTAACTGTCGCTGGGCTTGTGGGCCTGCGCGGGCTGGATCAGGAGCAGACACAGTGCCGCCAGGAGGCACAGGTGCTTCATGGCAGTGCCTTGCGCAGGCGTGCTGCCAGTGCCTGGTAGCGCGGGTCTTCGTAGCCGGTGGCATCCATCCAGTCGAGCGCGGGGCGGGCGGCTGCCGGCTTGCCCGCGGCCAAGGCAGCTTCCATGAACAATCGCGCATCCCGCGGTTCACGCTGGATGGCCCAGTCCTCCACGGCCAATTGCAGCGCTGCCGCGGCATTGCCCCTGAGTTGCAGTTCGAAACGCGCCTGCTCCTGCAGGTGCAGGCGGTCGCCACGCAGTGCCGAGGCGGCGAAGCGCTCGCCCAGCGAGCGGGCATATCGTGCGGCGTCGGGGGATTTGGCCGCCGCGGCGGCCAGTGCCAAGCGTAGCAGCAGGATGTCTGAGTTCTCGTGGTTGCGCAGCAGTCGCAGCACTTCCGCCGGGCGCTGCTCGTCCAGCAGCAAGTCGGCGTAGGCAGCCAGCACAAAGCCATCGATGAAAGGCACGGCAATCGCCTCTCGGAAATACCGCTCCGCCAGCGTGCGGTCATTGAAGCGCTGGGCCATTTCGGCGAGTCGCGTCAGCACCCATTGCCGGTACTCCTCGCTCTGTGGCGGATGGGCGACCAGTGCTGCGGCGAGTGCGGCATGGGCGGCCCTGGCCTTGCCATTGATGCCGTCGATCACTGCCGTGCAGGCGGTGGTGGCAAGTACTGTTGCGCTGGCCGCAAGCCGGGTGCAGCTGTGGCGCGCATTGGTGTAGTCGCCCCTGACCAGATGCAGCGCCATCTTCCAGGAGATGGCCTCGGTATGGCCGGGCAGGGCCAGCAGCACGCGGTCCAGATCCTGCATGGCGGCTGTGAACTCATGGCGGTACTGTTTGAGCAGGGCGCCTGCCAGCACGATCTCCGGCGGGGCATCGGCCGTTTCAGCCCAGGGTCGCAGCGCGGCTTCGGCATAGCCGATGTAGCGGGGATCTCCTTCGCCGCTGGCCAGCTCGAAATAGCGTCGCGCCAGACGTTCGGCGGCGACTGGGTCGTTTGGATTGGCGCGCAGTGCCTCGCGCAGCCTGCGCAGTTCGCGGCCGGTGGCATCGCCTGCCCGCACCGGTAGCCGTTCGAGCACGACCCCGTCCCCGGCCGGAACCCGGGGAGCGGACCATACCGGTGCCAATGCCGGCAGCAAGGCCAGCGTGAGGGCCAGCAGCCAGGACGGCAGGACAGGTGGAGCAGGGGGGGGGGGGGATGGCTGGGGAGCCCGTCATGGCGTTCCTGGGTCGGCATTTTTTTTCATATAACATTGAATAATAAGGGGAAAGTGATATTTTTGCAAATGCCTCACGGCTGTCATCCGATTGGCTTGCGAGACGTTTATGGTGTATCCGGGCGGAAACCGGTGCAGGTCGTGTCCCGTCTTGATAATATTCGCCAGTCTTCGGTAGCCGGACACCGGAGTCAACTTAATCAACCAGGGGATTTTATGAAAAAGCTGCTCGTAGTTCTGTTCGCGTCCATGTTCGCCACCGGCGCTTTCGCTGCTGCCCATATGAAGGCTGCCGACGACAAGAAGGCTGAAGCCAAGAAGGACGACAAGAAGGCTGAAGCCAAGAAAGACGAAAAGAAGAAGTAATCTTCTTTTTTCTTCGAGAAAGGCAGGGCGCAAGCCCTGCTTTTTTTTCGCCTGTAGAGGCCGGTGTGCTGCCCGACGCCTATCCTCGCAGGTATTCCACGAAGTCGTATTGCAGGCCCTCGGGCGTTGCCGGCCCGTGCTCACGGCTCACTTCCTGCCATTGCGACCGGTCCCAATGCGGGAAATGCGTGTCGCCTTCGATGTCGGACAGCACTTCGGTCAGGTATAGGCGCGTTGCGCGAGGCAGGGCCAGTTCATAGATCTGGGCGCCGCCGATGACATGGATGGGTGCATCGGCCGGCGTCTGGTGGATGGCCTCGTCGAGCGTCGCGGCGGTGCGCACGCTGGTCCAGTCCGGCGACAGACGCAGTGCGCTGGGTGAGCGCGAGATGACAATGCTGGTGCGCCCGGGCAATGGTTTTTTCAATATTGCCACGATGGAATCGAAAGTCTTGCGTCCCATGATCACCGGGTGTCCCATGGTAAGCGCCTTGAAGCGCTTCAGGTCTTCGGGCAGGTGCCAGGGCAGGGTATTGCCGCGCCCGATCACACCGTTGCGTGCCACTGCGGCGACCAGGGTGATGGAAGGCTGGGAGGAAGTGATCATGGTGTGTGAAAAATTGCCGGATTATAGGTGGTGCAGGTCCGCCACAGCGCCAATTGAGGCGCTGACTGTCCTACAGTGCCAGTCCCTGCTGCGGGCATACTGCGGCTGTAGCATGGACAATACCGCAACCATGGATGCAGTAGTCGAAATGACAGGCAGGCGAGCAGGCGAAACCGCAGCATGAAGACCCCAATCGATTTTCGCTACCCGAAGTCCTTCTTCAAGCTGCTGCTGATTGCCTTTGCCGCAGTGGCGCTGCCGCTCATCCTCGCCTTCATCAATGCCGCAGTCTATGTCGAGCGCCTCGCCGAACAGAGCCAGACCGTGGTGGTGCAGGCCGCGCAGTCGGCTCGCGGCAGCCGGCTCCTTTCCGAGCAGGTGACAGGCCTGGAGCGCGTGGTCCGGCAATACCTCATCCTGGGGGATGCCGCGCTGGTGGATGACTATGAACGATTGAGGCGGCACTTCAAGGGCACCACCAGCGAATTGTCAATGCTGCCACTGGACGAATCGCAGCTGAACGAGCTCAACCGCACCATCGAGAAGGAGCAGGCGCTGTTCTCGCAGTTTCGCATCCAGGTGGCCCAGGGCCAGGGCGGTGGCGGCGCGCGCCAGCGCGAGGCGCTCATCCAGGGTTATCTGCATTTGTCGGACCTGGCGCGCGGCATGCTCGACATCAGCAATGAACTGATTGACCGTGAAGTCGAGCAGTTGCGTACCACGGCTGGCCGCGCCCAGCGCATCCTGTGGTGGCAACTGTTTGCCACAGTGCCGCTGGGCCTGTTGCTGGCAGTGGCGGTCACCGTGCTGATCGCGCGGCCCATCCGGCAGCTGGATGCCGCCATACGTGCGCTGGGTGACGGCATGCTCGATCGCGGCATCCGCGTGAGCGGTCCGGCAGATCTGGTCTACCTGGGGGAAAGGCTGGATTGGCTGCGCCAGCGGCTGCTCGAACTGGAGGGGCAGAAGCAACGCTTCCTGCGGCATGTCTCGCATGAGCTGAAGACCCCGCTCACCTCCCTGCGCGAGGGCTCGGAATTGCTGGCTGACGGGACGGCCGGCGTGCTGTCGCCCGGCCAGCGCGAGGTGGTGGCGATCCTGCAGAGACAGAGTGCCGAGTTGCAGCGCATGATCGAAGCGCTGCTCAATTACCAGCGTGTGCAGGAGGGCTTGTCTCGGCTGGCGCTGGCGCCAGTGGAAATGGATCAGGTAGTGGCCGCCGCTGCGGAGAATCATCGTCTCGCCGCCGCCGCACGCAATGTCAGATTCGCGCACAGCCTTGAGCCACTCAGCCTGCGTGCTGACCTGGAGAAACTGAAGGTCATCATCGATAATCTGCTGTCCAATGCGGTCAAATATTCTCCCGACGGCGGTGTTGTCAGTCTCGCGCTCTCCCGTGAGGGGCAGCAAGCCGTACTGGAGGTGGGCGACATGGGCCCGGGCATTCCGGAGGAAGACAGGCTGCGGGTGTTCGACTGGTTTTTCAGTGGCGAAAAGCCGCACCACGGGCGGGTCCAGGGCAGCGGCCTCGGATTGGCCATTGTGCGCGACCTGGTGCACGCCCATGGCGGCACCGTTGAAATCATCCAGTCCGAGGGGATCGGCGCGCGATTCCAGGTGCGACTGCCGCTTGCGGTAAGCTGAACGGCTCATGACTCGATCCATACTGACTGCTGTGGCGGTGCTGCTGGGGAGCTTGCTCTCTGGCTGCGCGGTATCGCCTCCCGATTCCCCTGCGAGATCTCCCGCCCCGCCGGCCCGCCAGACCCAGACCCAGCCCCAGCCCCAGACCCTGCCCGAGGCAAAGACCCAGATACAGGCGCCGTTGCCAGCGGTCGTGCGTGGCGCCCAGGTGCCGGCTTCCCCGCCGCGCGTCGAGGTACCGGTCCAGCGGGTGGCCCCAGCGCGGGTGGAGACGCGAACGAATGAAAGCGAACAAGTGAGCAATCTCATCAGCTATGTGCAGACCGTCACGACCCAGGCGGCCGAAGAGCAGCGCCGCGAGGCGTTCGCCCTGAACCAGGGGCTGGCGCGGGACAACGGCTTTGTCGCCCGCCTGCGGCTGGCGTTGCTGTTGAGCATGCCTGGCACGGCCGTCAGCGACGATGCGCGTGCACTGGGAATGCTGGAGCCGCTTGCTGCGGGAGGCCCTCTCACCCATGCCGGGGCACTGCGGCGTTTCGCCACTTTGGTCCATGCGCAGGTCGCCGAGCGTGTTCGTGACCAGCGGCGCGCTACGCAGTTGCGCGAGCAGCTTGATGCGCTGAAGGCCATGGAACGCACGCTGCTCGAGCGCGGACAAGGGCGCCAGCGATGAGCGGCGCGAGGATACTGCTGGTCGATGATGATCAGGACATCCTGACCCTGGTGGCCATGCGCCTGGGCGGGGCCGGCTATGCGGTGAAGACGGCCGACAGCGCCGAGCGCGCGCTGGCGCTGTTTGCCGTGGAGCAGCCGCAGTTGCTGATTACCGACCTGCGCATGGGCGGCATGGATGGCATGGCACTGTTCGAAGCGGTGAAATCTCGCGCGCCGACCCTGCCGGTGATCGTGCTCACGGCACACGGCAGCATTCCCGATGCCGTGGATGCGACCAAGCGCGGCGTGTTCGGGTTTCTGCCCAAGCCGCTGGACAGCAAGCTGCTGCTGGAACAGGTGGAGCAGGCGATACGCCTGTCCGGCGGTGGCGCCACTGCCGTGGAGGACTGGCGCCGTGACATCGTCACGCGCAACCCGAAGATGGAGGATCTGCTGCGCCAGGCGCGCATGGTGGCGAAGTCCGATGCCAGCGTATTCATCCATGGTCCCAGCGGCTCTGGCAAGGAGCTGCTGGCCCGTGCGATCCATCGCGCCAGCACGCGGGCTGCCATGCCGTTTGTGGCGGTGAATTGCGCGGCAATTCCGGAGCATCTGCTCGAATCAGAGCTGTTCGGGCACAGAAAGGGTTCCTTTACCGGGGCCGCCTATGACCACAAGGGCCTGATCCCCTCTGCCGAAGGCGGCACGCTGTTCCTCGACGAGATCGGCGACATGCCCCTGCCGTTGCAGGCCAAGCTGCTGCGCGTGCTCCAGGATCGAGAAGTGCGTCCGGTGGGTTCGGCAACTTTGATGCTGGTGGATGTGCGGGTCATCTCGGCCACCCATCGCGACCTCGACCTGGAGATGAAGGAAGGCCGCTTTCGCGAGGATCTCTACTACCGCTTGAATGTGGTTTCGCTGGACTTGCCGCCCCTGGCCGAGCGGCGCGAGGACATCGTGCCGCTGGCACAGTATTTCCTGGAAGCGATTGCCGCGCGCAACGGCAAGACCCTGCGCGGCTTTGCCCCGGAGGCGCTGGAGATGATGCTGGCCGCCCCTTGGCCGGGCAACGTGCGCCAGTTGATCAACGTGGTGGAGCAGGTGGTGGCGCTCAGTACCACGGGCATCGTGCCATCGTCGCTGGTACAGCAGGCGCTGCGCCAGGATGTGCAACCCATGGCTTCGCTGGAGGAAGCGCGCCGCGGCTTCGAGCGCGACTACCTGGTGCGCATCCTGCGCATCACCGGTGGCAATGTCACGCAGGCCGCAAAGCTGGCAAGGCGTAACCGCACCGAGTTCTACAAGCTGCTCGAGCGGCATTCGCTCGAGCCCAAACTGTTCAAGTCCTGAGAGCCTGGACCTCGCGCCTGCCTTCCGCGCTGTAGGGGGGCGGCGACAGCGCAAGTCCTTATGCATCAGGGGCTTGCCCGTATGCGCTGGAACACTGTCGTCACCCGATGACAGGTTGGCGCCATGGCGGCCTGCGTGAATAAGTCACACGCTTCCGGCAAGTGTTTGTAGGCGTTCCACTTTCTTTCTCCGGAAGCGCGCTGCCTGGTGCTGGCACAGCCATTGCAATGGTGTAGCCGGGCCGTGTAGCAGGGGCGGTCATCGACATCAGGAGCACGGCATGACTGCCAGTACGCACACTCGCATGAGTTCGCTTGCCGCTGGCGCTGCGGTATCGGTGATTGTTTTCAGCATGGTCGGCGTGGCGGCCATGACCGGCCTGCTGCCTGCAGCGAATTCGCAGAAGGTGGAGCCACTTGCTCAGGCCAGTCCGGTTACGCCCCCCGTTGCCGTACCACCTGCTGCGCGCAAGGCACCGCAATCTGCGGAACGTTTGGCACTGGCTGCCAGTCCAAGCAATGAAACGCGCATGAAGGGTGATGCGCAGTACGCGCTGGGCTGGCGCGATGGCAACGACATCTGCAAGCGCCGCTGAGCGCGGTTCGCGCGCTCCTGACCGTCAGACGGCGATAGGCGCCTTGATGAGGGGATGTGGATCGTAAGCTTCCAGTGTGAAATCCTCGAACCGGAAAGCCGACAATTCCCGGACCTCGGGATTGAGCCGCATGCGCGGGAAGGACCGTGGCTCGCGCGCCAGTTGCTCGCGCGCCTGATCCAGGTGATTCAGGTAGAGGTGCGCGTCCCCCAGTGTGTGGATGAACTCTCCGGGCTTTAGACCGCTGACCTGCGCAATCATCAGCGTGAGCAGGGCGTAGGAGGCAATGTTGAAGGGCACCCCGAGAAAGATGTCGGCGCTGCGCTGGTACATCTGGCAGGAGAGTCGGCCGTCTGCGACGTAGAACTGGAAGAAGGCGTGGCAGGGTGGCAGCTTCATCTTGTCCACGTCGGCTGGATTCCAGGCCGTGACGATGTGGCGACGTGAATTGGGATTGCGCCGGATCGATTGCATCACCTGTTCGATCTGGTCGATGCTGCGCCCGTCAGGCGTTTGCCAGTTGCGCCACTGATAACCGTAGACGGGCCCGAGTTCTCCGTTCTCATCCGCCCACTCGTTCCAGATGGAGACGCCGTTCTCCTGCAGCCACTTCACGTTGGTGCTGCCCTTGAGGAACCACAGCAACTCGAGCACGATGGACTTGAGGTGCAGTTTCTTGGTGGTGAGCAGCGGGAATTCGTCGGCCAGGGGAAAGCGCATCTGTCCGCCGAATACGGACAGGGTGCCAGTGCCGGTGCGGTCTTCACGGCGCACCCCATGCTCGAGCACATGGCGCATCAGGTCCAGGTATTGGTGTTCGGGAGTGCGTGCCACGTTGGTTCCTCTGCTGCAGAAGGGCAATGATAGCGTGTCAGGCACCTGGAACCGCGCCCGGCGCCGGGCCGGTGGCCACAGGGCGCTGCGGGTCGGCGCACCACTCGCTCCATGAGCCTGGAAACAGGCGTGATCCGGGCAGGCCGGCGACTTCCATGGCCAGCAGGTTGTGGCAGGCGGACACCCCAGAGCCACACTGGTGGATCACGGTCACGGGATCACGCCCCTCCAGGAACCGATCCCACTCGGCGCGCAGGTCGAGCGCATTCTTGAATCGCCCATCAGTGGCGAGATTGTGGCGGAAGGCCCGGTTGAGGGCGCCGGGTATGTGGCCGGCCACCGGGTCCATGGTTTCGTTCTCGCCGCGATAGCGGTCTTCTCCGCGCGCGTCGATGATGCAGGTCTGCGCATCGCCAAGTCGGGCCAGCACATGGGCCGCGCCTACAGACACGAATTGCGGGCTGGCAGTGAAACTGCCCTGCGACAGGGCAGGTATGGCGTTCGATACCGGATGTTGCCCGGCCAGCCACGACTTCCATCCGCCATCGAGCACGGCCACCGCTTCATGGCTCAGCCAGCGCAGCATCCACCACAGCCTGGAGGCGTACATGCCGCCGGCATCGTCGTAGGCGATGACCTGGCTGCGCGCATGCACGCCCAGGCGCCTCAGTGTTTTCTCGAAGACGTCAATGGCCGGCAGCGGGTGCCGGCCATTGTGCCCGGTGAGGGGGGCAGCGAGGTCGCGATCCAGATGCGCGAAGCGTGCGCCAGGGATATGCCCGGCACGCCAGGCTTCCTCGCCCGCCGCCGGGCGGGCGAGGTCATGGCGGCAATCGACGATGACCCAGTCCGGATCGTCCAGGCGGGCCGCCAGCTCGTCACAGCCGACTAGTGTCCCGAATCGTAAGTTCGTTGAATTCTGATTTGGCATGAAAAAGTCGACATCCGTCGGAAAAGTGCCGAAATCGGTGCCAGACAAGGCGCAAAGCGGAGCAAGCCTGGCTGGCTTGCGAGCATGTGCAACGCTATATGGCGCCGATTCTCGGCGCTTTGATTCGGCGAATTTGCGAATCGGGACACTAGGGTCGTGTGGGTCATGGCAACGTCTGGTCGTTCCGATTCACAGGTGCGGCACCAGAATGCGGCGCAGGTACTCATGGAAGTGCATCATGCCGTCCTCCATGGGAGATTGGTAGGGTCCGACCTCGTTTTCGCCGCGCGCCATGAGGGCGCGCCGGCCACGATCCATGCGCTGGGCGATGATGTCGTCCTCGGCCGCAGTCTCCAGGTAGGCAGCCCGTTCCGCCTCGACGAATTCACGCTCGAACAGCGCGATCTCCTCGGGGTAGTAGAACTCCACCACATTGGTGGTGAGCTGCGGCCCCCGCGGGATCAGGGTGGACACCACCAGCACGTGCGGATACCACTCCAGCATCACGTTCGGGTAGTACAGCATCCAGATGGCTCCGTACTTCGGATCCTCGCCGTTGCGGAAATTGCGCACCGCATCGTGCCATTTCTGGTACACCGGCGTGCCCGCCTTGTTCAGACTGTTGCGCACGCCCACCACCTGCACCGAGTAGGCCTCGGCCATCTCCCAGGTCAGGTTGTCACAGCTGACGAAGTTGCCCAGGCCCGGATGGAAGGGCACCACGTGGTAATCCTCCAGGTACACCTCGATGAAGGTTTTCCAGTTTTGCTGGTAATCCGTGATCTGGACGTGGTCCAGCAGGTAATCGGAAAAATCGAACTCGCGGGTCAGCGAAAAGGCTGCAAGATCCTTGGCAATGTCCCGCTTGCCGGAAAACAGCAATCCCTGCCAGTTCTGCAGTGGCGATTTGCCCAGGTTCAGGCAGGGGTTGTCCGGGAAGTGGGGCGCACCCATGAGTTCGCCGTCCATGCCGTAGGTCCACCGGTGCAGCGGACAGAGGATGTTGCGGGCATTGCCACGGCCTTCCAACATGATGGCCTGGCGGTGGCGGCAGACGTTGGACAGCAGTTCCACGCCGCGCTCGTTGCGCACCAGCACCTTGCCATGGTCCATCCAGGCCAGGGTGTGGTAATCGCCCACCTGCGGCACCATCAGCTCATGGCCGACATATTGCGGCCCATCATCGAAGATGAGGGTCTTCTCCAGTTCGTAAAGCTTCTGGTCGAAATACCAGGAAACCGGCAACTGAGTTGCATTGGCTTGCAAAAGGCGCGAACTGGACAGATCGGACATGATGCTTCGGGTCCTCCTTCTCTCCGCAGACGGTAAAATAAAAGGGACCGTGATTCTACCCTTCCGGAGAGTGCTGGGGCGACTTTTCGTTTGACGCTGGCTGCCCCAATAAGTTATTGTTGCTGCTTGTTTTTTTCATTCAGGCGCCGATGTCGAAGTCCCCCAAAGCTGTAACCGAAGCGGCCATTCCTGCCAGTTATGAAGATGCCATGGCAGAGCTGGAGCGTATCGTCGCCGACATGGAGTCTTCGGAGTTGTCTCTGGAGGCTTCGCTGGCTGGCCACAAGCGGGGCCTGGAGCTGGCGCGACATTGCCAGGATCTGCTCACCAGGGCCCAGCAGCAGGTGACGATGCTGGAGGAGAGCCTGCCCAGGCCTCCCTCCGATGCCGCCGGCAGTGGCGCATGAGCCACCCCGATCCTGCGCGCAGACCACGGAACCTGACCGCCAACGAGGACGCATGACCAGCCTGGCCCTGTGGATGGAAGGCGTGCAGACGCGCGTCGAATCAGCATTGGACCGGCTGCTGCCGGCCGCAAGCATCGCACCGGCCCGCCTGCATGAGGCGATGCGCTATGCCGCCATGGGTGGCGGCAAGCGGGTGCGCCCGCTGCTGGCCTTTGCCGCTGCGGAGATCTGTGGCGCCGACCCGGCTCGTGTCGAGGTGGCCGCCTGTGCGGTCGAAAGCATCCACGCCTATTCGCTGGTCCACGACGATCTCCCCTGCATGGACGATGACGTGCTGCGGCGCGGCCGTCCCACGGTCCACGTCGAATTTGACGAAGCCACCGCGCTGCTGGTTGGCGATGCGCTGCAGACTTTTGCTTTCCAGCTGCTGGCGGACCATGCGCCGGCCGATGACCCCGGCGACCAGCTGGCCATGGTGGGCATCCTGGCCCGCGCCAGCGGCAGCCGCGGCATGGCGGGCGGGCAGGCCATCGACCTGGATGCGGTGGGCAAGAGCCTGAACCAGGCCGAACTCGAATTCATGCATGCCCACAAGACCGGCGCCATCATCCGGGCTGCGGTGGCGCTGGGGGCACGGTGCGCCGGTGGATCCCGGCTGTCTGCGGATGAACTGGACGCGCTGGATGCCTATGCCAAGCACATCGGCCTGGCTTTTCAGGTCGTCGATGACGTGCTCGATTGCGTGACACCGACGGCGACACTGGGCAAGACGGCCGGCAAGGATGCGGCCAACAACAAGCCGACCTATGTCAGCCTGATGGGACTGGAGCAGGCCAGGGCATTCGCGGTCGAGCTGCGTGACCGCGGCGTGGCCCGGCTGGAGCGTTTCGGCGATGCAGGCCGCCGGCTGCAGGAACTGGCCGATTTCGTCGTACGCCGCCAGTTTTGATACAGTGCGTGACATGGCTGACCTTCAAAGAGGAATAGGCACTTGAGTTCTGCGGGCGGTATCTCCGGATTCATGGCGGGCGATATGCCTGCCGGCGCGCGGGCCGGGCACCCCGGTTACGCCTTGCTGCGGGCCATCAATTCGCCTGCGGAACTGCGTGCGCTCGATCGCAGGCAGCTCGAGCAGCTGGCGACGGAGCTGCGTGCCTTCGTGCTCGATTCCGTGAGCCGCACCGGTGGCCACCTGTCGTCCAACCTGGGCACGGTGGAATTGACCATCGCCCTGCATTACGTGTTCAACACCCCGGAGGACAGGCTGGTGTGGGATGTTGGCCACCAGACCTATCCCCACAAGATCCTGACCGGCCGGCGCGAGCAGATGGGTGGCCTGCGCATGCTGGACGGCATCTCCGGCTTCCCCAAGCGCAGCGAGAGCGAGTTCGACACCTTCGGCACCGCCCACTCGAGTACTTCGATTTCGGCGGCGTTCGGCATGGCGGCCGCCGCCAAGCTGAAGGGTGAGGACCGGCGTGCCGTGGCCATCATCGGTGACGGCGCAATGTCGGCTGGCATGGCTTTCGAGGCCATGAACAATGCCGGGGTCTCCAATGCCAACCTGCTGGTGGTGCTGAACGACAACGACATGTCGATTTCGCCGGCGGTCGGCGCCCTGAACAAATACTTGGCTCGACTGCTGTCGGGGCGCTTTTATGCGGCAGCCAAGAATGCCGGCGAGCGCGTGCTGGCCGGTGTGCCCCCGCTGTGGGAACTGGCCAAGCGTGTGGAGGAGCATGCCAAGGGCATGATCACGCCCTCCACCATGTTCGAGGAATTCGGTTTCCATTACGTCGGGCCCATCGACGGCCATGACCTGGATGCCCTCATCCCGACATTGAAGAACATCCGCGAACTGGGTGGCCCGCAGTTCCTGCACGTGGTGACCAAGAAAGGCCAGGGTTACAAGCTGGCCGAAGTGGACCCGGTCCTGTACCACGGCCCGGGCCAGTTTGATCCGGCGCTGGGCATCAAGAAGTCTGGTGGTGGCAAGCCGACCTACACGCAGATATTCAGTGACTGGCTGTGCGACATGGCCGCTGCCGACAAGCGCCTGGTGGCCATCACGCCGGCGATGCGCGAGGGCTCGGGACTGGTGCGCTTCGAGAAGGAGTATCCCGAGCGCTATTTCGATGTCGGCATCGCTGAACAGCATGCGGTGACATTTGCCGCAGGCCTGGCCTGCGAGGGCCTCAAGCCGGTCGTCGCCATATATTCCACCTTCCTGCAGCGTGGTTACGACCAGTTGGTACACGACGTGGCCATACAGAATCTGCCGGTGGTGTTCGCGCTGGATCGTGCCGGCCTGGTCGGCGGCGATGGCGCCACGCACAACGGGGCGTTTGACCTTGCGTTCCTGCGCTGCGTGCCCAACCTGATGGTGATGACACCGGCCGACGAGAACGAATGCCGGCAGATGCTGTACACGGCATTCCAGACCGATGCGCCGTCCGCAGTGCGCTATCCCCGCGGCAGTGGCCCAGGTGTCACGGCAGAGAAGGCCATGCAGGCCTTGCCGCTGGGCAAGGGCCGCATGATGAGGGCCGGCAAGCGCATTGCACTGCTTTGTTTCGGCTCCATGCTGCAACCCGGCCTCGATGCGGCCGACGCTCTGGATGCCAGCGTTGCTGACATGCGGTTCGTCAAGCCGCTGGACGACGAATTGGTGGCCAGGCTTGCTGCCAGCCACGAACTGCTCGTGACCATCGAGGAGAATGCCCTCATGGGCGGCGCCGGCAGTGCCGTGGCGGAGTCGCTCGCTGCGCAGGGCATCACAGTGCCACTGCAGCAACTCGGCCTGCCTGACCGGTTCATCGATCATGGCGATCAGTTCAAGCTGCTGGCTGCCAATGGACTGGATGCAGAGGGCATTACCGCCGCCGTGCGTGCACGGCTCGGGTTGTAGTCGCGCGCATCGGCTGTAATCCTTCAGTCTGTCATTCGCCCATAATGTGTAGGGTCTTGTACGTCTGTTGCAGCAGGGGGGCGCTGCGCCTGCGTGGTAGAATCAGCCGCTTCTTTATCCCTTGTCAAAGGGAGCACGCATGAATACCCGAGACTCCTACGTGATCCCAGACGTTCAAGGTTCCGAGGACACCCGCAAGCTGGCCATCGACAAGGTGGGCATCAAGGCCATCCGCCATCCCGTGCAGGTCATGGAGCGGGGCGGTGCCGCCCAGCACACGGTGGCGATGTTCAACATGTATGTCGGCTTGCCGCACCAGTTCAAGGGCACGCACATGTCGCGCTTCGTGGAAATCCTCAACGCCCATGAGCGCGAGATCTCCGTCGATGCCTTCCAGGTGATGGTCGACGAAATGGTCGTCAAGCTGGAGGCGGAATCGGGTCACGTCGAGATGACCTTTCCGTACTTCATCAACAAGGCGGCACCGGTTTCGAAGGTGATGAGCCTGATGGACTACGAGGTCACCTTCACCGGCGAGATCCAGCAGGGCCGCAAGATGTTCACCATGAAAGTGGTGGTGCCCGTCACCAGCCTGTGCCCCTGCTCGAAGAAGATCTCCGACTACGGTGCCCATAACCAGCGATCGCATGTCACCATCTCTGCACGCACCAACAGCCTGGTGTGGATAGAGGAGCTGGTGGAAGTGGCGGAGCAGCATGCCTCATCCGAACTCTACGGCCTGCTCAAGCGACCCGACGAGAAGTTCGTCACCGAGCGCGCCTACGACAATCCCAAGTTCGTCGAAGACCTGGTGCGCGACATCGCCGCGGCACTGAACAGTGACGAGCGCATTGACTGGTACATCGTGGAGTCGGAAAACTTCGAGTCCATACACAATCACTCGGCCTACGCGCTCATCGAGAAGGACAAGCGCGCCAGCTAGTCTGGCCGTGTCCCGCGGCCCGGCGTTATGCCGGGCTGGCATGTCCCACAATGTCCCACAGGCGCTTCAGAAGCGCCGGGTCAGCACCATGTTCTGGCCTTCGCGCCGCATGTCGGTGCGATTCAGGAAACTCATCCCCAGCAGCACCGGCATGTCCTGGTTTTCCATGACCACGGCGTCGATGCCATTCAGGGTGATGTCCCCCACACGCACGGTGTCCAGCTTCACCTGGTAGGCAGCCGCAGGGCCATTGGCGGTGCGCATCATGACGGGTTTGCCGCGAAGATAGCTGAGGCCGATGCGCCGGGCGTCCTTTGACGACATTGACACCAGGGTCGCCCCGGTGTCGACGACAAAATCGACGGTTGCGCCATTGATCTGCCCCTGGCTGAGGAAGTGTCCCTGCGGATTGGCTGCCAGGGTGACCGAGGATCGTCCCGTGGAGCCGGACACTGCACTCGCCTGTCCCAGTTTGAGGACGCGCCTGCGGCCATCCACTTCGAATGTGGCCCCCTCGCGATCCACTGCAAGCAGTGTGACCCCTTCGGGTGTCTTCTGGTTGAGCGACAGGGTGCGGGGCTGAGCACCGTCGATTTGCACCAATGCCTTGTTGGTGAACAGGCCGACCACGGTGACCTCGGTGGCATGGGCCGGGAAACCGCTGATGAGCAGTATCCCTGCAATACAATGAAAGCGATTCAATGGATTTCCTCCCGTCGTGCCACGCCCTGGTTGCTGGTCCGGCCCTTGCTGCAGCGGGAGACAAGCTGGAGAGGATCATGAAACCGGTTGCGATATTCCGGCACAGTCCCACCGAAGGGCCGGGGCATTTTGCCATATACCTGGAGGGCGTCGGCATTCCCTGGACGCTAATACGCCTGGATGAAGGCGAGGCGGTGCCACGCGATCCGGCCGCGTGGTCGGGATTGTGTTTCATGGGCGGTCCCATGAGCGTGAATGACGATCTGCCCTGGATATCATCGGTGCTGGGGCTGATACGCGAGGCTGTGCGTCAGGACGTGCCGGTGATCGGCCACTGCCTGGGCGGGCAGTTGATGTCGCGTGCATTGGGCGGCAGCGTTGGCCGCAACCCGGTGAAGGAGATCGGCTGGGGCGACCTGCAGGTCAACGATGTTCCCGAGGCGCGGCAATGGTTCGGCGATGTCGCCGGATTCGAATCCTTTCACTGGCACGGCGAAACCTTCTCCATACCACCCGGCGCGACGCGCATCGCCGGCAATGCCCATTGCGTCAATCAGATGTTCGTCATGGGCCGGCACCTGGGCATGCAGTGCCATGTCGAGATCACGCCGGAGATGGTCCGGACCTGGTGCCGGGACTGGGACAAGGAAAGGGCGGGGGAACCGACGGAGCGGGTCTCCGGTGGGTCAATGCAGGCGCCAGTCGACATGCAGGCCGACATGGAGCGCAGGTGCGACGTCCTCCATGGGGTGGCTGAGGGCCTGTACCAGCGCTGGATCCAGGGTCTCAAGACATGATCTGATAATTATCAGATTAGAGCCAGTAGCCTCGCCATCATTACAGATGCGGCCGTAATGTTATCAGCCGTATTCTTAGTCCCGGAAGTTGTTGAACTGCACCGGGATGTCGGTGACGGACTTGCGCACCAGGTTGATGGCGTCCTGCAGGTCGTCCTTCTTGGCGCCGGAGATGCGCACGGCATTGCCCTGGATGCTGGCCTGCACCTTCATCTTCGAGTCCTTGACCAGCTTGACGATCTTCTTGGCGGTTTCCTGCTCTATGCCCTCGCGCACCTTCACCAGTTGCTTGAGCTTGTCGCCGCTGATCTTCTCCGGGTCTTGGGGATCCAGGGAGCGCACGTCGACATTGCGCTTGGCCATCTTGATGTGCAGGACTTCCATGACCTGCTTCATCTTGAAGTTGTCATCGGCGTAGACCGTCAGCTCCAGCTCCTTCTGCTCGATGCGCGAGTCGGAGTTCTTGAAGTCAAAGCGTGTGGAGATTTCCTTGTTGCTCTGCTCGACGGCATTCTTCAGTTCGACCTTGTTGACTTCCGAGATGATGTCGAATGAGGGCATGATGGGTATCCTCTGCTGAGTGCGGTGCATGGCCGGACCCTTGGATCAGGGTGCGCACGGCGTGAGCGGCGCATTATACCGGCGCAGCGCGGCTGTGGATTGTGGGAAACTGCGCAGTCGCGCATCCAGCATTCCTCCAGCCATATATCCACAACAGGCCGGTTCCTGCGACCCGGCCCCGCACAGGGAGCACCAGCATGAAGATTGCAGTCATTGATGATTATCAGGACGCCTTTCGCCAGGCCTCCACTTACGGGCGCCTCGCCGGTCATGACGTGATGGTGTTCCGTGACACGGAGAAAGATCCGGTACGCCTGGCCGAACGCCTGCGCGATGCCGAAGCGGTGGTGCTCACGCAGCAGCGTTCGGCCTTCACCAAGGCAAGCATCGAGCGACTCCCCGGGCTGAAGCTGATCTGCCAGACCGGGCGCAACGCCAGTCATGTCGACATGGCCGCCTGCACCGCACAGGGCATCCTGATCTCGGCCGGTGGCGGCGGCTCGCCCTCGGGCACGGCAGAGCTGACCTGGGGCCTGATCATCGGCTCGCTGCGCCATATCCCGCATGAGGTCGCCCGGCTGAAGCAGGGCCACTGGCAATCCACCACCGGCACCATGCTGCATGGCAAGACGCTGGGGGTCTACGCCTACGGCAACATCGGCAGCCGTGTCGCCGCGGTGGGGCGCGCCTTCGGCATGAAGGTGATCTGCTGGGGGCGCGAGGCGTCATTGCAGCGGGCGCGCGAAGCCGGCTACGAGGTGGCGCCAAGCCGCGAGGCCTTCTTTGCCGCCGCCGATGTGCTGTCGCTGCATCTGCCGCTGAATGCCGGCACCAAAGGCATCGTCACGGCCCAGGACCTGGCCGCCATGAAGCCTTCGGCGCTCATCGTCAATACCAGTCGCGCCCCCATCATCGCCACAGGCGCCCTGGAGGCGGCGCTGAAGAGCGGCAGGCCGGGTTTCGCCGCAGTCGACGTGTTCGAGGATGAGCCGGTGCTGGGCGCAGCACATCCGCTGATCGGCATGGACAATGTCCTGTGCACGCCGCACCTGGGGTACGTGGTGCGCGAGTCCTACGAGGTGCTTTACAGCGCCGCCATCGAGCATCTGCTCGCCTATGCCAAGGGTGAGCCGATCAACCTGCTCAATCCCGAGGCACGCAAATGATCGACATTGCCGGCTTCAAGGTCGAGCGCGGGCTGGTGAAGACTTCAGCCGGCTATCTGCACTACCGTTCAGCGGGGCAGGGCGAAGCCATCCTCATGTTCCACATCAACCAGCAGTCCTCGGCGGTCTACCTCGAGCTGATGTCGGTGCTGTGTCCACGCTACCGGGCGATAGCCGTCGACTATCCCAGCTACGGCATGTCCGACCACATCGACTTCCAGCCGACCATCGAGGACTACTCGAAGTGGATGTTCGAGCTGATGGACGGGCTGGGTCTGGCAAAGGCGCATGTACTGGGAGAGGCGACCGGGGCTGCGCTGTGCGTGGAGATGGCCGCATCCATGCCCTCACGCGTGGGCAAGGTGGTGCTGGTCAACTGCCCCATCTACCTCGCCAAGGATTCCGCCGAGAAAAGCCATGCGCCGCTCAAGACCGGCCTGCGGCCTGCGGATGCCTCGGGGTTTCCGCTGACGCGCACCATCGAGTTCATGCTGGAGCAGGACCCCATGCATTCACCGCTGCATCCGACACAGTCCTGGATGGACCGCATCAATGTGGCGCAGATGGAGACGGGGCGCGATCGCTGGCAGGCACTGGATGCGCTGAACAAGTACGACACCGTGGGTGGCATGGTCCGGGTCGCGCAGCCCACCCTGTTGCTGATCGGCGAGCACTTCCACTATGTCCAGTTCCAGGACGCGTTTTCCAGCCGCATCCGCGACCTTCGCATCAAGGTTTTGCCGGGTGGTCGTTTCGGCATGGCCTGGGAAAAGGCCGAAGAAGTCGGTCAGCGGGTGACAGACTTCATCGCCTGAACGGCGGCCCACCGCCCGCCCGGGCCGTGGGTTATTTCGCCATGGCTGCGGCGATGTGTTCGGCGGCGACCTTGCCAAAGGTGCCTGAGCGGCACAGCCCGCCTACGTAACGTGCCGTGGGGCCGCCTTCCAGTCCGCCGGTGTTGGCGCCAGAGGCATACAGGCCCGAGATGGCGCTGCCGTCCTCGCGCAGCACCCGTGAGTGGGTGTCGATGCGGATGCCACCCATGGTGTAGGTGATGCCCGAGCAGGCTGGTATTGCAAAGAAGGGCGCCTTGAGCAGCGGCGCGGCCGGATTGTCGGCGGCGCTTCGCGGCGTCGGCAGCTGCTGCAGCGTGCCCGCCTTCTGGGCTGCGTTGTAGGTTTCCACCGTGTCGCACAAAGCCGCGGCCGGCACGCCAATCATGGCGGCGAGTTCAGCGATGCTGCCGGCGCGGTGGATGGTGGCGCCGGCCGTTTCCATCTGCGGGTTGGGCGGGATGCGGTTGTAGCGCCCGGCACCCTGCCACATGTCGCTATCGAAGATCGCGCAGGTGGACAGCGGATCGGCGCGTCGTGCCACCACATTGGCGAGGTAGACGCCCCCCAGGCCCTCATCGGCGAAGCGCCGGCCTTCGGCATCGACCATGATGCCGGCGACGGCCAGTTCGTCCAGTTGGGGGTAGGGCCACAGCATGTCGTTGCTGAAGGCATCACGACTGAGCAGGTGGCCGTAGAAGGAGCCCATCTCGGTGCTGGCCGCGCCGGCTTCCCTGGCCATGGTCAGTCCGGCGCCATTGCCGGTGCCGGCGCCACGCTGGATCAGTTGTGCCGGCTTGGGGGCGATGTTCTGCTCCACCAGTTCGAGGTTGGCCTGGAAGCCGCCGTCTGCCAGCACCACGGCCTGGGCCTCGAGCATGATGGAGGTGTTGCCGGAGCGCACCTCCAGCCCGCAGCAGCGCCCTTCGCGCATGACAAGGCGGGTGCCTTCGGTGTCCAGCATCAGCCTGCCGCCCCGGGCAGCAAACGCCTGAGTCAACTGTCGCAGCAATACATCGGGACCGCGGCCCTTCCAGTCCAGCCCGCCCACCAGCCGGCGCACCGGGATGGCGATGGGTGCACTGTGCTTCTTGGAGGACTGTGATTGCATGAAGCGCACGCCCTTGTCCTGCAGCCAGTGGATGTAGCCACCACCCGCCATGGACAGTGCAATGGACAGGTGCGGATCTGCGGTGTTCTTGGTCACGCTGCGGATGTGTTCCTGCAACTCCTCGGCCGGCGTGCGTGGATCGCGGTGGGCAATGTGGAAGATGCCGCCGGAGTAGCGCGAGTTGCACGGATAGTCGGGCTGAGCGCCTTTTTCGACAATGACTGTGCGCAGGCCCAGTTCTGCGGCCCGCGTGCCGGCGCTCAGGCCTGCCACGCCGCCACCCATGATGACCACGTCAAACTGCTGTGTGTCCAAGGCGCACTCCTCCGTCCGGCTTTGTTGTTCGAGCGGCCGACAATAGTGGGTCCGACCGAGTCCGTCAATGCGGGGCTGCGTCGCGCGGCAACTGTTTCTTCAGCGGGGGCGAACTTGACGCTCCCCACCGTCCCCTTACAATGGTCGGACCAGAGCGCGCCCGGCGCAAGGTTCTGCCCTGAAGGCGCCCGCAGGATGAATGGCAGGTCCTGCCCATGCATCCCTTTCAACACAAAGGAGTGGCCATTGAAGATCACCTATCCGTCGCTGCCGTGCCTGCCGTCCCTGGCCTTGCTGGCTCTCGTGGCAGCGCCGTGTTTCGCCCAGACCTATCCGGCCTCGCCGATCAGGGTAATTGTGCCCTTTGCTCCCGGCGCCAGCACCGACATGCTCACGCGTACTGTCATGGACAAGGTGCGCCAGAGCATGGGGGCCACCATCCTGGTCGAGAACCAGGCCGGTGCCAGCGGCAACCTGGGCATGAGCACCGTTGCCAAGGCCCCAGCCAATGGCTACGTCCTGGGCATTGCCTCGGGGACGACGCACACCATCGGGCCGGCGCTCAAGCGCAAGATGCCCTTCGATCCGATCCAGGACTTCACCTTCATCAGCACCATGGCGAAGTACATCAGCATCCTCACCGTCCATCCGAGCGTACCGGTAGCCAATGTGCGCGAGTTCATTGCCTACGCGAAGAAAAATCCCGGCGTGCTTTCCTATGCCAGCGCCGGCACCGGCTCCAGCACCCACCTGCTGGCGGAGATGCTGCAGCAAGCCGGGCAGTTCAAGATGACGCATGTTCCATTTCGCGGCGGCGGGCAGGGCATCCAGGACATGGTCGGCGGCCATGTGCCGGTGGCGGTGATCAGCATTGCCGGGGTCAGCACCCTGGTCAAGGAAGGCAAGCTGCGTGGCCTCACGGTGTTCGAGCGCGAGCGCTACAGCGTGTTTCCCGATATTCCGGCGGTGACTGAAGAAGTTCCTGGCATGAATCCCATCATCTCCTGGTTCGGACTGATCGGGCCGGCAGGGCTGGATCCGGCCATCGTCAGCAAACTCAATGCCGAAGTGGTCAAGGCGGTGAGGTCCCCGGACGTGCGGCAGAAACTCGAGCCCCTGGCGTTTCAGATGCTTGGCGGGCCGCCGCAGGAGTTTGCCAACCGCGTGCGCGATGACATTGCCGCGTGGAGCAAGGTGGTGGCCGCCGGCAACATCAAGATCGAAGAGTGAGACGCGCCCGCGAAGATCTGCACGGCGCATGCGCCATTGAAAGGATACGCAATTGATCTATACCGTCGAGCAGTGCATCAACGAGCCCTTGTCGGACGAGGAGTGGAGCCAGTGGTCCGGCGAGATGAAGCCGGTGCCCGTGCTGATGTCCGTCAAGGGGTTCACTTCGGCGCAGCGCTTCAGGGGCATCAATGATGTGCTGGCGCCCTCGATTGCCGTCTACAGCGTTGTGTCGGCGGATGTGCTGAACAGCGATGACTATTTCCAGAATGCCCGTGGCGGCAATCTGGGCTCACCCCGGTGGAAGCCGCGCATGAAGTACTGGTACCGCAATCTGTTTTCCGGGATGGAGCGGGCGCCAGGCGTGCCCAAGGGGTCGGTGCTGGTGGTGCTCGATTCGGATCGCCGGGACGTGAAACTCGGTGACATCGATTTCACCTGGCTGGCCTGCGAAGGCCTGGACAAGACCACCGCCTACCGGGGCATGGCCGTCATGACCCGCGAGCAGGCCGGGCCGTGGCTCAACGACAAGACCCCCGGTTTGAATATCTACACGCCCCTGGCAGACATCGCGCTGAAGGACTGAGCGGGCGCGTCGAGCCCTCCAGTTCCGACCGAGGAAGAGACATGCAGACAATTCTGGTGGTCAACGGCCCGAACCTGGACATCCTCGGCGTGCGTCAGCCGGAGATCTACGGTCCAGCCACCCTCAAGGATGTTGAAGGCGAGCTGCGCGAACTCGCAGTCCGTCACGGCGTGGTACTGGATTTCTTCCAGACCAATTACGAGGGCGCCGCAGTGGAGAAGCTGCATGAGGCCCGAGGTAGCGTGGACTGCATCATCATCAACCCGGCCAGCTTCACGCCTTTCGGGTTTGCCGTGCGCAGCGCCCTGGCGGCATCTGAAGTGCCCGCCATACTGGTGCATATCAGCAATATCTACGGCAGGAACGACACGCCGGACCGTCATCGCGATGTGTTTGCACCCATCGTGGTGGGGCAGATCTGCGGCCTGGGCGTCTATGGCTATGCGCTGGCATTCAGGGCCGCACTGCGGCATCTGGGCAAGGGGCTCAAGTCGCTCGAGGATTCCGGTCTCTGATCGACCGGCGGGCGGTGGTCAGGAATCCGCGGCCGGAGTCTGTTTTCCAGCCGGGGCGGCCGAAACGGATCACTCTTCCTGGATGCCGGAGCTCTTGATGATGGGTACTATCCGCGCCGAGAAGTCCGCAATGAAGCGCTGCGTTTCCTCAGGACTGCGCCGCTGTGGCAGGATGAGTCCCATGCTTTCCAGCTCTTTCTGAAACTCCGGATTGGCTAGCAACTTTGCCGTCAGTCCATGCAGCTGGTTGACGATGGGCCGTGGTGTGGCCGCCTGGGCAAACAGCCCGCTGAAGGTGCTCATGACCATGCCGGGAAAGCCGGACTCGATGGCTGTGGGCACATCCGGAAATGCGGCAAGCCGTTCCTCGCTCATGCTGGCAAGTACCCTTACCTTGCCGCTTTTGACGAGGCTGGTCACCGAAGCACTGGTCATAGGGGCGATTTCCACCCTGCCGGCCATGACATCGGTCATGGCCGGGCCGGCCCCCTTGTAGGGGATATGAAGGATGAAAGTCTTTGAAAGTGACTTCATCAGCTCACCGCCCAAGTGGTTGACCGACCCAATGCCCGGGGTGGCGTAGGAATACTTGCCCGGATTGGCCCGCGCCAGGGAAATCAATTCCTTGAAGTCTTTGGCTGGTGTGCCAGGGCCGACGGAGACAACCAGATATTGCATTCCCAGCAGGGAAATCGCGGTGAGGTCCCGGACGCCATCGTAATTTGCATTTTTCATTACAACAGGACTGATCACGACGCCCGAAGAGGCCCCCAGCAGCAGGGTATGGCCATCAGGTTTGGACCGGGCCACTTCTCCGGTGCCAAGCGCATTGCCGGCGCCTGCGACGTTTTCCACCAGCACTGGCTGTCCGAGAAGGGGGGAGAGTAGCTGGCTGACACGCCGGCCGGTGATGTCAAGAGAGCCGCCAGGCGCGCTGGGAACGACCAGCCGCACTGGCCGATCAGGGTAACGTTGTGCCAGTACAGGCAAGGAAAGGGTGATGGCCAGTCCGCCTGCGATCAAGCTTCCTGCAATTGCCTTCATGCTGTTTCTCCTGTTGGTCCTGCGTTTGTCCTGTTTCGTGGCAGGATGAATTTCGGCCGCATTATGCCTTGAGTCTCGGTTGAGTCCGGGTCACTGGCTGACACGCGTAAAACCCGAGGTCAGTTCCGGCCACAATGCATCGCCGCCTGTGCGGCATACTAGGCGTCCTATCCATTCGCTCCATTCATTGGGCGAGCCGCACTCATCTCGCCAACTGGCTACCCGCATGGTGTAAAGGTGCAAAGGGTAGTCACGCGTGGTGCCGATGGCGCCATGCACCTGGTGGGCCACATCCACGGTCATGTCGGCGGCCTTGCCCAGGCGGCTCTTGGCAGCAGCGATCTGGAACAGCCCCAGTCCGGAGCCTGCGGCCTCGATGGCGGCACTCACGACACCATCGGAGGCAACGATTTCGGAGGCCATTTGGGCGATCTGCTGCTGCACGGCCTGGAATTTGGCGATGGGACGGCCGAACTGCTCCCGTTGCTTCACGTAGGTGGTGGCCATGTCCAGCGCCGTCTGCATCGCCCCGGTCATCTGCGCGCAGCGATACAGCGCGCCAGCGGCCCGCAGTTCGTGCGGCTTCAGGCCGATGCCTTTGGCGCCAGCCTGGGTGGCTGGCAGCTCGTGGCCAGACAAGGTGATGGTGTCACGCGGCTCGCCAGCGGCATTTTCCGAGTGGACAACCTCCTTGAACGGCCCCTGAACCAGCACGGTGACGGGGTGTCCGTCCTCATCGGCGATGGCGACGACAGCGCTCAGATTGCGGCCCCAGGGGACCTGCTTCAGGCTGCCGGTCAGCAAGGCCTTGCCGCCACTGCGATTCAATTTCAGATGGCTGCCTCGCATGGGCAGCGCGATGCCGGTGAGTCCGCTGGCCGGGGGCAGTCCGGCTGCCGCCAGCGCCTTCTCGGCAAGGTAGGCTTCCACCAGTGGTACCGGCGCGGCATACTTGCCGCAGGCCTTGGCAATGGCGCAGCACTCGCTGATGTCGAGGCCTGTGCCGCCCCGGGCCTCCGAGACGGCCGCCTCGACCAGGCCGGTTTCCTGGAGTTTGTCCCATACGGTGGCAGGCCATTCGCCCGCATAGACCTTGTTGCGCAGCTCTGTGGTCAGAAAATCCTTGAACAGCTTTTCTGCTGCATCGGCGATCATGTTCTTGTCTGTCATCATCGTAGTCCCAGGTCACGCGCGATGATGCCGCGGAGGATTTCGCGGGCACCACCCTTGACCGTCATGGTGGTTGAATTGCGGCGCGCGTAACGCAGTATGTCGGCGAAGCCTTCGTCCATGGCGTCCGGCGCCATTTCGTCGACGAGCGCCTCGATCAGGTCGGGCATGCTTTTCTCGAAGTGGGTGCCCAGGTCCTTGGCAATCGAGGCCTCGACCACCGGGGTTTCACCACGCTCGAGCATGGCGCCCAGCCCGAAGGACATGCGGTGCAGGGTATAGAGCTCGGCAACCTTTGCGCCGATCAGCCGCGCTGCCGCCTGCGACGGACTCTTGCCGACCCTGTCGATGGCACCCGCCATCAGGCCGAAGCTGCCCAGCCAGCGGTCCGATCCGCTGCGCTCGTAGGCCAGTTCGGTGGACAACTGGTTCCAGGCATTGCCGACCGTTCCGACCACCCACTCGTCTGGGATGAATACATCCTGAAATTCGACTTCGTTGAAGTCATGCTCGCCAAGCATGTTGATGATGGGGCGGATGGTCACGCCCGGTGATTTCATGTCGAGGATGAACTGCGTCACCCCGCCCCTGCGGTCATCGGCGTCGGAGCCGGTGCGCGCCAGCAGGTTCATGTAGTGGGCACGGTGCCCGATGCTTGTCCAAATCTTGCGGCCATTGATGACCCAGCCATTGTCCTTCTCCGCGCGCACCGCGCGCGTGCGCATCGAGGCCAGGTCGGAGCCGGCATTGGGTTCGCTCAGGCCGACGCAGAAATAGCATTGGCCGGCAGCGATGCGCGGCAGCAGTTCCTTCTTCTGGAACTCGGATCCGAATTTCAGCAGATTGGGGCCGACCTGGCGGTCCGCTATCCAGTGCGCGCGCAACGGCGCTCCTGAGGCAAGCAGTTCCTCGGTGACCACATAGCGGTGCAGGGCGCTCAGCCCATGCCCGCCATACTGCTTCGGAAAGGTCATGCCGACCCAGCCGCGCCGCCCCAGCTTCTCGCTGAAGTTCGGATCAAAGCGCAGCCAGAGCCCGGGGCCGACCTTGAAGCCGCCGCTGGCCCTTTCGGCAGCGATGAAGTCCCTGACCTCCTGGCGGAGGGCAACGATGGACGGATCGAGCTGCTCTCCGTTTAGATGAAAACCTCTTAGCATCGGAATGACTTTCCTCGGGAATTGGGGTGATTGAAGGCATGCCGGAAGGGCAATGTCGTGCGGCTAGCCGGGAATGCCATCGGTGGTTTCGCTGCCTGCTCCGGCGGGCGCCTGCTTCAATGGTAGTACCATAAACAAAGCGCCCGTTTCCGTCAATTATCCTTCCATGGTGCACGATTTACTGATCGCTTATTGCACCTCACCTGCTGCGTCGTGGAGAAATACAGGGCCACCCCGGTATTTCGGAAATCCGTAGCCGGCGATGCAGATCACATCCACGTCGGAAGGTCGCGCGATGACACCTTCTGCTTTCATCGTGAGTGCCTCGTGGGCGAGGGCATCCAGCACCGCGGCGACAATTCCGCCGTCCGGCAGGGGCGGACTCCGATTTGCCGCGGGCGTGGTTTCGGCATCCAGGTGGTAGTCCAATGGTGTCCAGAGGGAGGCATCCCTGTTACGGGTTTCCCGCGTCAACCGGATCGGGCCCTGCTTGAACCCCCAGCGCTCCAGGGCCAGGTCAATGGCTGTCGGGGCGGCGCCACTGTCGATCAGATACCTTGTGGCGGCAATGACGGCCTGCAGCAGGCGGTGACATGCCGTACCGCGGTCAGGACGGGTCACGACCGGCGAGGCCCCCAGGCGCTTGGCCAGGGCGATCAGGGTTGCGGCAGTCCGCGATCCGGTTTGTCGTCCCAGGATGATTTCCATGAGCGAGGCTTCGGGGAATGCCGGGAGGTACAGTCCGGCCAATTGCGACGGGCAGGAGAGTGCGCCCGCCAGTCCCTGTAGGTCCAGCGCATCGGTACAACTGGCCACAATGGTGTTCCGATTGGCGAAGGTCTCCAGTTGCTGCAGCCGTTGCGGACGTGACCATACCCCAAACCCAGCCTCGATCACGACATCGCAATCCACAGCATTTTCCGCATCCCTTGCCAGAGTGATGTTGCCATGGAGGTCTGCTGGTAAAGCGGCCGATGGGCCGGGATGGACCCAGTGCACCTTGAGCCCTGAGCGTGCCGCCTTGTCGACCAGATGAGTGGCGATTTCACCTGCACCGATCACGGCAAGACGCCGGATCCCGGGTGCTGCCTGCGTCGAAGCGGAGTCCGTCCCCTCCAGCTTTGCCGCACTGCGTTCGGCAAAGAAATACTGCTGCAGCCCCCGCGCTTCAAGGGAAACCCGGGCTTGGTCGCCGTGGCGTTCTTCAATGGCCTTGGCGGCTTCGAAGGGCAGGCTGGCGGCGGCTTCTATGCATTCAAGGATGCGCAAAGGGGCCTCGTAGCCCGGGACGGTACGCTCCAGTTCCGCTCGGCGTTCGGCAAAGAATTTCTGTGGGTCTGCCACCGCGGCCTGCAGGTCCCGGATGCGACGAGGACCCTTGCCTTCGCGGATGAGTTCTTCGGCGTAGGCCAGTGCTGCCGGTAGCAAATCACCGTCGGCCACGCGGTCAATGAGCCCCATCTTCAGGGCCTCGGAGGCACGAACGGTGTCTCCGCTCAGCAGCATGCGGCATGCCGCCTCAACGCCAATCAGGCGTGGCAGGCGTTGTGTGCCGCCACTGCCCGGGATCCGTCCCAGGCGTACCTCGGTCAGCCCCAACCTGGCCTCGGGCGTGGTAATGCGATAGTGGCAGCACAGTGCCACCTCCAGTCCGCCCCCCAGGGCGAAGCCGCCGATGGCCGCAATCAACGGCTTGTCCAGGGTGTCCGGCACCTTGGTGTCTTCGCGGTTCTGCTGCAGGTTGACGGATTTTTCCTTGATGTCGGCACCGGCGGAAAACGCCGTCTGCGTGCCGATCAGCACGACCGCTTTCACGCCCACATCGTCGCGTGCCAGTTCCAGGCCCTGCCTGATGGCAGCACGCAGGGGGCGCCCCAGCGCGTTGACTGGCGGGTGATCCATGGTGATCACCGCCACTGCGCCATGCCTATGGTAGTGCCCAGTATTACTTTCTTCCGCTTGGCCGGAGCCGCTCATTTCACTTCTCCCGCTTCTGTTTGAATGCCGCAGCTTACGATTTATACTATAAAGGTAGGACCATAAGGCAGCCAGGCAGCATCAGACGTGTTCAAACCAGCAGCCCGGGTCTCCAGTGGAGTGACCGGGCCCGTCCATCACCCCGAGAGACCGGGCGCGCGGCGCCAACGCAGAGGAGGCCATTCGTGCTTTTTTCCCTGAACGATGACCATCGTGAGATCCAGGATTTGATCCGCCGTGTGGCCAAGGAAAAGGTGGCGCCGCGTGCGGCCGAGATCGATCGCACGGGAGACTATCCGCAGGACATGTTTGACCTGCTGAAGGGGCTCGGATTGTTTGCCCTGCCATTCCCGAAGGAGTATGGCGGAACCGGCAGCATCCTTTCGGCGTGTGTCGCAGCCGAAGAGCTTTCGCGGGTCTGCTACAACACCGGTTATGTCATGATTGCCCAGTGGGGGCCTTTCGGCGCCATCCTGCATGGCGGCAATGAGGAGCAGAAGCAGACCTACCTCACCGGCCTTGCCACGGGCAATCTGCGTGCCTCCATCTCGACGACCGAACCCCAGAGTGGTTCCGACGTGGCGGGCATCAAGTCGCGCGCCCGCAAGGTCCCGGGCGGCTATCAGCTCAACGGGTCGAAGATCTGGTGCACCAATGCCCCGGTTGCCGATTTCTTCGTGGTTGCGGCGAAGCTGGGTGATGACGATTCCCGCCATGCCATCAACCTGTTCATCCTCGAAAAGGGCATGAAGGGCTTCACGGTCGGCGTGAAGGAGGACAAGCTGGGTGCGCGGGGACTGCCTTCCTGCCCGTTATACTTCGATGATGTGTTCATCCCGGAAAAAAACCGGCTGGGTGACGAGGGCCAGGGGTTCAAGGCGGTGATGGAGGGTTTCAGCAGCTTTCGTCCGGTGATCGGCGCCCGGGCGGTCGGTCTCGCACAGGGTGCGATCGACCACGCCATCGAGTTCCTGAAGAACCGTTACACATGGAAGACGCGCGTCAGTGACTACCAGGGCATACGCTGGATGCTGGCCGACATGGCCATGCAGACCGAAGCGGCCAGGCTGATGATCTACAAGGCTGCCGCCATGGTGGATGCCGGCGTCAAGGGCGAAGAACTGGCCTTGCAGGCCTCGATGGCCAAGGCCTATGCCACGGATGTCGCGATGAAAGTGACCACCGATGCGGTGCAGCTGTTCGGTGCCACCGGTATTTCGAATGATGCGCCGATCAACCGCTACATGCGCGATGCCAAGGTGACCCAGATCATCGAAGGGACCAACCAGATCCAGCGCAATATCATCGGCAACGTCATGCTCGGGCGTCCGGAGCGGCGCTGATTCCACCGAGATGAAGCCGGTCGCGGGCGCGGCCGGCACTCGCGCGACAACTCACTACAGAATTCACTACAGGGAGCATGCAACATGGAACCGTTTGGCCTGGGCTGTTACTTCGAAGATCTGCCGGTTGGCCGCAAGCTGATGACCATGGGTCGCACCATCATGGAGGCCGACATGATCGCTTTCTGCAACTGCACCGGCCTGACCGGAGAGGTGTTTCTCAACGCCGAATACCAGAAGTCGCGTTCGGTCATGAAGGGGCGGCCGGTGCCAGGGATCATGGCCTTCGGGCTGTGCGAGGGGTTCACCGGGCAGGGGCCGATCCGGGGTAACGGCCTCGCGCTGCTGAATCTGGAGATCGACTTCCAGGGGCCGGTCTATATCGGCGACACCATCCACTGCGAGATCGAGGTTCTCGAGGCAAGGGAAAGCAAGGGGCGCAAGGATGCCGGCCTGGTGAAATTCCTGCAAAGGGTGGTCAAGCAGGACGGCACGACGGCAATTTCCTACAAGGCCTTGCGCATGGTGCGGCGCAAGCCGGCCAGCTAGCGTGAGTGCGGGGGAGGGGACTCGCGCCTCACCTCCCGCCGCAACCCGTCACTCGGGCTTGATGTTCGCTTCCTTGATGATGCGGCTCCAGCGCTCATGTTCGCTCTTCAGGTAGGCGCCATACTCCTGCGGGGTCGAGCCCAGCACAATGCCGCCCTGAGCGTCGAACTGGCGGACCAGATCCGGATCCTTCAGTGCCTTGAGCACATCGGCATTCAGCCGGTTGATCGGGCCCGCCGGGGTCTTCACCGGGACCACCATCCCCTGCCATGCAGTTGCTTCGAACTTGGGCATGCCGGACTCGCTCATGGTCGGGACATCGGGCAGGACTTTGGTGCGGCTCAGGCTGGTGACCGCGATCGGGCGGAGCCGGTTGTCCTTCACATAGGGAACGGAGGAGGCGACGGTGGCAATGTAGAACTGCGTCCGCCCGCCCAGCAGGTCAACGTAGGCGGCCTGGCTGCCGTTGTAAGGCACGTGGACCGCTTCAATCTTGTTGACGTTGGAAAACAGCATCGTCGTCAGGTGCGCGATGTTGCCGACGCCCACCGATGCATAGTTGAGCTTGCCCGGGCTGGTCCTAACGTAGGCAACGAATTCCTTGAGGTTCTTCACCGGCATGGACGGGATGACCAGCAGGATCTGCGGTACCGTGGCCGTGAGTATGACCGGCGCGAAGTCGCGCAGGGTGTCATAGCTCAGGTCAGGGTAGATCGACATGTTGAAGATGGCGCTGGAAGTGTTGTACAGGACCGTGTAGCCATCGGCGGGGGACTTTGCCACCAGGTCGGCGCCGATATTGCTGTTTGCGCCAGGCCTGGTCTCAAGCACCATGGGCTGACCCAGATGCTCGCTTGTCTTTTGCGTTACCACCCGTGCCATCAGTTCGGCGGACCCGCCGGGAGCAAACGGAACCACCAGTCGTACCGGTTTGGCCGGATAGTTCGACTGGGCTGATGCCGCGGTTGCAAGAACCGCTCCTGCCAGAATCAGCAGGCGGGGACGTTTGTGCATGAGGTTCATGTGTGTTCCCTGTTCCGTGGGTTAGTGGTCGTGGGAGGCATCAGGTGAGACCTTGCAGGCCTCGATCTGTTCCTTGCTATAGCCGAGAATGTTGCCGAGGACTTCCTCTGCGTGCTCGTTGAAGCCGGCCACCAGGTCGCGCGCGTTGGTATTGGACTCTGAAATCTGGAACGGTGCATTGGGCAACTGGTAGTACTGGCCGCTGCCATAGCCCACCTTGGCGATGGAGCCGCGGGCGATCTCGTGGGGGTCTTCCAGCACCTCGTCGACCGTACGGTAGCGGCCGCAGGGCACGCCCGCCTTCATCAGCACGCTTTCGCATTCGGCTGTGGTCCGCTGTATGGTCCACTCCTCGATGGCGGCAAGCAATTCGAACCAGTTCTCGTTGCGGCCGGTGGTGGAGCCGAAACGCTCCCCCTTGATCCATTCCGGATGGCCGATGGCATTGGCAACATCGATGAAATTGCGCTCCGTGACGGGCGGCACCTGAAGATAGCCATCGGAGGTGCGCAGCGGTACATGTGAGCGACGGATCGATTTTCCGAACTGCGCCTCGTGGAATTCATAGATCAGGGAGTAGAGCAGGGAGTCATGCATGGACATGTCCACCATCGCGCCCTTGCCGGTGCGTTCGCGCTGCACCAGCGCGGTCTGGACCCCCGCAAAAGCCCAGATGCCGGACAGGGAATCACCCAGCATCAGACCGGCGGTCTGAGGCTTGTCGGCACCGTCCAGTTTCATCTGCGCCAGGGAAAAGCCGCTGCGCGCCTCAACCAGCGAGGCAAGCCCTGGCAGTTGTGAATTCGGCCCTGTCTGCCCATACCCGGAGATGGCGCAGTAGATGATTCCGGGCTTCTGCTTTCTCAATGACTCGTAGTCCAGGCCAAGCCGGGCGGCGACACCGGGACGCCAGTTCTCGACGACCACGTCGGATTTCATGCACAGGTCAAAGGCTGCCTGGCTGCCCGCCTTGCTCTTGAGGTCGAGGGCGATGCTTTTCTTGCCGCAGTTGAGGTGCGCATAGTGGATGCTGGTGCCGTTGCGGATGGGATGGCGGGTCCGGCTGTGGTCGCCTTGCGGGGGTTCCACCTTGATGACATCGGCACCCATATCGGCCAGCAGCCGGGTGCAGACCGGACCGGACATGACATTGGTGAAGTCTGCAACCCGTATGCCCTGCAGTGGGCTGCTGGTCTGGGAATGGCTCATTCCGTGTTCTCCAATCTAGGTGGGCAAGGCAGGGGATGCGGCGGCGCAGGTTTCGCCGGAATTGGCGATGCCCGCTCGGTCCTGTGGGCAATCAGTGGCAGTCGGCCCGTTTTATACTATAAGGTCAGACCAGACGCAAACCCCTCCGCATGCAGGTGCCGGCCTCGCCGGCACCTGCATGCGGCCGTTACCAAGGCGCTGTCCCAGGGGGCTGTCTTGCAGAAGTGGTGAGTATTGCCGTGGCGTTTACAACAAGGGCGATTCGGACATGACCCAACCAATCAGGCGCGGATTTGCAGACATCTCGACCGGACAAGTGCACTATCGCACGACGGGTGAGGGGCGTGACCTCATTCTGTTGCACATGACCAACCTTTCGTCTCGTGCCTTCCTCAAGGTGATGCCGCTGCTGAAGGGATTCCGCTGCTGGGCGCCGGATTTTCCCGGGTTCGGGCAGTCCGACCCCCTCCCCGGGCAGCCGGATATGGATGCTTTCGCACGAGCCATCATTGAATTCATGGACCAGTCAGGCATATCACAAGCCCATGTCTTCGGGCTGCATGCCGGGAACAAGGTGGGGGCCACCATGGCCGCTCACTGGCCAGACCGGGTGGGGCGTCTGGTCCTGTCCGGGCTGACACACAGTCTGATCACTGATCAATCCAAGCGGATGGCCGCCGTGCCGGATTTCGGCCGGAAGTTGAAGGAGACGAAAAAATTCTCTCCTGATGAACGCAACCTCAACGACTGGGCGCTGCTTTTCGGCAAGCTCAGCAAGATCTGGTGGCGGCCCTCGGTGGCTGGAAATCCGGACGCGGGGGCGGCGGAGATCAATCTGCTGGAAGACGAGATCCTTGACTTGTTGCAGGGCCGGTTGGGCTTTGGCGCCTTCTATCGCGCGAGCTGGGCCTTCGATGTTGGCGAGCTGCTTTCCCGCGTCACCGTGCCGGCACTGGTCATCGAGCTTGCGACGCGGCGGGAAGCCCATCTCGGCTTGCAGGGGCCGGTGATCGAGAAGCTCATGCCGGATTGCCGCAGCGTTGTCGTTGAGATGCATGATTACGACTTGTTGTATGGCCGTCCACAGGTGCTTGCCGGGCACCTGACAAACTTTCTGGATGGAGGGCTTGTCGTTTGACAAGTGTCCCGCGCGTCTGACAACATTGGTCGGACCATTAGCCGTCAGACCATTGGCCTGCAGTCCCTTCAGGATTCGCCGGGCACTTTTCCCACCCGTTCAAAGAGGTATCTGTAGACAATGAAAACGCCCGTACTTGTTGTGGGTGCCGGTCCCGTGGGGCTGGTGCTGGCTGGCGACCTGGGTTGGCGCGGCGTGCAATGCACGCTGCTGGAACGCGGTGATGGCGCGATCTTCCAGCCCAGGATGGACATGATAGGCGTGAGGACCATGGAATTCTGCCGGCGCTGGGGCATCGTGCCCTGGGTGGAGTCGGCCGGTTACAACCGTGACTATCCTCAGGATTGCGCCTGGGTATCGTCACTGTGTGGCGGCTACGAATTTGGCCGTGAAGTTTTTCCTCCGAACAGGCTGGAGCCCTGCCCACCGCAGAGCCCGCAGAAGCGGGAGCGCTGCCCGCAGCATTTTTTCGACCCGGTACTGACCCGGTTTGCGCGTAATACGCCGAATGTCAATCTGCGCTATCAGACTGAATTGAAGTCATTCACCGAACACGAGCATGGTGTGACAGCGACAGTGGTTGACCTGCAGAGCGGTCGTGAAGAAATCATCGAGTGTGACTACCTGGTCGGCACAGACGGCGGGTCGAGCGGGGTACGTGAATCGCTCGGCATCCCGATGCATGGCCAACCTGCGCTGACCTACACCACCAATGCCATCATCGAGTTCGATGGGCTCGAGAAGTTGCATGACAAGAAGCCCGGCTACCGCTTCATCTTCATCGGCCCCGAAGGCACCTGGTGCACACTGGTCGCCATCAATGGCCGGGACTGGTGGCGGTTCTCCATTGTCGGCGATGAGGTGCGGCGCACGCTGGGTGAAGAGGATGTGCGCAAAGCCCTCATCCGTGCGGTCGGATGCGAGTTCGATTTCAAGGTCCTCTCCATCATGCCTTGGGTGCGCCGCCAGCTGGTGGCTGAGCGCTACGGCAGCAAGCGGGTGTTCCTGTCGGGGGATTCCTGCCACCTCACGTCACCGACCGGCGGCTTCGGCATGAATACCGGGGTGCAGGATTCCGTGGATCTTTCTTGGAAGCTGGAGGCGGTCCTGAAGGGCTGGGGTGGACCGAAGCTGCTGGACTCCTATGATTTCGAGCGTCGGCCGGTTGCCATTCGCAATGTTACCGAAGCCACTGGGAATCTGAAGCGCATGCTGTCGCCCAGGAATGCCGACACGCCCGGTGAGATATTCGAGCCGGGGCCGGCGGGGGATGCGGCCCGCAGCATTTTCGGTGACGCCTATACCGAAAAGATGAAACGCGAGTGGTACACCACCGGCATCCATCTCGGGTTCCGCTATGAAGGCTCTCCGGTCATCGTGCCCGACGGCACCCCGGAGCCGGAAGACACGGCCAATGCCTATATGCAGACCTCGCGTCCCGGGCATCGGGCTCCCCATGCATGGCTGGAGGAGGGCAAGTCGACCCTGGACCTGTTTGGTAAGGGGTTTGTCCTGCTGCGCTTTGATCGAGGGCTCTCGGTCGATGGGTTCGAGAAGGCTGCATCAGCCAGGGGCGTACCTCTCTCGGTTGTCGATGTCGACAACCAGGCTGCTGCGGCAGCCTATGAGCGCCCCCTGGTTCTGGTTCGTCCTGATGGACACTCGGCTTGGCGCGGCAATGAACAGCCTGCCGATGTACAAGGTGTCATTGATGTGGTGCGCGGGGCGGCCTGAGCAGGGCTTCCCGGTCGTCAGATAGGTGCGGCCGGCTGTCGCACCGTCCCTTCCATGCCCCGCCTGAGACAGGGGCGGAGGCTATAATTCGGCGCGTTCCCGTTTTCCTGTCTGCTGCCTGCGGGCTTCGGGAGTCTTTGCGCTGATTCTGGTTACCGGGGGGATGTGTGACTGCAAAGCTGAGCCGCAACAAGCGGACGTTCGAGCATGTGGCGAACCATATCCGTGACATGCTGGCGGTGGGGGAGTTCAAGCCTGGCGATCGCCTGCCACCGGAGCGCAAGCTGTCACTGGACCTCAATGTAAGCCGATCGGCGCTGCGTGAGGCCCTTCGAACGCTCGAATTTGCCGGCGTGCTGGAATTACGGCAGGGCAAGACCGGCGGTGCCTTCGTGTCCTCCGGCAATCCCAAGGCGCTGTCGGAGAACATGTCCGACCTGCTGCGCCTGGGCAACCTCGCCTGGAGTGACCTGACGGAAGTACGCATTTGGCTGGAGGCGATCATCGTGAAGGTTGCCTGCGAGCGGGCGACGCGGGCGGACATCAAGGCGCTGGAGGAGAATATCAGCGAGGCCGAGGCACTGTTCGAGCGTGGTGATCTGGCCGGGAAGACCGACACCATCATCGAGTTCCACAACATCCTGGCGCGCGCCACACGCAATCCGTTCCTGGTCATGATGAATCAGACCATTACGGACGTGCTGCGATACTTCACCCGACGACTCGGTTCGGAGCGCACGCGGGAAGTGTTCCGGTCCCGGCGAAGGTTTATGGCCGCGTTTACCAAGGGCGATACGGATGCCGCAGTGGCCGAGATGGAGCGAAACCTGAAGAAAGTGCACCGACTTTATCTGAGGCTCGCGCGTGAGGCGAGAAACAAGGCTGAATTCCGTCCCGCCTGAGAGCCTTGGCCTCGGTGAGGTGCGATTGCGGGATTGCACTGAGCGTTCAAGAGAAGAGAATTCGGTTCCGTCATTTGACACTGCAATGACCGAATCCCTAAAATTGGTCTGACCATTGAAGCAAGCACGCTAAAGTCCAGATCTCGATTTGAAGTCGAGCCAGGCAGTCAGAATAACCATACCTTCAATACTGCCGATCAAAGGAGGAACTGTGGATTACGGAATCCGGGGGCATGTTGCCGTCGTCACGGGTGGTGGCCGCGGTTTGGGTGAGTCCATGTGCCGAGCCCTGGCCGCGGAAGGTTGCAAGCTGGCTGTCTGGGATGTCGATGTAAAGGCGGCTCGCGAGGTGGCAGCGTCCATCAGGGCGACAGGGGGGGAGGCGATAGCCGTGACCGGTGACGTGAGCAAGCGCCTGCCGGTGACGCGCACGGTCTCTGCAATCATCAGCAAGTTCGGGCGCGTCGACATCCTGGTGAACAATGCCGGCTTTTCACGCGATGCTGCCATCACCGAGATGACCGACCAGGAGTGGAAAAGCGTCATCGACGTCTGCCTGACCGGGTCTTTCCTGGTGTCGCAGGCGGTTGCTCGCCAGATGGTCAAACAGAATTACGGCCGCATCATCAACATTTCCTCGCGTGCGCATCTGGGGGAGTATCTCAAGGCCAACTATTCTGCGGCCAAGGCCGGCCTGCTGGGACTGACCAGCGCCATGTCGCTGGAACTGGGAGAGCACGGGATTACCGTGAATGCCATTGCGCCGGGCTTGATCAGGACCGAGCGCGTGAAGGCGCTGAAGAACTTCAAGATCATGGCCAAAAGGGCGGTCGAGCGGACGCCCATCAAGAGGGCAGGGGAACCGGAGGACGTCGCCGAGGGCGTTCTCTTTCTGGCGTCCAGGCGGTCTGGCTGGATCACCGGAGAAGTGCTTTACATCACCGGCGGGCGATACTCGTCGACTTGAACTTTCAAACAGGGACAATCATGAAACTATTCAGATTCAACGGCGGTCGCATCGGCATCATGGACGGTGACACTGCCTACGACATTACCGATGCGCTTGGGATAGACCTGAATGCCTGGCCTCCGGTACAGGTCATCACCCTGATCAGGGACTTCAAGGAAAAGATCAGGGGCATCACCACAAACCCCAAGACGCACAAGGTGAATTTTGCCGAATTGCGACTGGAGGTACCGATCGAGTGGCCGAACAAGCTGTTGGCCCTTCCGGTCAATTACAGCGAGCACAAGGTGGAGATGAACTCCCCCAACCGCGCCGATCTGAATGGTTTTTTCCTGAAGGCCAATTCCTCCCTGTGCGGTCCGAATGATCCGATCGTCCTGCCCTCGATTCCCGGGCGCGAGATCCACCACGAATGCGAACTGGGGATCGTCATAGGACGCCAGGGGCGCAATGTGTCGCGCAAGGATGCCCTGGATTACATTTTCGGCTATGCCTGCCTGATCGATGTGGTCGTTCGTGGCAAGGAAGAGCGCGTGATGCGAAAATCCTGGGATTCTTTCTGCCCGTTCGGCCCCTGGGTGGTGACTGCCGACGAGATTCCCGATCCGTCAGACATCGACATGAAGCTGTGGGTCAATGGCGACCTGCGCCAGCACGACAGCACCAAGAACCTGATCGTGGACATTCCGGGGATGATCGAATTGATCTCCAGGGTGGCCACCATCTATCCGGGCGACATCATCGCCACCGGCACTCCGGCCGGCGTTGGCCCGCTGCAGGCAGGCGACAAGGTGCGTATTGCCATTGACCGGGTGGGTGAAATGAACCTGTTGGTCAAGCCGGCCTGATGCCGGCCATCCGTACAGATCCCTGAAGGAGGTATTCGGTGGCAACAGTCAGTCCTGTGGAGTTTTCCAAGGCGGCCAACATGGAGCAGCTGTACGAGCTGCTGGCAAAGGCGGGGATAGGCCCGGGCTGGAACAAGCCGGAGCCTTCGCTGTGGCCGTCGCCGAAGAAGAATTTTCTTCCGGCACATTTTTCCTACAGCATCGGACATGCTGCCCTGGAGTCGGCGGGCAAGTTTGTCAGCACCGAGCTCGCCGAGCGGCGCAATCTCATCCTTTCCAACCCGGTGCCCGGCAACACCTATGGCACTGCACGCACCATCGTCTCTGCGTATCAGATGGTGATGCCCCATGAAGTCGCACGCAGCCATCGACACACGCCCAATGCCTTGCGACTGGTTGTAGATGCTGCGCCACGGACCTATACCATCGTGGACGGCAAGAAAGTGCCAATGCTGCCGGGTGATGTCCTGCTCACCCCGAACTGGAGCTGGCATGGTCATAGCAACGAAAGCGATGAGTGCGCCTACTGGATCGATTTTCTGGATGCGCCCCTGGTGCAGTTGCTGGAGCCGATGTTCCTGGAGGGTTTTCCGGGCGGTTTCGTGGAGAAAACCGATGTCGTGGATGAGACCTCGCCTTTCCGCTTCCCGTTTGCCGAGGTGAAAGCGAAGCTGGCTACCCTGCCATCGTCACCAGATGGCAAGCGTGATCTGCTGCTGGGGCCCAAGACCCTGGACACCCTGGACCTGCATGTCTGGGGGCTGGATGCCGGGGCTGAATATTCAGATGCGCGTCGCACCGCCAATTCCGTGTTTGCGGTCATGGAGGGACGCGGAACCTCGGTCATCGAGGGCAGCGAATTCCGCTGGGATCGTGGCGATGTGTTTGTCGTCCCGGCATGGAACTCGCATGACTGCAAGGCGGATGTCGGCAGCCACCTGTTGCGGGTGACCGATGCGCCGGTGATGCGCCGCTTCAACTGGTTTCGCGAGCAGGCCTAGGCGCAAGATTTTCCGGGGCGGGCGTACTGCCCGCGACTCCCTTTGTTGCATGCCGGTGAATGAGGTTTGATCCAGATGCCGAACGAAACACAGAGCGCCGATGTCATTGTGGTGGGGGCCGGACTTGCGGGCCATAGCGCCGCCTTGTCTGCCGCCGAAACCGGTGCCAGCGTGCTGTTTCTGGAAAAGACACCGCGATATGGCGGAAGCTCCATCACCGCTGGTGGATCCTTTGCCTTTTCCAATACGGAAGCGCAGCGCGCGGCGGGTATCCAGGACAGCGATGAGCTGTTCCGTCAGGATCTGTTCAAGGCCGCCAACGAAAAGTGTGATCCGGTGCTGGTGGATGCCTACCTTGCCCGCCAGCATGAGGCGCACGCGTGGTTGCAGGGGATGGGTGTCGAATTCCACAAGGTATCCTTGAGTTCCAGCACATCCGTGCCGAGGACGCATCCCACCAGCCCGAAGCAATTGCTGGCCGCCCTGCATGAACGCGTACAGGCGAACAAACGGATTCGCTGGATGCCAGGCACGGCAGCACGGCGCCTGACGGTGGATGACGCCGGGCGTGTAACCGGCATCGAACTGGCAGATGGCAAGACGCGTTTCATGGCCAAGGGTGGTGTCATCCTTGCCACAGGAGGATTCTCCAGGAGCCCATCCTACATCGAGAAGTTTTCGCCAGAACTGGCCACTGCGCCTGCGTGGGGAGGCGAGGGCAACACCGGCGACGGCATGACCATGGCGTGCGCGCTGGGTGCCGACTTTCTCGATACCGGATATGTCACCGGGACCTATGGCATTTCGATCAACCACTATCCCGAACTTGACTCCCGGCCCGGTGATGAGCCCTACCTGCGCATGGCCAATTATCGCGGCGCGATTATCGTGAACCTGGAGGCCAGGCGATTTGCAGATGAGTCAATTTCCTACAAGAAGCTGGGCCTTTACACGCTGATGCAAGCCAAGGCCGTGGCATTCCAGGTGTTTGACCAGAGCATCATGGACCAGTCGGCTGTCGCACCCAACATCAATGACTTCAAGAGCGTGCTCGAACTGGGCATGATCCGGCAGGCCAATGATTGGCGCTCGCTGGGAGAGGCTGTCGGCATTGACGGCAACGCCCTTGAGGCCACGGTCATGAAGTACAACGTCGACGTGAAGGCCGGAACCGATACAGAGTACGGACGGCAGACGCTCGGCGGAGGCTTTGGCAAGCCGGTGCCGCTGGAGAAGCCGCCATTCTTCATCTTTCCCTGCACCACCGCAGTCCTCGCCACCTACTGCGGCCTGCGCGTCGATGCCGATGGCCGGGTCATCAATGTTCATGATGAGCTGATCGAGGGACTGTATGCGGCAGGCGAGAATACCGGTGGATTCCACGGCGCCGGCTATGTGAGCGGGACGGCACTGGGCAAGGCGGCCATATTCGGACGAGCGGCAGGCCGGCACGCAGCGGCACTGGGGCGCAAATGAACCCGATTGCCCAAACCATTCCGACACAAGTGGATGTGATCGTCCTGGGGGCCGGCCTGGCCGGACAGTGCGCAGCGCTTTCGGCGGCAGAAGCGGGCGCTGAAGTCCTGTTGCTGGAGAAAACCTCCGAGTTTGGCGGCAGCTCCAAACTGAGCGCTGGCTCCTTTGCCTTTGCCCAGACGGAAGACCAGCGGGCACTGGGCATCGAGGACTCCCTCGAGAAGCTGGAAGGAGACATCTTCAGCGCTTCCATGAACCTGGCTGACCCCGATCTGGTTCGGCTGTATGTGCAGGGGCAGGCGGATGCCTATGCCTGGCTGAAGCAGCACGGTGTGGTATTCCACAAGATTGCGCTCAGCTCGAACATGTCGGTCCCGCGCACCCACCCCACCGATCCCAGGCAACTGGTGAGCGCCCTGCAGGATTGCATACGCCGCGAAAAGCGCATCACCTACCTGGATGGAACTCCCGCCGAGAAGCTGCTGCGTGATGAACAGGGCCTTTGCAACGGCGTCATTGCCGCTGGAAAGGCTATTCACGCGCGTGCCGTGGTGCTTGCCTGCGGCGGGTTTTCCCGCAATTCACGCCTGATCAGCCAGTTTGCACCGCGCATGTCCAAGGCCCTGCCTGCCGGTGGCGGCGGCAACGTCGGGGACGGCGTGCTGATGGGCTGGTCGATGGGGGCGGACCTCATTGACATGCCGTTTGTGAACGGCACCTTTGGCATGGTGCTCAACCGCTATCCGGAGATCACGGCTGACCCTCGTGACGAGCCTTTGCTGCGGCTTGCCATCTATAAGGGTGCGATCGCGGTCAACCTGGCCGGAAAGCGGTTTGCCAACGAATCGATTTCCTACAAGTCGCTGGGGGAGATCTGCCTCGACCAGCCGAAAGCAGTGGGATTCCAGATCTTCGACCAGAAGATCATGGACGAGTCAGAGCCTGTGCCGACTTCGCACGACCTGCTGGGTGCATACGAAAAGGGTGTGGTCAGGAAGGCGGAGACCATTCCCGAGCTTGCCGGGCTGTTGGGTCTCGATGGCGATGAGCTCCAGCGAACTGTCGACCGATATAACGACGGCGTGGCCAAGGGGAAGGAGGCCGAGTTCGGGCGCTCTGCGCTGAGCAAGGATTTCGGTGCCATGGTGCGGCTCGACAAGCCGCCCTTCTACGGATTTGCCTGCACGACAGCCGTCCTCGCGACCTATTGCGGCCTGCGGGTCAATACCGCGATGCAGGTGCTGGATGTGTATGGTCAGGTCATTCCGCGCCTGTATGCGGCGGGGGAACTGACTGGGGGCTTCCATGGCGCGGGCTACATGAGCGGCACGGCTCTGGGGAAATCCGCGATTTTCGGCAGGATTGCCGGCCGTGAGGCGGCCGGTTCGGCGTGTTGAGCAGGCCTCACCGCACCGCGTGAGACTGCTCGGCTTGCGAGAACAGATTCAGCCGAAGTGGCAGACGTAGTCCAGCATTTCGACGGTTTCAATGTCGAAGCTGGAGTTGCCGGGGACGTCGAAACGTTCGCCACCGTGGTAGGTCTTCCACTCGGATGCACCCTTGAGCCTGATGCGGCACACGCCGCCATTGAGCTCCATGATTTCCGGGGCGGCCGTATTGAAGGTGAGGGTGGAGGGAAAGATCACCCCTATGGTCTTCTTGGTTCCGTCGGCGAACAAGACGGTATGGCTGACGCACTTGCCCTCGAAATACACATTCGCTTTCTTGACCACGCTGACGTGGTCGAATTGTGTCGCGCTCACCCTCTATCTCCTCTTCTTCTTCAGGTTGGCCGCAATGCGCATGCGCAGCGCATTGAGCTTGATGAATCCCGCCGCATCGGCCTGGTTGTAGGCGCCGCCATCGTCGTCGAAGGTGGCGATTTTTTGATCGAACAGCGAGTCTGATTTCGACGAGCGTCCGGTCACCAGGACGGTGCCCTTGTACAACTTGACGCGGACATTGCCGTTGACCGGCCGCTGCGAGTCGTCAATGAGCTTCTGCAGCAGCACGCGCTCGGGGCTGAACCAGTAGCCGTTGTAGATCATTCTGGCGTAGCGCGGCATCAGGTCGTCCTTGAGTGCCAGCACTTCGCGGTCGAGCGTGATGGATTCCATGGCCCGGTGGGCGCGCAGCATGATGGTGCCGCCGGGTGTTTCATAGCAGCCGCGCGACTTCATGCCGACATAGCGGTTCTCGACCAGGTCCAGCCGGCCAATGCCGTGCTTGCCGCCGAGGCGGTTGAGTTCGGTGAGCACCTTGGCCGGTGACAGGCGCTTGCCGTTGATGGCGACGATGTCGCCGTGCTCGTAGGCCAGCTCCACATACTCAGGGCGGGCCGGCGCTTTCTCCGGAGAGACCGTGATGCGCCACATCGAGGCTTCCGGCTCGAGATCGGGGTCTTCGAGAATGCCGCCTTCGTAGGAGATATGCAGCAGGTTGGCATCCATCGAATAGGGCGCGCCGCCCTTGCGCTTCTTGTAATCAACCGGGATGCGGTGCTTGTCCGCATAGGCAAGCAGCTTCTCGCGGGAGAGCAGGTCCCACTCGCGCCAGGGGGCGATGACGCGCACATTGGGCATCAGCGCATAGGCGCCAAGTTCGAAGCGAACCTGGTCATTGCCCTTGCCGGTGGCGCCGTGCGAAATCGCATCTGCGCCGGTTTTACGGGCAATTTCGACCAGGTGTTTGGCAATGAGCGGCCGCGCGATGGAGGTTCCCAGCAGGTACTCTCCCTCGTAGACGGCATTCGCCCGGAACATGGGGAAGACGAAATCGCGCACGAATTCCTCGCGCAGGTCTTCGATGAAGATGCTCTTGACCCCGAACATCTGGGCTTTCTTGCGCGCGGGTTCGAGTTCCTCGCCCTGGCCGATGTCGGCCGTGAAGGTCACCACTTCACATCCGTATTGATCCTGCAGCCACTTCAGGATGACGGAGGTGTCCAGACCGCCGGAGTAGGCGAGTACAACTTTCTTCACTTCTGATTGCTTGGTCATTTCCCTGTTTCCAGATTTCGATTTCGACATTCGTAAATTCAATCCACGGTTGCGCCGGTGCGCTTGATGATGGGAGCCCATTTGTCACTTTCCGAGCGGATCAGCCGGGCAAACTCTTCGGGTGTGCCGCCCACGGGATCCAGTCCGGCATCAACCAGTTTCTGCCGCGCGTCCGGGGCCTTGAGGGCGATATTCATCTCGCGATTGAGGCGATCAATGATGGGGCGTGAGGTGCCGGCCGGAACCAGCACGCCGTTCCAGGCGAGTGCCTCGAATCCGGGCAGGCCACTCTCGGCAATGGTGGGCATGTCGGGCATCAGTGAGTAACGCTGAAGACTCGTGACGGCGATGCCCTTCGCCTTGCCCCCCTGGATCAGGGGCGTCAGTGCGGTAGGCACGCTGAACATCATCTGCGTGTCTCCGGCGGCAAGCGAAGCGGCCGCCGGCGGGGAGCCATTGAAGGGTATGTGCACGATGTACAGGCGGGCTGTGGCCTTGAGCAGTTCCATGGTCAGGTGCGAGGAGCTTCCTGCGCCGACGGAGGCAAAGTTCAAACGGCCCTGGTTCTTGCGCACGTAAACGAGTAGTTCCGGGAAACTCTTCACTGGAAGGCTTGCGCTCACGGCCAGAAGGTTGGGCTGGTTGGTAGTGGTGATAACCGGCGCCAGGTCCTTGAACGGGTCGTAGGGCAGGGCGCGATACATGTGCGGACCGAATGACAGCGGTCCGTTGAAGGACAGGACCATGGTGTAGCCATCCGGCGCGGCCTTGGCCGCAGCATCCGTGGCGATGGTTCCGCCGGCACCAACGCGGTTCTCCACGATCACGGCCTGGCCGAGGGGGTCCTTGATCTTGTCGGCAATGATGCGCCCGATCACGTCAATCGAGCTGGCTGCCGGGGCCGTCATGAGGAAGCGTATCGGCTTGCTCGGATAGGCCTGTGCTGCAGCGTTTCCGCAAAGCGCAGCCAGGGTTGCAGCTGCCATCGCCGATGCGAGCATGTTGGCAAGTTTCATGTGGGAGTCCCTCCTCATCGAATGTGGCCTGATGGCCTTCTCAGTTTTGCGTGATGCGGCCATGCACAAGGAATTCGAGCATTGCCTTCTGGGCATGAAGGCGGTTCTCGGCTTCATCCCACACCACGCTCTGCGGGCCGTCGATGACGTCGGCGGCAACTTCCTCGCCGCGATGGGCGGGCAGGCAGTGCATGAACAGGGCATCTTTCCTTGCCAGGCGCATCATGTCCGAGTCGACCTGCCAGTCCTCGAAATCGCGCTTGCGTTCCTCGTTCTCCGCCTCGAAGCCCATGCTGGTCCAGACATCGGTGGTCACCAGGTCGGCGCCGCGTGCTGCTTCCATCGGGTCGGTGAATTGTTCGTAGTGCGCCGTGCCGTGCAGGCCGGCACGCTCCGGCTCCACCTCGTAGCCCGGTGGTGTTGATACGCGAACCTTGAAATCGAGGACTTCGGCGGCCTGCAGCCAGGTATTGCAGACATTGTTCGAGTCCCCTATCCAGCAGACCGTCTTGCCGCGGATGTCACCCCGATGCTCGATGAAGGTGTGGATGTCGGCCAGGATCTGGCAGGGATGGTATTCGTTCGTCAGTCCATTGATCACCGGTACCCGGGAGCAACGTGCAAAGCGCTCGATGATCTCCTGCTCGAAAGTCCGGATCATGACGACATCGCACATGCGGGAGATGACCTGGGCGGCATCCTCCACCGGTTCGCCGCGACCCAGCTGGGAGTCACGGGTATTCAGGTAGATGGCGGAGCCGCCAAGCTGGTGCATGCCGGCCTCGAAGGAGAGTCGTGTGCGCGTCGACTGCTTCTCGAAGATCATTACGAGCGTACGGTCTTCCAGGGGCCAGTAGCGTTCATAGCGCTTGAACCTTTCCTTGATCCAGCGCGTGCGCTCGAACAGGTATTCGCACTCCTCCCGGGAGAAGTCCTTGAACTGCAGGTAGTGGCGTGGAGGTTTCATCGTCCGACCTGAATTTCAATGCGCCCTGGCTGTTGCGGCGGCGACCGACGTGCGCTCGAGGAACGCCTTGATCAGGCGCACGAGGCGTTCGACCAGCTGGCCGGCCTCGGAAGGGTTGATCACCAGAGCCGGGAGCAGGCGCACCACATTGTCGGCCGTGACGTTGATGAGCAATCCGGCGGCGAGGGCATCAGTCACGAGTTGGGCGCAAGGACGATCCAGTTGCACGCCCAGCATGAGCCCGCGGCCGCGTGTCTCGACGAATCCCGGGACTCCCTGCAGCCCATCGCGCAACCCGTCCTGGATGAGACTGCCCATGGCGACGGCATTGTCGAGCAGACCGTCATGCTGGAGGATTTCGAGTGTTGCAAAAGCCGCGGCAGTGGCCAGTGGGTTGCCGCCGAAGGTGGATCCATGATTGCCAGGATGGAAGACCGTCGCTGCAGTGCCACGCGCCAGGCAGGCGCCGATGGGTACGCCGCCTCCCAACCCCTTGGCCAGCGTGACGACGTCGGGCATGATGCCGGCCAGCTGATAGGCAAACCATTTGCCGGTCCGACCGATTCCGCACTGGACTTCATCGAGCATCAGCAGCCAATCCTGCCGGTCGCATATCTCTCTCAGCGCACGAAGGTACTCCATGCTGCTGACATTGATGCCGCCTTCCCCTTGTATCGGCTCGACAAGGACGGCTACAACGCCCGGGTTGTGTTCTGCAATGTGTTGAATACTGTTGATGTCGTTGAATGGCACGCGCACAAAGCCGCTGACCAGCGGCTCGAATCCGGCCTGCACCTTGCGGCTTCCGGTTGCCGAGAGGGTCGCCAGGGTGCGTCCATGGAAGGCATTTTCCATGACGATGATGGACGGATTCGCCACGTTGCGCTGGTGGCCATATAGCCTTGCCAGCTTGATGGCCGCCTCATTCGCTTCACACCCGGAATTGCAGAAGAAGGCGTTGTCCATGCCGCTGATGGCGGCAAGCCGGTCTGCCAGGCGTTGTGATTCCGCAATGCCATAGAGATTGGAAACGTGCATCAGCCGGCCGACCTGCTCTGCAATGGCGCTGACCAGCCGGGCATGGCCATGTCCGAGTGTGTTGACCGCGATGCCCGACAAGGCGTCCAGGTAGCGCTTGCCCTCGGTGTCCCAGAGCCAGACCCCTTCGCCTCGGGCGAAGGTGACCGGCAGTCGGCTGTAGGTGTTCATCAGGGTTGATGTCATAGCGTCAGGCATTCAGCTGTGAAGATGGAGTATGAGATTGCAGCGATGATTCAGCTTGCCGGCTCGTTGCAAGGGCGCAGGAACGAAGTTTGCATTGCAAATGGTGACCAGGCAACGGGCGTCGATGAGGCGACGAATAAAAAAAGCGACCAGCTATGACCCGGGTCACCTTATGCCATAATCAGTGTGAGAAAATAGTGAACAATGGCAATATCTTAGCACGATTTGGCGCGATTTCTTGCGGGATTTCCGGGGTCCCATGCACAGCAGGTTGACGGTGTTCAACCAAAAGGGTGGCGTCGGTAAAACCACCACGGTGTTGAATCTTGGTGCGGCGCTGTCCCGCCGAGGCCTTTTGCCATTGCTCATAGATCTGGATGCGCAGGCACACTTGACCGCCATACTGTCGCCGATCGAGTCCGGCAGTGACAGCCTGTTTGCCTATTTCAATGAATCGCGTCCACTGGCCGCGCTGGTGCGTGCCATCGAGCTCGCCGGAGCTCCGGCGGAACTGCTGCCTGCCCATGCCGAATTGAACAAGGTGGATACCCTTTTCGGCAAGGGACCGGGGATACTCAACCGGCTCAAGAACGGGCTGGATGTAGCCTGGCCGCCAGTGCTCGCACAGCATCGCGCTGCGCGCCCGCTGATCATCGACTGTTGCCCCATGCTGGGCGTGCTGTCACTTTCGGGGGTGCTGGCATCTGAACGGGTGCTGGTACCCATCTCGACGGATTTCCTGGCATTGCGCGGGGCACAGCAACTGGACAACACCCTGCGCGTCCTTGAGCATGTGCTCAAACAGCGCGTGCAGCGTCGCTATGTGCTCACCCGCTTTGATGGCAGGCGGCGGATGTCGCATGACATTGCAGCGCAGGCGAAGGAACGGTTTGGCGAGGATTTGTGCATCTCGCGTATCGCCGAGAGTGTTTCAGTGGCCGAAAGTCCTTCGTGCAACCGGGATGTATTCAGCCACGCCCCCGGGAGTCGGGGCGCACGGGACTATGAAGCCTTGCTGGACGAACTGCTGGGCAGCGGCTTCTGGGAAATCACTTGCTGATGAGCGAAACCACCTCTTCGAAGCTCAATTGTTCCGAGCGACGCAGATTCGCCAGGACGCGGCACTCAAGCACCTCGCATGCAGGTACATCTGCCGCAACTTTCGCTCGGCGTCGGCCTCATCGCGGCCCTGGATGGTCAGATTTTCGACCAGCAGACCACGGCGGGTGCGAATGCGGAATCCATACTTGATCAAGGATGACTGCAACATGTCTGACCAGTTATTTCAATGACTTAAGAGAGATATAACACAGCAGTTCGAGGGGGGCAATTTAAATGATTGATCTATGTGGCTTTGTTGTCATAATTTATGTAAAGGGCATTATCGGTTCCACCTTGCCGGATACTGTAACTCCTTCATGCGCCTGATAGAATTACATTCTTCCTGTGGGGTCTTGTGTCCCCGCTGTTCCAATCCCCGAACATGCCAGAACCAATCAGAGGCCAATCAGCGTGTCTGCTGAAGCAGAAGAATTCGTCATCACCGGCCTGACTCTGGAAGGCAAGCAATTCCGGCCCAGCGACTGGGCCGAGCGTCTCTGTGGCGTGCTATCCGTGTTCGGCGCCGAGAAGCGAATGGAATATTCGCCCTATGTCCAGCCGATGACGTCGGGAGGGGTGAAATGTGTCGTCGTGAATCGCAAACTCGAGAGCGTGGAACCCATGGCCTTCAAGTTTTTGCTCAGCTTTGCCAAGGATAACGAGTTGCAGGTGCGCGCGGGCAGGGCAGGCGACCGCTGATTCGCCCTTCCGGCAGGAAGGGCTCCTGCGGCGAGCAGGCAACAAAAAAGGCGGACCGAAGTCCGCCTTTTTCATGTCATCGTGAGCCGGATCAGGCTGCTGCGCCCATGCTCTTGATCTTGGCTGACAGGCGGCTCTTGTGCCGGGAAGCCTCATTCTTGTGAATGATGTTCTTGTCGGCAATCCGATCAACAACGCTGATCGACGTGCGGTAGACCTCCTGAGCTGCGGCCTTGTCACCGGCTTCAATGGCCTTGACGACGCTTTTCAGGGCAGTGCGATACTCAGAACGCTGGCTGGCGTTGTGTTGACGGCGCTTTTCGGACTGACGAGCGCGCTTGCGTGAACCTGCGGTATTTGCCATGTGACTCGAACCCTCTCGACCGGATGCTGGCGGGAAATGAAGGGCGGAAGTATAGACTGGAAACGTCGTGTAAGGCAAGCACTCGTGTTCCCCCTTCGCCGCGGCCCTATAATGGCGGCCCATGTCCGGTCAGTATCCTTCCCAGGAAAAAAAGCCCCGTAAAAGCCTGCTGAGGGCGCTGGGCACCATCAGCAGCCTGACACTGGTTTCCCGAATACTCGGTTTCGTTCGTGACGCCATCATCGCCAGGGTTTTCGGTGCCGGTGTTGCCACAGACGCCTTCTTCATCGCCTTTCGCCTCCCCAACCTGCTCAGGCGACTGTTTGCCGAAGGGGCCTTTTCCCAGGCTTTCGTGCCGATACTGGCCGAGTACCGGAATCGCGAGGGCGAAACCGCCACGCGGCTGCTGGTCGATCGCACTGCCACCCTGCTGTCGCTGGTGCTGCTGGCGGTATCGGTGGTGGGCATGCTGCTGGCTCCGGTGATCATCTACATCAGCGCTCCGGGCTTTTCAGCCGATGCCGACAAGTTCGACCTCACTGTCGCCATGCTGCGCATCACCTTCCCCTACATACTGTTCATATCGCTGGTGTCCTTGGCAGGGGGCATCCTCAATTCCTGGAGCCGTTTTGCCGTCCCGGCATTCACGCCGACCTTGCTGAATGTGGCCATGATCACCGGGGCGGCCTGGGGGGCGCCGTATTTCGACCCGCCCTCGCTGGTGCTGGCCTGGTCGGTGTTCGCAGGGGGAGTATTGCAACTGGCCTTCCAGGTTCCCGCGCTGTCACGCATAGGCATGCTGCCCCGGCCCCGGCTCGGCCTGACAGATCCGGGCGTGCTGCGCATACTCAAGTTGATGGGCCCCGCCGCGCTGGGCGTCTCCGTGGCCCAGGTCAGTCTCATCATCAACACCATATTTGCCTCGTTTCTGGCAACCGGCAGCGTCTCCTGGCTGTACTACGCCGACCGGCTGATGGAATTCCCCACCGGGCTGCTGGGTGTTGCGCTCGGGACCATTCTCCTGCCCGGCCTGTCGAAATACCATTCAACGCTGGCTGCCGATGAGTACGGGAAGTTGATCGACTGGGGCCTGCGACTGGCGCTGATGCTGGCCCTGCCGGCAGCGGCCGCTCTGGCCGTTCTGGGGGTGCCGTTGATCACCACGCTGTTTCACTATGGCCAGTTTTCCGAGCAGGATGTGTGGATGACCCGCCAGGCCCTGAATGCCTACAGCGTGGGGCTGACGGCACTCATCCTGATCAAGGTGCTGGCCCCGGGTTTCTACGCGCGTCAGGATGTGCGCACGCCAGTGAAGATCGCCATCATGACCTTGATCTTCACGCAATTGATGAATGCCGTGTTCGTCGTGCCTTTGCAGCATGCCGGCCTGGCCCTGGCCATCAGCCTCGGGGCGTGCCTCAATGCCGGTGTGCTGTTGTACTGCCTGCGCAAGGACGGCATCTATCAACCCCAGCCGGGCTGGATGGCCTTCAGCGTGAAGGTGATCGTCGCAGTGGGCCTGATGGTACTGGCACTGTGGCTGGTGTCGGGCCCGGACCAGTGGTGGCTGGAGAGTTCGGGGCGCATGCGTGTGCTGGGCCTGGGTGGCCTGGTGATGCTGGGAATGTCGGTCTACTTCGGTGTGCTGGTGGTGCTGGGATTTCGCCCCCGTGATTTCGGCCGCAATGCCGACTGAACCCGGTCCGCGGGCCGGTCAACTGGCAAAAAGCCGCTATAATTCAAAAACTTTGCGCATTTTGCGCCTGTCAAAAACCATGATAGTCCCGGCCGGCTTGCCGGGGCGGATTTGCATCGAAGCCTTCCCATGATCGTCACCCACGGCCTTGCGCCCCTATGCGATGACCGCGCCGGTGCAGCAGTGACCATCGGCAATTTTGATGGTGTCCACGTCGGCCATGGCGCCATGATTGCGCGCGTGTGCGTGGCTGCCAGACAGGGCGACCTCGCCACCTGCGGACTGACTTTCGAGCCACATCCACGTGAAGTGTTCACGCCCGAGAATGCGCCCACCCGGCTGACCTCGTTGCGGGAAAAGCTGGAGTTGCTCGGGGCCCTCGGGCTTGATCGCACCCATGTCCAGCGATTCACCCGCACATTTGCCGGCCTGACCCCGGAAGCCTTTGTCGAGCAGGTTCTGGTGCGCACCCTGCGCGCACGCTGGGTCATGGTGGGCGATGATTTCCGCTTTGGCGCCAGACGGGCCGGTGATGTCGCCACACTGAGGGCGCTCGGAAAGGCACACGGTTTCGAGGTGGAAACCATGTCCACGGTCATGCAGGATGGCGTGCGGGTGTCCAGTTCTGCGGTGCGCGAGGCGCTCGCCGCCGGCAAGCTGGCACATGCGGCCCGTCTGCTCGGGCGCAATTACAGCATCAGCGGCCGTGTGGTCCACGGCGACAAACTCGGGCGCACCCTGGGGTTTGCCACGGCCAACATCCAGCTCAGGCACAACCGGCCGCCGCTGAACGGCATATTTGCGGTGAGATTGCACGGTGCCGGCACCGCGGCACGGGATGCCGTGGCGAGCCTGGGCGTGCGTCCCACGGTCAAGGCCGCCGGCGCGCGCGCGGTGCTGGAAGTGCATGTATTCGATTTCAACGAGGATCTTTACGGCCGGCACGTGCGGGTGGAGTTTGTGGAGAAGATCCGGGACGAGGAAAAGTACGAGGGACTGGAAGCCCTCAAGCGGCAGATCGCCCTGGACTGTGCCGAGGCCCGCCGCCTGCTTGCCGATTCACGCAATCACTGAAATGACATGAACGACAAAAAAGACAAATCCGGTGGCAAGGGCGGCGTGGACTACAAGGACACGCTGAACCTACCTGACACTGCATTCCCGATGCGCGGGGACCTTGCCAGGCGCGAGCCGCTGTGGGTCAAGGAGTGGGAAGAAAAAAAGATTTACGAAAAGATCCGCGCGGCATCCAGCGGTCGGCCGAAGTTCGTGCTGCACGACGGCCCGCCCTATGCCAATGGCGACATCCATATCGGCCATGCCGTCAACAAGGTCCTGAAAGACATCATCGTCAAGTCACGCCAGCTGGCCGGCTTCGACGCGCCCTACGTGCCCGGCTGGGACTGCCATGGCATGCCCATCGAAGTGCAGATCGAAAAGACCCACGGCAAGAACATTCCGGTCGAGCAGACCCAGCAGCTGGCGCGCGCCTATGCCACCGAGCAGGTGGCGCGCCAGATGAAGGACTTCAAGCGCCTCGGCGTGCTGGGCGACTGGGACAATCCCTACCTCACCATGGCCCATGGCAATGAGGCCGACGAGATCCGCACCCTGGGAAAACTGCTGCAGAAGGGCTATGTGTATCGCGGCCTGAAGCCGGTCAACTGGTGTTTCGACTGCGGCTCTGCGCTGGCCGAAGCCGAAGTGGAGTACGCCGACAAGAAGGACATCGCCATCGATGTCGGCTTTCCCTTTGCCGAGCCGGACAGGCTGGCTGCGGCCTTCGGCCTGCCCAGCCTGCCCCAGGGCAACGGCTGGATCCTCATCTGGACCACCACCCCCTGGACCATACCGGCCAACCAGGCGCTCAACGTCCATCCCGAATACGACTACAACCTGGTGGAAACCGAACGCGGCCTGCTCATCCTCGCGGCCGAACGCCAGGCGGCCTGTCTGGAGAGCTATGGTCTGAAGGGCAACACCCTCGCCACCTGCAAGGGCGTGGCGCTCGACCACATCGCCTTCCGTCATCCCTTCCATGACCGCCTGTCGCCGGTGTACCTCGGCGACTATGTGACGCTGGATACCGGCACCGGCATCGTCCACAGCGCCCCGGCCTATGGCGTGGAGGATTTCCAGTCCTGCCGCCACAACGGCGTGAAGGACGAACACATCCTCACGCCCGTCATGGGCGACGGCAAGTACGCCTCCACCTTGCCGTTCTTCGGCGGCCTGATGATCTGGAAGGCCAACCCGGAGATCGTCAAGAAGATCGATGAGACCGGCTGCCTGTTCCGTTCCGAGACCTATCTGCACAGCTACATGCATTGCTGGCGGCACAAGACACCCATCATCTATCGCGCCACCACCCAGTGGTTTGCCGGCATGGACGATGTGCCGGGTTACGCCGGTGCGCAGCCTGCAGGGTCGCTGCGCGCTGCGGCACTGCGCGGCATCGAGCAGACCATGTTCTACCCCGGCTGGGGCAAGGCGCGCCTGCACGGCATGATCGCCAACCGGCCGGACTGGACCTTGTCGCGCCAGCGGCAATGGGGCGTGCCCATGCCCTTCTTCATCCACCGTGAAACCGGCGCATTGCATCCACGCACGCCGGAGCTGCTGGAACAGGTGGCCAAGCGCGTTGAAGCCGGCGGCATCGAAGCCTGGCAACGCGTCGACGTGAAGGAATTCCTCGGCGCCGATGCGGAGCATTACGAGAAGGTGAAGGACACGCTGGATGTCTGGTTCGACTCTGGCGCCACCCACCAGACGGTGCTGGGCGGGCCCGGCGGCGACAAGGCGGGTGCGGGCTCGCACGGCGCCAAGCTCGGATTTCCTGCCGATCTCTATCTGGAAGGATCGGACCAGCACCGCGGCTGGTTCCACTCGTCGCTGCTGGTGTCCAGCATGCTCAACGGCATGCCGCCCTACAAGGCGCTGCTCACGCACGGCTTCGTCGTGGACGGCCAGGGCCGCAAGATGTCCAAGTCCATGGGCAATGTCATTGCCCCGCAGAAGGTGTCCGACTCGCTGGGCGCGGAAATCCTCAGATTGTGGGTGGCGAGCACGGATTACTCGGGCGAGCTGTCCATCTCCGACGAGATTCTCAAGCGCGTGGTCGAGGCCTACCGGCGCATCCGCAACACCCTGCGCTTCCTGCTGGCCAACACCGCGGACTTCGATCCGTCGAAGCACGCCCTGCCGCCGGAGCAGTGGCTGGAGATCGACCGGTACGCCGTGGCACGCACGGCACAACTGCAGGCCGACATCCTTGCCGAGTACGAACGCTACGAGTTCCATCCGGCGATGGCGCGCCTGCAGACCTTTTGTTCCGAGGATCTTGGCGGCTTCTATCTCGACATCCTCAAGGACCGCCTTTACACCAGCGGCACTGATTCGAAAGCAAGGCGTTCCGCGCAGAGCGCCCTGTGGCACATCGGCCAGAGCCTGGTGCGCCTGATGGCGCCGGTGCTGTCCTTCACCGCCGAAGAGGCCTGGAAGGCACTGGCCCCGGCGGATGACACCATCTTCACCCACACCTACCATGCACTGCCCGCCGTGGCCGAAGCGGAGGCCCTGCTGGACAAGTGGCAGCGGCTGCGCGCGGTCCGCTCCGAGGTGACCAAGCAACTGGAGGAATCGCGGGCCGCCGGCAAGATCGGCTCTTCCCTGCAGGCCGAAGTGGTGGTGCGTGCCAGCGGCGACAAGCTGTCGCTGCTACAGGGCCTGGGCGATGACCTGCGCTTCGTGCTCATCACCTCCAGCGCGCGTGTTGAAGCCGTGAGCAGCAGTGCCGACGAATCCGTGGAGGTCCATCCCAGCAGCCACGCCAAGTGCCCGCGCTGCTGGCATTACCGTGGTGATGTCGACGCCGACCCGCAGCACCCGGGCCTGTGCGGGCGCTGCACCAGCAATCTGTTCGGCACCGGCGAGGCCAGGCTGCATGCCTGAGCCGGTTTCAACACGGGGCCTGCCCCCTGGGGTGCCGGTGGTGGTGGCGCCAGGCGGCAACTGGTTGCGCTGGCTGGTGCCCGCTGCCGTGATCATCGTGCTCGACCAGTTGAGCAAGCAATGGCTGCTCGCGGCCCTGCAGCCGGGGGAAACCATTACGGTGACGGGCTTTTTCAAGCTCGTGCTGTGGTTCAACACCGGTGCCGCCTTCAGCTTCCTGGCCGATGCCGGGGGCTGGCAGCGGCTGGTGTTTGTCGGCATTGCCCTGGTGGCGACCGGGGTGATCACCTGGCTGCTGCGCAAGCATCCGGAACAAAGTCTGTTCTGTGCCGGACTAAGCCTGATCATGGGCGGCGCGCTGGGTAACCTGTGGGACCGTTTGATGCACGGCCATGTGGTGGATTTCCTGCTGTTCCACGCGGGTGGCTGGTACTGGCCGGCGTTCAACGTCGCCGATTCGGCCATCACCGTGGGTGCAGGAATGATCATAATAGATGGATTCATTCAAAGCCGACGAGGGGACCCTCGTGAAAGTGATAATAAATGAACACCATGGATGCCAACAACGACAAGCCTGAGGAAGTGCTGCTGGCCAATCCGCGCGGATTCTGCGCCGGGGTGGAGCGTGCCATTGCCATCGTCGAGAGGGCGCTGGCGCTGCACGGCGCCCCCATCTACGTGCGTCATGAGGTGGTGCACAACAAGTACGTGGTCGATGACCTGCGCAACAAGGGCGCGATCTTCATCGAGCAGCTCGATGAAGTGCCTTCGGGCAGCACCCTGATATTCAGCGCCCATGGCGTCTCGCGCAGCGTGCGCACCGATGCCGAGGCACGCGAACTGCGGGTGTTCGATGCCACCTGCCCGCTGGTGACCAAGGTGCACGTGGAAGTGGCCAAGATGCGCGAGAGCGGCCGCGAGATCGTCATGATCGGCCATCGTGGCCATCCCGAAGTGGAAGGCACCATGGGCCAGGCGACCGATGGCATGTACCTGGTCGAGACGGCCGATGATGTGGCGCGGCTGCAGGTGCGCAATCCGGAGCAGCTCGCCTACGTCACGCAGACCACCCTGTCGGTGGACGATTCGGCCGTGGTGGTGGCTGCCCTCAAGACCCGCTTCCCCTTCATCATCGGGCCGAAGAAGGACGACATCTGCTATGCCACGCAGAACCGCCAGGATGCCGTGAAGTTCATGGCGCCCAAGTGTGACCTGGTCATCGTCGTCGGCTCGCCCAACAGCTCGAACTCCAACCGCCTGCGCGAAGTGGCCCACAGCCGCGGCGTGGAGGCCTACATGGTCGACAACGCCGATGAGTTGAAGCTCGAGTGGATCCAGGGCAAGCATCGCATCGGCGTGACCGCCGGCGCCTCCGCCCCCGAAGTGCTGGTGCATGGGGTCATTGCCAGGCTGCAGGTCCTGGGCGCCAAGCGTGTCACCCAGCTCGCCGGCATCGAGGAGAACGTCGTGTTTCCGCTGCCCAAGGGGCTAAGCGTGGCAGTCTGAGCAGGCAGGCCGGTTTCAGCGATCCCGGCCCAGCACCGAAAATGCCGGCGGGATGTCATCGGAGGCGCTGAAGCGCACTTCCATCGCAATCTGCGTGGGGACCGGCTTGCCGTGCAGGAGTCCCGGCACGAAGCGCCATTGCAGCAGGGCCTCAATCGCGGGGGCATCGAAGATTCCCGCGGGTGGCCGCCAGAATGGCCACCACGATGACCACGACCATCAGTTCGATCAGGGTAAAACCTTGGTTGTTTTTCATCATCCCTCCAGTATGAGTACGCAGTTTTACGCATTCATCTGGGTAAAGAAACGGCTTTCCGACAGGCGGCAGGCTGGCGGAGACGAGCGGCGGTCGGGCGGGGGAGACAGTGAAAAAGTCACATTCCGGGCGGAAAGTGAACTTCAGTGCCCCGGGAAGCAGGGGGGGCTGGCCCCGACTACTGGTAGCGCAGGGCGTCGATGGGTTTGAGGCTGGCAGCCTTGTTGGCCGGGTAGTAGCCGAAGAAGATGCCCACCGCAGCCGCTACGCAGAAGGCGAGCAGGATGGAGCCCAGGGTGACCACGATGGTCAGGCTGGCCACCGCATTGGCGATGGCAGCCGCCCCCACGCCCAGCAGCACGCCGACGAAACTGCCGATCAGCGACAGGAAAATCGCCTCCAGCAGGAATTGCAGCCGGATATCCCGCTCGCGGGCGCCGATGGCGATGCGGATGCCGATCTCCCGGGTGCGCTCGGTCACCGACACCAGCATGATGTTCATGATGCCGATGCCGCCCACCAGCAGCGACACCGAGGCGATGGCGCCCAGCATGATGGACATCACCTTGGTGGTTTGCGCCGCGGCATTGGCCGCGGCAGTCAGGTTGCGGATGGTGAAGTCATCCGGCCGGCGGTCGGGCAGCTTGTGCAGCTGCCGCAGCAACGTGCGCATTTCCGCCTCGGCGGCCGGCATGGCCTCGGCCGAGACTGCCCGCACCATGACGTATCGCACCGCGCCGCGGAAGTTGTTGCCGAACAGCTTGCGCTGGGCGGTCAGGATGGGCACGAACACCGTGTCATCCTGGTCGCGTCCGTCCAGGCTCTGTCCCTTGGGGGCCAGCGTGCCCACCACCAGAAAGGGGCTCTGGCGGATGCGGATGGTCTTGCCGACCGGGCTTTCGTCGCCGAACAGGTTCTTGGCCACGGTCTGCCCCAGCACGGCCACGCGCGTGGCCGAGCGCACATCGGCATCGGAAAACATCTCGCCGTCGTCCAGCCGCCAGTTGCCCACTTCCAGGTAGGCGGCACTGGTGCCGATCACCTGGGTGCCCCAGTTGCTCGAGCCGTAGACGATCTGTGCGGAACCCGGCGACACCGGGGCGACGCCGGCCACCTCGGGCAACTCGCCGATGGCATCGGCGTCGGCGATGGTGAGGGTGGGCGCATTGCCCGAACCCAGGCGCAGGCCGGTATCCGTGGTGGAGCCGGCCAGCACGATGAAAAGATTGCTGCCCATGGCGGCGATCGACTGTTCCACGGCGTACTGCGTGCCCCGCCCGACCGCCAGCATCATGATCACGGCGGCCACGCCTATCATCATGCCCAGCATGGTGAGGAAGGCGCGCATGCGGTTCGCACCCATGGCACTCCAGGCCTCGCGCACCATGGCGGTGATCATGCGTGGGCCTTGCCGGTGCGCCGCGGCAGGGCGGCATCCTGGGTGACCTGGCCATCGACAAACTGCACCAGGCGCCGGGCATGGGCGGCAATGTCGGTCTCGTGCGTGACCAGCACGATGGTGATGCCATCGCGCGTGTTCAGCTCGGTGAGCAGCTCCATGATCTCCTCGCTGGTGTGCGTGTCGAGGTTGCCGGTGGGCTCGTCGGCCAGGATCAGGCTGGGCCGGTTGATCAGGGCGCGTGCAATGGCGACGCGTTGCTGCTGGCCGCCGGAGATCTGGTTGGGCGCATGGTGGGCGTGCTTGCCCAGTCCGACCTTGTCCAGCATGTCGGCGCTGCGGCGGCGGCGTTCTTCCCGGTCCATGCCGGCATACACCAGGGGCAGGGCCACATTGTCGAGCAGGTTGGCGCGCGGCAGCAGGTTGAAGCCCTGGAACACGAAGCCGATGACCTGGTTGCGCAGGCGGGCCAACTGGTCCTTGCCCAGGCTGCCGGTGTCGCTGTCCTCCAGCACATAGCGCCCCGCCGTGGGCAGGTCCAGGCAACCCAGGATGTTCATGAAGGTGGACTTGCCCGAGCCGGAAGGCCCCATCACGGCGACAAATTCGCCGCGGCGGATCTCCAGGTTCACGTCCTTCAGCACGGGCACCGTGCCGGCGTCCGTGTAGTACTCCTTGTACAGGTGTTCGACCCGGATGAGGGCGGGCTCACCGGACATGGTCAGAACAGTCTCATGCGGAAGGTGCCCTGGGCCGGCCCCGAAGGCGCGGAATTGTCCTCGACACCAGTGACGATCTTCGCCCCGGGCTTGATGTCGCCACCCACCACTTCGGAGAAGCGGCCATCGGAGATCCCCACGCGCACCGGCACGCGCCGCAATTGCTTGTTCTCCAGCACATAGACCACGCCGCGGGACTCCATGCGCGGGCCTTCGCTACTGACCGCCTGGCCCGGCCGCTGACGTTCTCCTTTGGCTGCAGTGGCACCAGCCGCAACAGTTGAGCTTGGGCCCTTGCCGGCAAGGCGTCGTTCGCCGTCACTGGCCGTGCCGCCACCTTCTACAGGAGGGCGCCGGCGCTTCGCCGCTTTTTCCGTGCCGGGCTCGCCGGCTTCGGCGCTGCTGCCCGAAGCTGCGCTGCCTCCGGGTGCGCCGCCGCCTTCGGTGGCCTCACCCTTGGCCGCGCGTTCGCGGCGCGCAGGCGGTGGCGTGCCCGGTGCGTCCGGCGGCCGGAAGCGCAGGGCGGCATTGGGGATGAGCAGCACATCGCTGCGCTGGGCGGTGATCACCCCGACATAGGCGGTCATGCTGGGTAAAAGTAGCGCTTCCGGATTGTCCACGGCCACCACCACGTTGTAGGTGACGACGTTCTGCGTCGTGGTGGCATTCAGCCGCACCTGCCGCACCGAGGCGGTGAAATTGCGGTTGGGAAAGGCGTCAACGGTGAACTGCACCGGCTGGCCGACCTTGATGCTGCCGATGTCGGCTTCGGCAAAGGCCGTGTCGATCTGCATCTTGCGCAGGTCCTGCGCGATCTGGAACAGGGTGGGGGTCTGGAAGCTGGCCGCCACGGTCTGGCCGATATCGACACTGCGTGAGACCACCACCCCCGACACCGGCGAACGGATGATGGTGTAGGCGAAGTTGGTCTTGTCACGGCCCAGTTGCGCATTGACCTGCTCCACCTGGGCCCGCGCAGAGCGCGCCTGCTGGGTGGCCTGGTCGAATTCCTGGCGCGAAATGTATTCCTGCTGGAACAGGGTTTTCGCGCGGTTCTCGTTGGCCAGGGCCAGATCCAGCGAAGCGCGCGCGCTCGCCAGGCTGGCCGTGGTCTGCTCGACCTGGGCATTCAGCACCGCCGGGTCGAGCTCCAGCAACACCTGGCCGGCCTTCACCTGGTCATTGAAGTCGACATGCAGCTTGTTGACCGTGCCCGAGACCTGCGTGCCCACATTGACCAGCACCACCGGCTTGAGGGTACCGTTGGCCGACACGCTCTGGGTGAGGTCGCCATTTTTGGCTTCCGCCGTCCGGTACTTCACCTCGGAGGCCTGGTGGTACTTCTGCCATCCGAACCAGCCGCCGGCGCCGGCAAGCGCCAGGGTGACCAGCAGCAATGTGAACTTGTTGAAGAGCACGCTCTTGATGTTCATGGGGTGGCTTTCAGGGGCCGGCGCGATAACGGTCCAGCGCACTGGCGTCCAGTTGCCCCATGGCGCGGGCAAGGCTGGCCCTGGCGCTATGCCAGTTGTAGATGGCCTGGATGTTCTGCTGGCGCGCGTTGGCCAGCGCACTCTGGGCGGTCAGCACATCGATGATGTTGCCCACGCCGGCGCGGTAACGCCCGGAGGCCATGCGTTCGGACTCGGTGGCGCTGGCGAGCAGGTCTGCGCTGCTGCGCACGGCCTGGGCATTGGTGGTGAGGTTGGCGTGCGCCTGCCAGACATCCAGGGCCACCTGCTGGCTGAGGGTGTCGCGCTGCGCTTCCTGGTTCTCCGCCTGAGCGCGTGCCGCCTCGGTGCGGTAGGCCGGGATATGCCCCGAGAATAGCGGGATCGACAGCGTCACTCCCACCGCCTGGGTATTGGTCGGGCGTGCCAGGCTGGTGTCGGCAGCGTTGAGATTGCCGGTCAGGGAAACCACCGGCCTGCCCGATGAGCGGGCGGCATCCACATTGGCCTGGGCCGCGCGCACTTGCGCCTCGGCAGCGGCCAGGTCGGGGCGGCGCTTGCGCGCCTCGGCGATCAGCGCTTCCAGATTGCGGTCGAACTGCTCATCGGGTATCAACAGGTTGGGCAGGGCCAGATCCACGACCTGGTTGGCATCCAGCCCCATGATGTTGGCCAGCGCGCCCTGGGCGTTGCGGGCATTGCCCTCGGCCTGGATGCGATTGAGCACCGCCTGCGAATAGGCGGTCTGCGCCTGCAGCCGGTCTGCCGGTGTGGTGGTGCCGGCCTGCTGGCGCGCCGTCGCGGCTTTCAGGCTTTCGGCACTGGATTGCTCGGCGATGCGTGACGCATCGATTGCGGCACGCGTGGC
>CANJJT010000013.1:0-62911 GCA_947474715.1 Betaproteobacteria bacterium
TTGCTCGACTACGGCCATAGAACCACTATGGCCGCAGCCTCGCGCCTTGCATCCATCCGCTTCAAGGCGCAACGCATCTCGCGCGGTGAATGTCAACAGACCCTAGTCACAGGGCTCACGAAGAGGGGTGACCTGCATCTCAACGCGGGGCGCCTTGCCGAGCGATGAAATCCAGCGTTAATGCGGCGGTTTCGTCCGGATTGGTGCCCGAGGCATGGTAGCCGTCGATGGGGAGGATCTTCAGTTCGGAGTTGCGTATTCTGGGCTGCCATTGCTCGTATTCAGATCTGCCACGCCAGGGCGTATCGGTGCCGATCACCAAAGTGGGGCAGGATATTTGCGGGATATGGTCCGCCACGTTCACGGTGGGCACCCAGCGCATGTAGGCCTGGGCGGTGGACACTGCGGTGGCCCCCATCATGTCCACCCACCAGTCGATGCCGCGTTCGGGGATTTTGCTGCCCAGCCGCGAGCGCATGGTTTGCCGGGCCCAATGGCGCATGCCCTTGCTCGCCATGAGTTCGGGCCAGGCATCTACCTTGGGTGGCTCGTGGGGCGAACAGCACAGGGTAAGCGTCTTCAGGAGGTCAGGGCGGGTCGCGGCCAGCACCATGCTGCTGAAGCCCCCGCTCTTGCCGGCCACCAGGTGCACCGGCTCGCCGGCGACGTGATTGATGATGCGCACCAGGTCATCGACGAGGCCTTCGCTTGAATAGGAGAAATCTGCGGGGACTGGTCCGGACTGTCCAAAGCCGCGCTGATCGAAGCGGATCATGCGGTAGCGGCGCGAGACATTCGGTACCCAGGCGCGCCAGGCCTCGGTGCATTCGGCGAAGCCGTGCACGAACAGTATCGGCTCGGCGCGCGACCAGGGGTCAGTGTAGTCGTCGACCTGGTAGAAAAGACGACAGTCCGGCAGTTCTAGGTGACTCACGATGGCTTCCTCGGCGGGTGGGGCGGCGGAGCGGGCTGGCGGGTGTTGCTACTTGGCTGGCAGCGACTTGAGCAGTGCCGCCCACTTCTGAATGTCAGCGCGGATGATGGCATCGAATTCGGGTGGTGTATTGCCCACGGCCGTGGCGCCTTCGGCCACCAGATTCTGCCCAAACTCCGGCGAGCGCACGATTCTGACGATGTCCTGATTCAGCCGCTCGACCAGGGCCGGCGCCATGCCGGCCGGGCCCAGGATGCCATTCCAGCCAATGGCCTCGTATCCGGGCACCGCGTCCGCCATGGGGGGCACATGCGGCATGGCGGCGCGCCGCTCCTTGGAAGTCACACCCAGCAGGCGCACCTTGCCGGCCTTTTCCTGCTGCAGCACGGTGCCCGCGGTGACCACCCAGGTCATGTGAATCTCGCCGGCGAGCAGCGCTGCCAGCGACTGCGGCACGCCCTTGTACGACACCTGGGTGAGCTTGATGCCCGCCAGGGAGGAGAAGAGCTCGGCGCTCAGGAATACCAGCGAGCCGCTGCCCACATCGCCATAGTTCAGCTGCCCCGGTTTCGCTTTGGCCAGTGCAATCAGTTCGGCGACCGACTTCACCGGCGTGGCCGCATTCACCATCAGGGTACTGGCCACGCTGCTCACCAGGGTGATGGGTGAAAACGCCTTGACCGAGTCGTAGGGGATGTCCGGATAGAGGCTGGGGTTCACCACATGCGTCGGGAAGACCATGAGCAGCGTGTAGCCGTCGGGCGGGGAATTGGCCACGAGCTGCGAGCCGACGATGCCGCTCGCTCCCACCCGGTTTTCGATGATCACCGGCTGCTGGCCGAAGCTGTCGCGAAGCTTATGCCCGATCACCCGGGCCAGGATGTCGGTGATGCCGCCGGCACCAGTGGGAACGATGATGCGAACAGGGCGCGTGGGATAACTGTCGGCGGCCTGAAGCGTTGTGGCACAAATCCCCAGAACCATTCCCGCGAACAATCCGTTGAAGCGTTTCATGTTCTCTACTCCTGGAAGAATCACCGCCTGAGAGGTAGAGCACTGCAGCCGTATGTTGATTTCAGGCCGGCTTCATTGGCCGAGGGGCTGCAGTTTCTGTCGCTGTCTCTAAAGGAAACACTGATCAAGTCTTGAATCGAGGATGGTCGTTCAAATGTTTCCTCTAAAGTGGGGGATGTACAAGGCGGTGCAGTTACGAATATGCGCCCACTGATTCAGTCCTTCCGGAAGAATACCCCAACTTCGGGGAACCCTTAAAAACTCGCAAACATCCCCGTCACCCGTATGAATTCCCCTCAGGACCCGATGTTCTTCAAAGCATCCTGTGAAGCTGCTGCTAATATCTGCTGAAACAGTCATGGAGTGGCCGCTGACTGTGAGGCAGTTGGCCATCAAGCAGCCGGTCATATCGAAGCAAGTATCGATCAATTCGCAAAGGAGGAAGGATGACGGAATCGAGTGGTCTTGCGGGAGCAGGCACCCTGGCGGTGTTGCATCCCGGTGTGGAAATGGCGGAGACGGGCTCTCAGAAGGTCGTGCCGGGCGCTCCCCGGCCTGCGCCGCGCAATCTTGCGCCGCGACTGTCGTCGCTGCGGGGCCGGCGGCTGGCGCTGTTCCAGAATGGCAAGGTGAATGCCCTTGAAATTCTCACGGCCGTGGGCAAGCGACTGGAAGCGCAATTTGGTGTCGCCGAAACACGGACCTGGGGCAAGCCCAACGCCGGCGAATCGGGCCAGCACTTCTTCCAGGAACTGCTCGACTGGAAGCCCGATCTGGTGCTGACCGGTCTGGGCGACTGAGGCGCCTGTACGTCGTGGAGTGTCCACGACGCCTACAGCCTAGAGTCGCAGGGCATCCCGACTGTCACCTTCATTACCCCACCCTTCAGCGTGCTGGCCACGCGTCGCCGGGAAATGTTGCGCCTACCGGATTTGCCGCTGGTGCACCTGCCGCATCCCATGATGATCCGCACCGCCGAGGAAATCGGCTCGATTGCGGATGATGTGGTGGCGACGGTCGCCCGCACCTTTGTTGGACCGGTGCCCGGCGGCACGGACGAGGAATAGAAAAGGAGGCTGCAATGGGACTGAAGGCGCAGGTGTTGCACGTGGATGCGAGTCCGGCGGGCATGCAGAATTACTTCGAAGCGCAGGGCTGGACCGATGGGCTGCCGGTGGTGCCGCCCACACCGGAACTGGTGACGACCATGGTGGAGGCCAGTGGCCTGCCGCCCGAGGCCGACGTGGCCCTCATGGCGCCCAGCCTGGTCATGGCCACGGTGGAGAAGGTTGCCATCAATGCGGTGATGGCCGGCTGCAGGCCGGAGTACATGCCGGTGGTGCTGGCGGCATTACGCGCCCTGGCGCGCCCGGAGTTCAACCTGGCCAGTGTGCAGGGCACCACCCATCCAGCAGCACCGTTTCTGCTGGTCAACGGGCCGGTGCGTGGGCGCATCGGATTGAATTGCGGCAGCAATGTGTTCGGCCAGGGATTCCGCGCCAACGCCACCATCGGCCGGGCCGTGCGCCTGGTGCTCATGAATGTCGGCCAGGGGCTGCCTGGCAAGACCGACATGGCTACCTTCGGCTCACCCTGCAAGTTCAGTTTCTGCGCTGGCGAGAACGAGGAACAAAGTCCCTGGGCGCCCTATCACGTGGATCAGGGCATGGCGGCCGAAGAGAGCGCCGTGACCGTGCATGCGGGCGAAGCGCCCCACAATATTCAGGATCATGGCAGCCGGACGGCCAAAGAATTGCTGCTCACCATTGCCGACACCATGAATGTGACCGGTAACAATAATGCGGGGCTGTGTGGCGAGATGATGCTCGTGCTCGGGCCCGAGCATGCGCAGATCCTGGCGCGCGATGGCATGAGCAAGCAGGACATCCGCGAGGAACTGCATCGCCGCCTGCGCCTTGATCTAAGCCGGGTGGGGAAAGGGCTGCACAATTTCTATCGTGGGCGACGCGCGGCTTTCAATTTGGGGCCGGAGGTGACCGAAGTGTCCTACTTCGATGATCCCCGGCAGATCCTCATTGCCGTGGCTGGCGGGGCTGGCCTGCACTCCATGGTGATTCCCAGCTTTGGCGGCGAGACGCTGAGTATCACTGAGCGCATATGAATGGAAGAAGGGCTTGCGCGGGCTAAGACTGTCTGCAATTCCGGAGGGTCTGGCACGCGGTAACGGTCGGGTAAGGTCTCCGGCCGGACCGCAGGAAGAGAGGTCAGTCGTCAAAAGCCACGCGGACACCGTTTCCTTCGGTTCGATTGAAAGACTGCTCCATGACCTGGCCAGAAGCGCTGCAACAGTGACGTTTGGTGATGCCGCAAGAAGCGCTGATCGTCAGGCTTGTCGCACGGACAGAGTGTCTTTCCTGAGCTTCTCATCCCCCGCCACTTCCCGCGGCCGCATGATCAGGAAGGCAGTCAGCGAGATCGCCATCAGCACCGCAATCGACAGGAAGGCGGCGCCCCATCCGGCCGCCGACATGCCGCCTGCCAGGTCGAGCGTGTAGCCGATCATCAGCGGGCCGACGAAGCCCCCGGCATAGCCCAGCATCGAGTGCACGGCCAGGGTGGCGCCGCGGCGCGAGGGTTCGGCGGTGCCGGCCGCACCGGCCGTGAGTGAAGATGAATCCAGCCAGCACAGGGTGCTGTAGGCGAGCAGCAGTCCGGCAGCGATGGCATAGGACCAGGTGCCGGCCCAGGCGAGCACCGCCGCCATCACCATCGAGCCCGCCATGGCCAGCGCCACCAGGCGCCGCCGGCCCAGGCGGATCGCTGCTTCATTGCCCATGACGCTGGCGGCCGTGCCGACCAGGCCCAGCACGGTGGCGACCACCGTGGGCGGGATGGCTGCGTTGCCATCACCGCTGCTGGCGGCGACATAGCCCAGGAAGGCGATGGCCCAGCCACGCAGCGCGTTCATCTCCAGCGTGTGCACGCAATAGGCCTGGGCATAGGCCATGGCCGAACGGTTGCGGAACACGAAGCGGAAGTCGAACAGGCCGCCACCATCGGCAGCCGGCCTGGGCGCGCTGCTGCGTCGGGGCACCACGGCCGCCACCATGATCCAGGCGCCCCCGGCACTGAGGGCGGCGATGATGAAGGCCGCCTGCCAGCCCAGGTGGCTGGCCAGCAGGTCGGCCACGGCGAAGGACAGGGCGCCGGAGATGCCGATGCTCGCAGCGTGCCCCGCCACGGCACGCGACATGAGTTTCTCGTCCACCTTGTCGGCAAGCAGCTTCACGCCGGTCATGTAGGTGCCGGCCCAGCCCATCCCGGTGAGCGCGCGAAAGCCCAGCGCCGACCAGAAGCCCTCGGCGAACAACCCGAAGCACAGATGGCCGATGACGGTGCAGGCGACACCGAAGAGATAGATGCGTTTGGGATCGATGCGGTCGGTGAGTGTCACCAGCACCGGCACCGACACCATGTAGGCGGCGTAGAAGGCGGCGGTGACCCAGCCCGCCTCGCTGTTGGAGAGCGACCACAGCCGCATCATGTCCGGCAGCAGTGCCGGCCAGAAGAAGGCACCGATCTGCACCAGCACCTGCGCGGCACAGACCAGCGCGACGAGGCGGGCATCGCCTGTACCGGCTGCCGTCATGCCGTGCAGGCCTCGCTACGGTGCAGGGCGGGCATGGGTGGAGCGGGATCAGGCCGCCGGGGCGACCGAGAGCTTGCCTTTCACGCCGCGGTTCTCGATCAAGCGCGCCACCAGGCCCGAGGCCTTGGCTTCTTCCACGAAGGCGGCCAGGAAGGCGGCGCCTGCGACATTGCTCTTGGCGGTGCCCACGGCCTGCTGCACCGAGGCGAACTGGCCGTCGAGGATGCGCGCGCCAGGCAGCTTCTTCACGTCCTCGACCAGCGCCGGGCGCAGCGAGGCGAAGGCTTCCAGCTGGTCCTGCACGAACAGGTCGAAGGGCTTCACGCCCTTGGGCGGGCGCACCAGGGTGGCCTGCTTGATGTTGCGGTCCAGCCACAGGTCGTAGGCCGAGCCCTTGTTGGTGCAGATGCGCACACCGGGCTGGTCCACTTCGGCAAGGGTCTTGATGGGCGAGCCGGCCGGTACCAGATAGGTGGCTTCGATTTCGGCATAGGCGGCGGTGAAGAAGATTTTCTCGGCGCGCTGCGGTTCGGCACCGATGTTGCCGATGTCCCACAGGCCGCGGCCGGCATCGTCGGCGAGTTCGCTGGGCTTGGCATAGGGCACGAATTGGACCGGCACGCCCAGGCGCTCGGCGATGGCGCGCGCCATGTCGGGTGAGACCCCCTGCGGGTCGCCGTTGGCTTCACGGCCGGTGACCAGCAGCATGTTGCCCATATTGATGGCGGCACGCAGCACGCCGGTGGGGGCCAGTTCCTCGATGATTGTCTTGTCGACCATGTAAGCCTCTTGTGTTGGGTGGGAGCAGGGCGCTATGGGGCGGGATTATGGCAGTTTTGCGATGGCCTCCCTGCCATGGCCCGCCCGCGAGACAGCGTCACGCAGTTTGCAGTGCCGCTTGACCCGGGCAATCCCGCGCGTCGATACTGCCCTCTGCCGTTCGCCAAACCTGGAGGGGGAAGGCCATGACAGAACAAGGCGCCGTCGATCCGATGGCCATCCATGAAACTGCTGTCAAGGATGCTGCGGCTGACGGTATCGATCGCAGCCTGCTGCCGTTCGTGGCGCCTGCGCGCGACCTCGATGCCGGTGCACCGCTGCGCTGGTTGAAACACGGCTGGGCCGATCTGTGCCGGGCGCCGCGGCAGAGTCTTGCCTATGGCGCGGTGATCGTGGCGCTGTCCTGGCTGGTGACGGGCATCGGCCTGAAGTTCGGCAGCTACTGGGCGGCGCTGGTGCTGCTCTCGGGCTTTGTCTTCATCGCGCCCTTGCTGGCGCTGGGGCTGTACGCCATCAGCCGTCAGATTGCGCTGGGGGCCACGCCGTCACTGGCCGCGGGCCTGGATTCCATGCGTCGTTCGCTGGGCACGGCCATGGTGTTCGCGCTGGCCTTGCTGGTGCTGTTTCTCATCTGGGCGCGCTCCGCGTCCATGGTGCACGTGTTCTTTCCGACGACCGCCCATCCAGACCTTGCCCAGATGGCCACCTTCCTGGCCATCGGCACCGCCGTGGGTTCGGTGTTCTCCTTCATCACCTTCCTGTTCAGCGCCTATTCGCTGCCGATGATCTGCGACCGGGACTGCGACGCGGTGACGGCCATTGTCACCAGTGTCAATGCGGTACTGCGCAACAAGGCGGTGATGGCCTTATGGGCCTTGCTCATCGTGGCGCTGACGGCCATCGGTTTTGCCACGGCCCTGTTGGGCCTGGCGATCATCATCCCGCTGCTGGGTTATGCCACCTGGCATGCCTACTGCGACACTATCGATGCGTCGGCCTGGCCGCTCAATCGCTGACAGGGTGTGAATGCGTTTGATCACAATCTGACTGTAAGGCTAATAATAGAAAATACAAGCGCATGTAAATGATCATATTGACTGGCAGACTTCCGGGCTGAGGGATCGGCCTCGGTAGAATAGGTGTCTTCTGGATTCCTCCAGCGCACCCCGTCAGGTCTCACCGTGAACAACCCGCAAGATCCCATCCCCGGCAGCAACAAGCCCGTGCGCAGGGCCGGCCTGATGCAGGTCGTTGCCACCATCTTCTTCAGCTTTGTCATGATCGGCAAGAAGGGCACCTGGGAGAAGGACGGCGCGCAGGTGACGCCGGGACAGATCATCGTGGGTGGCCTGATCGGCGCCGCCGTGCTGGTGGGGTCTTTGCTGCTGCTGGTCCGGCTGGTGCTCAAGCTGGCCATGGTGTGACTGCGGTGTGCCGCTGTCTGATCACAGTCTGGTAGTGAGCCGGCAGAACCGGGAAGTGCTGCAGATGTTGGCGGGCCGGGCGCCGTGCCCGGCCAATCCGGGCTTCAGGAGCCGGAGGTTCCCGGTGGGGTGCCTTCACCAGGCGTGGCGTCTGCGCCGGGTTGCCCGTTGTTCTCGTCCTGCTGCTTGGTAGATTCCTTCTTCTGGCGCTTTTCTTCCAACTTCTTTTTCTTCGCCATTTCGCGCTGGTGCTTCGCAAATCCGTAGTTGGGCTTCGCCATCAAGGCCTCAAAAAAAAGGCCGACCGTCCGGGGACGGGTCGGCCAGGGTTATCGTCCGACTAGGCGGGCTTGATGCTTGATGCCTGCATGCCCTTCTTGCCCTGGGTCACTTCAAAGCTGACCTTCTGGCCTTCAGCGAGGGATTTGAAGCCGCTCGACTGAATCTCGGAAAAATGTGCAAACAAATCTGCTCCGCCATCATCAGGTGTGATGAAGCCGAAACCCTTAGCGTCGTTGAACCACTTTACTGTGCCAGTAGCCACTGGAAAATCCATCCATCGAATATAACAAGATAATCCTGCGCTAAAGCAATTGAAGTCACTGTAACGACGTGCCCGCAAAGCAGGGACGCAGGGCCCCGAAACCGTCGACGTGCTGCATCCTTGACGGTCAATGATGATTGCCGCGGGGGTTCGGTAGCTGAGCCCCTTATACAGCATTTCAGGGCTGTGTCAGTTTTTTTCGTATCGAAAGGACGCTGGAAAAGGCCGTTGTCGGCCCGCCCAGCGACTTCGCCAAGGGTTCTGACAGCACCCGGATCAGCGCAATCCGGCCGCGCGCAACATGGGGAAAACCACCTCCCGACAGGCCCGCAATTCCGGCTCGGGGGAGGCAAAAGTCTCGAAAGGCATCAGGTAGAGCTCCCGGACGCCCAGTTTTTCCATCTCGATGATGCGTTTGGCGCAGTATTCCGGCGTGCCGATGAGCCCCAGGGCATCGCACAGCTCGGCGACGGTTTCCTGCGGCATGTAGGCAGTGGCGCGGATGGCCGCCTCCCAATCGGGCGCGTGGGACAGGTCGGGCTTGATCGCCTGCACCGCCTCGGGAATGGCAATGTCCGGCATGCGGATGCCGGCGCGGCGCGCCCATTCACCTTCCCAGCGGATGCCCCAGTGCACGGCAGTGGGCTGGGCGTGGCGGCGGGCCGCCTCGATGCTCACCCCCAGGCTGGTGCGCACCGCCCACATCACCTGCAGGTCTTCCACGCGGCGGCCGGCACGTCGGGCGCCGGCTTCCAGGTGGCTGTAGGACCAGTCCAGCAGGCCCGGGTTGAAGCCCACCAGCAGCAGCACGCCATCGGCAATCTCGCCCGCCAGTTCGATGGCCTTGGGGCCGGAGGCCGCCATCAGCACCGGGATGGGGCTGCCACCGGCATAGGGCAGGTGAGCCGGCGTGCCGTTGAAGTCCACGGTCTCGCCTGCGAGCAGCGCCTTCACTTGCATCACGCAGGCGCGCATCTCCTTCAGCGTGGCGGCCTTGCGGCCGATGGTGCTGGCCGAGGTATAGCCGGTGCCGATGATGAAGCGGGTGCGCCCGGGGGCGAGTTCCTCGACGCTTTGCATGGCGCTGGCGAGCACCGTGGCGTGGCGCGTCACCGGGTTGGTGACGGCGGGAAAAAGCGACAGGCGCGAGGTCTGCGTGGCGGCCTGGGCGAGGATGACGAAGGCGTCGCGCGCCAGTACCTGGCTGTCGAGGATGCCCGCGCCGTCAAAGCCGGCCGCCTCGATATCGCGGATCAGCGCCATCAGGTCGGGCATGGACAGCGTGCCGGGCACGCGCAGGTGGATACGGACGGGTTGGCTCATGGCGTTTCCTCGGGCCGGCAACAGAGGGGGTGACGGGGATGTCTCCCCGGGTCTTTCAGCGTTTTACTAACCGCGCCACTTCGCTGCGGACAGATCCCAGGTGGGCTGCAGGTCGGTGCGCAGGCCGCGCGTGACGCGGGCATGCATGTTGTAGGCGCCGATCAGCACGGCGAGGTCGACCATGCCCTGCGGGTCGAAGTGCTTCACCGCCTCGGCGGCGACGGCATCAGGGACATCGACATCGCGGGTGTTGGCATCGACGAAGGCGAGCATGGCGCGGTCTTTCGCGTCGAATTTCGCGTAATTCGGCCAGTCCCACAGGCCGTCGATGTCCTCGGGGGTGAGGCCTGCCTCGGTGGCATAGCCCGGCACGTGGGCGCGGAAAATGTATTCGGTCTTCGTCAGGATGGCGATGCGGATGATGGTCAGTTCCATGCTGTGGTAGGTCAGCGTCGAGGCCGCGCGCACCGCGGAATTGAAGTCCACCCAGGCGTCGGCGATGCGGGGGCTGTTCAGCAGCACCTTGTAGACATTGATGAGGCGTCCCTGGCGTGCGCCGGCGATCTTGTGGATCAGCTCCTTCAGCTCCGGGCGACCTTCGCCGTCGATCAGCGGGACTCGTGCCATGGGTGCAACTCCTATGAATGGTGGAGGGTGGGCTGCAGTGCCGCGGCCACCTGTGTGGCTTGATCGACCCTTGCCAGCCCCGACGCCGAGCCGTTGCGGACAGGGTCCACGGGCTCTGTCAGACGTTCCCGGTTTCGCGGGAGGCCTATTAAACCACCAACGATGCCAGCGCCTGCCGCCCCCAGGCTTGTGCCAGAATCCGCCATCAAAACAAATCCGCAGCCCTTCTTTCGGAGGACGCGAGCGGATCCATCGAAAGAGGAGGCAACATGCAACCATCACGCCTGGTCACCACTTTGCTCGCGCTGGCTGCCGGCATGGCAGCCATGCTTCCGGCCACGGTCGCCGCCCAATCCAAACCAGAGCCATTTCCGGCCAAGCCCATCACCTTCATCAATCCGCTGGCCGCCGGCGGACCACAGGAGGTGGAGACGCGCCTGTACGCGCAGAAGATCATGGAGAACACCGGCTGGAAAATCCTGGTTGATTTCCGTGTCGGGGCCGGTGGCACGCTGGGCCAACAATACGTGGTGAAGGCCGCACCGGATGGCTACACCGTGCTCACCACCTCCAGTTCCTATGTCATCACCCCGGCGCTCTACCCCAACCTGCCCTTCGACCCGGAGAAGGACCTGGCGCCGGTGTCGCTGATCAGCACGCGCGGCAACATGCTGGTGGTGAACACGGCGCTGCCGGTGAAGACGGTCACCGAATACATTGCCTACGCGAAGGCCAATCCCGGTGCCATCAATTTCGGCACCTCGGGTGCGGGCGGCGCGGTGCACCTGCCCGGCGCCTGGCTGCACCACATGACGGGCACCCAGGCAACCTTTGTCCACTACAAGGGCACCGGGCCGCTGTTGCCCGACCTGGTGACCGGGCGCATCCATGCCACCTTCGCCTTCCCGGTGGCGACCATGCCCTTCATCAAGACGGGCAAGCTGCGTCCGCTGGGCATGACCAGTGCCGATCGCTTCGTCACCCTGCCCGACATCCCGGCCGTGCAGGAACAGGTGCCAGGATTCGATTTCACTTCCTGGCTGGGCGCGCTGGCTCCGGCAAAGACTCCACCTGCCGTGGTCAACCGCCTGAGCGCTGAATTCGCCAGGATGGCCAAGGATCCGGAGATCATCCGCAAACTGCGCGACGAGTACTACTTCAACGCTGTGGGCAGCACACCCGAGGCGTTCCGCAAATTCATGGCGCCGCAGTTCGACGTCTGGAAAAAGCTGGTGCGGGACACGGGGATCAAGCTGGAGGAGTAGGGCGGGCATGGCCTGCTCGTGATCACGTATCAGGGACAAGTCCGGTCATTCAACATCAAGGATTCAAGCATGCATCGCAACCAGCTTACCCATGGCACCCATCTCGCCCATGTGGCGTGTGCAAGCCGCGTCCTCATGCTGGTTCTGCTGTGTGCCGGCCAGGCATGGGCTCAAGGCTATCCCAGCAAGCCCATCCGGGCGGTCAACCCCTGGCCGCCGGGCAGTGGTTCCGAGCATATCTCTCGCGTCATCCTGCAGAAGCTCTCTGAATCACTGAAGCAGCCCATCGTTCTTGACAGTCGCCCCGGCGCCAATGGCATGATCGGCACTGACTTTGTCGCCAAGTCCGCACCGGATGGCTACACGCTGCTGGTCTCGCATGTCGGCCCGACCGCCATCAGCCCAGCCATGCAGCCCATGCCCTATGATTCGGTGAAGGACCTGGCACCCATCACGCAGCTCGTGTCCGGGCCGCTCATCCTGCTAGTCACCAGTGACTCACCCTTTCGCACCATGCGCGATATCGTCACGCACGCCCGAGCCCATCCGGGCGCCCTCTCCTACGGCTCGGTGGGCCCCGGCAGCACCACGCATCTGGCTGGCGCCATGCTGGGCCTGGCCGAGAAGGTCGATCTGCTGCATGTGCCCTACAAGGGCGGTTCGCCTGTGATGGTGGACCTGCTGGGCAAGCGCATCAGTATGGCCTTCATCAGCAGTGCAGGCGCCAAACCACAGATTGAATCAGGCAAGCTGCGCCCCATCGCCGTCACCACGCAGCGGCGCTCGGCCCTGTTCCCGGAGGTGCCCGCCATTGCCGACAGCATTGCCGAATTCGAGGTCAATTCCTGGTACGGCCTGATGGCACCCGGCGGCACGCCACGCGATATTCTCGATCGTCTCAACGCCGAGACCGTCAAGGTGCTGGCCGCCCCCGACGTGGTGCAGTCCCTGAGGGCGGCTGGGCTGGACATCGAGGGCAGCTCGCGCGAGCAGTTTGCCGAGCGCATTCGCAAGGACCTCGCGCGCTGGAGCAGTTTCGTCAAGGCGACCGGTATTACCGCAAACTGATGCCCGACCACCGGAATGCACGTATCACCGCAGCCGCTCGATTCACGACAGACGCCTGGAAAACGCCTGCGCCAGCAGTGCCGCATCGGCAATCTTTTCCACGCCGCGGCAACGCTCCAGAGCCGTGCTGATCTGCGTTTCGTCAAGCACGCCGCCTGCCAGCCCGCGGAATTTGGCTTCCAGATCCGCATCACTCATCGGGTTGCCGGCACTGCCCTGACAGTGCTCCACGTCCACGGTGACGCGCTCGCCGTCTTTCATCACTGCCGTGAAGCTGCAGGAAATCGCTGACATCGCTTCATCGGCCCGGGCGGTGACGCGCTCGCGCATGGCGTGCAGCTGTGGATCCGCCAGTCGATCCTGCCCCACGTCAGCCACGCTGGCCGTGCCGCGCGTGAGCGCCACGGCGATCCAGTGCTGCAGACTGAACTGGGCTTCATTGCCGTCGCGCGGATGCGGCTTGGCAGTCCACTTCACCGCCAACGGGTGGACGCGCGCCTCGATTCGTTCAATGGCCGATAGGTCCAGGCCCCGGGCTCGCATCCTGAGTGCCGCATCGATCACCGGATGCGCCACGATGCCGCAGGGAAAAGCTTTGTAAGTGAGGCCGAGAATTTCCCAGCGCGCGCCCAGGTCCACAGTCAGGTGGGCGAGCGCCGGGGACAGGGAGAACATCTCGGCAAAACCCTGCTCCGCTTCGATGATGTTCAGCGGGGCGGTGAATCCGCCAGCCGCCAGCAGCGCGGCGCGCAGGCCCTGCTCGGCGCCCTGGGCGTGCACCAGCGGCACCGTCATGCTACCCAGGCCGACGCGCAAGCCGCCCGCCTGGCTGGCCGCGATGCCGATGGCACTGGCCATGCCCTTGGCGTCCAGGCCGAGCAGGCTGCCTGCGGCCACGGCGGCGCCCACACCGCCGTCGATGGCCGTCTGCAGCCAGCCCAGATCGGCTCGTGCGGGGGGCACGGAGACGGCCTTGCTCAGGCGGCAGGCCGTTTCCAGTCCCAGTATGACGGCGAGCAGCAGCGCTTCGCCCGAGGCATGGCGTTGTTCCGCCAGTGCCAGTGCCGCGGCGATCACCGGCGCGCTCGGGTGGATCACGGCTTCGGCATGCGTGTCGCAAAAGGCATCCACGGTGCCGGCCAGGGCATTGGCGTAGGCGGCGTGGGTGATGTCGGCGCGGCGGGATGTACCCAGCAGCGTTGCCTCACCGGGACCGAAGTTGGGACCCAGCACGCCGTCGAAGATGCCGCGCGCCGGATGGGCCGCGCCACCCATCATGCAGGCAAGGCCATTGAGCAGCGCACGTCGCCCCTCTTTGCGCACTGCTTCGGGCAGGTCGGCGTGGCGGGTGGTGGCGGCCCACTGGGCGAAGATGGCGGTGGCGGACATGCGGGTGCTCCTGGCTGGAAGGTGGCCGCCGAAGTATATAAGGGTGCTCTGAAAGACCCTGTTTCTCTGAGCTCATTCGCAGGAGTGCCCAGGACGGGTCCCCGTTTTTTCGGGGTTTTCCTTTTTTCTGTCCCTGTCAGGCTGCGCCGGCCGGCCGTTCATCGGATACATGCGCGAGACCAGCTTGATCTGTTGCACGATTGACTGCGCCAGCCGGCACACAACGATTTCGATCAGCACCGCCACCACGGCGAGGCAGGCCCTGGCTGTCCCTGTGTGGAGGGCGGGGACGGACGATCCGTCTCATAAGGACAGGCTGATGCCTGCCTCCTGTACCACCTTGCGCCAGCTGTTGGTCTCGGTGACGATCATCTGGCGGAACTGCGCCGGGGTATTGCCCACGACTTCATTGCCATCAGCCTCGAGGCGGTTGCGGATTTCCGGCAGCTTGAGCACTTTCACCATGGCTTCGTTCAGTCGATTGACGATGGCCGGTGCGGTTGCGCCCGGCGCAAACAGGCCGGTGTAAGAGCCATAGTCATAACCCGGTATCGCCTGTTCGGCCACGGTCACCAGTTCCGGCAGCAGCGTGCTGCGCCTCTCGGCCAGCATGACGATGGGTTTGAGCTTGCCCGATTTGATCAGTGGCAAGGCCTGGCCCAGGCCCACGCCGGTGACATCGAGCCGGCCCGACATCAGGTCGGGCATGGCGTCCCCGGTCCCCTTGTAGTGGATGAAGGTGACCCTGGTATTGGTCGCCCCATGCAGCCAGGAGCCGGATAGATGGCCACCGGCGCCGGCGCCCGTGGTGCCCCAGTTGATGCGGCCCGGGTTGGCCTTTGCATAAGCCATGTATTCGGCGAAGTTCTTCGGCGGAAAAGAGGGCGTGGCCAGCAGGACCACTGGGCGTTTCGTCATCAGCGTGACGGGGGCAAAGTCCTTTTCCACGTCGAAGGACAGGTTCTTGTAAAGGCCGGGGAAGGTGGTGAAGGCATTGTTGACGATGAGCAGCGTGTAGCCGTCCGGAGCAGCCTTGGCGACGTAGGCGCCGGCAATGGTGCCTGCCGCCCCGAGCTTGAACTCGGTAACGAAGGGCTGGCCGAGCAGTTCCTGCAGTTTAGGGGCATACAGGCGTATCTCGAATTCCACCGGACCGCCCGGGGCCAAGGGCACCACCAGCGTGACCGGCCTGGCGGGGTATGCCGGCGTGGATTGGGCCAAGCCGATGCCCGGACAGAGCATCAGCAACGACGGGACAATGGCTGACCTGCATGTGCGTAACATGATTCTCCTCCAGGGCTGGTGGTCTCGGGTGGCCTGCATGTCGGGCCTGGGCTCTGTGGCACCATTCCGTCCAGTTTAAGCAAGTTCACGCCAGGCCATCACGCCTGATGATCGCGTCCGGTGATGCGCGCATCGCAAAAAGATATTTCCAAGAGGCCCCGACTGGGTCTACCCTCGCGACATGCCGGGTGTGACAGGCGCATCCCCAGAGATGCCGCCATGCCGGGTCGTATCCCGAGGAGGAAATGCCATGAAGCCTGCACTGCGACTGTCGCTGTCCCTGTCCATGCTGTCCTGTCTGCCCCTGATGCTGGTACATGCCACGGCGGGGGCGCAGGCGCCAGCACCTGCGGCAGCGACCAACTGGCCGACCCGCGTCGTCACCATCATTGCCCCGTTTGCCGCCGGCGGCCCGGTGGACCTGGAAGCACGCATCTATGCGAAGAAGATGGGTGAGCTCACCAGCCAGAAGGTGGTGGTCGACTACAAGCCCGGCGCAGCCAGCTCCATCGGCGCCGGCTATGTGGCACGGGCTGCGGCCGATGGCTACACCCTGCTGGTGGGCACGGCCGGCCTGCCGCTGATGCCCAGCCAGTTCAAGAACCTGCCCTTCGACATCCTCAGGGACTTAGCGCCGATCTCGCAGATGAGCGAGCGCACCTCGCTGCTGATCACCCACAACGCCTATCCGCCAAAGAACCTCAAGGAGCACTTCGCCTACGCAAAGGCCAATCCGGAGAAGGCCACCTATGGCTACAGCAGCGGGTCCAGCCTGCTGGTCGGTTCCTGGCTGCACAACCTGTCCGGCACCAAGGTGACCTTTGTCGGCTACAAGGGCGTGGGACCGGCTTCCACTGACCTGATGGCCGGGCGCCTTGACCTCCTCTCCTCGACCATTGCCGCCGCTTTGCCGCTGATGAAGTCCGGAAAGATCCGCGCCCTGTCGGTGCTGGGTACGCGTCGCAACAAGCTCACCCCCGACCTGCCGACGGTACCCGAGCAGGGCGTCCCCGAATTCGACTACGCCGGCAACTGGTTCGGCTTTCTCGCTCCCTCGGCCACGCCGCCTGCGGTACTGAACAGGCTGGCCGAACTGACGCAGGCCGTGGCGCGCGCGCCGGACGTGCTGTCGCAGCTGGACGCCCAGGGCAGCATCATGGTCGCCAGCCGTCCCGAGGAATTCAGGAAGCTGATTGCCACGGAGAAAGTGCGCTGGGAGCGTGTCCTCAAGGAGTCGGGGATACAGCTGGGTGAGGGGGATTGAGTCCGAGGCAGGCTCGCTGGTCGGGAGGGCGCTTGCGTCGAAGCTCGATGTGATCCGTATAATCGCGGCAGCTCTCGCGCCGACGAGGGGAATCCTGGAGGAGGGATCAAGATGCAACAACATCAAAGGGCCATCAAGCTCGTTGTCAGCGGTGCTTTCCATGTGGTGTTCGCCACGGCCATGGCCTTGACGGCAACACAGGTGCTCGCGCAAGCCTGGCCCACCAAGCCGGTGTCCATCGTCGTACCGTTCCCGCCTGGCGGCGGCACCGATGCCTTCGCGCGTCCGCTGGCGCCCCAGCTCACGCGCCAGCTCGGGCACAGCATTCTCATCGACAACCGGGGCGGGGCTGGCGGCACCATCGGCGCATCCTTCGCCTCGAAGGCGACGCCGGACGGCTATACCTGGTTCCTCGGCGCGGCCCACCATGCCATCGCACCGGCCATGTACCCCAAGCTCGATTACGACATGGAGCGCGACTTTGCCCCCATCACGCTGGTGGCACTGCCGCCGCAGGTGATCGTGGTTAATCCGAAGAACATCGCCGCCGATGACCTGAAGGGCCTCATCGACTACCTCCGGGTCAATGGCAAGAAGAGCAATTACGGTTCCGCGGGCAACGGCACGTCGCACCATCTGGCCGGTGAATTGTTCAAGCAGATTTCCAAGACCGAGATCACTCATGTGCCCTTCAGCGGCGCCGGACCGGCACTGCAGGCCTTGATCGCCGGCACCATAGACCTGTTGTTCGACGGGCTGGGCTCGTCGGCACCGCACATCCGTGGCGGCCGCATCAAGGCGATTGCCGTGGCCGCGCCCAAGCGCTCGCAGGCCTTCCCCAATGTGCCCACGGCGGCCGAAGCCGGGCTGCCCGGTTACGAAGTGTCCACCTGGTATGGCCTGTGGGTGCCCAGGGCGGTGCCGCGCCCGTTGCAGGAACGCATTCACGGCGAGTTGCAGAAGGCCATGAATTCCCCCGAGCTGAAACAGGTGTGGCTGAACAACGGCAGCGAAGTTCCCAGCATGAGCCAGGAGCAGTTCGGCCGCTTCTTCAGCGACGAAATGCGCCGCTGGGGCAAGATTGCCGCTGACTCCGGCGCCAAGCTGGACTGACGCGCCGCATTGAAAGGCAGGCATGGCCTGCCACTCTTCCTGTCACGATGGCAAGCTGCCTGACGTGACGCTGCAAGCCACCCGGGCCGTGATATCCAAGGTCCGGATTTTCCCCGAGAGATGCATGAAAGCACCGCGCAATGAGCATTGACCCGCTTGACCTCCGCCACAAGGCCGTCCTTGACGGTCTGCTGCTCAAGATACGCGGCGTGGAGGCCATGGACATGACCGGCATGCCGGCTTATTTCGTCGGCAAGAAAATGTTCGCCTGCATCTGCAATGGCGGCGTCGGCATCCGCATCGCTGCCGGGGACGCCGCCAACCTGCAGTTTTCCCGCGGCGATGTCGTGCCCTTCCAGCCCAAGGGCCGTACCAGCACCCGTGAATGGATACAGATCAACCACGAGAATTCCGCCGACTACGAGAAGGACCTGCCGCTGTTCGATGCCTCCATCGCCTTCGTGCGCAACGCGCGGTCCTAGGCAGCAGGCATTCCGTCCCGACGGACGGGCGCGGAAACTTCGGGGAACCGATGCCGGTTCATGGTTTTCTTCCCGACAAAAACGGCATGAACATGCCCGTACCCACACTATTCAGGGAGTCGCTGCATGAGCAAACAGGAACTGACCGGCAAGGTCGCCATTGTCACCGGCGCGGGCAAGAACATCGGACGTGCCATTGCACTGTCACTGGCCGCGGAGGGGGCCGCGGTGGCCGTCAATGCACGGGCCTCGCGCGCGGATGCCGAGGCCGTCGTGAAGGAAATCGAAGCGGCTGGCGGCAAGGCCGGTGTTTTCATGGCTGATGTCGGCGATGGCCCGGCGCTGCAGGCCATGATCAACGCCGTGGCGGTACAGTTCGGCCGCCTCGATATTCTGGTACTCAATGCCGCCCATCGCAACGAGGCTCCCTTCATCGACCTGACCTTGGAGGACTGGCGCCGCGCCATGTCCACCACGCTGGACGGCGCCTTTTTCGGCATCAAGGCGGCGCTGCCCCATCTGATCAAGGCTGGCGGGGGCAGCATCATCACCCTCGGTGGTGCCAAGGCCCTGTCGGCCTCGCCGCACCGGGCGCATGTCGCCGCCGCCAAGCATGGCCTGGTCGGCCTCACCCGCACCCTGGCGAAGGAACTGGCCGAGTACGGCATCCGGGTGAACTGTGTTTCCCCGGGGCCGATCGACACCAGCCGGCCTGGCACGCGCACCGACCTGAAGACATCGGTGAAGGACATCCCGGCTGGTCGCCTGGGTGTGCCAGCAGACATCGCCGCCATGGTGCACCTGCTTTGTTGTGAGGGCGGCAGCTTCATCACCGGACAGACCCTGCACGTCAACGGCGGAACGCAGATCTGAGCCGCCGGCATGACCACCCTGCATCCGGGCAAGCTGTTGCTGAGCAAGTGGACCGCGGTCAAACCGCTGGCGCGGCAGAAGCATTTCCTGGTGACGAAGGTCATCCTCCCCGAACCGCCTGATGTGAAGGTGGAGTGGGTGGAGATCGAGGCCGTGTATTCAAAGCGCGTGCGCCGTATCGCCTGGCGCGATCTGCTGGACGAGTCAGTGTGGCGGCAGGGGTGGGTTTAGCACTGGTTTGAGGCTGCTCCGAAGCCGGTCCAACGCAGTGATCGGCAGACCGGGATTCATCGCCGCCCCACGCACCCGATGCGGGTGCCGCAGGGCGTTTTCAGCGACTGCTGACGGCAATGTCCTCAACGCTCCGGTCGAGCCTACTTCATCCCCGGCAGGTATTTCGACTTGAACTGATCGTAATAGTCGCTGAGCGGGCTGCCTGCGCATTCGCGTGCGAGGTCACCCACCAGGTCTTCCAGGTAGACGATGCTGACGCGGCTGCGGCCTTCCTCGGTGAGCAGCATGTCGCAGGCCTTGCGTGCCGCGATGGCAATGTCACGATTGGCCGCCGGCAGCACCAGCACCACGTGGGTGGTTTCCGAGAGGTGGGAAAAGAGCCTGAGCAACTGGTAATTTTCCAGGAACACCGTTTCTTCCTGGCAGCGAGGGGTGAGGCAGGTGGATGCCTGGACCATGGGCAGCCACACCGACCTGAACTTTTTCTGGTGTTCCGCATCTACCGGCGCCTTGCCGTATTCCAGTTCGGTGTACTTCAGCTCGAAATAGATATCACCGACATCGGCGTGGTGAAGGTGCAGGTCGAAGTTGGTGGGGTGGCGTGCCGTCTCGACGGACGAGGGCTCCTCGAAGGCAGCGATCCAGCCTTCGCCGGTCTCGATGTCGATGCCTTTGAGCAGCGCACCCAACCGGTTCTCCGCGATCAGCGGGTAGAACAGGTTGATGCACAGCGCCTGCGACGAATTCAGGTGGTGGAAGTAGCGGTGCAGTTCGAACTTCGAATATTCGGATGAGAAGAAGGCCGCGCGATAGGGTTCGAGGATATTCAGCTGCGCATGCTCGCGCGGCAGAATGTGGTGCTTCTTGATGATCTTGCCGCGATGCTGGAACTCGCCCGGCTCGCTGATGCCCAGGCCCTGGCACTTGTAATCGCCGAAGTGGGCCCGCAGTGTGTCGATGAACGACATGAAAATTCCTTGTGTATGCCGAAGATTCAGTCTTGGCGGGCGCTGCCCGGGCAGTGTTTGCATGCCCCGGCGTTGCCATGTGTCGCGATGTTCCCCTCGATGGCACAGGAGAAACGGAGGAAGCCCTGGTGGTTCTGCAGGCGGCGCCTGTGTACAGGCGCTTCAGGTTTTGCACTCAGCCGGACGGGGCGCCTTGCGCCTCAGTCCATTTCGTAAGGGACCTTCTTCTTCACCCGCTTGGCCACCGGCCGTGCCCAGGTGGGGAAACGCTTGTCCAGCACTAGCTTGACCTCGGCGGCCAGGTCCGGGCTGCGCTTGGCAACGTTCTCCAGGATCTGCTTCAACTCGGGCTTGGTCCGGCCCTCGTCCGCAATCATGGTTCTGAATTTCTCGATGTTCACGCGCTTGCTCCAATTCCCTGCGGGAATAAAAAAGCCCGGGTTGATCCGGGCTTTGGATGTGCTGCTATCAGGGCCTGGTCAAAGCGGCTTGATGTTTGAAGCCTGCATTCCCTTCGGTCCCTTGACTGCTTCGTAAGACACTTTCTGGCCTTCCTTGAGTGACTTGAAGCCTCCAGCCTGAATGGCGGAGAAGTGTGCGAACAGATCTTCACCACCCTCATCGGGGGTAATGAATCCGAATCCCTTTGCATCGTTGAACCACTTTACGGTGCCAGTAGCCATCTGCCTGATCCAATCTATAAACGTTAATGTCGCACTCCTGGGGACTGGCCAACGTGGACAGAGGGATGGGCTTTGACCCCACCAAACCAGCCCTGGGAGTTCTGTGTTGCATCCCCAGTGTATACAAGTTCCGTCGTCTGTGTGCGGCGCGTGAGCCAAGGGGGAGCCGGGTGTGGGCGGAACGGCCCTGCAATCTGCCTGCCGGATGCATGCATTCATCGAAGGCTCAGCATGCGCTTACACTGTTTTGACTCGGGGATTTCCTTAATATAGGCTGAAAATCACCTGCCACATGCGTAAATCACGCTTCATCGCACTGCAGCAAATCATTTATCAGCCTCGGGAGGGCTCATGAACAACCTGGAAGCACTCGAAAAGGTTCAGATCACATTTATCGACATGGCCTTCAAATTCGGCCCGAAAGCGGTGGTCGCCATCCTCATCATGGTGGCCGGTTTCTACGCTGCTCGTTGGGTGGGAGGCGTTTTCGGCCGCTGGCTGGGCAAGTTGCATCTTGAACCGCCGGTACGCTTGCTGCTGGTGCGACTGGTCCGGCTGGTGGTCATGGGCCTGTTCCTCATCATGGCCTTGCAGAACCTCGGGGTTGATTTGTTGCCGCTGATTGCCGGACTGGGTGTGGCTGGCGCGGGCATTGCGCTGGCCATGCAAGGCCTGCTCGGCAATCTCGCCGCCGGTCTCACCATCATCTTCACCCGGCCCTTTCGCGTGGGTGAGTACGTGTCGATGGTCGGCGTCGAGGGGCGCGTCGAGGCGATCGAACTTTTCTCCACCACGCTCAGCCATGCCGACACCTCGCTGGTCATCGTGCCCAACCGCAAGATCGTCGGCGAGATCCTGCATAACTACGGCCAGATCCGGCAGCTCGACTTGCGCGTGGGCCTGACGCACGCGCGCGACCTGGAGATCGCACTGGCTAAAATCGATGAAGTGGTGAGGGCCAACCCGCGCGTGCTGAAAGAGCCCGAAGCCCTCATCGGCGTGAGCACGCTGGCCGATGCCTCCATTGTCATCGCCGTGAAGCCCTGGGTGAAAGTGCCCGACTACGGCCCGGCCGGCGCCGAGATCAACCGCACCATTGTCGAGCGCCTGCGGGCTGCGGGCGTGGTTTATCCGGCCGTTCCGGAAATGCGTCTGGTACAGGCCTGAGGCCGGCGGCGCAGGGGATGACATCAACCCGAGGCGAGCGCCAGCCCCTGTCACCCCGGGCCACCCTGTACTGGGTGGTGCTGATCTGCATGTTCAGCCAGGCCGGCTATGGCGGCAGCCGAGTGGCTGTCTCGCTTTATGCGCTGGAGCTGGGCGCCAGCCAGTTCGCCGTGGGGGCCATCGTCGCCCTCTACGCGCTGTGCGCCACCACGCTCTCCATTGTGATTGGCCGCTATGCCGACCGTACGCCCCCGCGCGTGCCGGTGATCGTCGGAACCGTGGCCATGGCGGTGATGCTGCTGCTGCCGGCCGCCTTCGGCAATCTGTATCTGCTGGGCTTCGTCGCCTTCGTGCTCGGCCTGGCGCACCAGATCTTCAGCATTCCGCTGGAGGCCCTCATCGGCGGCATCGGTGGGCCGCAGCGGCGCGCCGCCAACTACACCGCCATCACCTTGGGCTGGTCCATCGCCAACATGGTCGGCCCCATCATCACCGGCTACCTCATCGACAGCGTCGGCCATGCGCGGGTCTTCCCTGCGCTGGCGGCACTGGTGGCGATGCCGCTGCTCATCCTCGCCTGGCGTCCCGGCCTGTTGCCTACCGTTGCCGCGCAGCAGGGCGGCAAGTCCGAAGCGGGCGGCAGGATCGCCGACCTGTGGCGCATGAAGTCGCTGCGCAACATCATCCTGTGCGCCGGCATCATCGGTTCGGCCCAGGACCTGTTCCAGTTCTACATGCCGGTGTATGGCCATTCCATCGGCCTGTCGGCATCGGCCATTGGCACCATCCTGGGCACCATGTACGGCGCAGCCTTCTGCGTGCGCGCCATCATCCCCTGGATGGTGACGCGCATCCCGGAGCTGAAGATCCTTACCGGCGCGGTGTTCCTCGCGGCGGTCACCTACGCGGCCATCCCGGTGTTCACCCACGAACTGGTCCTCGCCGCACTGGCCTTCGCATTGGGCCTGGGCGTGGGCTGCGCCACGCCCATGACCCTGTCGTTGCTGTATGCCCTCAGCCCGCCAGGCCGCGTGGCCGAGGCCATCGGCCTGCAGAAGACCGTGCGCCACGGATCCTACCTGGTAGTGCCCATGATCTTCGGCAGCGTGGGCGCGGTGTTCGGCAATGTGGCGGTGTTCCTGTTCAACGCGGCGCTGCTCGGCGGATCCGGCATGCTCATGCGCAAGGTCAGGGTGACGGTGAAGGCCCCCCCCAGCGGCGGCCAATGAGCCGGCGGCACTCCCGACGGCCAGCGGTGGACACCGACCGCGGCAATCCGCATTAATATTGGCCCCCGCCAGGAAATCGCCCGCTCTACCTGCCCCGCAGGCAGCACAGGGGCGAAGGCAGACGGCAACCACAGCCACAAGGAGGAATCAGCATGCCCAGTTTCCAGCACAACGGCGCGAGCATTTATTACGAAGAACACGGCAAGGGGTTTCCGATACTGAGCTTTGCGCCGCAGGGCTTGCTGTCCACCGTGGACATCTGGAATGACCCATCGGCACCGATCAACCCGGTCGCCGAGTGGTCATCCGAATACCGCGTCATCACCATGGACCAGCGCAACGCCCCGCTCGGCAAGTCGCGTGCGCCGGTGACCGCGGCCGATGGCTGGCACAGCTACACGGCCGACCATATCGCCGTGCTCGACCACCTGGGCATCGACAAATGCCACCTCTATGGCCAGTGCATCGGCGGTCCCTTCATCATGGGCTTCATCAAGGCCGCACCCCAGCGGGTTGCCTGTGCCGTGGCGGCACAGCCCAGTGGCCGCGTGGGTGAGCTGAAACCCGGCTGGAATCCGCGTTTCACCGCCTGGGCCGCCGACATCCAGAAGACCCATCCGGAAGCCACCCGGGAAGCCCTCGATGGCTTCTACAAGAACATGTACACCGACGGCTTTCTCTACAGCGTCAACCGTGAATTCCTCAAGACCTGCACCACCCCCGTCATGGTGCTGGCCGGCAACGATGAGGCGCACCCCTTGCCTATCTCGGAGGAGATGTCCACGCTGTTGCCCAACTGCGAGTTCATCCGCGAGTGGAAGGCCGGCGATGCACTGCAGGCCGCGCGTCCGCGCGTCAGGGCGTTCCTGAAGAAGCACACGCCGGTTGTCTGAGCGAAGTTTGAGCAAGACGCGTCTTCCCGCAGCGGGGGGGCGCCCATGCAGGTGGCCTGACACAGGCGGTGCCCCGGCCGGGGTGCCGCCCCTCATCGTGATTTCGTGATTCCCGACCCATGACGCTCTACCTCGTCGTATTGATGTGCCTGCTCAGCCAGGTTGGTTTCAGCGGCAGCCGCGTGCTGGTGTCGTTGTACGCACTGGACCTGGGAGCGAGCCAGTTTGCCGTGGGCGTCATCATTGCGCTGTTTGCCTTCTGCGCCACCACCCTGTCCATCGTCATCGGCCGTTACGCCGACCGTGCGCCACCGCACCTGCCGGTGATCGCGGGCAGCGTGGCCATGGTGGCGGTGCTGCTGTTGCCGCCCTTCTTCGGCAACCTCGTGATGCTCGGCCTGGTGGCCTTCATCATGGGCTTCTCGCACCAGGTGTTCAGCCTGCCGCTGGAGGCCATGGTGGGCGGCATCGGTGGCCCCGAGCGGCGCGCCACCAACTACACCGTGATCACCCTGGGCTGGTCCATCGCCAACATGCTGGGGCCGCTCATCACCGGTTTCCTCATCGATGGCATTGGCCATGCCCGCGTTTTCTACGTGCTGGCGGTGTTTGTCGCGGCACCGCTGGTCATCATGGCCGTGTGGCCGCGCCTCATTCCGCGAGAGGCCACGCACAAGGGTGACAAGGATGGCAAGCGCGGCAGCGTCGCCGAGCTGTGGCGCATCAAGCCGCTGCGGACCATCATCATCGCCAGCGGCGTGGTCGGCTCGGCGCAGGACCTGTTCCAGTTCTATATGCCCATCTACGGCCATTCCATCGGGTTGTCGGCTTCGGCCATCGGCACGGTGCTCAGCATGGTGGCGGTGGCGGCCTTCGTCGTGCGCAGCTTCATCCCCGTCCTGGTGAGGCATGTGTCGGAGTTCCGCATCATGAATTACGCGGTGTTCCTGTCGGGGGCGATGTTCGTCCTCATCCCCTTCTTCACCAACGCCTGGATACTGGGCGCCATCGCCTTCACGCTCGGCCTGGGCGTGGGTTGCGCCCTGCCCATGACGCTGTCGCTGCTGTACGCACTCAGCCCGCCGGGGCGGGTGGCCGAGGCCATCGGCATCAACAAGACTGTTCGCCATGGTACGCACCTGGTGGTGCCGATGATCTTCGGCAGTGTCGGCGCCCTGTTCGGCTACACCACGGTATTCCTGTCCAATGCGCTGCTGCTGGCAGGCAGCGGCTGGCTGATGCGCAAGGTCAAGCCGCCGAAAGTCCCTGCAGGCAAGCAGGGGTGAGGCGGGATTAGGCCACGTGGGAGACTATGTTCCAGCCGCCTGGGGCTTCTTCAGCGCCAGGAAGAAAAACGAACCGCCACCGGCCAGGCAGGCCAGTACGGTGAAGGCCGCGCGGTAGTTGCCGAAGGTGTCGGCGAGTATCCCCGCCAGCATCGGCCCGCCCACCTGGCCCACCACCACAATGAGCGCTGACAGCCCGAGGATCATGCCGATTTCCTTGCGGCCGAAGTAGTCGGCGCGCATGGCCGCCATGAACGGGCCGCGCAGGCCCCAGGCCGTGCCGTGCAACAGGGCAAACACCACCAGCATCAGCGGCCCGGTGGCATAGGCGAGCAGCAGCAGCCCGATCATGTGTGCGAACATGCAGCTGGCCGCGATGTAGCGTTTGTCGTACTTGTCGCCGATCGCCCAGCCCAGCAGGATGCCGCCCACCTGGAACACCAGCACCAGCGTGTAGAAAAGCGCTGCTTCGCTGATGGCGTAGTCCAGGCTTTCCTTGATGTGTGAGATGGCATGCACGTTCACCGAGATCACGGCAAACAGCGCAAAGCAGTGGCCCAGTGAAATCAGCCAGAAGGAGGCGCTCATGAGGGCCTGCTTCGCGGTGTGGCCCTGCTCGTGGCTGGGCAAGGCCTGTGGTTCGCCCGCCTTGGGCGGCGCCGGTGGCAGGCCGTCGGCGGTCTCGCCGATGTCCTCGGGGCGCCCGTGGATGACGTATGTCATGGGCCAGGCCACCAGGATGAACACCACCCCGGAGATGAAGGCGGTCGGTCGCCAACCGTAATCGTGGATCAGCCAGGCCACCATGGGCACGAACAGGCCGCCCGCCGCCGTGCCCAGCCAGGTGGAGGACAGCGCGCGCGCACGCAGCTTCTCGAACCAGTGGATCAGCACCACATTGATGGGGAAGTTGCCCGACAGGCTGGAGCCCAGCGCGATGACGAAAAAGGCCAGGTACAGGTGGATCAGCGACTCGATCTGACTGAGCAGCATGAAGCCCAGACCGAACATCACCACGCCGATGCGGATCATGCGCTGCGTGCCGAACTTGTCCATGATCCAGCCCAGCACCGGTCCGAGGAAAGCCGCCTCCAGCGGTTTCATGGCGGCAGCGCCGGAGAGCGCCGTCTTGCTCCAGCCTTTCTCCTCGGTGAGCACGGCGACGTAGGAGCCAAAGGACTGGTTGAGCAGGCCCGAGATGAGGGCGTTGATCACACCACCGGCGGCGACAATGCGCCAGCCGTGGAACACATTCTTGGGAAAGATGCGCATGTTGGCAGCAGGGTTCTTATAGTTATAGTGGCCCAAGTATAGTCCCGGGGGCAAGCAAGGCTTGCCGAACGCGCGCTGCCCTAAAGCCTGGGTGCGTGGACCTGATGCATCGTGCAGCACAGGTGAGAAGGGGGGGCACGGTCCCCCCTTGACCTCGTTTACCCCACTTTGTTAAGGCGCTCCCTCATTGTGGCTCGATGCCGATCTTCTGCGCCACGTCCGTCGCCAGCTTGACCTGCATGGCCAGATACTGCGCCGCGGCCTGCGGCGAGTCGTTGACGATTTCGTAGCCGAGCTTGTCCATGCGTTCGGTGACATCGGCATGCTGCAGTGCGCGTGAGACCGCGCCGTGCAGGCGCTCGATCACGGGCCGCGGCGTGCCAGCCGGGGCGTGCATGGAGTACTCGGCGCCTGGTACCGGGGGCAGGCCCAGTTCCTTGAAGGTGGGCACCTCGGGGAATCTGGGATGGCGCCGGTCACCCGTGGCGGCGAGCGCCCACATGCCGCCCTTCTTGGACACCTGCGAGGCGTTGGCGAAGATGAGGTGCACATGGCCGGCGTAAGTCGCCGCCTCGGCGGCGCCGGTGGTGGGATACGGGACCGAAACGATGTTGAGGCCGTGCTTCATCAGCACCGGCTCCATGCGCAGGCGCTGGCTCACCGAGGTGGTGGCGTAGTTGAGTTTGCCCGGGTTGGCTTTGGCGTAGGCCACCATTTCGTCGAAGTTCTTCCACGGTGCATTGGACGGGGTGCCGAGGTAGGAGCGGCCGGCCACCATGGTGATGAAAGGCGGCAGGTCCCTGAGCGGCTCGAACTTGGGGTCCTTCACCAGCGAGGGCACCGCAGCCAGGTTGCCCAGGGTGTACACGCCAACGGTGTAGCCGTCGGCGGGCACCTGCTTGGCCACATAGTGGGCCCCGATCAACTGGTCGGCGCCCGGCCTGGGCTCGACGATCACCGGCTGGCCGAGGTTCTTCGACATTTCCGGCACGACGATGCGCACGATGATGTCGCTGCCGCTGCCCGCTGGGTTGGCGACAATGATGCGCACCGGCCTGGCCGGAAATTCCTGCGCGGCCGCGAGGCCCGCGGACAGCAGGACCAGTGCGGCGGTGGCCCTGAAAAGCGAATGGCAATGAAGCATGGTGTTTCTCCTTTGGTTATCCGGGTGGCCTTTGCGGCGCTGTTCTGGTGGCAGTTCCTGAATGTGCATCGCCGATCCGGGCCTGCCGCTTCCCGGTTCGGGTCCTGCAAGCCTATACGTAGGTCCGGGTGCGTCCTCCATCAATCACAATCGTCTGGCCGGTAATGAAGCCGGCGCGATCCGAGGCCAGAAAGGTGCACAGGGCGCCCAGTTCCCCGGGCCGCGCCAGGCGGCGCACCGGCACCTTCGCCACGCGATGGGCCACCTCCTCCTCGTAACTGCGTCCGTGCTGCGCCGCCGCCGCCCGGTAGCGCCGTTGTGCCCCGCTGTCGGGCTCGTCCGCATGGCCCTCGAAGCTGCCGATCGCCACCGCGTTCACCGTGACTCCGTGCTGGCCCAGTTCGTCGGCGAGCGACTTGCTCAGGCCCAGTCCAGCCAGCCGTGCCACGTTGTGCAGCACCAGGCCCAGCGTGGGGTCCGACTCCTTGGCGCTGATGGAGTTGAAGGACACGATGCGCCCCCAGCCGTTGCGGGCCATGTGTGACTGAGCTTCCTGCACGCACCAGGCGAAGGCCATTACGCACATCCGGTAGGCGTTGAGGTATTCCTCGTCGGTGGCCTTGTCAAAGCGCGACCGGGGCAGCTCTGCCGTGTTGAACACCAGGATGTCCGGCGGCCAGCCGGCCTGTTGCGCCGCCTGGAACAGGCGGTGGATATCGTCCTTACGGGTGATGTCCACCGCAAAGCCGGTGGCCTCCCCGCCCGCTGAGCGGATCTCGGCGACGGTCTTGTCTATGCCGGGCTGGCTGCGCGCGGCGATGACGACCTTGCAGCCTTCAGCGCCGAACTCCCGTGCCACGCCACGGCCCAGGCCGCGGCTACCGCCGAGGATCAAAGCTACCTTGCCGGATAGGCCGAGATTCATGTGTGATCCTGCTATCCTGATTACAAATCATCTACAAACTCAATGATGAAGCTGTATAAGGCACTAAAACGATCATAATCGCCTTGCAATTTCGAGGCCGGCTGTGCCCTGCCAGGGGCCGAAGCCATTTCCCCACGCTGGGGGAAAGATGAAGGCGCAGGTTCCGATTCTATGGCGGCTGGTCCTGCATGGCGAGGCCGCCGTTCCGGTGTATAAGAACCCCTCTCCGCTGGAGCCATCCAATCGGGTCAGTGATCAACGCGTTTTCGGATGCAGGCAGATGTTCGCAATTCTGGATAGTGGCGAGTCGAACCGGAGGCTGGTGTTCCGCCAGCCCCTGAAGTTCATTGTGGCGGAGCGTGCGCAGGATGTGCCTGGCGCACTGCAGGCCCTGCTCGAGGCGCAGGCCGCCGGCTGGCATCTGGTGGGCTGGTTGTCCTATGAGCTGGGCTATGCGCTGGAGGCCCGCCTTGCCCCGCTGATGCCGCCGCAGCTGGAGGGTCCGCTGCTCAGGTTCGGCGTGTTCGCCGACCCCGAGGTCCTGGAGGCCGCTCAGGCAGAAGCTGGTGCCCGGGTTGCCAAGGCCCCTGGTGTTCCCCTGGGTCGCGCCTACGCCGGTCCGCTCACGCCGGAATGGCAGGCTGCCGATTATGCGCCGCGCTTTCGCAGGGTCCACGACTACATCCGTGCCGGTGACATCTACCAGGCCAACCTCAGCTATCGCGCAAGCTTTGCTTTTGCTGGTGACCCGCGAGCCTTCTATGAGCAACTGCGAGTCGGTTCGCAGGCGCGCTACTGCGCCTACATCGACGACGCGGCGCGCCAGATCCTCAGCATCTCGCCCGAACTGTTCTTCCGGGTGTCGCCCGACGGTACGGTGGCCTCGCGCCCCATGAAAGGCACCATCGCGCGCTCAGGCGGCGATGCCCGCTCCGATGCGGCCGAACGGGCAGCCCTGGCCGCCAGCGACAAGGATCGCGCGGAGAACCTGATGATCGTCGATCTCATCCGCAACGACCTCGGCCGTATCGCACAAAACGGCAGCGTCGGCGTGGAGGACCTGTTCAAGGTCGAGACCTATCCCACGCTGCACACCATGGTGTCCACCGTGCATGCGAAAAAGCGCGCGGACTGCAGCATCATCGACCTCATCGCGGCGCTGTTTCCCTGTGGCTCCATCACCGGCGCGCCGAAGATTCGCGCCATGGAGATCCTGCGCGAACTGGAGGCCTCGCCGCGCGGCGTGTACTGCGGTGCCGTCGGGCACATTGCCCCCGATGGCGCGGCGCAGTTCAATGTCGCCATCCGCACCCTCACCATTGCCGGCGGTCGCGGCAGCATCGGCCTGGGCGGGGGCGTGGTGCATGACTCGGAGGCGGCGCGCGAATACGCCGAATGCCAGGTGAAGGCGCGTTTCCTCACCGCCGGCCGCCGGCCCATCGAACTCATCGAGACGCTGCGTCACGACGAGGCCGCCGGCTTCCTGCGCCTGGCCAGCCACTTCCAGCGCATGGCTGCTTCGGCCGGCGTGTTCGGCCTGTGTTTTGACGAGCAGCGTGCACGGCAGGCACTGGATGCCGCCGTAGCCGGCAAGGCCGGCCCGCTGCGGGTGCGCCTGGCGCTGGACGAAGCCGGGCAATTCCAGTCAGTCGCCGTGCCCCTGCCGCCCAACCCGCCGCAGTGGACCTATGCCATCTCCCCGGAGCGTGTCTACAGCGGCGATGAACTGCTGCGCCACAAGACCAGTTGGCGTGAACTCTATGAGAGTGAAGTGGTGCGACTGAAGACCGATGAAGTGCTGTTCCTCAACGAACGCGGCGAACTCGCCGAGGGCGCGCGCAGCAATGTCTTCGTCAGGCGCAAGGGCGTGCTGCTCACCCCGCCCCTGGCGGCGGGCCTGCTGCCAGGGCGTTTGCGCGAGGAACTGCTGGCCAAGGGGGAGGCCGTGGAGGCCACACTCACCGAAGCGGACCTGCAGGAGGCTCAGGGCGAGGTGTATTTCGGCAATTCGCTGCGCGGGCTGGTGCGGGCGGTGAGGGCAGCGGCCTAGCCCGCAGGCTGGGGATAGCCCCAACCAGCAGGCAACGGGGTGCGACCAGGACGCCTTTCAGTCATCAAACCTGAAGGTGTTGGCGGGCTCGTCGTAACGCTCGTGTCCATGCATGCCGCGGATGCGCTTCGCCGTCGCCATCACCGTCGGCGCCACTTCGTACAGCATGGCTCTTTGCGCATCGCTTACGTTCAGGCCGACGCGCACGATCATGGCATCCACCTGCGCCCTGGCATCCGCCGGTACGTCCATGGTCGCGGATGCCTTGGGCTCGGGAACGCTCAGCGCGGGGGCCTGTTGTCCTGGCAATAGCTGCGGGCGCCGGCTGCGCCAGCCGGCAGCCTTCTCGTAGGCATGGCCGACACGGAAAACGCCCGCTTCATCGAACGGTCGGCCGACGATCTGCATGCCCAGAGGCAGGCCCTGCGTAGTGAAGCCGTTGCATACCACCAGCGACGGGCTTCCGGTCACGTTGAAAGGTGAATAGATGTCCGGGTTCTTCCACTTCTGCGCATAGTTCACGCCGAGCAGCGAGTTGAGCGTTGGGGCGGGCGCCGAGGTGGCGGTGAGCAGCACATCGTGGCGCTGGTACAGCGCCTTCATTTCGTTGAGGATGATGCGTCGCTCGCGTTGTGCATGCAGGTAGTCGGCTCCGCTGAACAGGAAGCCGGCGAGGTTGCGCCCGACAAAATCCGCACCGTAATCATTCAGCCGCGCAATCAGGTCGCGCTCGTGGATGGAGGCGATCTCCGACTTGGAGATCGCCATCTTCACATCGGCATAGGCCTGGCGTGGGCGCATGTGGGCGTCCTCGATCACGGCGCCGAGCTGGCGCAGGGTCTCGATGGCCACCTCCATCGCGGCAAGCAGCTCGGGGTCAGGCTTGCCTTCCTCCCACAGATGACGCAGCACGCCCACGCGCACCCCGCGCAGGTCTTCCTGCAGCGACAAGCAGTAATCCGGTATGGCCCGTGAGGCACTGGCCGGATCGAGCGGGTCATGCCCGGCGAGACATTGCAGTAGGATGGCGCAGTCCTCCACCGTCCAGGCAAGCGGTCCGACATGGTCGAAGGTGTAGGAATTGGGCATCACCCCGCGCCGACTCACCAGGCCGTAGGTGGGCTTGATGCCGGCCACGCCGCACATGGCGGCCGGAATGCGGATGGAGCCGCCGGTGTCCGAACCCAGGGCGCCAGGCATGAAGCCCGCGGCAATCGCTGCGCCCGAGCCCGAGCTGGAACTGCCGGTGAAGTGCGCCGTGTTCCACGGGTTGCGCGCAGGGGGCCAGGGCACATCGAGCGATGGCCCGCCGCTGGCAAATTCATGGGTGGCAAGCTTGCCGGGTATCACGGCGCCGGCAGCGCGCAGCCGACTCGTCACTTCAGCATCTGCAGTGGCCACATTGTCGATGCAGATGCGCGAGTGCCCGGTGGTGGGCACGCCCACCGCATCGATGATGTCCTTCAGCCCGATGGGAATGCCATGCAGCGGCCCCCTATGTTTGCCGGCCGCAATGTCACGCTCAGCCTCACGGGCCTGCGCCCGCGCGCTCTCGAACATCCGGTGCACAAACGCATTGATCTGCGGATCCAGTGCATCGATGCGGGTGATCAGGGCCTCCAGGTATTCCACCGGCGACAGCTCGCGCCGCGATATCAGGGCGGCTGCTTCGACAATGGTGAGAAAGTGCAGTGGCTGGCTCATGGGGAACCCCGCTCAGTCGATTCTGGCGCCGGAGGCCTTCACCACCTTGGCCCATTTCGCCACTTCCGAGCGGAGGTAGGCGGCGAACTCCTGCGGACTGTCACCCACCGGCTCGGCGCCCTGGGTGGCGAACTTCTCGCGCACTGAAGGTGACTGGATCACCCGCGCTGTGGTTGCGTTGAGGCGGCTGATGATCTCTCCTGACGTTCCGGCGGGTGCCACCATGGCGATCCACGAGGTGGCCTCGAACCCGGGGAAGCCGGCTTCGGCAAAAGTGGGTAGATCGGGCGAGGCGGCGGTGCGCTTTGCGCTGGCCGCGGCGATTGGCCGGATCTTGCCGCTCTTCACGAAGGGGGCGACCGACAGTTCCAGGGCGAACATGGCGTGGGTCTGCCCGCCGATGAGGTCGATGTAGGCGGGACTGGCGCCCTTGTAGGGAACGTGGATGAAGTCCATGCCGCCCACCATGGTCTTGAACATTTCGGCACCCAGGTGCGAGGTGCTGCCATTGCCGGTGGAGCCGAACACGATCTTGCCGGGGCTGGCCTTCACCAGCGCCACCAACTCTTTCACGGTATTCGCCTTGATCGTGGGATTCACCACCAGCACATTGTGGATGGCGGCCACGCGCGTGATTGGCGCAAAGTCGCGGATGGGGTCATAGCCCATGTTCGGGTACAGGCTCACATTGGTGGAGAAGGATGCCGACACCACTGAAATGGTGTGACCATCGGGCGCCGATTTCGCCACGTACTCACTGCCGATATTGCTGTTGGCGCCGGGCTTGTTCTCGATGACGAACTGCTGACCGAGGATATCGGACAGCCCCGGCGCCAGCAGGCGGGCGACGATGTCAGTGGAGCCGCCAGGCGGGAAACCCACCACTACGCGCACCGCTTTCGTTGGATAGGTGCCTTGGGCAAGCGTGGCCAGAGGCAGGCAGGCAAGGGCGAGGGCAAGAGGCAGTTTGAGGGGATGCATGGCGGAAGTCTCCCGAATCATGAAGTCATGGCGGTCATGGAAGATTGATTCTATGCGTGATGCAGTCCGCTCCGGTAGTCAAATCGCAGTGCATTCAGCGTGCTCGAAAAGGCCTATTTTGTATGTTTGTCGCTGGGCATTGAGAGACCTCCTGTGGCTTGCCAGGCCGGATGGCAGCTATGCGCGTTTGCTGCAAAGGGATTTTCCCGATGACTGTCGTACAGAGAGGCTTAGAGTGCCTAAGGAAATACTGATCAAGTCTTGTATCGATGATCACCGTTCAAATGTTTCCTCTGACGTGGGCGATGTACAAGGGGGCGCAGCCCTCTTGTTTAGTGCTTACCTAACCATGCGAGGGGATACATCCCCTCGCGCTCCCCTAAGTCAGGGCGCCTAACGGCAATTTTGTTAGCTGCTCTTACCTATGCAGATGCGTCACGCGCCTTACAATTGGCGCTGCAACCAGGGGATGCTGGCAGGCTTCTGGCCAGGTTCTCCTTCACGGCGGGTTTAACCACCACACGACCAAGAAAAGAGCAGCAATGGCATTGGCCCTGGCACTAAGCCGTCCCCACCGCTTCGCGCAATACAACCATGTCCTGCGCACCGGCTCCTTCGTCTTCACCTTCTTCGCCTTTGCCATCCTCTGGATCGAGCGTGGTCGCTTCAGCGTGTGGGAGACCCTGGCGGCGGTGCTGACTTTTGTCGTCTATCCGCACCTGGCTTTTCTGCACACCCGCCTGGTGGACGACCCCAAGCGCGCCGAGCAGCTCAACTTCTTCATCGATGCGGCCCTGCTTGGGGGCTGGGCCACGCAGATCCACTTTGCGCTGTGGCCCAGCGTCGGGTTGCTGATTGCGGTGTGCCTGAACAGCGCGGGCTACGGCCATGTCCGGCGGCTGCTGAAGACGCTGGCGCTGTTTGCCGCCTGTGCCGTGGCCTGGGGGCTGCTGGCCGGCTTCGATTTCGAGCCGGCCACCGGTCCGCTGGTTACTACGGTGTGCATCGCCGGTATCCTGCTGTACGTGTCGGCCATCGGTCTGCTGGTGCACATCCAGAACAAGCACCTGGTGCACGAGCGCCATGCCCTGCAATCGAGTGAACAGCAGTTCCGCTTCATTGCCGATAATGTCTCCGATCTGGTGGCCATGCTGGATGTGCGTGGCGGCTTCCTCTACGCCAGTGCGCCCTACCAGAAGCGCTTCGGTGTGGAGGCGGTTCGCGCCGGCACCCAGTGGCTGGCGCTGGTGCAGCCGGAAGACCAGCAACAGGCCGGGGCCCTGCTGCAGGAGGTGGTCACCACCGGCCAGCCTAAGAGCATGGTGTTGCGCATGGTGTCGGCGCGAGGGGCGCTCTACCTCATCGACTGCAAGGCCAACCCGGTCCTCGATGAAACCGGTGCGACGAAGACCGTGGTGCTGATCTGCAACGATCTATCCAGGCTGCTGGATTCCTGAACCAGCGGAGCGTCCGGCGGCCCCAGAACGGTCAATGGACATGATTACATTCATTGTCTATAGCCAATGATCGTAATGATCATCACACTTATTTGATAATAATGACCGAGGCTGCTGTGTCGTGTTGCGCCCTCGATTCCTGCGTGCCCCGTGGCAGGGGTCGCAGCCGGCGGGCATTGCACCCGCCGTCCTCATTGACTGTTCAGACCATCAGTCCGGCTTGATGTTGTGGTCCTTGATGATCTTTGACCACTTGGCCACATCCTGACGCAGCATCTCGGCGAACTGATCCGGCGTGTCGGCTACTGCAATCGCGCCGACGCTGGCCAACCGTTGCAGCGAATCCGGTGCGCGGATCACCTTCACCAGCTCCCCGTGCAGGCGGTCGATGATGGGCTTGGGTGTGCCGGCCGGTGCCAGCAGGCCGTAGTAGGTGGCCGAGATGAAGTTGGGAAAGCCCGACTCGTTCAGCGTCGGCACATCGGGGAAGAGCGGCAGTCGCGTCATGTGGCTGACGCCCAGCGGCTTCATCTTGCCGGCCTTGATGTGCGCGAGGAAGACCCCGGTATTGGCGAACAGCATGTCCGACTCGCCCCCCAGCAGCGCAGTGACTGCAGGGCCCGCGCCCTTGTAGGGCACATGCGTGACCTTGATGCCGGCCTGCTGCGCAAACAGCACTAGCGCCAAGTGGCCGCCCGCGCCGTTGCCGGATGAGGCCCAGTTGATCTTGCCCGGGTTGGCCTTGCCGAAGGCCACGATCTCCTTGATGCTGTTTGGAGCGAACTTCGGAATGGCCACCAGCACATTGGGTACATCCACGAAGTTGGTGATGGTCTGATAGTCCTTCACCGGGTCGTAGGGCACTTTCTCGAAGAGCAGCGTGGGGAAGGTGTGGGTGTTGCCCGATCCCACCAGCAGCGTGTAGCCGTCAGCCGGGGACTTCGCCACAGACTCGCCGGCGATCAATCCGCCGCCGCCGGCGCGGTTTTCATAAAGGATGGGCTGGCCCAGTACCTCGCTCAGCTTGGTCGCAATGGGCCGCGCGATCACATCAGTACCACCCCCTGCGGCGTAGGGAATGATCCAGCGGATCGGTTTGTTGGGCCAGGTGCCCTGGGCCTGGGCCGGAGCGGCGCCCATGCTCATTGTTGCCAGTGTGACGATTGCGAGTGCTGCGGACTGCTGCTTGCGATTCATAACGCCTCCTTGGGACATGGGCCGGTAAGCCTGTGGGCCCGTCTGGGGCGCGGGCGTATTGGAGTGTGAGCATACTCTGGATCGGGAGGGGGCATCGTCGGGTTCTTATATGGGACCGCAACGTTGTTAACCCCCTTGCCAAAGGTTCATCGCCGATTTTCGGGGAGAGCAGGCTGCGGTGTGGTTGACCCCCTTGTCAAAGGGGGCGACTCGGCGAAGCCGAGCGGGGAAATTATTACCCGCTGCCTTGATCGTTCGCCCGTCATGACCGGATGCGGGCCCTGAGTGTCTTCCGGTGCTTCCCCTCTGCAAGGCCACAGCCGTGCGCAGGGTTCATGCAATGTCGGCAAAAGGCCATGAGACCAGCTTGGCTGGCCAAAATCCCCCCGCTGGCCTGCAGCCAGTCGGCCCCTTTGACAAGGGGGTTTACATCAGCATGCCGGCCTTCCGGGTCTCAGGCTTTGGCTGGTCGTCGTTCCTTCTCCACACTCGGCAGGAACCACACCACCACGCCCAGCGCCGGCAGGTAGGAGCAAATGGTGTACACAAAGCTGATGCCCTGCAGGTCGGCGACGTAGCCCAGCACCGCGGCACCCAGCCCGCCCAGGCCGAAGGCAAAGCCGAAGAACACCCCCGACACCAGCCCTACGCGGCCGGGCACCAGTTCGTGCGCGTACACCAGGATGGCCGGGAAGGACGATGCCATCAGGAGGCCGATGATGATAATGAGCACGCTGGTCCAGAACAGACTCGCGTAAGGCAGCAACAGCGTGAAGGGCAGGGCGCCGAGGATGGAGATCCAGATCATCTTGCGCCGGCCGACAAAGTCGGAGATGGGGCCGCCGAGGAGGGTACCCACCGCAATGGCCGCCAGGAAGATGAACAACTGCACCTGCGCCGCCTGTATGCTGATACCGAAGCGCTCGATCAGGTAGAAGGCGAAGTAGGAGGACAGGCTGGCGCTGTACACGCTCTTCGAGAGCACCAGCAGCATCAGCAGCGACACGAAGAAGATCACATGCGCCCCGGGCCGCTTCACCGCCACGGCCGCGGCATGGGCGGCTGCCGCTGCCGCCGGGCGCAGATGCGCCTTGTACCACTGGCCCACGCGCGCCAGCATCACCATTGCCACCAGGGCCACCAGCGAAAACCAGGCGATGGCGCCCTGCCCATGCGGCAGCACGATGAAGGCGGCCAGCAGCGGGCCCACCGCGCTGCCCAGGTTGCCGCCCACCTGGAACAGCGATTGCGCAAAGCCGTAGCGCCCGCCCGAGGCCAGACGCGCCACGCGCGAGGCCTCCGGATGAAACACCGCCGAACCCGTGCCCACCAGCGCCGCCGCCAGCACCACCATGCCGTAACCATTGGCCACCGACAGCAGGATCAGTCCCACCAGCGTCGAGGCCATGCCGATGGCGAGGGAAAAGGGCTGGGGGTGCCGGTCGGTGTACAGGCCCACCGTCGGCTGCAGCAGCGACGCGGTGAGCTGGAAGGCCAGCGTGATCATGCCGATCTGCGCAAAGTCCAGGTGGAAGGAATCCTTCAGCATGGGATACAGCGCCGGGATCATCGACTGCATCACGTCGTTCATGAAGTGGCACAGGCTGAGCGCCACCAGCACCGGCAGGGCCACGCCCTTCATGCTGGCGGCGGGAGAGGCCGGGGCTGCGGTAGCGGTGTCGGAGGATTCGGCAGTGAGGGTTTTTTGCATGGTGGTGTCCGTGGGGCTGGATAGGGCGTGGGTGCTTTGCTCAAAAAATGGATCCCCGTCCCACGCTTTCGCGGGGGCAGGCTCTGCGCGGGGATGACGAAGTCGTTGAGATGGGCGTCAGGTCATGACTTGATTCGCAAAGTTCATTGGAGCCGCGTCATAGTGCGTTGAGCGAAATTGAAATGGCGAAAGAGGTCAATGGTTGAATGACGGCATAAGGAATCGGCCAAGTCGGCTTCCCCAGCACACCACATCGTCATCCCCGCGAAAGCGGGGATCCATTGTCGCTTCAGACATCATGGATTCCCATCCCACTCAAGCGCCACCCGCCATCACGCAGAACCGCTGATCATCATCGGTCGCCATCTGGTTCACCAGTTCGATCTCCCAGGACAGGTAGGCCTCCATCGCCGCCTTCACGTCACCCGACTGCTCGCGTGCGCGGATGCGCAGGTCGTCGGCGCGGGTGCCCATGCGCGTCGCGCCCTGCTCCAGCGGCAGGCCGGCCTTGCGCCAGGCGGCGGTGCCGCCGTCCAGGGCCAGCACCTCGGCTTTGGTGATCGCCCGTGCGTCATCCGCAGTCAGCCGCGCCAGTGCGCCGTCGCCCGAGGTGATCACCACCGCATCGGTGGCGGGCAGTTGCGGCAGGATGGCCGCCAGCCGTGAACGGATGCCATACCAGGCGCCGGGGATGTGGCCGGCGTAGTAGTCGCGGCTCCAGTCCACGTCGATGACACTGACGCCGCCCGCCTGCAGGCCTTGCTGCAGGGCGGTGGCGCCGATCAGCGGCGAAGTGGCGCGAACCAGCCCCAGCACCGGCGGTGTCCACGGCCCGACCTCTGTGCCCAGGGCCTTCAGGTCCAGTGTCAGGGCCGCCACGTCCCAGCCCATCTGCTTCATCCAGTGTGCGGTCATCACTGCGCGCACGCCGTCGTCATCCACCAGCACCACGCGCGCGCCCCAGGTGGTGGCATGGCGCTCGGTCTCCTGCACCAGTTGGCCGCCGGCCACGTGCTTCATGCCTGGCACATGCCCGGCGCGATAGTCCTCCGGCGAGCGCACATCGAACACATACAAGGTGCGCGTCGCGCTGCCGTGGTTGGATTCGTCCTGCCAGCGCGCCAGCGTGGCCGCATCAATACGGGGGATGCCGTAGCGTGCTGCCACCCGGTCTGCCGCCGCGTGGGCTGCGGCCTGGCCGGCCGGTGACACCGCGGGTGCCCGGTTGGTGATGCCCTTCAGCACCGGGTATCCGGCCAGCGCCCAGCCCTGGGTGCCGTTCTTCAGCGACACCACCTGGTTGGGCACGCCGGCGTTGATGAGGGACTGCGCGCCGATGATGCTGCGCGTGCGCCCGCCGCAGTTCACCACCACCGTGGTCTTCGGTGAAGGCACCAGGTCGGCAAAGCGGTACACCAGCTCCGCCCCCGGCATGCTGATGGCCGTGGGGATGCTGTTGGTGTGGAATTCCTCGTAACTGCGGCTGTCGAACACCACGATGTCGGCCTTGCTGTCGATCAGGTCCTTCAACTGCTCGGCCGAGATCCAGGGCGTGTGCGTCTCATGCTCGATCACCTCGGCAAAGGCCTTGCTCGGCACATGCACGCCGTTGTAGATGCGGTAACCGGCCCGCTCCCAGGCGGCCAGGCCACCGGTGAGCACCGACACATCGGTGTAGCCCAGCGCCAGCATGCGCGCGGCGGCGCGCTCGGCCAGGCCCTCGCCGTCATCGCACCACACCACCCGCGTCGAGCGCCGCGGCACACTGGCATCGAGCATCAGCTCCACCCGGCTGAGCGGCACGCAGGCCGCCATCAGCAGGTGGCGCGCGTCGAACACCATCTCCTCGCGCGCATCCAGCAGGGCGATCTCGCCGCCATCGTGCAGGGCGGCTTTCAGGGCTGCGGGGTCGATGCTGGGCGGGGTAGTGCTCATGGGGATGCCTTTCAGGAATCGGCCAAAGCCGCGGACATTATTTACGACAGGCGTGACGCTGTGGTCAGCCAGGCTGCTGCGTGGTTGACCCCCTTGTCAAAGTTCCGGTGAGACCAGGCTGCGGCGTGGTTGACCCTCTTGTCAAAGGGGGCCGACTCGGCGAAGCCGAGCGGGGGGATTTTGGCCAACCAGGCTGGTCTCATTTCCTTTGGCCGACATTGCATGAACCCTGAGCACGGCTGTTGCCTTGCAGAGGGGAAGCACTGGACGATACTCAGGGCTCGCATCCGGTCATGACTGGCGAGCGATAAAGGCAGCGGGAGAAAATCCCCCCGCTCGTTCGCTGCGCTCACGAGTCGGCCCCCTTTGACAAGGGGGTTAGCACTGCTGGCCCTGCCATGCTTGCCGCCTTGTATTCCCGGAAATCGGCAAAGAGTTTTTGACAAGGGGGGCAACCCATGCCTGCACCGGCATGCCGCCAACACCGGAAACCTTCACCGCTTCACCCGACAAGGAGGTACTCCGGCCGCAGCTCCCGGAACTGATCCAGGTTCACCCCCTCGAAGCGCACCAGCCGCGTCGGCGCGGTGCGCGAGGGCGAATGCAGCACGCCTTCGTTGTAGACGAAAGCCGAGCCCGGGGTCATGGTGTAGGTGTCCTTGCGGCGCACCTTGCCCGGCTTGCCGTCAGTGGCGGGTTCCAGCACTTCCCACACCGTCATCTCGGTCACGCCCGCGGCCTGGCCGTAGATCGCCCACGACGGGCCGTGGTCATGCGGCTTGCCGATCTTCGCGCCATGCTTGTGCTCGGCAAAGATGCAGAACTTCAGCTGGGGGTCTTCATACAGCAACTCGCGCTCGGAGGTGCTCTCGGGCACGTATTGTTCGACGAAGGCCGGGTCTGCCAACAAGAGTTTCAGCAGTTCACACACCTGCTGCCGTCCTGCGGGGCCCGGGTCCGCCTTCAGCAGTGCGTTGCACTGCCGGGCGAATGCCTCGATTCGGTCTGCCATGGTCTCCTCCCTGGATGATCCGGCGGGGTGAATGATCTCACAGGCTGCCGGCCGTCCCCGGCCAGGGTTCCACACCGGGGCCGCCTCCGCTAAGCTGCGCTGAAACCAGCACGTAAAACAAAACACCATGGAGGACACCATGCAGCCCGCTTACCGCTACGACCACATCCACCTGCGCGCCCGCGACCCCGAGGCCACCATGGCCTTCTACGTGAAGATGTTCGACGCGAAGCGCGTCGCCTTCGTCCAGTCCAACGGCCTCCCGCGCGAGGACCTGGACCTGAACGGCCTGACCATCTTCATCGCCGAGAACACCCCCGGCGTGGAACTGCCCGATGCCCCCGCCGGCAACTACTACGGCCTGGACCACATCGGCCTGCGCGTGGACGACGTCGACGCCGCCGTGGCCGAATTGAAGCGCCGCGGTGCCGCCATCATCAAGGGCCCCGTCACCATCCGCCCCGGCGTGCGCATCGCCTTCGTGCAGGGCCCGGACCATGTGCGCATCGAACTGCTGCAGCGGGACGGCTTCGAGATCAGCGAGGCGATGGGGCGCTAGGCAGTGCAGCCGGGGCCGAAATCGGCCCTGCCCGTGTCCGTGTCAAAATTGGCCAGACAGACGCGCATGACTGTGGCACGGCGGCCCCGCCGTAGTCGGACAGCGCGAACCGATACATTCAGGAGATGACAATGGCACAACGCGAAGTGGTGGTACTGAGCGGCACACGCACGGGCATCGGCGATTACGGCGGCTCCCTGAAGGACATCCCGCCCACGGCGCTGGGGGCGACGGTGATCCGCGAGGCGGTCGCCCGGGCGAAACTGGATCCGGCCGTGGTCGGCCATGTCGTCATGGGCAGCGTCGTCCACGGCGAGGCCCGCGACATGTATTTGTCGCGCGTGGCTGCCATCGATGGCGGCATGCCGGTGGGCACCCCCTGCCTGACGGTCAACCGGCTGTGCGGCTCCGGCCTGCAGGCCATTGTGTCGGCGGCCCAGCACATCCTGCTGGGCGACACCGATTGCGTGGTCGGCGGCGGCGCCGAGAGCATGAGCCGCGCGGCCTATTTCCTGCCTGCGGCGCGCTGGGGGCAGCGCATGGGCGATGCGGTGGCGGTCGACGCCATGACCGCGGCCCTGCATGATCCCTTTGGACACGGTCATATGGGCATCACCGCCGAGAACATCGCCGAGAAGTACGGCATCACGCGCGAAGAGCAGGATGCCTACGCCCTGGAAAGCCACCGCCGTGCGGCGCAGGCCATCGCCCAGGGCCACTTCGTGAGCCAGATCGTCCCGATCGAACTGAAGTCGCGCAAGGGCAGCGTGATGTACACCGCCGACGAGCACGTGCGCCCGGAAGTGAAACCCGAAGACCTGCAGAAACTGCGCGCCGCCTTCAAGAAGGACGGTACCGTGACAGCCGGCAATGCCTCGGGCATCAACGATGCGGCGGCTGCCATTGTCATGATGGAAGCCGGCGCGGCGCAAAAGGCCGGCTGCAAGCCGATGGCGCGCCTGGTGGCGTATGCACATGCCGGCGTCGAGCCGCAACTGATGGGCCTGGGCCCGACCCCGGCGGTGCGGCGCGTGTTCGAGAAGTCCGGGCTGAAACCCGCCGACATGGACGTGATCGAATCCAACGAAGCCTTCGCTGTGCAGGCCATGGCCGTGACCCGCGACCTCGGCCTGGACCCGGCCAGGGTCAACCCTAACGGCGGCGCCGTGGCGCTGGGCCATCCGATTGGTGCCACCGGCGCCATTCTCACCGTCAAGGCCTTGTACGAACTGCAGCGCACCGGTGGGCGCTATGCGCTGGTGACCATGTGCATTGGCGGCGGCCAGGGCATCGCGGCGATTTTCGAGCGGCTGTGAGGGGCTGAAAGGTCCCGCGGCCGGCTGGGCGCGGGATAACAATTGGCCTGTTGACCCTTTTCAATGGACGGTGAGCATGTTCAAAGTGATCATTATTCACGATTGAACATGCGCCTCTCACGAATAGGGTGAGGCCGTTGCGGTCTCAAGCTCCCCACTACTCCGGTTTGATATTAGCGGTCTTGATGACCTTGCCCCATCGCTCGACTTCCTGTTTGAGATAGACGCTGAACTCCTCCGCGCTGCCTGTCAGGGGATCGGCGCTTTCCTGGACAAAGCGTGCGATGACAGCCGGGTCCTGCAAGGCGCGATTGATTTCCGCGTTCAATCGCCTTACCGAAGCTTGAGGCGTTTTGCCTGGCGCCATGATGCCGTACCACGCGCCGACTTCGAAACCCGGCATGGCCGACTCCGACAGGGTGGGAACATCCGGAATGGCCGCCGCCCTCTTCAGCCCCGCGATGGCGAGCGCCTTGATGCGATTCTGCTTGAGCAGTGGCAGGCCTGAAGTCAGGCCTTGCAGGGAGAACTGGATCCGGCCTGCCACCAGATCCAGCATCACCGGCGGTGATCCCTTGTAGGGAACATGCAACGCCTGGGCCTGTATGGCCTGGAGGAACAGCAGCGCGGCAAGATGGGTTGCGCTGCCCGTTCCTGATGAGCCGTAGGCGACTTTCTCCGGATTGGCGCGAAGGTACGCAATGAACTCGGCGGGTGAGCTGGCCGGGACGGAAGGGTGGATGTAAAGCACCTGGGGTGTTCTGGCGACCAGCGCCACCGGAGCGAGGTCGGTGAACAGGTCAAAGCCGAGCTTCTCCTCGAATGCCCGTGCCAGCATCAGGCTGGAGGTCTGGAACAACAAGGTCTGGGCATCGGGTGTGGATCGGACGACCGACTCGGCGGCGATATTGCCGTTGGCACCGGGTTTGTTCTCGATATAGATGGCAGTCGACATTTGAACGGAGAGGCGCTGGGCGACGGTTCGGGCCAGCGAATCGGTTGCACCACCGGGTGGAAACCCCACCATCATCCGGATGGCACCTGCGCTTCCTTGCGCTTGAGCCCATGAAGGGGATGTCGCCACGGCACAGACAAGCGACAGTACTGCCGACGTTCTGATCATTCATTCCTCCGGTTGTTATCAGGTCTGGTAGCCGGCGCTGCGTACCTTGCGCGAGATCAGCCAGGGTCAGCCACCCTTGATCCCCACCTCGCGGATGAGTTTGCCCCACACGGCGATTTCGTCCCGGATGGTGGTGGCGAATTCCTCGGGCGTAGAGGCCACCACGTCGGCCCCGGCTGCAAACAGCTTTTGTTTCGCATCGGCGGTGCGCATCAGCTTCACCGTTTCCGCATTGAGCCGCGCGATGACGGGTCGCGGCGTCTTCGCCGGCGCCCACAGGCCAAAGACGGCGCCGGACGTGAAGCCAGGCAGCCCCGAGGCCGACATGGTGGGCAGGCCCGGGGCCATGGCGCTGGGTTGTGGCGTGGTGACGGCCAGTGCCCGGATGCGGCCGGCTTTGGCATGCGAGAGCAACAGGCCCACATCGGCGAAGGTCATCTGCACTTCGCCCGCGAGGAGTGCCGTGATCTGTTGCGGCGTCCCCTTGAAGGGCACGTGCACGACGTTGACCCCGGCCATGCTCTTGAACAGCTCCCCCGCCAGGTGGGCGGTGCCACCGATCTGCCCGGCCGAGTAATTGAGCACGCCGGGCCTGGCCTTGGCCAGGGCGATGAGTTCCTTCACCGAGGTGACCGGCAGTGATGAGGATACGGCGAGGAGGGTGGCGGTGCGCACCAGTTCCGAGATGGGCGCGAAATCACGCTCGGCATCGTAGGGCGCTTCCTGCAGCAATGCCGTGACCCACAGGTTGCCGCCGGTGATCAGCAGGTGGTGGCCGTCGGGCGGCGCCTTGGCGATCACGTCCCCGGGGATCAGGCCGCCGCCGCGATTGTCGACGATGATGGGCTGACCCAGCGTGGGCGGCAGTCCCTCGCCCAGTAACCGGGCGAGCATATCGGCCGCACCACCAGCAAGGCCGGTGACGATGCGAACCGGTTTTGATGGGTAATCCTGGGCGCACGCCATGATCGAAGTGCCGAGCAGGACGACTGCCAACAGCGAGCTGCTGCGCAAGTGCATGATGGTCTCCTCCGTGTGGTGGCCGCCGGGATGGCATGCCGCCCGGTGCTGCGGGATGTGCTTTTATTTTTTCATCCCGGATGCAAGATTAGCGCAACGGACTGGCTTGCGCCCTTCCCAAAGCCGGACAGGTTGCCGGTTCAGGCTCTTTTTCAAGTTCGCTGCACTGGCGGGCACACTCCCTCGTAACAGGCACGCGCTTTGGCCGGGCGGTCGCAATGACAGCATGACGGGTACATAAAAAGATGGTCAATCGCCGCGGTCAATGCAAGAATCCGCCAACCCCGCCGTCGTTGCAGATTCCCCACAATGAGGAGAAGCCCGATGAATACGACAAGCAGGCTTGCAACGCTCGCGGCATTGCTGGTTCTTTTTTGTGCGCAGGCGACGCGCGCGGCCGAGGAGTTTCCGTCCAAGCCGATCCGCTTCATCATTCCTTCCGCTGCCGGTGGCGGGCCCGACGTGACCACCCGGAAAATGGTGCAGGTCATGGAACCCCGGATCAAACAGGCCCTCATCGTCGAGGCCAGACCCGGTGGCAACGGCACCATTGGCACCAGCTTTGTCGCCAAATCCGCGCCAGACGGCCACACTATTGTGTATGGATCGAGCTCGACACTGTCTGCGGTGAAAGCCGCGCTGAAGGATCCGCCCTACGATCCGGTCAGGGATTTTTCCGGGGTCATCATTTTCCAGGAAGTTTCATTTGTGTTTCTGGTCAGCCCCGACGAAAAGGGCGTGAGCTTTCCGCAGTTCATCGACAAGATGCGCCGCAATCCGGAGCGCTACCCGACCGGCGCTTCTTTCGTGACCGCGGAAATCATCAACACGCTGCTGACCGACGCGGCCAGACTCAAGCACAGCTATGTCCGCTACACGCAGGCGCCCACCGCATTGACTGACCTGATGGGCGGCAGGCTGGGCATGGTCATCTCATCCATCAACGTGGTGCGCCCGCTGATCGACTCCGGAAAACTGCACGCACTGGCCGTCACGTCCCCCGAGCGCCTGTCCATCCTGCCCAATACGCCGGTCATCGCCGAAACCTATCCCGAGGTCTGGGTGAAAAACCTCAACGGTTTTTACGTGCCCGCGAAAACCCCCAGGGCCGTGGTTGCTTACCTGAACCAGAGAATGATCGAGGCGCTCCGCGATCCGGAGTTGACCAAATGGAACGAAAGCACCGGTCGTGCGCTTTTCCTCAGTCCAGAGGAAACTGACGACACGCTAAGGAAGGACGAAGCGCGCGTATTGCAGTTATACAAGAAAGCCGGCATCAAGCCTGAATAGCCCGGCCGCAAACACATACACGAGAAGGGGAGTCAAGATGGGCAGACTGGATGGAAAGGTGGCCTTCCTCACCGGCGCCGGTGCCGGTATTGCCAAGGCGTCAGCCAAGGCGCTTGTCCGGGAAGGCGCGAAAGTCGCGATATTGGAGATCAACCGCGACGCGGGCAAGGCCGCCGAGCAGGAGATCGTTCGTGCCGGTGGCGAGGCCGTATTCATTGAAACCGACGTGACCGACGACGCCAGCGTGAAGCGCGCTGTCGCCGCCGTCATCGAGCGCTACGGCAAACTCGACATCATCGTGAACTGCGCCGGCGGTTCGCTGGCGGCAGACGTGCCGGTGCACGAGATGGACCTGGAGATCTGGCACCGGACCATACGGCTCAATCTGCTGCATCCCTTCCTGTGCTGCCGCCACGGCATTCCGCACCTGATCAAGGCAGGCGGCGGCGCCATCATCAATTTCGCTTCCGTGCTCGGGCAGATCGGCTCGGAGCGGCCCGCCTACGCTGCAGCCAAGGGCGGCATTGTTTCCTTCACCAAAACGCTGGCCGCGCAGTATGCGCAATATGGCATACGCGCCAACGCCATCGCCCCTGGCGGCATACGCACCGAGCGCACCGCCAGCGGCTGGGACGACAATAACCCCGCGGCGGCCACCGACCCGCGACTGATCGCGCGCAAGCTGCTGGTAAAGAACTACCCCTTCTCACGGGGTGAACCGGAAGACATCGCCGGCGTGGTGGTATTCCTCGCGTCCAACGAGTCGCGCATGTTCACCGGCACCACGCTGGACGCGCTGGGCGGCAGGACCTCGTATCTGAAACTCGGCGGCGATTGAGCCGCCTGGGCAATCCGGTCGACTATCGAGAAATACTGGCCCTTTCATGTCAAGTTGCGCCTGCGCTGCAAGAGCGGCGAATGCCGCTGGACGGGGGATCAATCCGGAGGATTGGCGGCTGGCCGTTCAAGACACATTGCAGCAGGAATTGACAGGAGAAATACCATGCGGCAGTGGCATCGTTCGCTCGTGTGTACCGCAGTGCTGGCTCTGTCGTGCGGGACTGCCCAGGCCCAGGATCCGGCTGCAGCCTACCCCTTGAAGCCGGTGCTGCTGGTCGTGCCCATCGCGGCGGGCGGCCCCATCGACCAGGAGGCGCGCCTGTACGCGAAAATGACGGGCCTGTTCGGCCAACCCATCATCGTGGACAACAAGCCCGGGGCGGGCACCACCATCGGCACCGCCTTCGTCGCCAGGGCGGCGCCCGATGGCTACACGTTGCTCACCAATTCCGCCGGGCACACCACGGCGCCGGCGCTGTACAAGGAGTTGCCCTTCGATGTGCTGAAGGACTTTGCGCCCATCACCCTGATGAGCGAGAAGCCCTACGCCCTGATCACGCATCCGGGCTTTGGCGCGAAGACGGCCGCCGATTACCTGGCCTACGCCAGGGGCAATCCCGGCAAGCTGAACTACGGTACCTCGGGCGGCGGCGGCATCACCCACATCGTGGGCGCCTGGCTGCACGGCACGACCAGCACCAAAGTGACCTTCGTGCACTACAAGGGCGCGGGGCCGTCGCTCGTCGATTTGATGGCCGGGCGCCTGGATGTGACCTCGGTCGCGCTCGTGGGCGTGTGGCCGCAGATCAAGTCTGGCAAGTTGCGCGTGCTGGGCGTCACCGGCGCCAAGCGCCCACCGCTGCTGCCCGACCTGCCGACGATCGGGGAACAGGGCGTGACAGGCTTTCACTACACGCCCTGGCAGGGCGTGCTCGCGCCAGCCGCCACGCCGGCGACGATCCAGGCCAAGCTGAACGGAATATTTTCCAGAATCGCGAAAGCGCCCGAAGTGGCCGGGCCGCTGGAAACCGCGGGCAATGTGATGGTGGGGAGTAGCGCGGCGCATTTTCGGGAGGTCATCGCGGCAGAGGTGCCACGGTGGCGGAAGGTGGTGGCGGAGAATGGCATTGAGTTGGTGGAGTAGCACCCCGGCAATGGGCGCTTGAAGCAGCGCGTGGGTGCTGTTTGCGGCGGCGACCGGAAGCAAACAGCCCGGTCAGTCGCCCTTGATCCCCACCTCGCGGATGCGCTTGCCCCACACGGCGATTTCGCCCCGGATGGTGGCGGCGAATTCCTCGGGCTTGGGGACCAAGACGCCAGCCCCGGCGGCAAACAGCTTTTGTTTCGCATTGGCCGTGGACGCTTTTTTGGCGTCGTATAGGTTTAGGGCGCATCAGAAGAAAAATGACGATGACAAAACATCGACGAAGGATGGCCCTGGAGCTAACGAGCTTGCTGCCCCGCGCGCGCGTCGACAAGCACGTTGTTGGAAATCACAGAGTTCGCATGAGCTGAGAAAAATGGAACTTGCTTGATCCATTCGCTCAAACTATTGCTTCCAATACTTGCTTTCAAGACAGGCTCGAAAACGCGTACGACATTTCTTCTCGCAACCAAAGGGAACGCCAGATGCTGAATATCAGGTGGGCGCTGTCGCTTGTCGCAGCCATGAGTTTGCAGCCGACCTTGTCGGCTGCTCAGACAAAGGATCCTTTGGCAAGGCCAGTCGCGATTGTCATGCCTTATGCCGCTGGCGGGACGAACGACAATGAGGCGAGGATATATACGCAAAAAGTGCAGGAAGCGACAGCTCAGCGGTTCGTTTTTGATTACAGGCCTGGGGCGGGTACTTCGATAGGGCTGGCCTATGTGGCCAAGGCAATGCCCGATGGCAGCACCTTGCTGATGACCAACTCGTCGCTGACTATTCACCCGTATTTCTATGACTCGCTCCCTTACGACGTGCAGTCCAGCTTTGCTCCGATTACCATCTTGAGCAGTCGTTCAACTGCGCTGATCATCAATGCTGCCGCTTTACAGAGTGTGCGTTCAATCGCCGACCTGGTGGCCTACGCCAGGTCCAATCCGACGGCTCTCAGTTGCAACACTTCCGGTTCCGGGACCATTGCACACATTGTGTGTGCCTGGCTGGCCTCTGAAGCGAAAATAAATATTGTCCCGGTCCATTACAAAGGGGTTGCCCAAGGGCAAGTCGATTTACTGGCGGGCCGAACGCAACTTCAACCAGGCACATGGTTCACTTACCTACCGATGATCCGGACGGGGAAACTTCGGGCAATCGCGGTACTGGGCGAGGAGCGCTCGAAGTTCCTTCCGGAGGTAAGGACCATGAGCGAACAAGGACTCAATGTGGAAATGCCAAGCTGGATTGGCGTTCTTGCGCCGGCAGGAACTCCGCAGTCAATCATCAACAAGGTCCACGGCGATTTCGTAACGGCTCTACGCTCTCCGGATGTAAGCAGCTTCCTTGAAACAGCGGGCAACACGCCTGTGGGCAATACGCCGGAGGCATTTAAAGCCAGAATCGTCAAGGAATTGGCCCAATGGAAGAAAATTATTCAGGAAAATGGCATCAAAGGTGAATGAATCTGACCGGGACACAGGGAAACGGTTCATTCCCTACCGCTCCTTTCATGGCTCGCACATGGAAAACTGCGGGCACGCCGGGCTGCGGATGGCCAGGGTCCAGGTGTGGTAATCGCAAGGCTTCCCGGCAACGTCCGATTGGACATCGCAGAAAAAACGGGGCTGATGTCTGAGCGGTTTATGGCAGCTGGATTATTGCGGTGCTCGATGGCGTGTATCGGTGCACCGGGGGCGAGCCGGTCTTCCAGCCGGCGTGTGCGCCCAGCCGCCCGGTGCTGCGGGATGTGCTTTTGTTTTTTCATCCCGGATGCACGATTGGGGCAATGGGCCCGGCTTGCACCCTCCCGCAGGTATGCCACGGCGAGGGCCAGCTCTATCCTGGTTGGCAGGTCCTGCAATCGCAGGGTTGCGGGAATGGACCGCATGCCTTTTCAAAGTCATGCCGGAACCTTTGGATATGTGCGCATTATTGGTGATAATAATATAGCCATTAAGTTAATATAGAAGATGATACATATCTGTAAATGATCATAATAACGGCCGGTAGTACGAGCCTGGTTTGCCGCGATGCAAACGGCTCTGCCGGCCGGGTCCATTGTCTGGCGCACTCGCGCCGCGTGTTTGGGCCTGCGCCAGTATGAAGGCGCGCAGGCCGCCTTTCGCATTGCTGGAAGAATTCCGCGGCATTGCCATGCGCGATGGCAAGTTGATACTCGATCTGGCAGCGTGGACAGGACAGGACAGGACAGGACAGGGCGGGGCGAAGGCTGACGGAGCGAAGAACGCCTTGCATCACAAGTGTGATAATCGCGATCGACGAGTCGTACACGAAGCCAGCCAAGGAGAGACCATGCCGAACCCGCGCAGTGTATGGATACGCAGCATTGCCACCATTGCCCTGATCTGTATCACCGGGCTTTCTGCAGCACAGCAGGGATCCCAGACCTATCCGGGCAAACCGATCCGTCTCATCCTGCCCTATGCACCCGGCGGCAGCACCTCCATCATCGGCCGCATCATCGGCCAGAAGCTCACCGATGCCTGGGGACAGCCGGTGCTGGTGGATAACCGCCCCGGTGGCAACACCATTATCGGTTCCGAGGCCCTGGTGAAAGCGGCCCCCGATGGCTACACCATCCTGATGGTGTCGATAGCGCATGTGATCAACCCCAGTCTGTTTGCGACGCCGTACGATGCGTTCAAGGACTTCGCGCCGGTCGCCACACTGTGCAGCACCGAACAGATTCTGGTCATCAATCCTGGCGTGCCGGCGAATGACCTGCGTGAATTCATTGCCTACGCCAGGGCGCGGCCCGGTCAGCTCAATTACGCTTCTTCCAGTGCCGGCAGTCCAACGCACCTGGCCTCGGCGCTGCTGGAGAACACGGCCGGACTGAAGATGCAGCATGTGGCCTACAAGGGCGGCGCCCAGGCGCTGTCCGATCTGGTCGGTGGGCAGGTGCAGCTCTATTTCAGCCCACCCCTTCCGGCCATGCCCCTCATCAAGGCAGGCAAACTGAAGGCACTTGCCATCTCGGGGGATAGTCGTTGGTCGGGCTTGCCGCAAGTGCCCACCTTCAACGAGGCGGGTCTGCCGGGCATTGATGTGCGTACGTGGTTCGGCATTCTTGCGCCCGCCGCGACCCCCGGGGCCATCATCGGAAAATTGTCCGGGGAATTCGCCAGAATGCTGGCGCTGCCGGACCTCAAGGAGACGCTGGCCGCGCAGGGCCTCGATCCCCTGATATCGACGCCGGAGCAGTTTGCCGTAATGATGCGGGCGGACGGGGCGCGCTTCGCCAGGGTCATCAAGGCGGGCAACATCAAGGTGGAGCAATAGATTGGATTAACCGGGGTCCAATCGCGGCGGGGTTGACTCCAGCGTATCCATTGCCGAGGCGACCCGGTCGGGGTTCAGCCGCGACCCCATGCCCGCAAGGCCATTGTTCAATGGCGCATGCGCGTCGTCCGACAGTCCTGCAGGCTACTCCGGCATGATGCCGGCTTCGCGGATGACCTTGGCCGAGCGAGCCACTTCGGCAGCCAGGAAACTGTTGAACTGATCCGGACTCGCACTCGCCTGCAAATCGATGCCTTGCTGGGCGAAATGGTTGCGGGCATCCGGCGTACTGACGTATTTCACGATTTCGGCGTGCAGGCGTGACAGCACATCTTTGGGAACGGCTGCCGGCGCAACGAGGCCGTTGTAGATGCTCGCCTCGAAACCAGGCATGGTCTCCGCAATGGCTGGCAGATCCGGCAGCAGCGAAAATCGCTGCGGGCTGCTTACCCCGAGCGCACGCACACGTCCGCTTTTCACCAGCGGGATGGCGGTGCTGAAGTTGTCGAATTTGACCGCCACATGACCGCCGACCAGGTCAGCCAGCGCCTGCGCATCACCGTTGTAGCCGATACGCACAATGGCCACCCCTGCGGCACGCTTGAACAGCTCCATGCCCATGTGCGAACCGGAACCCAGGCTGGAGGAGCCATAGTCGAGTCTGCCCGGATTCGCTTTGGCGTGTGCAATGAGCTCTTTGACATTGCGCACCGGCAGGGCGGGTGTCACCAGCAGCATTTGAGGGATCCAGGCCGTCAGACTGACGCCGGCAAAGTCGCGCAGCGTATCGTAAGGCAGGCTCTTGGACAGCGAAGGCGCATAGGTAAAACTGGGCGAGATCATGAGCAGGGTGTAGCCGTCAGCGGGTGACTTGGCCACGTGGTCAATGCCTATCATGGAATTGGCACCAGGGCGGTTCTCGACCAGCACCCGCTTTCCCAGGCCATCGCTGATTCCCGCGGCAACAGCGCGCGCCATGAGGTCCAGATTGCCTCCAGGAACCACGCTGACAATGATGCGAGGCTGTCGCGTGGGATAGCCTTGCGCCTGAGCCGCGGCAGACACAGTGACGAACGCGATCAGAGCCGCGGCACGCATGATTACTTTGGGTGACAGCATGGAGATCTCCTCGATTTCAGATTGCCGGTTCTTTAGACTTTTTTGTGGATTTTTTCAGGGGTAAGTCCGCTGGGCGAGAAGCGATAACTTCGTCAACCCCTGGAAACAGCCGCCTAATCTTGCTCTCCAGGTAGTCTGCCCCCAAGCAGCTGCTCCGGTGCCTTGAAGATTCAATGGGGAGGGATGAAAACAATACCATCCCTCGCTCCGTATCAATGGCCCCCGCCGCCCAACTCAATGAACTTCCTGATTTCCCCGATACAAAGATCCGGCGCCAGCAGATTGACGCCGTGGCCATAGCCCTCGAAGGTGGCAAACCGCGCATGGGGAATGCGCTCGCGCATCACCCTGCGCTGCTCCTCGTTGGCGATGGGGCTGTTTGCCCCGCCCATGATCAGCATGGGTGTCCTGATCTCGGGCAGGCGCGGCCACAGATCGCCGGCCCTCAGAGCCGCATCCATGGCATTGACGCAATGCTTGGGTGTCTGATCCATCTGCGCGATGTACCACTCGCACAGCGCGGCCGATGCCTTGCCGGTGTCCAGCCGGTAGGACAGGGTCTGCCGGCACCAACCGCCAATGCCGTACTTGTCAAATGCCGCGGCCCTGGTCGGCTCACCCAGCTTGTAGGTGGACTCGATGGTGGCGGGCCGTTTGAAAGGCGTATCACAGACCGTCAGTGTACGAAGCCGGTCGGCATGATTGAGAGCAGCCACCATGCCGATGATGCCCCCGGAGGACTCGCCGACCCAGTGCACCCGGTCGATCCCGAGCGCGTCCATCAGCCCGATCGCATCCTGAGCGATCTGCTCGAGACTGTAGGCATCCGCTGTCGGCTTGCTCGTGCCCCCGCAACCCCTCGCGTCGAAGCGCAGCACGCGATAGTCCCGGGCAAGCCGCGGCACCCACTGCTGCCAGAACAGCTTGTTGCGTGCATAGCCATGGTGCAGCAGGAAGGTTTCCGGCGGTGACTCGCGCCAAGGTGCGGTGTAATCCGCCAGCTCGTAGCACATCTCCAGATCGCCGACCCGTATCGTGTCTTGCATGATGAGCCACCTCTTCCTGTTATCGCCGCAATGTCATGTCTTGCCCTGCCCGGTTCTGAATCCAGGATTACCCGGCAGGCTATCCGAACCTGGCTGGTTTTCACACACCTTCGTTTCCCCCCGCTCTGCTCCGCAGTGCAGGGGAGGGGCAGGGTGGACGCGATTTGAATTCGGACCTATCCACCCGGCTGACGACACCGGGCTGACGAGGGAATTCTCTTCCCGGTTTGAGGGTAACATCGGCAGACCGTTGATGAAGCATCGGACTGCAGGGGCACGCTCCCAAGCAATCCCTGTATCTCCTGATTGATATATCAACGGGCTCAGAATTCCCCGACAACCTGGAGCGCAGAAAATGACCTTCCGACATGTTGCATGTTTGTGTGCATCCGGCCTGATGGCCTTCGGCGCGGCTGCAGTGAACGCACAGACTTATCCGGATAAGCCGGTTCGCCTGATTGCAGGCGATGCCGGTGGCGGTGGCGACCTGGTGGCACGCATCCTGGTGCCCGGCCTGGGGGCCAGCCTGGGCCAGCCGGTCATCGTGGAGAATCGTGGCGGGGCCGGTGGCATCATCGCGGCCCAGGCCCTGGTGAAGGCCACCCCCGACGGGCACACCGTGCTGCTCTACGGCAACGGCCTGTGGCTGCTGCCCTTGCTGCGCGCCGACGTGCCTTTCGATCCGGTGAGGGACTTCGCGCCCATCACCCTGGCCACCCGCTCACCCAACATTCTCGTGGTGCACCCCTCATTGCAGGTGAAGTCGGTGAAGGAACTGATTGCGCTTGCCAAAGCAAAGCCTGGCACGCTCAATTATGCGACCTCGGGTTCCGGCGCTTCGGATCATCTGGCAGCGGAACTGTTCAAGTCGATGGCCGCCATCGACACCGTCCGCGTCAACTTCAAGGGTACCGCGGGTGCGGTGACCGGTGTCGTCGGTGGCGGCGTGCAGATGGCGTTCCCCTCGGCCGGCTCAGCGCTGCCGCATATCAGGGCCGGCCGTCTGAGGGCGCTGGCGGTCACCACCGCTCAAGCATCGGCCATCGCCCCCGATGTACCCACCATTGCGGCCACCGGGCTGCCCGGTTATGAGGCTGGTCAGGCGCTGGCCGTTCTGGCGCCGGCCAAAACCCCCTCTGCCATCGTCAATCGACTGAACCAGGACCTGGTGCGGGTACTGGGCAGCGCGGAAGTGCGCGAGAAGTTCCTGACCATCGGCGTAGAAAGCATTGGCACTTCGGTGCAGGAGCTTACTGGCATCATCAAGTCGGACATGAGCGTTTGGGGCAAGGTGATCAAGGAAGCCGGGATCAGGGATAACTGATGCGATCACCGAGGGAGAAAACGAAGCAGAAGGCGGAGCGATCACTGAAGTGACAACCCATCCAGCAGATACACCAGCCACGCAATCCCATACACCAGCCACGCAAGCCCATACCCGGCAACTGGCCCGCTTCTGTGCCGGCCTGGACTTCAGTGCCATTCCCGGAACGGTTGTGGAGAAATCCAAGTGGGTGCTTCTGGACGGCCTCGGCGTCGTCGTCGGCGCCACCACGCTCGACTACGGCCGGCAGATGGTTCGTTTCGTCCAGGCGCTGCATGACCGTGAGGAAGCCACGGTGCTCGGATCGGGCATCAAGTCCTCCACCCGCAATGCCGCGTTTGCCAATGGCTGTCTTGCGGAAACACTGGAGATGCAGGATGGTTATACCCGCGGCGGTGTGCACCCGTCATCGGGGACCATTCCGGCTGCATTGGCCATGGCTGAATGGCATCACGCCGCCCCCAAGGCATTCCTTGCGGCCCTGGTGGTCGGCTATGAAGCCACCAATAGGGTGGCCGAAGCCATGCATCCGACACATCTCGCGCGAGGTTTTCAGCCCACCGGCACGGCCGGCACGATAGGTGCAGCCGCTGCAGCAGCGCGTCTGCTCGGGTTGAACGAAGAAATGACCTTCAATGCGCTGGGCATTGCCGGTTTCATCGCGCCGGTGTCCACCGGCGACAATCTCTGGGGCGGCTATAGCGTGAAGCCCGTTCATGGTGGTGCGGCGGCCAGGAGCGGCATCGAGGCGGCATTGCATGCCCAGGCAGGTCTCGAAGCGGCACCCCTGGAGGGAGATGCCGCCATCGGCAAGGGCTTTTGCCGGATCATGACGAATGATTCCCCGCATTTCGACCGGATGACCGATGGGCTTGGCCAACGATTCACCATGGAAGAGGTGTACTTCAAGCCGCATGCAAGCTGCCGGGGCAATCAGGGACCTGTCGATATCGCACTGGAGCTGAGAATCCGGCACAAGCTGGACCACCGGGACATTGCCGAAGTCCTGATCAGGACCTATTCGCTTCTGGTGCAGACGGCAGGCGCGGTCAGGACCACGGCAGACAGCACGTTCACCCAATGCCAGTTCAGCATGTCCTTCGCCGTCGCCGGCGCGCTGATTTTCGGCAAAGTGGGGGCCGAGCAACTGACCTCCGAAAACATCCGCAACCCCGAAGTGCAGGCACTGGCCTCCAGGGTGCGCATAGTCGCGGATCCGGAACTGGAGCATGGCTATCCTGCAAGTCGTCCGGCCATCGTGGATATCACTCTGAACAACGGCAGGAAATTGTCAGGGCGGGGGGATCAGCCGAAGGGCGAGACGGTGAATCCCATGACCGATACGGACCTGACTACGAAGTTTCTCGATCTGACCACCCCGGTCATGGGGAAGGGCAAAGCCGAACAGGCCATCGAGTTGGTACTCGGACTGGAGAAACTGGATTCGCTGGAAACGCTGCTGGCGCTTCTGGGCCCCGGCCCGGCGCGTTGACGGCGGTGCGCCGGGGGGGCTTTTTCAGCAGGCCCCCCTTTACTCCCCTCGAACCTATTGGGGGTCGATTTTCAGTCTCTTGAAGTCCGCAATGGTTTGGTCGCGTTCGCCCCTGATGAACGCATCAAGCTCGTCCAGCGGCAGGCGCCAGGCGTCGAGGCCGGTCTTGTCCAAGGCCGCCTCGAATTCCGGTGAGTTCAGCGTATCGGCAAGTGTTTCCCGCAATCGCTGGGTCACCGCCCGCGGCATGCCTGCGGGCCCCACCATGACATTCCAGGTGCTACATAAGACTGCATGGCCTAATTCCTTGAAGGTGGGCGTGTCAGGCAGGTAGCGCGATCGGGTGGCTCCGGCGATGGCCAGTATTTTCAGGCGACCTCCGGATCCTTGGACGGCTTGCGTGGCATTGCCGGCGCCAGAAAAATAAGCGTGAATATTGGCAACGATCAGATCCTGAAAGACCAGTGCAGCAGTCTTGTAGCGAATCTCCGTCAGTTCCACGCCAGTTGCGTGCTTGAAGCGTTCGGCGGCGAGCATGGTGGACGACCCGGCTCCCAGTGAGCCGTAGTTCAAGCTGCCGGGACGAGCCTTTGCGAAGTCGATGAATTCTCGGGCGGTTTTTGCCGGGATATTGCTGGGCACCACCAGTGACAGGGCGCCAATGGAGACGGGTGCCAGGGTCACGAAATCCTCAAGTCTGTACTGCGGATCCTTGTATGCGGCGATGCTTCCGGCCAACTGGCCTGCTGCAAACAGGAGGGTATGGCCATCGGGGACCGAACGGGCCACCTCCCGGTGGGCCAGCAGTCCGGCTGCACCCGACCTGGACTCCACGATCACCCGCTGCTTGAGTCTTTGTTCTAAACCCTGGGCGACCGCGCGAGTTTGCAGGTCCACAGCTGCGCCTGCCAGCCCATTCACGATGCGGATGACCCGATTAGGGTAATCCTGTCCCGTAACCTGGCTTGATGCCAGGGAAAGCGCGCATGCAAGGATGGCGCCCACGTGCGGTATTGAAATACGCATCACTTTCCTCCTTTATTTGATCCGGCTGTGTCACTGACTGGTTTGTGCACCAGTTTCTGATGAGAACAACCGCTTTTGCCTTCTGGATGGATACTGCCTGTTACCTCCCGATCCGATATCGGACTGTCGCCCGTCCGACAGGGTCGCGTTTCAACGCGTCAAGCCGGACAGTGCGCCCGCCCTTACAGTGGAAGTTCCCGGAGGGCATCGTCTGGCCTGCTCTTTGGAGTCATGCCTTCTTCGATACCCTTGATCTGCAAGGCGACGTACCTGGAATAGATCCGGCAATTCGTGAAGGACCCTCCTACAAACCACAGTCCATCCTGCGCAGTGCGTTTCCACATGTTGTTGAGTTCGCCGTCGGGTCCAATGCCCCAAACCTTGCCCACCCGGTCGGCGATATCCTGTCCGAGCAGATCGCCCACCAGGACCTGCTGCGTGAAGTATCCGGTGGCCAGCACTATCAGGTCGGCCTGCTTGATCGTGCCATCCTTGAGCAGTGCGCCATTGGCTACGAATTTCTCGATCTGGTCATATTGCAGGAGCCCGATTTTTCCATCGATGATGAGTTCGGAGCAACCTGCATTCAGGTAATAGCCGCCGGACCTTCTGCGAGCCTTCATCTGATGGCCGCCGCCGTCCTCACCGATGTCGAACTTGAATCCGCAGGCGATCAACCCGTCGATGAGTTTCTTGTCCAGTTCCACCATCCTCGCAGTCAGGCGCTGCAGGTTGCGCTGAGTGACAGGCAGGGTGTTGGTCATGGACGACAGGTCGGCATCATCAATCGGTGTCCCGTCGTCATAGCTTCCGTAGATGAGCTTGGCGCTGGGCTTGATGCTGACAACAGTCGTGGATCCCCGTTGCACGATGGTGGTGTCGACACCGTTGCTGTAGAGATCCTGCGCAACGTCATGACCACTGGTTCCCGTTCCGATGACCAGTGCGCGCTTGCCGCGCCAGTTTGCGCCGCTGGTGAACTTGCTCGTGTGCATCAAGTCTCCCTTGAAATCGTCCAGCCCTGGCAGGGCGGGAGTTCTCGGGAACCCGATGATGCCGTTTGCAAAAACCAGATGGCGGGGATGGAGTGTTCGCTCGCTCCCATCCGTGCGGCGAACCGTTACAGTCCAGGTTCCCGTGGCGTTGTCGTATCGACCGGCCTTGAGTTCCGTGCCGGTCCAGAAGTTGATTTCCATGGCCCAGGCATAGGATTCGAACCAGTCTGCCAGCATGTCCTTGGGCAGGTAGGATGGCCAATGAGGGGGGAAGGGAATGTACGGCAGGTGGTTTATGTCCGTATGGTTGTGCAGAGCCAGCGAGTGGTATCGCTTTCGCCAGTTATCGCCGATGCGCTCATTTTTGTCGACGACGAGGGTGTCCACACCCAGGCGTCCGAGGCGGGCGGCGAGTGTCAGACCCGCTTGACCCCCACCCACAATCAGCACAGCCGGGTCGCGATCCATGTAGGCCTGGCTTTCGATGCGCTGATCCTTCCAATTGGTGCCACCGAAATTCCGGGAATAGGCTTCTCCGGTGGGGCGGTGCTTTCCAATCGGTTCCTCAAAGCCCTTCAACTCCTGGAGACTGGTCATGATCATCCAGGCCCTGGACGGGTCGTTGGCCATCAGGCGGAGCACGCCGCTTCCACGCCCCATTTCTGTTTCAAACGCGAAAATTGCCTCTATGACCTCGGTGTCGGCTCTGCGCACTTTTCTGGGTTGCGTCCGGTTCGGGTCCACCCTGAAGCTGTGCGCCTTGGTGGATTGTTGATGTCTGATCATTGATTTTGCAATGTCATCGCATCCCCGGTGCGGCGAAATGAACCATGTGAATGCGACCAGGTCGCGCCAATGTGAATCGGGTACGAAAAGCTTTGCCAAGCCAGCTTCGTTGCCATTTCGTAAGGCTTGTTCAAGGCAGTCTAGCCAGTGGGAGGCCAGCTGAAGTTCGGTTTTGGGCTTGCTTGCCTCAAGAAGGGCGTTGCCTGCTGGGCACATTGGGTTCCTCCAAAGATTGATTCAGATCGGCTTGGCTTCGGCACAGTGCCTGATGATTGACAAGAAGATTCTGTCTGGCAGAATGCAATTCTCTTTTATCAATTCTTTAGTAAATAGCCAGTCGTGTCAATTCCGACAGGTGTCCTGCATAGGTCTGACCTACGTCAGTCCCCAGTCATTTAGAGATACAAAATGCAAAAGCGAGCCAAGGCCATAGAGGCAGCAGAAATGGCGCCGGACCCGGGCGTCAATGCGGTTGATCGAGCCGCGAAGATTCTTTCGGTATTCACTCGCTGGGATACCGAAATGAGTTTGCATGAACTCGCCAAACGCACCGGGTTCTACAAGAGCACGCTGCTGCGATTGCTTTATTCGTTAGAAAAAGCGCGATTGATTCAGCGGCGTGCCGACAAGGTATTTGTACTGGGACCTGAGGTGATACGCCTCTGGACGGTGTTTCAGCATGGGTTCCGACTCGCTGATCACGTGCGGCCGGTACTGAAGCGATTGGTTGATCAAACCGGGGAGAGTTGCTCATTCTTCCAGGCCCGCGGAGAGCACCGAATCTGCCTCGTCAGGGAGAATTCGCGAAAGGCAATCCGTGATCACGCCATGGAAGGCGACTTGTTGCCGATGCGTGGTGCCGCGGGGCGCTTGTTGACAGACCTCGAGGGGTTGCGTGCCGGAGATATACCCAAAAAACTGTGGCGCGGCCTTCCGTACGTCTCCTATGGGGAAGTGGATAAGGAAATGGCCGGAGTTGCAGCGCCGGTCTTTGCCGTGGACAACGAGCTGGTGGGCGCAATTTCGCTTTCCGGGCCTGCAAGCCGGTTTACTGCGTCAGCAGTGACAGGATTCAAGCCTGTCGTGATGGCCTCCGCACAGGAATTGTCTCTGGCCCTGGGTGCTACGGATGAAAACATGTTGGAGGTCAAGTCCGGCGTACGCTCAATGCCTTGAATCTCAGTTTGGACAGTAGGATAGAGGCAGGTGGGTCGCCTTTGGAGGTGAGGCACCCCTCCAGCCTGAATAGTCATACACGTCGAAGCTCCATTCAATCCTGTCATCGATGCGTTCCTGTGCGGGGTAGTAGCAGGAACCTTGGCGCGAGTTTCGCTGCGAGCATGGGTGCGATCTTTGATGGTTTGTATCTGTAGCGGGTGCCGCCATGACATAGCGAGGGGCGTTTGCGCTACTTTGTGCATTGATCACACGCATTCGTTCCGGCTGCACCGGTCTGCTGCCGTGTGGCAAGACGAGCACGCAGAATACCTGGGCCAACCACCAAGAAGCCCAAGCCGCAGTGGATAAGCGGCGATCCGTCAGACGCCCCTTTTTGTGCACCTGCTGGTGCGTGGCTGCGTCGGTGACCCCTGGCCAGTGGCGCTGAGCCCCGGTGTTACCCTTCGTCCTCCCGCAACGCCTGACGGTTCTCGCTTGTCTTCCACCCCCAGCCAGCCCGCCATCGCAGGCATCACCATCGCCGCGTTGATGATTGCCTCCGCACAGAACCCGCTCACCTCGACGCTGATCGCGGTGGCACTGCCGTCGATCGGCCATGACCTGCTGGTGGACCTGGTGCTGGCCACCAGCCTGCTGGTGACGAGTTATTTCGTCATCAGCATCGTGGCGCAGGGACCGGGTGGGCGCTTCAGTGACCTCTTCGGCCATGCGCGCACGCTGTGGGTGGGCCTTGCGCTGTATGCGGGCGGTGCGCTGGTGGTTTTTTTTGCACCGCATGTGTCCTTCCTGGTGGTGTCACGCTGCGTGATGGCGGTGGCCGGTGCGCTGGTGATTCCGGCGACGGTGGCGCTGTTGCGCCTGCATGTGCCACCCGAGCGGCGCGGGCGGGTGTTCGGCCTGTTCAGCGCCAACATGAGTTTCTCCGCCGCCATGGGGCCGGCCCTGAGTGGCGAACTGGTCAGCCAGTTTGGCTGGCGCGCCATTTACCTGGCCAACCTGCCGTTCCTCACGCTGGTGGCGCTGCTGCTGTGGTTTTATCCGCTGCCGGCGTCGCCGGCCCGCAGCAGGGGCGCTGCAGGCATCGGCGCGGGCTTTCGCGCGCTGGATTTTGCGGGCCTTGCGCTTATGACGGTGAGTCTGCTGTTGCTGGTGGTGGCCTCGCGCGAGGCGGGTACCTTGCGCGCCTTGCTGCTGGTGGTGGCGCTCCTGGTCGCCGCGGGCTTTGTGCGACGGCAGTTCCGCGTGGCCGAACCGGTGCTGGACGTGCGCCTGTTTCGCATCCCGGCCTTTGCCGCCGGCACCGGCATCATCGGGCTGCAGAATTTCGCCATGTATGCGTTGTTGTTCGAGCTGCCACAGTTCTTCGAGCGCTTTCGCGGCACCCCGCCGCGCGAGGTGGGCTACACCCTGTTCACCATGATGGTGGGCATGGTGTTCATGGCGCCGGTGGGCGGGCGCCTCATGGACCGCTACGGCGCGCGCCGTGTCGGCTTGCTGGGTTCAGGAGTGCTGCTGGCGGGCAGCCTGCTGCTGTGCCGTATCACCGCTTTTGCCTCGCCGGCCGATGCGGTGGTGCCGTTGCTGCTCTTCGGCATGGGCATGGGCCTGTGTTCGGCGCCGGCGCAATCCTCGTCCATGTCCGCCGTCCCGCCACAACAGGCCGGCATGGCGGCCGGCATCAGCTCCACCCTGCGCTACCTGGGGGGCATCCTCGGGGTGGTGCTGCTCGGCATGGTGCTGGGCAGCAACGACACCGTCACCGAAGGCCGTCATGCGCTGATGATGGGCTTGTTTACCGTATCGGTAGTGCTCTCGGTGTTCATGTGCCTGCGCCTGCCGGGGGCGCCTGCAGGCCACGACGGCAAGCAGGGCGGGGCCGGCTGAGGCAGCATTCGCCGATCAGGACATTCGACCAACCGTTTCACAGGAGAAGGACAACATCATGCTCTGGGCCATCTATCTCACCGACAAGCCGGATGCCACCGCACTGCGCGCCAAGCACCTGGAGCCGCACAAGGCCTACCTGCACAAGGTGGATTCGCAGATCTTCTTCACCGGCCCGCTGCAGAGCGACGACGCCACGAAGAACATCGGCAGTCTGTGGATCATTCGTGCCGGCTCCCGCGCCGAGGCGCAGGCCTTTGTCGATGCCGAGCCGTTCTTCCAGGCCGGCGTGTTCGAGACTCACCGCATCACGCGAGTGCGCGCCGGGCATTTCCATGCGGAGCTGGTGGAGTAGGCCGCGGCAGGCGGTTGGTTGGATTACCCCCTTTGACAAGGTTCTTCGTCAATTTCCGGGGACAGCCAGGTTTACCCCCTTGTCAAAGGGGGCCGACTGGCCGCAGGCCAGCGGGGGGGGTTTGGCCAAGCAGGCTGAACTCATGGCCTTTTGCCGACATTGCATGAACCCTGCGCACGGCTGTTGCCTTGCAGAGGGGAAGCACCGGAGGACACTCAGGGCCCGCATCCGGTCATGACTGGCGAACGATAACGGCAACGGGCCAAAA
>CANJJT010000014.1:0-61448 GCA_947474715.1 Betaproteobacteria bacterium
AAATCGGTGAAGAGCCTTGTCAAAGGGGGCCGACTCGTGAGCGCAGCGAACGAGCGGGGGGATTTTCTCCCGCTGCCTTTCATCGTTCGCCCGTCATGACCGGATGCGGGCCCTGAGTGTCCTCCGGTGCTTCCCCTCTGCAAGGCAACAGCCGTGCTCAGGGTTCATGCAAGGCCGGAAAAGGCCATGAGACCAGCCTGGCTGGCCAAAATCCCCCCGCTTGGCCTGACGGCCAAGTCGGCCCCCTTTGACAAGGGGGTAAACCCATGCCAGCGCTGGCCCGCCGCCAGCACCATCCCCGGAAATTTACGAAGAACCTTTGACAAGGGGGTAAACCTCGGTGCTCCCCGGAATTCGGTGAAGCACCAAAAAAAAAGGGACGGGTTGTCACCCGCCCCTCTGGTCTGCCGGATACCGAGCGACTTACCAGCGGTGCACCCGAGCACCCTGCGCTTGCGATACCCGCGAGCCGGCTTACTGTGGCTTGGCCGCAGCGCGCTTGGATTTCGACTTTGCTTTCGCCTTGGCCTTGGCTTTTGCCTTGGCAGCCGGTTTGGCATCGGACTTCTTGTCCATGCTCGGAGCAGGCGCAGCGGCAACTGCGGGAGCGGCAGCGGGTGTCTGAGCGAGCGCAGCGCCCGAAACCAGTGCGAACAGCAGGGCAAAGCTGGCAGCAGCGTGTCGGTTCATGGTGTGATCTCCTTGGATATTGTTATCGTCATTGTCGAGGTGGATTCCGGATGAACCCTGTATGCATAACGTGTCAGCAGCCACAGCGTTGACGGCCTTTCAACGAAGAAAGCTTGCAAGCCCCTGACAGCAAAGCAAGTCTGCCCCATACGTCAGCACACGCTCCGAGCGGGTCAACCTCACACGATGTCGCGATCAGGCGCATGCAAGGGCCAGCCTCAGCGCCATTGAATGCCCGACGCATGCAGCGCAAGAGACGTCGCAAGACGCCGGCACAGGCACAGGCACAAAAGAATGTGCGAAAAATGCCCGGACCGGGGACTTCCCGGAGCAGCCGCCAGTACCCGTGCCATCGTTGGCTGACCGCAATCCGCGACATCGACCGTATCCTACAAACCAATCACTGTTGGTCCTACGGCGTCACCCTTAAGGAAGGACTGAACAAATAGGCTACGCCCCCCCCTTGTCTATCCCCCACGTCAGAGGAAACCGTTGAACGGTGATCCTCGATTCGAGACTTGCTCAGTGCTTCCTTCACGCAAGGGTCACATCAGGGTCTTCCCGCCGCGCCGTCTACGCTGTTTGCCGCGACGTTCCGCGCCTGGGCTGGCAGCGGCTTTTCGGTCACCACGTTCATGGTCCCCGTGCCGTCGTCCAGGGTGAAGTAGCGCACCAGCAACAAAAACATCATGTGGGTCACCTGGCCTTCGATGACAACGTGCTTTCCCACCCAGGTGCGCGCCCCCCTGGATGACGCCGATGCTGACGGCATTCCCTGCCAACGGCATCGCGGCGCAGGCAAGGAACAGCAGCATGGCTGCGGGCAACAGGCGACGCCAGCACTCATTCAATGTCCGGCTAGGCCACTTTCGCGGTGCTGAACGCTTCGTTCCCTCACTGGCCCTTGCCTCAGGCTGGATGGGGAGCAGTGACTGGAAAGCCATGAATAGAAGAGGCTTTTCCCTACACAAACCTGCAATCCATCGCACTGTGACGCTCCGGCATGAGACAATCGAGGTTTACGGAACCCGATTTCACCCAGTCCTGCCCCCCAGAGGGCCCGGCGATCGAGGAGCGGATGTAACGTGTCAAACACTTCCAGGACAAAGTCTTCCAAGGCTCCGGCCGTAAAAAAGGCCGCCACACGCAAGGCACCAGCCAAGTTGCCCGCCAAAGCATCCCGACCCAGCAAAAGCGCCAAGGCGACAAAAGTGGCCAAGGTCGCAACCAGCGTCAAGGTGAAGACACTCGCCAAAAAAGCGACTGTCAGCCCGGTCAAGGCAGCCGCAAAACCGGCAAGCCGACCGGCCAGCAAACCCTCCCGCAAACCAGCACCCGCACCAGCCGCCACGAAAGTCATCGAACCTGTGGTGCTGCCACCGGAGTCGCCGGCGGCGGAATCGGATTTCTCACTGTCATTCCAATCCATCACGCTGAAGTACTGTTTCCACGGCCAGCACTCCAAGCCTGAATCAACCTTCCGCATACTCCCCGGCACCAAGCAGAAACGCCGGGTGTGTTCGGAGTGCTACACCAAGATCATGATGGATCGCCGCAGCAAGGTGCGCCAGTTCAGATAGCCGGGAAGCGGCCCGGCCCCACCGCGCAGATGGGCGGACAGTGGCCGGACAACAGGCCGGGGCTCGACTGACCTCACGTTCCTCAGCGTTTCTGGGACTGGTCCTGTCTCTTCTCTCCGCCCCGTTCCATGTCCTTGCCGACGCCTGCCATGGTGTTGCAACCGGCCAGCTCAATGGCACCCAGCAAGACCCCTATTTTCAGTTTCATGGCCGTTCCTTTGGTGGTGAAGCGCCCGCACCATCCGGGCGCTGATGGAAGCCGGTCTCAGGGCCACTGGCCCCGGCGGGCCAGCATCGCACCCGGTCGGCTTGGTGGCCATCGGTGTGCTGCTGTACGGCAGATCGGGCGCTGTCCTACAGCGAACTCGTGCTCAGGGGGAAACGCCCTGAGGCGGTTCTACCAGGGCGATGGGGATCACGGGAGCGACGCTTGAAAATCACCTCACGGACAGACGCAGGCTGTCCCGGGTGCGCGCACTCCCCGAGGCTTCTTCAGATCCGGATTAGTTGATCACATTGACCCCGAAATGCTTTTTATGTCGGTTATTCATGTCACTGATTGATAATAATATCGGTACATCTGCCGTATTGAAATCCGGATCCCAGGCGGGCTCTCCACAGACCCGTGCCCCCGCATTGAGGTAGCCACGAATGAGGGGCGGCAGTGTCGGCGGTCGGCGCGCGGACTGGCCTGCCTCCAGTTGCTCAACCGGCAGGCGGCAATGCGGAAAAACGCGATAGCCGACCGGCCCGAGGTGGCGCGCCTGGAGGCGTCGCCACAGCAATGCGGCATCATGGCCGCCATCGGCCATGGGAATGCTGGCGCAGCCGAACAGGTGGGTATGGCGCCGCTGCACCATGTAGCGCAACAGCGCCGACCATAAAAGCAGGATCACGGCGCCACTACGGTAGTCGGGATGGACACAGGAACGGCCGATCTCCACCAGCCCGTCTCGCAGGTACTCAAGGCGGCCGATGTCGAACTCCTGCTCCGAGTAATAAGCGCCGGCAGCCCGTGCCGCATCCGGAGACAGGATGCGGTAGGTACCCACCACTTCGGCGCTGTCCAGGTCGCGCACCAGCAGGTGATCACAATAGGCATCGAAGGCATCGCGATCGATGCGCCGGGCCGCATCCAGGCGGGCCCCCATCTCCTCGCCGAAGACCCGGTAGCGAAGCCGCTGCGCCTGCTCGACCTCCCATCCATCACGGGCAAGGGCGATGCCCAGCTTGCGCCGGTGTACGCCGCCACGCGCCTCCAGTGGCTGCAATTGCATGCTGACTCCACGCTAATGCGATGCGGCGAACGATAGGAAAATGCCATGACAGCGCCGTGACATTCCGGTGAAATGTTCTTGACAGACAATGCGCCACCGACGATGCCTCGCTCACGACCCGGGAGAACCACAGTGGAAGACGAGAACAAGGATGCTGCGGCAGCATCGATGCAGGAGGAAAGCCCGTTCAAGGGCCGCACCGGCTTGCAGCGGCTACTCAATGCAACCGGGTACTCGCTGAGCGGACTGCGCTCGGCCTGGCATCATGAGGACGCCTTTCGCCAGGAGGTGCTGCTCGCGGCGCTGATGGTGCCGCTGGCGCTGTTCATCGGCCCCACAGGCACGGGCAAGGCCGTGATGGTGTTCAGTGTCCTGCTGGTGATGGTCGTGGAACTGCTCAACTCCGCGATCGAAGCCACGGTCGATCGCATCTCCCTGGAGAACCACCGGCTTGCCAAGCGCGCCAAGGATATCGGCAGCGCCGCCGTCATGATCAGCCTGCTGAACCTGGCCGTCATCTGGTTGCTGGTGCTGTGGGACTAGTGTCCACATTCAGTACCGGGGGAGTGGCCGGGGGGCAGCTACTCCTGCGTCCAGCCAGCGGCACAGGAGCACCGCCGCAAGGGCACCAGCGCATTGCGCCGCGATGAACCCGGGTGCATCCACCGGCCGTATGCCGGCAAAGGTATCGCTGGCAGCCCGTGCCAGCGTCACGGCAGGATTGGCAAACGAAGTCGACGACGTAAACCAGTATGCGGCGGTGATCCAGGCCCCCACCGCATAGGGAATGGCCGTCGCGCGGCTGCGCGACACGCTGATGATGATGAAGACCAGCCCGAACGTGGCAACGAACTCGCTCCACATGAGGGCGCTGCCATCACGCACTTTCTGCGATGCAAAGAACAGGGGTTTTTCGAACATCAGGTGGGCAGCTGCCGCGCCGGCAAATGCGCCGGCCACCTGGGCCGCGAGATACGCGGGCACTGCACGCCAACCCAGTCCGCCGCGTGAGGCCTCCATCAAGGTCACCACCGGATTGAAATGCGCGCCCGACAAAGGGCCAAAGGCCAGGATGAGCACTACCAGGCCAGCGCCAGTGGCCAGGGTATTGGCCAGCAACGCAATGGCGACATTGCCGCCAGCCAGTTGCTCACCCATGATGCCCGAGCCAATGACAATGGCCAGCAGAAACGCCGTGCCCAGCGCTTCTGCGAGGGCCCTTCGTGCAAGTGTCATGTCCTTACCTCCCCGAGCGCCCTGACCTGCTGTTGCAGGTCTTTGCCATCCAGCCGATCCCATGGCAGGCTGAGGAACAACTGGAGCCGATCCGCAATCTGCTGGTAAACCTCCCGGAATTTCGCGCGCTTGCCTTCATCGTCACCAACCATTGCCGCCGGATCCTCAAACCCCCAATGCCCCGTGACCGGTTGCCCCGGCCAGAACGGGCAGGCTTCGCCTGCGGCGTTGTCACAGACAGTGATGATGAAATCCATGTTCGGCGCCCCGGGAGCCGAAAATTCGTCCCAGCTCTTGCTGCGCAAGCCCTCGGTGGCATGCCCCTTCAGCGTGAGCAGTTCCAGCGCGAAGGGATTGACCCGCCCCACCGGCTGGCTGCCGGCACTGTAGGCACGGAAACGTCCATTACCCATGGCGTTGAGCAGGACCTCCGCGAGAACGCTGCGGGCGGAATTGCCCGTGCACAGGAATAGCAGGTTCCATGGCGCCTTCACCTCGCCCTGTGTGCTCATGGTTTCGTGCTACCAATTTCGCGCACCTGCTTCTGCAGCGCCATGCGGTCGAGCTTCTCCAGCGGCAGGGCAAGGAACACGCTGAGACGCCTTGCGATCTGGTGGTAGACCTGATGAAACTTGACGCGTATCTGCTCGTCTGTGCCCTCCACCGCGGCCGGGTCCTCAAAGCCCCAATGAGCGGTCATGGGCTGGCCAGGCCACATCGGACAGACTTCGCCGGCCGCGTTGTCGCACACGGTGATGACGAAATCCATGGCGGGCGCATCCGGGACGGCAAACTCGTCCCAACTCTTGCTGCGCAGCCCGTCGACGGCATGGCCGCCCTTGTGCAATTGCTCGATGGTGAAGGGGTTCACCCTGCCGGCAGGATGGCTACCTGCACTGAAGGCCTTGAATCTGCCCTTGCCGAGGGTATTGAGCACCACTTCAGCCATCACACTGCGCGCAGAGTTGCCGGTACACAGGAACAATACGTTGTAAGTCCGCTCGTTCATAGCACCTCCACGGAAGGCGCGCAGCAGGCCGCGCTTGTGGCGCTTGGGCCACAGCAGGCCCCCGCAACGGCTTTGGCAGGCAAGGCTGCAGACAGCGGCACACAGCACGCCGCAGCAACCGGAGCGGTCGTTACGCCGTCACGCGTCTCAGCAGCCTTCTGCGAAAACACTTCGGCCGTACCCAGCGTGTGATAGGCCTCCCAGGCAATGCCCTGAGGGTCAGTCACCCAGTACTTGTCCGACTGGGCATAGCAACAGGTGCTGCCTTTGTCCTCGACCGGACGGCCGGCCTGCTGCAGTTGCGCCTGCAGGCCGGTCAGTTCCTCATCGGAGTCCACCTGCAGGCCCAGATGGTTGACGCCGGCGCGGTCGCCATGTGTGGAGATGGCGAAATTGAGGCGCGGATCCTCCAGCATCCATTTGGCGTAATCGGACTTCTCGACGGCCGGCGGCAGGCCGAACAGGGCCGAATAAAAACGGATGTTCTGCTGCAGGTCATCTACGGCAACATGCACATGGAAACGTTTCATCGGGTTTTTCCTTTCGCAGTTTTTTGCAATGGGGCGTTTTTCTTCGCATCGGCGGCTTTGCCCGACCGAACGGACTTCTTCGCCAGGGTGATGGAACGACGCGAGGCAGGACCGGGCGCCGGCATACACGACTGGCTTGGGGCGGCCGGAACACAGCAGGCAGTGTTGCCACCGCAGCAGTTGTCGGTCAGGAAGGCCACCAGCGCATTCATCACAGCAAACTCGGCGCTGTAGATCAGCGATCGACCATCGCGACGGCAGGCCAGCAGGCCGGCGTGCTTGAGTTGCGCGAGGTGGAAAGACAGCGTTGCGGCCGGCAGCGCCATGCGGCCGGCGATGGCGCCGGCAGGCATGCCCGCCGGACCGGCTTCGACCAGCAACCTGAAGATGTCGAGACGGGATTGCTGTGCCAGCGCCTCCAGGGCAAGCACCGCATCACGGGTCTGCAGGGTGGATGTCGGCATGGCTGTCATTTTCATATTTCCAATATTATGGAAATAATTGCAGGCCGTCAAATCCGGCAGACGGCGGACTGTCATATTTCCTTAACCTGATGGCGTCATAGTCAATGGTTTTACTGAGGATCAGACGATGCGACTGTCCCACCTTGCACTGCTCGGCGCGCTGATGGCCACTCCCGCCGTTGCAGCAGCCCAGTCATTCAGTTTCGTGGCCATGGGCGATGCGCCCTACCAGCTGCCGGCCGGCATCGGCCAGTTCGAACGCCTGATCGAGCGGATCAATACCCAGCAGCCGGCCTTCAGCCTGCACGTTGGCGACATCAAGAGTGGCAGCACCCGCTGCGATGACGCCCATTTCGAACTGATCCAGGGCCTGTTCGCGAAGCTCCGGCAGCCCATGGTGTACACGCCGGGGGATAACGAGTGGACCGACTGCCATCGACCGGACAATGGCGGATACGACCCACTGGAACGACTGGCGAAACTGCGCGCGATGTTCTTCGCCAGCCCGGACCGCAGCCACGGCCAGCAAGCCATGAAACTGGAGTCGCAGGGTAGCGATCCAAAGTTCGCGAAATTCGTGGAAAACGCCCGCTGGGAGAAAAACGGCGTGCACTTTGCCAGCGTGCATGTGGTCGGCAGCAACAACAATCTGCAGCGCAATCCGGCCGCCATCGGCGAATACATCGAGCGCAATGCCGCCAACATTGCCTGGATCAACAGCAGTTTCGCCCAGGCCATGCAAAGTGGCGCCAAAGCCGTGGTCATCGCCTTCCAGGCTGATCCCTGGTTCAACCTGCCGGATGCCCGGGAAGATCAGCGATCCGGTTTCAGCGACACCATTCAGGCCCTGAAGACCAATGTCGCCCGCTTCGGCAAACCCGTGCTCATCGTCCACGGCGACCAGCACCGACTGCTCATCGACAAGCCCTTGCAGGTGGCCGGCCGCACCCTGCACAACGCCACCCGCCTCATGGTCTACGGTGACCGCGACGTGCATGGCGTGCTGGTGAGTGTCGATCCGGCCGATCCGGACGTGTTCAGTTTTCGCTCCATGACCGTCACGGCGAACCTGCCGGCACCACCGAAGTAAGGGCAAACAGCAAGGGCGGTGCATCGCCCTCTGCAATCTGCACTGCGCGCCTTCTTCGCTGACATATTCCCGTCACATTGCCTGTCTAGGATGCCGAAATGGTCGATCAAACACAACACATCTCCAAGCAATTCGACGCCGAGCTGGAATACATACGCAGCCAGGTCCTGACCATGGGTGATCTGGTGCAGCGCCAGTTGCTGATGGCCATGGAAAGCATGAACAGGGGTGACACCAGCCTGGCTGAACGCGTCATTGAGATGGAGCACGAAGTCAATGCCATGGAAGTCTCCATTGACGAGCTGTCCACCACCGTAATCGCCAAACGTCAGCCGACCTCCAATGACCTCAGGCTGCTGATGATGGTGTTCAAGACCCTCACGGACCTGGAGCGCATCGGCGACGAAGCCAAGAAGATTGCGTTCACCGTCCGCAAATGGAACGAGAACGCGCAGCATCTGCCACCCCGGATCCCGGAGATTTCGGTGATTGCAGAGCTTGCCGCTGAAATGCTGGGCAGCGCCCTGGCCATGTTCAGGGACCTCGACGTGGGAGCGGCAGGGCGGATCGAACGCCAGGACCTGGAGCTCGACGCCCATTTCCGCGGCATATTGCGCCAGCTCCTCACCTACATGATCGAGGACCCGCGGACGATATCCACCAGCATCAATATCATCTTCGTGGCCAAGTCCATCGAGCGCATCGGCGACCACTCGAAGAACATCTCCGAGTATGTGGTGTACATGATCAAGGGCAAGGATGTCCGGCACGTCTCCATCGAGGAAATCGAGAAGACGGTCAAGCCCTGAGTTGACACTTGCAACGCCACGCCTGGCCACACCTGCAGTACGGCGCTGTGATCGCGACTTGTCCGTTCAGCGGTTGCGCCCTGTCAGCGCCACAAATACCCCGCCATTGATCCAGTCATGCAGCAGGCCGACCCGGGCAATGCGACGATCGACCGCACCCTGAGGCCTGAATGCAATGGTGATGCTGCAACTTTGTCCAGCCGCCAGGCGCATCCCGTCACGGCAATCGGTGGTCACGATGTCGAAGCTGACCGCATCGGCCCCGTCAAGGAAGGGTCCTGAGCGAAGCAGCAATGCCTTGTCACCCGCATTGGCAATCCGGACGGTGCCGATGAGCGAGGCTGTACCACCGGGCGCGGAGGAAAAATCCAGCCGCCCAGGATTGCCGGGTGAAGCGGCTTGACCCAGCGTTGACAAGCGCAGTTCCGGGCCGGACACAGCCGGATGGTGCAGATAGGCTGCGATATCCGCCATGTCCTGTGCATCCAGGCGCCCGCGCAAGTGGGCCATCTGCTGGACTGCACCCAGTGCATAAACAATGGCCTCGGGATTTGCCGCAGCTTTGCCAATACCATGCAGCGCCCCTGGAACGCCACCATGGCAATCGATACAACTCGACCCTGCGCCCGTGAGGCGCCCGACATCATGATAAAGGCGCTTGCCGCGCAGGGCGTCCTGGGCAGAAGCGGCACTCGTCAGACCGCTCAGGCAGGACAGCAACAACAGGACCGGGATCGCCCCGGCCCTGGCGTTCACGTCAAAGCCCGATGAGGCCGCCGTCGTCACGCGTGATCACCACGGTCGCCGAGCGCGGACGCGTCATGCCACCATCGGGCCAATGACTGGCCCACGCCGAAGGATTACCTATATCGGCATTGCGGGTGTCTTCACCCGGATGCTGGATATTGACGAAAAGCGCCCGGCCATCCGGGGATTCCGTAACGCCGGTGATCTCGCACTGCACCGGCCCGACCAGGAAGCGTCGCAGCCTGTCTCCGGGCTGAGCGCCCACATGGGTGCGCACATCTCGGACGCCGCCATTGGCGTCGGTGTTGCTGATGACCTTTCTGCCCTCCACGCCACCATCACCGACACGGCCCGGCAGGGCGGCCAGCATCATGCAGTTAGTGACGTCGGTGTAAGCACCATCATCGGTCTGTATCCAGCAGATGCTGGTGGCCTCGGAAAACCACAGGCCGTCGGGGCTGGACAGATCATTGTCCGCGGTGAGGCCTGACAGGTTGACGTTGACCGGATCGGTCCCGGCGCGCGCGGCGAACAGGTAGATGTCCCAGCTGAATGCCACACCTGCATGGTCGCCACCGGCTTCCTTCCAGCGGATGATGTGGCCATTGGGATTGCCGCGCTGCGCCGAGCCATTGGTGCGTGCATCGTTGTAGTGGCGTGGATTTGCGGCATCCAGGGCCGACAGCGGCCTCAGGGCGGCATTGTTGTTGGTGAGCGTCATGTAGACCTCCCCGGTCACCGGATCCACGGCACCCCACTCGGGCCGGTCCATCCGGGTCGCCCCTGCGACGTCAGCCGCGATGCGGGCATTGATCAGCACATCGGCCTGGTCGGCAAAGGCGTAACCCGGAGAATTGGCCCCGATGCCGGCGCTGCCATGCCTGAGTTCGATCCACTGTCCGGTGCCCTCGGCATTGAATTTCGCCACGTACAAGCGTCCCGCATCGAGGTACTTGTCACCGGCTGCCATGCCGCGCGCGGCGTCGGCCGGATCCCACCTGGCATTCGACACATACTTGAAGATGTACTCATTGCGGGCGTCATCGCCGCTGTACCAGACCAGCGGGCGCCCCGCCTTCACCGGTGCAAGCCAGGCGCCTTCGTGGGCGAAACGCCCGAGTCCGGTGCGCTTGCGTGGCATGGCATTGGGATCCAAGGGGTCGATCTCGACCACCCAGCCATAGGTATTGGGTACATTGCGATAGTCTTCAGCGGCTGAGGCACCCCGCGCTTCCGCATTCCAGCGGCTGTAGAGATTGTCGGGCGTGTCCGGCGTCACGGTCGCCCACAGTTCACGGCCCGTGCCTGCGATCCCGTAGCGTTTCAAGGACGCCAGTTCGTTGGCGCTGCGCCGGGCATCATCGGATGCCGCGATGCGGCGGAAATAGTTGGCGAAATTTTCTTCGCAGGTTAGATAGGTGTTCCAGGGCGTATAGCCGTGGGCGCAGTTGTTCACGGTCCCTCGGGTATGCGTGCCGGCGGGGGAATGCCGGGTGACCATCTGCGCACTGCCAGACGCAGGTCCGGACAGGGCCATCTCGGTCAGCGTGTGCACGCGCCGGTTGTACTGGGAGTTCTGTTTGTAAGCCCAGCCTGAACCGGCTTTTTCGACCTCGACCACGCTGACGCCATGAACATAGAACTCCCGAAGGACCTCTTCGGGGACGGTGCGCTGCTGCGCCGCGCCGCTGCCACTGGTGGTGACGCCATTGGGATGCAGGAAGGGCGGGGTGATGGCCTCATGGTTCATCACCAGCAGCCCGCGGGTGGAGGCAGCGGATGAGTAACGCCCGTCCCGTCCCAGACCGAAGTACTGGATTGCATCATGGTGGTCGCCCGCGCGATGGGCAAACGTCGAAGCGGCATCCGTGCCATCGTTGCGGTAGGCGGACACATTGGCGGCAATCGGGTCACCCAGACCATACAGGACCCGCGCCGTGTAGCCTTCAGGCACGGACACCACGTCGGCACGGTTCTTGGCCACCGCCTTGAATCCCAACTTTGCAGGACGGCGGGCGGGCTTGGCGCTGCCCTTTGCCGCAGCCGGCGCATCGGCAGCGGCGGCGCTGCCGGTGCCAAGAAACGAAAGCACTGCGGTGGCCGCAGCCCCCTTGAACAAGTCACGGCGGGTGGGACTGTGCAGGCGGGCTTCGATCAGTTCGCCGATCTCGGGATTGGCACTGGAATTGGTGATGACATCATCATCGTGGGACATGCGCATGGACCTCCGTCAGAAGTTAACCCGGAGCATAGGGATGGCCCATGACAAAGATGTGACAGTGCCGCTGGTGCGGCGGCTGTCTGCTCATGGCAGCCGCATAAGGGCCTCCCCGGCCCGGATCACCTGGCCTTCCTTCACGCCCGGGCACAAACTGAATCCGCGCGGCGCAAAGACAATGATGGTGGAACCGTGCTGGAACCACCCCATCTCCTCACCCTTCCCGTAGCTGGCATCACAGTCAATCACATGGGGTCCGCGATAACGCAGGTGGAGCAGATCGCGCAGGCAGTGCAATCGTATGCTCGCCACGAGGACAGCGGCCACCGGCACCAGGGTAAGGGCATGACCTGTGGCGCAAAGCTCGGCCTGGACCACGGCGCGCTCATTCCGGCAAAACAGCTTCTCCACGCGCTTCAATGCGATGGGGTTGACGTTCCAGGTGTCGCCGGAGATGTAATTCACGCGCCGCACGCGCAGGTCTTGCGGGGCGTGGAAGCGGTGATACATGCTCGAGGTGATGCGCAGCGTGACGTAGCACCCGTCCAGGTGGTGCCGCACCAGTTCCGGGTCGCCCAGCAGGTCGAGCAATGTGTAGCGAAATCCCTTGGCCTGCACCAGCCAGACACCCTGCACCGGCCCGCCGGCCCCGACGATGGCATCGCAGGGGCTGGCGATGACGGCGGGGTCCGCATCGACCGGACGCGCCCCGGGTTTCAGCTCGCGTATGAAACAGTCGTGCAGGCTGTCAAAGCGTGTCTTACGCGCCTCTTCCAGCCGAAGGTCGGCAAATGATCGCCAGGCGGCAATGGATAGATCGCGCACCCAGGGATGGCGTATCTGGCTGAACCAGCCCATGAAGACCGTCAGCAACTGACGGGGAATGCGGTTGGTCAGCAGGAAGTTGAGGTCTTCCTGTGCCCCAATCTGCAGCAACAGCTTACGCAAGGCATGCATCGTCATCGTCCTGTAAAGCAAACCGGTTATATGGATCAGCCATGCCCCAACCCTGCACAGGCTCATCATGATCATTGAAACTCTGGCTCTCTACGGCATCGCCGCAACTGCCACGGCGCTCGGCCTTCCGCGCATGTCGCGACGCCTCGAACTGTCGCGCGCCAAGCACCCCTCCCTGCGCGGCCACTCGCGCATGGCCAGGCGCCTGTCGCGGCTGCTGCCTTTCTACGAGTTCGACGATGAGGCCTTCTTCAACTCCGATGGCGCACCGGCCCAGGTGGCGGCCCGCCGGCGGTCCGCCTTCATGAGCCTGGCGGGCTTCTACCAGCGCCGCTTTGCACGCAGCGTGGCCATGACCGAGGAGGCGCTGCCTGCCATATCCGATCTGCGGTTCACCGGCCGCTACCGCGTGCCCTTCCAGTACAGCCGCCTGGTCCGCGAGCACCTGAAATCCGGAAGCTTTCTCGAGTCCTCCAGTGGCGTGTCGGTCACCGATCTCGATGGCAATGTCTTCTATGACCTCACCGGCTCCTATGGCACGAACGTGTTTGGCTACGATTTCTACAAGGAGTGCATCGCCCATGGCAGCGCCAGGGTCGCGGCCCTTGGACCAGTCCTCGGCGCCTACCATCCGGTGGTGGCCGACAACGCGCAACGGCTGCGCCGGATTTCCGGACTGGACGAAGTGTCCTTTCACATGTCCGGTACCGAAGCAGTGATGCAGGCAGTGAGGCTGGCCCGCTACCACACACGCCGCAGCCACCTGGTGCGCTTCTGCGGCGCCTATCACGGCTGGTGGGAGGACGTTCAGCCCGGCATCGGCAATCCCCTGCCGCCGCACTCCACCTACACACTCAAGGACATGGACGAGGACACGCTCAAGGTGCTGCGACGGCGCAAGGACATCGCCTGCGTGCTGGTCAACCCGCTGCAGGCCCTGCACCCGAACCAGGATGCCCCCGGGGATTCCTCGCTGGTCGACAGCAGCCGCAGCGCCGGATTTGATCGCGCCCGGTACACCGAATGGCTGCACCAGCTGAGGGACATCTGCACCGAACGGGGCATCGTGCTGATATTCGACGAGGTGTTCGTCGGCTTTCGCCTCGCGGCAGGCGGCGCACAGGAGTACTTCGGTGTGCGCGCCGACATGGTCACCTACGGCAAGACCCTTGGCGGCGGCCTGCCCGTGGGTGTCGTCTGCGGCCGCACCGAACTGATGAAACGCTTTCGCGACGACCGCCCCGCCGACATCTGCTTTGCCCGCGGCACCTTCAACTCCCACCCCTACGTGATGGGCGCGATGCAGGCCTTCCTTGACCATCTGGACAGCGACGACGCCCGCGCATGCTATCGCCACCTGGACGAGGTCTGGAATGCACGGGCGCAGCGACTCAACGCCCGTCTTGCCGACAAGGGCCTGCCGGTGCAGGTCGCCAACCTGTCCACCATCTGGACGGTGAATTACCTTCGTCCCTGCCGCTACAACTGGATGCTGCAGTTCTACCTGCGCGCGGCCGGCCTGGCCCTCAGTTGGGTGGGCACAGGTCGGCTGATCTTCAGCCTCAACTATTCGGAGGCCGACTTTGAATCCGTGGCAGACCGCTTCGTCGAGGCGGCCGAGGCAATGGAGCGGGACGGCTGGTGGTGGAGCCCCGAAGGCATGACCAACCGGACCATACGCCGGCGGCTGCTGAAGGAAATGCTGCACCACCGCTTCTTCTGAATGGCCGCCGGCCGCCCCAGGGCGGCCGGAAAAACTGCAAACCGCAACTGGCCTCAAGGATGCTGACGACCCGGCATCGGATCTATCAGTTCGCCACGCAGCAGGTGCAGCGGTGCCTTGTGGTACAGCATGACGTCGTGGAAGGGATCGGTCAGTATCTTGGTCAGCCAGACCAGGCCGGTCTGCACGTCCTTGATGAAGAACAGGTGCACGGTGCGGAACAGCAGACCGCCCACTCCCAGCGCGAGCCAGAGCAGTGCCATGTTGTTGACGAATCCGGCCGTGGTATCCGGCGCATCGAACACGCCCCACAGGGTGGGCTCGTACCAGAGGGCGACGGGAGACAGGGCCCACAGCAGCAGCAACACCACTTTGCGCTGCAGGTTGTAGCCAACCTTGATCGACTCCTTGTGCTCGTGCGTCGCATGATTGACCGCATCGTAGCCCTTGGGCTCGAAGAAAAAGTGGCCCGTCTGGCGACTCACCATCGCCACCAGCCATCCGACCAGGGCTGCAAGGGCGGGATTGAAGAACAGCACGGCATACGCGTACAGGAAGCTGAGTGCACTGAGAAAATGCAGGGACTGGTTGATGCGGCTGTGGTGGTAGTAGCGATGGTCATCCCAGCGCTGGGTCCGCAAGGCTTTCATGAAATCGTTCATTTTCACTCCTGTTGTTTTGTTGGTCGGCTGCAACGCCGGCGCAGACCGGCCGTCATTGCAATACCAGGCAGCGGAAAAACAATGGCACCGCAAGACGGAGGCTAAGGTGCAATTGCTACGGTTTGGTGAAGGAGTTGCTACAAGGCGGTTAAAGATGTGATTGCCCTGCCCTCACGCGCAACGCTGCCCCTGCCTGCCTGTTTTGGCGGACGTCGCGAAATCATCATGAAATTGCAATGAATCTGCATTGAAGCGGAGGCATGCTGAATGGATGTGGAGCGATAACCTGCTTTCTGAACAACTGCCCGGCGCAGGCAGCTCGATGCGCATCGCAGTGGTGACCGAGACCTATCCGCCCGAGGTCAATGGGGTCGCCCTCACCGTATCGCGCTTCATCGAGGGACTGCGCAAGCGCAACCACGACATCCATCTGCTGCGTCCGCGGCAAAGCCAGATGGAATGCGCGGACGACTCGCCCAACTTCCGGGAATTCCTGGTGCGCGGGTTGCCGATCCCCCGTTATCCCGGGCTGAAGATGGGAATGCCGGCCCGAAAATCCATTGAACGCCTCTGGACCCTGCACCGCCCCGACCTTGTGCACATCGTCACCGAAGGCCCCCTCGGATGGTCGGCCCTGCAGGCATCCACCAAACTCAGAATTCCGGTGTGCTCCGATTTCCGCACCAACTTCCATGCCTACAGCCGGCATTACGGCATGAGCTGGCTGACCAAGCCGATTGCGGCCTATCTGCGCAAATTCCACAACCGCACCCTGCTGACCATGGTGCCCACCGAAGCCATGCGCACCAGCCTGACCGGGCTGGGGTTTCGCAATCTGCGGGTGGTGGCAAGAGGCGTGGACACGCAGTTGTTCAATCCGGCAAGACGCAGCCAGGCGCTGCGGCAAACCTGGGGGGCTGCGGCAGACGACCCGGTCATCCTCCACGTGGGCAGGCTGGCTGCCGAGAAGAATCTGGATGTGCTGGTTGCCGCCCACACACAGATACGCCGGACAACGCCCAGAGCCCGCCTGGTGCTTGTCGGTGATGGTCCCTTGCGCAACAGCGTCCTCGAGCGCTGCCCGGATGCCATCTTCTGCGGTGTGCGCAAGGGCGAGGACCTCGCAACACATTACGCATCGGGGGACATCTTCCTCTTCCCGAGCGTGACGGAAACCTTCGGCAATGTCACGGTCGAGGCAATGGCCAGCGGGCTGGCCGTCGTCGCCTATGATTATGCGGCTGCGGCTGCCCACATCGGGCACGGCCATAGCGGCCTGCTGCCGGCCTACGACAACCCGCAGGCGTTCGTCAGGATGTCCACGGAGCTGGCCACCCAGCCCGACATGATCCGCTCGCTGGGAAGCAATGCCCGACTGACAGCCGCCTCCCTCGACTGGGACAAGGTGGTTCATGAACTGGAACAGCTGTTCCGCAGCGTGGCGATGCGCAAGGCCGGCCCTGCCGCCGGCATCGGCCCTGCCATGACAGGCGTCACCACATGAGACAGACGCAAAGGTCCATCGCTGCGCCGGCAGTGCCGCCCGGGAAACCCTGCTTCCCGCATTCACGACATCGTCACATGACATCGCTACGCTACCACGCTGGCTCAGCGAAGCGGAAATGGAGGAACGGTTGCTGCTCGAAAACGTGATTGACCGATTCGACCAGACCCTGTTCGACTGGATCTGCTCCCGCTCGCTGGTCTACAACACCTGCTGGGAGGATCCGGCGGTGGATAGAAAGGCGCTGGAATTGCAGTCGGATGACCGGATGCTGGTCATCACCAGCGCCGGCTGCAACGTGCTCGACTACGCACTGACCGGCGTGGCACGCATCCATGCCGTCGACGCCAACCCGCGCCAGTCTGCACTGCTGGAGCTGAAGCTGGCCGGACTGCGCCGCCTTGAGTTCGAGGACTTTTTCAAGGCTTTCGGTACCGGCCGCCATGACCGCTTCGAGGCGATCTACCGCAGCGCCCTGCGTCCTGAGCTTTCCGAATTCGCCCGCAGTTACTGGGATCGGCATGTGAACTGGTTCAGTTCCCCTGGGGGCAGTTTCTACTATCGGGGCTTGTCCGGCAGGGTTGCGCAAGGTTTCAGCGGTTACCTGCAATTGCGGCCTGCGCTTCGGTCGGGCATCCAGGCCCTGCTGGAATCCCGGGACCTGGCCGAGCAGCGCGACATCTATGACAGGCTGGTGCAACCCCACCTCTGGAATGCGGCGGTCAACTGGACGCTGTCGCGGCAGATCACCATGAGCATGCTGGGAGTGCCTCATCCACAGCGCAAGGAAGTGCAGCGGCAGCACGAGAAAGGCGTGGCCGGCTTCATCAGGGACGCCATCGAGTACGTGTTCAGGACACTGCCCCTGCAGAGCAACTACTTCTGGACCGTGTACCTGCGTGGCCGCTACACCGAAGAATGCTGCCCCGAGTATCTCAAGCCGGCCAATTTCGCACGCTTGAAAGCTGGCGCGGCCGATGTCGTGCAGGTCCATACGCAAACGGTCACCGGTTTCCTGCAGGCCAGCCAGGAGCAGATTTCGAAGTTCGTCCTGCTCGATCACATGGACTGGATGAGTTCCTGCCATCCAGCCGCCTTGCAGGAGGAGTGGCATGCCATCATGGCGCGCGCCGCGCCATCGGCCCGCATCATCTTCCGCAGCGCCCATCACAAGCCGGCCTACCTGGACAACCTGCGCATAGGCGGCCGGCCCTTGCGCGAAGCACTCAACTTCCACGACGGCCTGGCCTGGGCGCTGCAACCCATGGACCGGGTGCAAACCTACGCCGGCTTCCACATCGCGGACACGCCGGCATGATCAACGGCACCCCCGGCCAGCCCCTGCGCTCCAGCCTCTACAGCGACGGCCTGGTACTGTGGCATCTGATGCGCGGCCAGCGCGGGGGGGCAGACGAGGGCCATGCCAACAGCCTGCAACGCTTCTATGCCCCCCAGGCCGAGCACTACGATCATTTCCGTGAGCGCCTGCTGCAGGGCCGGCGCGAACTGATCGAAAGGCTGGCCCCCCAACCCGGGAACACCGTGGTGGAACTGGGAGGCGGCACCGGTCGCAATCTGGAATTCTTCGGCCCGCGCATGCTGTCGCTGGAGCGTGTCGATGTGGTCGACATCTGCCCCGCCCTGCTCGATGTCGCGCGCAAGCGCTGCGATGCATGGCCCGGTGTGGCCCGCGCCATCCAGGCCGACGCGGCACATTACCAGCCTGAGTGGCCGGTCGATCGCGTTTATTTCTCCTATTCCCTGACCATGATGCCGGACTGGCGCGCCGCGATCGAGAACGCCGTGCGCATGCTCAAACCGGGCGGCTTGCTGGGCGTGGTGGATTTCTATGTTTCATCGAACCGTCCCGAACCCGGTTTCGTGCGTCACAGCCTGCTGGCACGTCGCTTCTGGCCACGCTGGTTCGCCCACAGTGGCGTTCACCCGAGCGCTGATCATCTGCCGGCCCTTCGGGAGCACACCCGCCTTGTCCATTGCAGCGAGCACCTGGCCCGCATCCCCTACCTGCCGGGACTGAAGGTGCCGTACTACCTCTACGTAGGCCGCAAGCGCGCGCGCTAGGTGCCGCCGGTTTGCATACCCCGCACCCCACGCCCACTCAAAGCACTGGCGCCAGCCTGGACCGAAGCGCCAAAGGACTTTCCGGCGGCAGGGGCTTCAGGGATGAATCGGCAGCAGGAACCGTCTGAATCGTTGCGATTCGCTGCGGTGGCTGCTGCGTCATCTTTCCGCCACAAAGTCTCCATCTCGCTGTAACACCACACCAGCACACTGGGCTGAATTGCAGACAGGGAGACCCGCCATGAGCGAATGCATCCAGATCCGAAACGTATCCAAGACTTATCACGGAGACAAGGCCCTCGACAACGTCAGCCTCAGTATCAGGCAGGGCGAGATGGTCGCCCTGATCGGCGCATCCGGATCGGGGAAGTCGACGCTCCTGCGTCACATTTCCGGACTCACAGTCGCGGATTCGGGCAGTGCCTCTGAAATCTCCGTGCACGGCCGAATCGTGCAGTCTGCGGGCAGGCTGGCCCGTGATGTGCGTGACATCCGTGCGGGCATCGGGTTCGTGTTCCAGCAGTTCAACCTGGTCGACCGCCTGCCGGTGATCACCAATGCACTGGCCGGCATGCTTCACGGCGTTCCCGGGTGGCGCAGCATCATCCGGCACTTCACTGCAGAGGAGACGCGCCGCGGCCAGGAAGCCCTTGCCCGTGTCGGCCTGGCCGAACGCGCAATGCAACGCGCTTCGACGCTTTCCGGGGGACAGCAGCAGCGGGTTGCGATCGCACGCACCCTGGTGCAAAAGGCCCGCGTCGTGCTTGCCGACGAACCCATTGCGTCACTGGATCCGGAATCCTCGCGCAAGGTGATGGACATCCTTTCGAGGATCAATCGCGAAGATGGCATCACCGTGCTGGTGTCACTGCACCAGGTCGACGTGGCGATACGCTGCTGCTTGCGCACCATTGCCCTGCACAAGGGCAAGGTGGTCTATGACGGCCCCTCGGCCGCACTGACGCCTGCCATGCTGCGGGAACTGTACGGAGCCGAGGCCAGTGAACTGCTGCCAGCCACCGCGCCGGTTGCCGTTCCTGTCGCTGTTGTGGCCGCAGTCCCGGCTTCCGCCAGCACCCCGGCCTTCCTGCACCGGTCCTACGTTGAAAGCCCCTCCGTCGTACGGCACGACAGTGCCGCCGTGGAAGCCCGGGCTCTTTGAATCCAGATCCCCCATCAAGGAGAACACCAGAATGTTCCGCAAAATCGTGATGTGCACGGCATTGGTCGCCGCCTTTGCCAACCCCGCTGCCGCCCAGATGCCCAAGGAACTCAACTTCGGCATCATTTCCACGGAATCCACCCAGAACCTGAAGCAGGACTGGGAACCGATGCTCGCCGATCTGGCCAAGCGCTCCGGCATGAAGATCAATGCCTTCTTCGCCCCGGATTACGCCGGCGTCATCGAAGGCATGCGTTTCAACAAGGTGCAGGTAGCCTGGTACGGCAACAAGTCCGCCATGGAGGCCGTGGACAGGGCCAATGGCGAGGTGTTCGTCCAGACGCTTGCCTCTGACGGGTCGCCGGGTTACTGGTCGCTGCTGGTGGTGCATCGCGACAGTCCGGTGAAATCCATCGAGGATGTCATCAAGGGCGCGAAGAGCCTGACGCTCGGAAATGGCGACCCCAACTCAACCTCCGGCTTCCTGGTCCCCGGCTATTACGCATTTGCGCTCAACAACCTGGATCCGAGAACGTCCTTCAAGCGGATGGTCACGGCCAATCACGAAACCAACCTGATGGCCGTAGCCAACCGCCAGGTCGACCTGGCAACCAACAACAACGAAAGCCTGGACCGGCTGAAGATGAAGCACCCGGAAAAGGCGGCGGAGATTCGTTCGATCTGGAAATCCCCGCTCATCCCGTCGGATCCCTTCGTCTGGCGCAAGGATCTGGACGCGGAGGCGAAAACCAAAGTCAGGAATTTCTTCGTCAGCTATGGCACCTCGGATGCGCGTGAAAAGGCCGTGCTGAACAAGATCGGCCTGGCCGGCTTCAAACCTTCCGACAACCGGCAGCTGCTGCCGATCCGCCAGCTGGAATTGTTCAAGGAGAAGAACAAGTTCGAGAGCGACACAGTCATGAACCCCACCGAGCGTCAGGCGAAGATCGCCGAGATCAACCGGAAGCTGGCCGACCTGAACCAGCAGCTTGCCAAGGCAAACTGAATGAAGGCCGTCTTGATCGGGCTGGCAATCCTGGCACTGCAGCCGCTGACGCCGGCGGCTGCAGCCGACACCCGCAAGGAAATCAGCTTCGGGATCCTCTCTACGGAATCGTCCCAGAACCTCAAGCAGGACTGGCAGCCCATCCTTGCGGACATGTCGCAGCGGACCGGTCACCGGGTCAATGCCTATTTCGCCCCCGATTACAGCGGCATGATCGAAGCGATGCGCTTTGGCAAGGTGCAGGTGGCCTGGCTGGGGAACAAGCCGGGCATCGAAGCAGTCGACCGCGCCGGCGGCGAGGTCTTCGCCCAGGTCATACCCAAGGGCGGAGTGGCCGGATACTGGTCGCTCCTTATCGTGCACCGGGACAGCACCATCCAGTCAGTCGAGGATGTGGTGCGCAATGCCAAGGGCATCACCATGGGACTGGGCGACCCGAACTCGACGTCCGGGTTCCTGGTGCCCGGCTATTACATGTTCGCCATGAACAAGATGAATCCCAGGACGCATTTCAAGGCAGCCCGAAACGCAAACCATGAAGCCAACTTTCTGTCGGTCCTCAGCCGGCAGGTCGATGCCGCCACGGTCAGCAGCGAGATCCTTGACCGCTATGAGCAGAAAGAACCGCAGAAGGTGAAGGATGTCCGGGTCGTCTGGCGATCACCGCTGATTGCCTCCGACCCCCTACTCTGGCGCAAGGACCTCGACAGCGAAACCAAGCGACTGGTTCGCGAGTTCTTTTTCGCCTATGGCACACGGGGAGCCGATGTCGCGCGGGAACGCCAGCAGTTGTCGAAGCTGCTCGCGGAAGGATTCAGGGAATCCAGTGACAAGCAGCTCATTCCTTACAGGCAGCTGGAGCTGTACAGGGAACGCAGCAAGCTGGAGGACGACAAGACCACCAGTCCGGCCGAGCGCTCCTCGAAGCTCTCCGAGCTGGACCGAAAACTGTCTGAACTGGACAAGCAGCTTTAGCCTCGCACGTGGCAGGTGCAGGTGCAGGTGCAGGTGCAGGTGCAGGTGCAGGTGCAGAAAAATTGTGAGCATTGCGGCGGTCGCTGACCGCCGTTTTTTTGAAGGAATTCAGATGACAAAAGCACTCGAAATGGCGCTGCCTGCCGGCGCCATGGGCTTCCCAAAGCGCTCGCTGTGGCAACTGGCCGGCTGGGGAATCGTGCTGGCCGTGCTGGCAGCCTCCTGGGAAGGCGCGGACATGCGGCCTTCGGCGCTCATCAAGGACGCCGGTAACATGGCCGAGTACGCCTCCGGTTTTTTTCCGCCCAACTTCAGGGATTGGAAGCTTTATCTGCAAGAGATGCTAGTCACGGTCCAGATCGCCATCTGGGGGACGGCACTCGCGGTATTGCTGGCCATTCCCTGCGGGCTGCTGTCCTCCTCCAATATCGTTCCCTGGTGGATCTACCAGCCGATGCGCCGCGCGATGGACGCGGCACGGGCCATCAACGAGATGGTCTTCGCCATGCTGTTCGTCGTGGCGGTCGGGCTGGGACCATTCGCCGGCGTGCTGGCACTGTTCATCCATACCACCGGCATTCTCGCCAAGCTTTTCTCCGAAGCTGTGGAAGCCATCGACCCCCAGCCTGTCGAAGGCATACGGGCGTCCGGGGCAACAGCGCTGGAGGAAGTTGTGTTCGGGGTCATTCCGCAGGTTCTTCCCCTGTGGATCTCCTACTCGCTCTATCGCTTCGAGTCCAACATCCGCTCCGCCACGGTGGTCGGCATGGTGGGCGCCGGTGGCATCGGGGTGGTGCTTTGGGAAATCATACGGGGGTTTGCCTACGCCGAGACGTGCGCGGTGATGATCATCATCGTGGTCACAGTCAGCCTGGTGGATCTGATTTCGGCGCAGATCCGCAAGCTGTTCATATAGGCAAGCACTGATCAAGTCCAGAACATGAGCGTGATCGAGAACAGCCTCATTCACAGGCAGGTGATTTTCGCCCCCTTGATCGGTAATTCATTAGGAGTACAGACAAATGAGCATCACCATCGATGAAATCGTCCAGTTGCTGGGGACCCGCGGCCAGAAGCAATACGGGGCCGAAGCCGTCAGCCAACTCGAGCACGCGCTGCAGTGTGCCTCATTGGCAGAAAGCGCTGGCGCCCCTGCGGCGCTGATCACTGCGGCGTTGCTGCATGACCTGGGACACCTGCTGCACGACCTGGGCGCGGATCCGGCAGACAGGGGTACCGATGATGTTCATCAGTACATAGCCCTTCCGTTCCTGCGCGGCGTCTTCGCCGACACGGTGCTGGAGCCGATACGCCTGCATGTCGATGCCAAACGCTACCTTTGCACCGTCGAGCCGGGTTACCGGGAAGGCCTTTCCTTTGCATCGAAGCGCAGCCTGGAACTGCAGGGCGGCGCATACACGACAGATCAGGCAAAAACCTTCATTGCGCTGGCTGGCGCCGGGGATGCCGTATCCCTGCGACGCTGGGACGACATGGCCAAGATGCCCGGCCTGAAGACAGCCGGCCTGGATCATTTCGCCGACATCATGGCGCAATGCCAGGTAGCATCGCCTGTCGCAGCGCAGTAGCCGTCACCAGCCGGGGAAGCGCGGCGCACCCGTGATGGCCCGACTGACCCGAATAGGCACGAACCCTCAGGCATGAGTACGTCCGCGAGTCGCAGGCCAGTGGTCATCGCGCTGGGCATTGCACAGACACTGGCCTGGGGCTCGACCTATTACCTGCCCGCCATTCTGGCCCGCCCCATGGCAGCCGAATTCTCGATTCCGGCCAACCTCATCTATGCCATGTTCTCCGCCGCACTGCTGGTCAGTGCCTTCGCCGGTCCCTGGGTCGGCAGGCGCATCGATCGCCTGGGTGGCCGCGGCATGCTGACTGCATCGAGCATGGTGCTGGCATGTGCGCTCGGCCTGCTGGCCTGGTCCCCGACGCCCCTGGCGCTGTGTGCTGCATGGCTGGTCCTGGGGGCCGGCATGTCCATGGGTCTTTACGAATCGGCATTTGCCTGTCTGGTGGCCGCATACGGGAGCCAGGCAAGGGGGCCGATCACGGGCATCACACTGTTCGCCGGATTCGCCAGCACCATTGCCTGGCCACTGACAGGATTTCTCGATGGTGTCGTGGGCTGGCGCAGCACCTGCCTGGTCTGGGCTGCCATCCACTTGCTGGTATGCGTGCCTCTGTATCACTGGCTCATGCCGGACGGCAGCAAGTCTTCGCCTGCGCCAGTGGTGCAACCGGACGAGTCAACGGCCGCGACTCCTCCTGCGCACGCCATGGCTCTGCTTGGCTTTGTCTTTGCCTCGACCTGGTTCACCAGCACCGCCATGGCCGCTCATCTGCCCACCATTCTCGAACTGGCAGGTACTTCCGCTGTGAGCGCCATCGCCGCCGCCGCCCTGGTAGGGCCTGCCCAGGTGGCCGCGCGCCTGCTGGAGTTCAGCCTGCTGCGAAACCTGCACCCGGTTCACTCTGCCCGCATCGCTACATTGGCCCATCCTGCCGGCTCAGCCATCCTGTTGGCCGTGGGGGCGCCGGTTGCCGCTGCCTTCACCCTGCTGCATGGTAGTGGAAACGGCCTGCTCACCATTGCCAAGGGCACTCTGCCACTGGCCGTGTTCGGTGCGACCGGATACGGTGCCCGGCAGGGCCTCCTCGGCGCCCCGGCCAGAGTGGCACAAGCAGTCGCTCCCCTGACTTTCGGACTGGCGCTTGACCGATTCGGACCGGATGCCTTGCTGCTTACCAGTGCGCTGGGACTTGCCAGCTACTGGGCCCTGTCCGTGCTGGGCCGGCCCCGCTAAGCTCAGGCCGGCGATGATGCGACGCCCGTGATTCCGATGCAGGGGATCAGACAGCCTCTGCAGGCTGCCCGCACAGTACATCGATGAGCTTGTTGCCTGCGTCGTGCAGGGACCCTTCATTGGCAATGCACAGCGCATCGGCCGGAGGCGTGAAGGCAACGGCCCGCTGCAATCTACGCTCAACGGCATCCTGGTCCTCGCGTGCCCTGGCAGCCAGACGCGCCCGCAGCAAGGGCTCCGAGGCTTCGATCCAGACCAGCTTGAGGTCCGGATAACGCGTCCTGGCCTCTTCCAGATACTCGCGCGAACCATTGACCACGACATCCCGTCCCCGGGCCAGCCACAGGTCGATCTCGGTGCCTATGCCATACATGTAGCCATGGCTGCTCCAGTGCAGCGCAAAGCCGCCCCGGCGCAACTGCTGCAGGAACTCCGCCTCATTCAGGACCCTGTGGTTCTCTGCGCCAGGCTGGCTTGGCCGGGTGATGTAGCGCCGCGCAAAGACTATGGATCTGGAGATCAGCCTCGCCCGCGCGTAGGCCAGCAGGCTGTCCTTGCCGGACCCCGATGGCCCGACGACATAGAACAGCCGCCCGACGGAGCCAGCGCAGGCAGGTACAAGCTGCCGCGGCCTCAGCGTGATGCGCCGGGTGAGGCAGAAATCGGCACCAGGCCCGGGCTGCTCGAACAGGCACAGCGAATCGAACTCCATCGCTTCGGTCGAAAGCCGGGCCACCTTCTGCTGCAACCAGCCCTGCAACAGGGTGCGCTGCGCATCCTGCAAGCTGTCGGTGAGTGTCATGTGGAATCGCCATTCGTCCATCACATAGGGATAACCCCAGCGCTTCAGAAGGGCCTCCTGCCGTGCGCTCAGGCCCGCCGACCGGCGGCGGGCAAGCTCATCGGCCCCGGGCAGTTCGCGCAGGTGATCAAGGGTACTGACACAGGACGATGCCAGCCTTGCCAGCGCCTCCGGCGGATGGGCGGCGACCAGCGCAAGAAAACCGCCGATAACTTCCACCCTGAGCGGTCCCAGGGAGAATGCTGGTTGCAGCGCGGCCAGATTTTCGAGCGCAACATGAAGCGCCTGCTCCGATACACCCTGGGCCAGCGCAAATGGCGGCTTGAGCGTGGCATGAAAACCGTAGCGCCTGGGCTCTGTCGTGCATGCAAGCAGCGATTCGCTGGTCATTCCGCTCACCTGATAGGGCTTCGCCTCCTGCCCGGTGATGGCATCGCGGCAAAGCCAGCGTGCCCCGAAACGCCACCAGACGGTGCCTGACCGAGGGGCAAAATAAATGGCGTATCGGCGCGCCATCAGTGCCCCGCGAAGGCCCGGGCTGCATACGCCAGCCTGCCGGCCACGATGGTTGCAACCACCCGGGGCATTCCAGGCCCGGCATCATCCACGAGCACGATGTCCGCGCGCTTGCCGGAAACCAGCTCTCCGCGGTCGGCAAAGCCCGCTGCGCGGGCCGGGTTGCGCGAAACCAGGTGCCAGGCCGACTCCAGTGGACAAACGCCCTCGCCAGCAAGCCTGAAAGGCGCGGCCATCAGGGCCGGATAGAAATAGTCGGATGCAAGGATGGTGCAGATGCCCTCGGCCACCATGTCGGATGCGCGTATGCCGCCAAGGTGGCTGCCGCCCCTCACCACATTGGGCGCGCCCATGATCACTTCATTGCCGAAATCCTTCGCTGCACTGGCGGCTTCTGCGCGCATGGGAAACTCGCTGATCACGCACCCCAGATCCTGGTAGCGGCTGCGGTCATCGCGTGTCATGTCGTCATGTGAAGCGGTGGCGATGCGACACTTGCGCGCCATCGCCGCCAGCCGGCATACGGCGTCCTCCACTTCTTCGTGGCGGGCCCAGGCCCGCAGCAGAAGTTCCCGGAAATCCTCGATCGACACCCCGCTGCGATCGGCATACTTTCCCAGCTTCGCCGCATCATCGGCCCGCTTGAGTATCGCCGGCAGATGATCATTGAACGCGAGCAGGTCGATACGCCCTTCCTCCATCCAGCACAGCACCTCGTCGACCGCCTCCAGGTTGTGATTCTCGAAGCGCAGATGCACGCGATTGTCGGCGGCCAGCCCGTTGCTGCCGCCCAGATGCTCCACCAGTTCACGTGCCATGTCGCGGCTGCGCAAGCCGCTCTCCCAGGAGCAGGTAATGCCATGAAAAGCCGTCGTGATGCCGTTGGCAACCAATTGCCTGTCGGTGTCGTGCAGGGCCATGGCCGTGGGAAACCGCACTTCCGGGCGAGGGGAAAGCTGCCGCTCGAAGGCATCGCCATGGATGTCCACCAGCCCCGGCAGCACCAGCAGGCCACCAGCATCGAAGCAGGCGCCCGGCGCATCTTCTCCCACCGAATGGATGATGCCCTCTTCAATGGCGAATCCGGCATCGACGACCATCCCCTGCGGCAGTAATGCCCTGCCCCCCACGATCCGCTTGATGTCCTGCATGGCACGCCTTGTCCGAGATTGTCCGTCCCGCAGACTAACCAAAACAGGTTACGGCATTGTTGCGGTTCAGGCACTCGGAAGCGGCAAGCTTGTCTCCGCTGTCAAGAGACCTTCACGTTCATATGCTCTACTTGCGACATTGATGGCAAGGCAGTGGAAACTTATATGAGCATCAGCGAAGACCAACCAGCCGCCAGGACATCCAGGCAGCACTGGATGTCAGTGCTGGCCCGGGCGAGCACCGCGGAATTGGAGCGGGCGTGGCACACCATCCTTCCGGCACCAGCCATCACCTGGCTGCGCCGTCCGGAAACCGGACTCACCATGCTGCGGGCGCGAATCGGCGGCACCGGCTCCCAGTTCAACCTGGGTGAAGCCAGCGTCATACGCTGTGCGCTCAGCCTGGACGGCAGCGATGGCGCGGCGCTGACAGGCATGTCCTGGGTGCTCGGCAGGGACCCGCGCCACGCCGAACTCGCAGCCGCCTTTGATGCACTGCTGCAGGACCCGTCCCGCGGCCCCCGGCTGGAGCAGACGCTGGTGCGCAGCCTGGCAGCCAGCCAGACCGCGAAGCGGGAACAGGCCAGCCGCAAGGCGGCATCCACAAAGGTCGATTTTTTCACGATGGTGCGCGGTGACAATCCCTGAACTGATATTAGAATCCAGAAGCAGCCTCTCCGGCGGCTTTGCCGACCCTGTGACCGACAGTCAGCGGGTATTCCGTGCAGTACTGGGCGTCCTGTCGCAGCCAGGCAGTGTCAGGCCCTTGCAGGGGACCCCGCGGCTCATCGGCTGCTGGAAGAGAACCACGCTCGCCCTGTGCCTGACACTGATCGATTTCGAAACACCCGTCTGGGTCCAGCCAGCGCATGAAGCAGCCGGACCTGACCCACTGGCCGCGTGGCTGCGCTTTCACTGCAACTGCCCGCTGGTCGACCGTCCTGATGCGGCACGTTTCGCCCTCATCCATGACGCTGCACACATGCCGGCCCTGTCGCAGTTCGAGGCTGGCAGCAATGAATACCCGGACCGCTCGGCCACACTGATCATCCAGGTACCCGACCTCGAGTCAGGCACTGGTGCAGTGCTGCAAGGCCCCGGCATTCGCGACACTGCGCTGATGCCGCTGGATGGCCTGCCCCAGTCATTCCGCAGCGAGTGGCGTGACAACCAGGCGCTGTTTCCCCGCGGGGTGGACATCATCCTGGCCGCCCCCCATTGCATTGGCGCATTGCCACGCACCACCCGAATCAAGGACTGAGCATGTACGTTGCCGTCAAGGGGGGTGAATCCGCCATCCTCAACTCCTGGGCCATGCTGGATGATGTCCGCCGTGGTGATCGCGATGTCCCCGAATTGTCCATCGCGCAGATCCGCCAGCAGATGCCGCTGGCGGTGGATCGCGTCATGGCCGAAGGTTCCCTGTACGACCGGGAACTCGCAGCACTGGCGATCAAGCAGTCAGCGGGCGATCTCGTCGAAGCGGTGTTCCTGCTGCGCGCCTACCGCACCACCCTGCCACGCCTGGGCGCGTCACTGCCCCTGGACACCAGCCGGATGCGTCTGCGCCGACGCATCTCCGCCGCATTCAAGGACCTGCCCGGCGGGCAGATCCTGGGTCCGACCTACGATTACACGCAGCGCCTGCTCGATTTCAAGCTGCTCGCCGAAGGCAATGTGCCCGAAGGACCCAGTGCACTCAGGGGCGTCGACCAGAACATGCCGCGCGTCGCGGATCTGCTGGGAGATGAAGGACTGATAGAGCGGGAGATCCCGGAGGAAGGCGATCCACAACCCTTTGACCTTACCCGTGAGCCGCTCAGCTTTCCGGCCAGTCGACCAGCGCGACTGCAGAACCTGGCACGCGCCGACGAAGGCTTCCTGCTGGCCCTGGGTTACTCCACGCAGCGCGGTTACTCCTGGAGTCACCCCTTTGCCGGCGAGATCCGCATGGGCGATGTGCCAGTCGAGATCTGTCCCGAGGAACTGGGCTTCAGCATCGACATCGGCGACATCGCCATCACCGAATGCCAGATGGTCAACCAGTTCGCCGGGTCGGCCGGCAAGCCGCCCCAGTTCACCCGAGGTTACGGCCTGTCCTTCGGCGGCAATGAACGAAAAGCCATGGCCATGGCGCTGGTGGATCGATCGCTGCGCGGCGCCGAACTGGGTGAAAGCAATGCCTCACCCGCAAGCGACGAGGAGTTCGTGCTCTATCACAGCGACAACGTCGAGGCGTCGGGTTTCGTGCAACACCTGAAGCTTCCCCATTACGTCGATTTCCAGTCCGAACTGGAGCTGCTGCGCCGCCTGCGCGCCGGCCGCGACACCGGGGACCGCTCATGACCGATACCAGCAGTGGCAGCATGACCAGTGGCTACAACTACGCTTACCTGGATGAACAGACCAAACGCATGATCCGGCGATCCATCCTGAAGGCCGTGGCGATCCCCGGCTATCAGGTGCCGTTCGGCTCGCGCGAGATGCCCCTGCCCTATGGCTGGGGGACCGGCGGCATACAGGTCACCGCAGCGGTCATCGGCCAGGGCGACGTGCTCAAGGTGATAGACCAGGGATCGGACGACACCACGAACGCGGTCAACATCCGGCGCTTCTTCCGCGCCACCACCGGCGTGGCCACCACCGAGCGGACGGCACTCGCCACCATCGTGCAAACGCGCCACCGCATTCCGGAGACGCCGCTGCGCGAAGGCCAGATCCTGGTCTACCAGGTTCCCATTCCTGAACCCCTGCGCTGGCTGGAGCCGCGCGAGGCGGAAACGCGCCGCATGCATGCGCTGGAGGAATACGGGCTCATGCATGTGAAGCTGTACGAGGACATTGCCACACTCGGGCGCATCGCCACCAGCTATGACTATCCGGTGATCGTGAATGAACGCTACCTCATGCGTCCTTCGCCTATCCCCAAGTTCGACAATCCGAAGATGCACCGCAACCCGGCCTTGCAGTTGTTCGGCGCCGGACGCGAGAAACGCATCTATGCCGTGCCGCCTTACACCTCCGTGCGCAGCCTGGACTTCGAGGACCACCCTTTCGAAGTCCAGAAATGGGCACACGCCTGTGAGTTCTGCGGCGCCACCGACAGCTTCCTCGACGAGATCGTCACCGACGACCGTGGTGGTCGGCTGTATGCCTGCTCCGACACGGACTATTGCCAGCAGCGCCGGGACAATGCTGCAGTCGCCAGTGCGGGCAGCCGCACATGAGTGAAGTGCTGGTCAGGAAAGCCCATGCCGGCGACCTTGCCAGGGTGCTTGAACTGTATGCACAGCCTGCCATGGACGATGGCCAGGTGCTGGACGAGGTCCGCGCACAGGACATCTGGTCGCGCTTTGCCGCCTATCCGGACTACCACCTCTATGTGGCCGAGCTCGATGGCTGCGTGCAGGGTACTTTCGCACTCCTCATCATGGACAACCTGGCTCACCAGGGCACCCCGTCGGGGATCGTCGAGGACGTGGCCGTCGCCCCGGAGATGCAGGGTCGGGGAATAGGAAAAGCCATGATGGAGCAGGCCCGTGCGATCTGCGCCGGGAAGCGCTGCTACAAGATGGTGCTGTCCAGCAATCTCCGGCGCGAACCCGCCCACCAATTCTACGAAAAGATCGGCTTCCAACGTCATGGCTACAGCTTTCGCATCACGCCCTGATCCGCTGTTGCGGGTCACCGGCATCCACAAGCATTTTGGCAGCCGCGCGGCATGCGCCGGCATCGGGTTCGAGCTGCATGCCGGGGAGATCCTGGCCATTGCGGGTGAATCCGGCTCGGGCAAGACGACCCTGCTCAACTGCATTTCCGGCCGCATGCGTCCCGACCAGGGCAGCGTCGAGTTCCTCACGCGTCACGAGGGCCTGCAGGACATCTACCAGCTGTCTGAATCGCGCCGTCGCCTGCTGGCACGCACCGATTGGGGCTATGTGCACCAGAGCCCGCGCGACGGCCTGCGCATGGGCGTCAGTGCCGGCGCCAACGTCGGGGAACGCCTGATGGCCATCGGCGCCCGCAATTACCAGGGCATCCGCGACACGGCGCTGGACTGGATGGGACGGGTGGAACTGGCCAGTGAGCGTATCGATGACATGCCCGCCACCTTCTCCGGCGGCATGCAGCAGCGCCTGCAGATCGCGCGCAATCTGGTGACGCGTCCCCGCCTGATCTTCATGGATGAGCCCACGGCCAGTCTGGATGTATCAGTCCAGGCACGCCTCCTCGATCTGTTGCGCGGGCTGGTGCACGACCTGGGCCTGGCGGCCATCATTGTCACCCATGACCTCAGCGTGGCACGCCTGCTGTCCCAGCATCTCATCATCATGAAAGAGGGGCGCATGGTCGAATCGGGCCTCACCGACCAGGTGCTTGATGATCCCCAGCACCCCTACACGCAGCTGTTGGTTTCCTCGGTGCTGCAGGCATGAGCGGCCTCGGCACGCAGCTTGTCCGCATCCGCGGGCTGGGCAAGACCTTTGTCCTCCACCATCAGGGCGGCGCCGTGCTGCCGGTGCTCAAAGACATCGACCTCGACGTCGCCGCGGGCGAATGCGTGGTGCTGCATGGACCTTCCGGCGCCGGCAAGAGCACGCTGCTGCGTACCATCTATGCCAACTACCGCACCCAGCAGGGCAGCATCGAGATCCGCCATGCCGAAGCATGGCTGGATATCGCCCGCGCACCGGCACGCCAGTTGCTCGAAGCCAGGCGCGACACCCTGGGCTACGTCAGCCAGTTCCTGCGGGTGATTCCGCGCATCGGCGCACTGGACATCGTTGCCGAGCCTCTGATCCGCGCCGGCAGTGACGCCATGCAGGCACGCGAAGCGGCCGCAGCCATGCTGGCAAGGCTCAATATTCCCGAGAAGCTCTGGCGCCTGCCGCCGGCCACCTTCTCCGGCGGTGAGCAGCAGCGCGTCAACATTGCGCGTGGATTCATCCGGCCATTTCCGGTGCTGCTGCTGGATGAACCGACCGCCGCACTGGATGCCGCCAACCGCAGCGTGGTGGCAGGCCTCATACGACAGGCCCGCGAGGCCGGCGCTGCCATCGTCGGCATCTTTCATGACGAGGACACGCGCGCCAGCGTGGCGACCCGGCTGTTTCCAATGCAGGCCCTGGAAGGCGTTTGAACATGCAGATTTGCAATGCACGCATCGTCACCACCGATGAGGAATTCACCGGCACCGTGCGGATCGAGGATGGCCGCTTCACCGAAGTCACCCGCCACGCCGTACCTGACGCGGGAGAGGACTGGGGCGGAGACTGGCTGCTGCCAGGCCTGGTCGAATTGCACACGGACAACCTGGAAAAGCATTTCTCGCCGCGACCGGGGGTAACCTGGCCGGCGATTCCGGCTGTGGTGGCCCACGACTCGCAGCTGGCCTCATCGGGAATCACCACCGTGCTTGATGCACTGGCCATCGGTGACGCCAGTCCGCGAGGCACACGGCGTGAACACTTTCGCAACATGCGCGACGCGATCAGCGACGCGCGCAGCCAGGGCCTGTTGCGCGTGGATCACCACCTGCATCTGCGCTGCGAGCTGTCCAGCGGCGGCGTCAACGAGATATTCCGGGAGCTGGCTGATGACAAGTCACTCGCGCTGGTGTCGCTCATGGATCACACACCGGGACAACGACAGTTCACCGACCTGTCGAAGTACCGCGAGTACTTCCAGGGCAAGTATGCCCTGAGCAATAGCGAAATGGACGAGTACGCAGCGCTGCAATTGCACAACCAGAAGCTGCACAGTGATGCCAACCGCCGTGCCATCGTCGACCATTGCCGCGCGGAAGGCATCGCGCTTGCCAGTCACGACGACGCCACGCCGGAGCATGTGACGCAAGCGGCCCTGGAGGGCGTGGTGATTTCCGAGTTTCCCACCACGCTGGCGGCCGCCTCGGCGGCTCGTTCACAGGGACTGGCCATCCTCATGGGCGCGCCGAACGTCGTTCGCGGCGGCTCCCACTCGGGCAACATCTCCGCGCTGGAGCTTGCCCGCGAGGGCCTGCTCGACATCCTGTCTTCCGACTATGTGCCGGCCAGCCTGCTGCATTCGGCCTTTCTGGTCCATGAAAAAGCCGGTTGGAGCCTGCCCGAGGCCGTGGCCCTGGTCAGCCACAAGCCGGCCATCCATTCCGGCTTGTCCGACCGTGGCACGATCGCCCCGGGAAAGCGGGCCGACTTCCTGCGCGTGCGCATCGGTGGCGGCGCCCCCAATGCCGTGGCTGTGTGGAGACAGGGACAGCGGATTTTCTGAATCCAGCCGCAGGGAGATTTCCCGCGTGCAGCAATACTGCACGTCCACCGGTCAATCTCCCATGAATCGGCAACCCGGGTCCCGGCAGTTGAGCGGCAGTGCACCAATGACGAACTGCTGGCGCGCTTCGAGGCCGAGCCCGGGCTGCATGCCATTCCGCTGGTGGCTGGCGGCCGACCAATCGGACTGATACACCGCAACGAGTTCATTTCCCAGTACCTGCGCCCCTACCAGCGCGAGATCTACGGGAAACGCTCGTGTACGGAATTCATGGACGCCAACCCGCTCGTGGTGGAGCGCACCATGCCGATACACGAGCTGAGCGAGAGGCTGACCGACCTCGACAGCCGGCACCTCTCCGAGGGCTTCATCATCACCAGCAATGGCAGCTATCTCGGTCTGGGCACCGGCAAGAACCTGATCAGGGAGCCCCCCCCTCCAGCTCGAATCGGCTCGACCTGCCAGTCCGCTGACCATGCTGCCTGGAAATGTCCCCATCGATGAGCACATCGAGCGGCTGCTGCAGGCAGGCAACTGGTTTGCGGCCGCCTATTGCGATCTCAATGAATTCAAACCCTTCAATGACGCCTACGGCTACCGGCGTGGCGACTTCATGATCAAGCTGGCGGCGCGCGTCCTTGCCTCGGTGTGCGACCGGGACCAGGATTTCATCGGCCACATCGGCAGCGATGATTTCATCCTGCTGTTCCAGAGCATGGACTGGGAACTTCGCTGCCGCCGCGCCCTGGAAAGCTTTGCCGAACAATCCATGCTTTTGTTCGATGAATCCGACCGCCTTCAGGGCGGCCTCGTCGGTGAGGACCGCAAGGGTCAACGACTGAGCTTTCCCCTCACCAGCCTTGCAATAGGCGTGGTGCAGATCGACCCTGGCGCAGGCGGTTCCCACATCCAGGTATCCAGTGCTGCCTCGGCAGCCAAGAAACAGGCCAAGCGCCAGGGCGGCAACAGCCTCTTCATCGAAAGGCGATCGATCAGGAACTGAGCACAGGTCTGCCGGGATCTGAAATGCAGCGGTTGAGGAGTCCCGGGGAAACATCCCCGTGCCCCCCATCAATGTGCTCTGAATGTGACAGGGGGTTCAGAGCCTCCTCAATGGCGGATTGACACAGTATCTTCAAGCATCCGTCATGCATTGTTCATGAAGCGCGTGGATAGTACACATCCGTGCATGACCTACTCATTCCGCTGCGCCCACCCCGTCCATTGCGTCTGGCCATCGTCACTGAAACATGGCCGCCAGAGGTCAATGGTGTCGCGCGTGCCGTGCGACTCATGGTCGATGGCCTCATCGGGCGCGGCCACCACATCAGCATGATCCGTCCACGGCAGCGCACCGACGAGGGCCGCTCCGGCGAGGCCGGGGAAGGTACCGCAGGGCGGATCAGCGAACGGCTCACCCGCGCCATCACCATTCCCGGATACCAGCAATTGCAACTGGGGGCAGCATGGCCCCGAACCCTGCAACGCAGTTGGCAGGCATCGCCACCCGATCTCGTGCATGTCGTCACCGAGGGACCTCTCGGGTGGGCTGCCGTCATTGCTGCACGCCGGCTCGGGATACCGGTGAGTTCCGATTTCCATACGAACTTCCATTCCTACAGCCGTCATTACGGCATGGGCATCCTCTCCACGCCGGTAGCCGCCCTGCTCAGGCTGCTGCACAACTGGTGCGACTGCACCATGGTGCCGACAGGGGAAATGCGGCGCGACCTCGCCACGCTGGATTTCCGGCGCCTGGCCATCGTCAGCCGCGGCATCGATACCGGCTTGTTCTCCCCCGCACGGCGCAGTGATGAACTGCGGCGTTCATGGAACTGCGGCCCCTCTGACACGGTTGTCATCTGCGTGAGCAGGATTGCAGCAGAGAAGAACCTCGATCTGTTTGTCCGCACCACGCGCGCGATGCGCACCATCAATCCAGCTATCCGTGTGGTCATCGTCGGTGACGGACCGGAACTCGCTGAACTGCGGAAACGCGCTCCGGAGATCATCTTCGCCGGCATGCAAACCAGCGAGGCGCTTGCCGCGCATTACGCCTCGGGAGACCTGTTCCTTTTCCCGAGCATCACCGAGACTTTCGGCAATGTCACCGTGGAGGCCATGGCCAGCGGCCTGGCAGTCCTCGCCTATGACTATGCCGCAGCCAGGGAATATATCGAGGACGGCGTTTCAGGCGTGCTGGCGCCCTATGATGATGCCGAGGCCTTTGTCACCAGGGCCACCTCGATGCTGCAGTCCTCGGCCTGCCTTCCCGGCCTGCGAGTAAAAGCAAGAGAGCGTGCTTTGCTGGTTTCGGCTGACAGGGCGCTGGATGAACTGGAACAGGTGTCTCTGGCCGTTGCAGAGCGTGCCGAAGTGCTCCCGACAGGCACGATCATATCCGCCCGACTCTCCTGAGAAGCGGCCCTGTAGACGCCGGCCTGCGGTGAGGCTCTCGCTGGCCGATGGCCACCCCGCCTTGCCGGCCTTGCACGGCCTTCATGACTCAGGCGGCGATTGACTCGGCGAGGGGGGTTAGTTCGGCCTCGCCGCTCAGGGCTGGCACATGCCGCACCAGTTCGATGCGCCCGTCCAGGTGCTCGATCAGTGCCGTGCAACTATCCACCCAGTCGCCGCAGTTGAGATACAGCACACCACCGATCTCCTTGATCACCGGCGTGTGGATGTGGCCGCAGATGACGCCATCCACGCCATGTCCGCGCACGTCGCGCGACACGGCGGCTTCGAAGTCACCAATGAAGCTGACTGCCTTCAACACATTGCGCTTGGCATAGTCGGCCAGGGACCAGTGCCCGGAAACCTTGAGTTTTCGGCGTATCCAAGAAAGGAGGCGGTTCACCCGGATCAGGAAATGGTAGGACACATCGCCTGCCACCGAAAGCCAGCGCGCGCAGGTGGTCACCTGGTCGTACTGATCACCGTGGGTCAGCAGATAGCGACGGCCGTCCGCCGCCTCGTGCAGGTACTCGCGCCGCACGGCGATGTCGCCGAACACGGCGTCGATGTAATCGCGTACCGCCTCGTCATGATTGCCGGGCACGTAGATCACCTTCACGCCATGGCGGGCCAGGCGCAGGATTTTCTGCACCACGGTGTTGTGCTCGGGCGGCCAGTAGATGCCGCGCCTGAGCGCCCAGAAATCGATGATGTCCCCGACCAGGAATATGTATTCGCAGTCGTACTGCTTGAGAAAGTCCAGCAGTCGGTCCGACTGGCAGGCACGCGTGCCCAGGTGTATGTCGGACAGGAACAGCGAGCGGACCTTGTGACGCTTGCCTTCGGATGGGATCATGTATCGGCCGGCAGGGAGGATGCCGGTGATGATGCCCGCGCCGTGTTGCAGCGTGATGACGAAAGTCCGGTTTCAGGGCAGCCGGCGCAACGCCGGCTTGACTGGAGGCAATGTCCGCCTATCAGGCAGTCGCAACCGGCGCTTGCCCGGAGGGTGGAGATGGGGGCAACAGCACATTGACGCGGGTACCGCCCCCCTCGCCCTGCGAAATGGCCGCCTCGCCCCCATGCAGCGTGGCGATCTCGCGGACGATGGCAAGTCCCAGCCCACAGCCCTCGCCATGGCTGCCGGGCAAACGCACAAACCGGTCAAACACACTGTGGCTATGCTCCACGGGGATGCCGGCGCCATTGTCCTCGACGTACATGACCGTTTTCTGCATGTCGGCAACCGGCACCTCCACGCCAGCCGTGATGCGCCCGCCGATATTGCCGTAGCGCAGCGCGTTGTCGATGAGATTGGACAGGGCTTCGGTAAGCAGTGCGGCATCGCCATGCACCCACACCGGTTCGTCCGGACCGGAATAGCCCAGGTCCACATCCGACTCCAGCGCCTGCGGCACCCAGGAGGAGGTGACCTCGCGCACCATGGCGGCGAGGTCGAAACGGGCGAAGCGGTCACGGGCATCGCTTTCGGGCTCGGCGCGAGCCAGGGTGAGCAGTTGCCGGCAGACATGCGCCACGCGCATGGTGCCGCTGGCAACACGTTGCAAGGCCTGAGCATGCGCTTCGGGGTTGGATTCGGCCAGGGCTCGCTCTGACTGCACCTGCAGCGCAGCCAGTGGCGTGCGCAACTGATGGGCGGCATTAGCAATGAAGCGGCGCTGCGAGGCATGCGCAGCGGACAATTGCTGCAGCAACTCGTTAAGCGCCCGGACCAGCGGTCGTACCTCCAGCGGGCCGACATCGCGTATGGGCGTGAGATCAGACGGCTTGCGGCTCTCGATCTGCTGCGCCACGGTCCCTAGCGGCGCCAGGCCCTCGCGGATACCCCGGCGCAGCAGCCACAGCGCCACCAGGGTCAGCAGCAGACCCGGTATGAAAATAGACAGGACGATCTCGCGCGTCAAGACATTGCGCTTGGCCAGGGTTTCCCCCACCAGGATGGAGATCCAATCAGCCTCCACCGGCAGGGCTACAGCCACGGCACGGATCGGCTGCCCCTCGTAGAAGGCATCGTAGAAAACCGGCTCCAGATCGCGGCTCGGGCGTGCCGGCGGTTGCGGCAATCCGGCATGCCCCAGCACCGGACCATAGCGGGCACTCTCGACCAGGAAGTAGGTGCGATCCAGCGCGTCCCACTGGATGATCTCCAGCGCCTCGCTGGACAGGGACAGCGTCGCCTTGCCGGATATGAACTTCACCTGCTGCGCCAGCGAGCGCGCCGAATCATAGAGGCCAGCATCGTAGGCGCTTTCGGAAAACTTCAGGGCGAGCCCGTACGAGACCACGCTTTCTAAGGACAGCAGCACGATGAGCGGAACGGTCAGCCGCCACATCAGCTTGCGCCGCAGGCTGACAGCCTCAGACACGCGTCGCTCCTCCACGGTTGTCCCGGCCGCCGCTGTCAGGCTTGCCCACCTGCGCCTCCAGCAGGTAGCCCAGGCCACGGATCGCCCGGATGCGTGTCTCCGAGCCTTCGATCTTGCGGCGGACGCGGCTGATGAAAACTTCAATCGCGCTCAGCGCCGATTCGCTTTCCCATTCGTACAGCCTCTCGAACAACTGCAGCTTGGGAACCACGCGGCCGGCGCGCTCGATCAGCATGGCCAGCACGGTGAATTCGGCGCGCGTGAGTTTCACCGGCTCGCCTTGCAACAGGATGCGCTGCCCCTCTGCATCCAGCACCAGATGCCCGCAGCGGGCGCCGCCACGCCCCGGCCCTTCGGCGCGACGCACCAGGGCGCGGATGCGTGCAGTCAACTCGCCCAGCACGAAGGGCTTGGTCAGGTAGTCATCGGCCCCCAGGTCCAGGCCGCGAATGCGCGCATCGATCTCGTCCTCGGCCGACAAGATCAGCACCAGGGTCTCGGTATGCCGGGCGCGCAGCCGGCGCAGCACTTCGAAGCCATCCACGCGCGGCAGTGCCAGGTCGAGGATCAGCAAGCCATAGTCGGAAGCATGCAGGGCCTCGTCTGCCGACTTGCCATCGCCGGCAGCCTCCACTTCGTAGCCCTCGGAGCGCAGACAGGCCACCAGTCCCTGGGCCAGTTCGGCGTCGTCTTCGGCAATCAGGATGCGCAATCGGGGTCCTGTGCAGATGGGTGGAAGATGGGGCCGGTGAGGCCACTGTGCAATGGTGTCGAGGTCGTGCGCAAGAGGATTTTTGGTGCCAGAAAGCTTCGCGCAAGGCGGCTGGGTTAAGGTGCGATCCCTTATAAGAAATCGACACTCGATGGTCCCGCATCCCGCTTCGCTGCTCGGCGCCTTCCTGGCCGCATTGTTCTGCTCTCTGGTCAGTGTAGCTCAGCCCATGGTCGGGCAAGCCCCCGCAGGCTCCGTGGCACTCACCCTGGGCGCAGCCGAAGCACGGCTGGAGCAGGGCAATCGCGAGATCATCGCCGCGCGCCAGGAACTGGAAGTGACGCGCACAGGCGTGATCAGTGCCGGTGCCCGCCCCAATCCGGTGCTCAGCACCTCCATCACCAGCATCAATCCCGTGCGTGGCATCGGCGGCGGGCCGATCAAGGACAAGCAGGTCGATTCCGTGGTTCGCCTGGACCAATTGATCGAGCGCGGCGGCAAGCGCGAGTTGCGAATCGCCTCGGCCGAGCACTCGGTGGCCGCAGCAGAACAGGACCTCCAGGAAGTGCGGCGGCAACAGCGGCTGGCACTGCACCTTACCTACTACGACCTCAAGGCCGCGGGCGAGCGCCTCGCCATCTCGCGGGAAAACAGCCGTCAGCAGGCGCAGGCATTGCAGGCGGCCGAGCGCCGACTCACCGCCGGTGACGTTGCTGCGGCTGAAGTAGTGCGGTTGCGTGTGGAAGCCCTGCGCGCTGACAACGAGGCGGGCGTGGCCGCATCGGACCTGGTACGCAGCCGCCAGGCTCTTGCCATGCTGCTGGGCGGGGATCGCGGACCGGCCGAGGCATGGCAGGCTGCCGATGCCTGGCCCGCCGACCTGCCGGGCCTGCCCGGCTCCGCCGATGCAGCAGCACGCCTGGAAGATCCGGAAACGGTTGCACAGAGGCCGGGGGTGCGGGCCGCACAGTTCCGCGTCGCGGCTGCCGAACGGGCGCGCGAACTGGCCCGGCAACTGCGCACGCGTGACATCAGCGTCGGCGCCCAGGTTGAACGCTTCCCCCCCGAGGCCGGACTGTCCTACGGCGTGAGCATCAGCGTGCCGCTGCAGACCAATTACCGCTACGAAGGCGAGATAGCACGCGCCGAGGCCGACCTGACGGCCGCCATGCTGGCACGCGACCGCGAAGCCATGCTGGCGCTGTCCGAAGCGCGTCGCGCCCTGTCCGAAGCCCAGGCTGCAGCCGAGCGCCGCACGCGGCTGGCAACGGAGATCCTGCCGCAGGCGCGCAGGGTGCTGGAATCGGCTGAATTCGCCTACCAGCGCGGCGCCATCGGCCTGCTCGACCTGCTCGATGCGCGACGCACCCTGCGTATCGTGGAACTGGAGGCCGCCGGTGCCGCCGCCGATTTCGCGCGTGCCCGCGCAGGCTGGATTGCCGCTACCGCCGGCCCGGCTGCCGCCGCCATGCGGTGAAAACGACACAACAAGGTGATGAAGCAATGAACGTCCCTGCCACACCCCGCCTCCCCCTACCCACCCGTGCCAGAACGCCTGCCTCTGCTTCTGCCCTGGCTGTCGCCATTGCCGCGGCCCTGGCCATCGCCCTGACCGGCTGCAGCAAGCCCCAGGAAAAGCGCAATGTCCAGCCCCCGGTCGTGGAAGGCGATGTGATTCGCTTCGCCGCTGACAGCCCACAGAAGTCATTGCTCGTTTCCGCAACCGTCGAGGAAAACGTGAGCGACGTGGTGCGCATTCCCGGTCGCCTCGCCTGGGATGAGACGCGCACGGTGCGGGTGTTCGCCCCGCTGGCCGGGCGCATCACCCGGCTGACGGCCGAACCGGGCCAGGCGGTACAGCAGGGCGCGGTGCTGGCACTGCTGTCCTCGCCGGAACTGGGACAGGCCCAGACCGAATCGCGACGTGCCGAAGCCGATGCGGGCCTGGCCGAAAAGAACGTCGCGCGGCTGGAAGAACTGCACAAGCACGGCATCGTGGCACTGAAGGAGTTGCAGATTGCCCAGGCCGAGTTAGAGCGCGCCTCGGCAGAGCGCTCGCGTGCTGCGGTCAAGCTGAAGCAGTATGGCGCGGCCAACCATGTTGATCAGGAATTCGCCCTGCGCGCACCACTCTCAGGTGTAGTGGTCGAGCGCAATGCCAATCCGGGCCAGGAAGTGCGGCCGGACCAGTCCCAGCCGGGCAGTCCGGCGCTGTTCGTGGTCAGCGATCCCGGTCGGCTGTGGGTGCAGCTCGATGCGGCGGAATCGGTCATCAGGATGCTGCAAAAGGGCAGCGAGCTCAGCCTGCGTCCACAGTCCTCGCCGGATACAATCATCAAGGCCAGGATCGAACACATCGCCGATTTCGTCGACCCGCAGACACGCACCGTCAGGCTGCGTGCCAGCGTGGACAATGCCAGGCGCCTGCTCAAGGCCGAAGGCTTCGTGATGGCCGAAATCGCCGTCCGTCACGCCGCCAGCATCAGTGCACCTGCCACTGCCGTCATGCTCGCCGGCAGCACCGAGTACGTCTTCGTCGATGAAGGCAACGGCGTGTACCGCCGCGTGGAAGTAGAGGCCGAGGAGGCCGAATTCGGCCGCATGCGCGTCGGCAAGGGCCTGGCCGCCGGCCAGAAGGTGGTCACCGAAGGCGGACTGCTTTTGCTGCAGATCATCACCGGCATACGCCGATGATCAACCGCATCGTCACCTTTTCAGTCACCCAGCCGCTGTTCGTGATGCTGGCGCTGCTGATTTTCGTCGGGGGCGGCCTGATCGCCTTCAAGAACCTGCCGGTAGAGGCCTTCCCGGACGTCACCGACACCCAGGTCACCATCATCTCGCTCTATCCGGGTCGCGCTGCCGAGGAAGTCGAACGCCAGGTCACCATTCCACTGGAAGTGACACTGTCGGGCATACCCAATTCCATCCGCCTGTTCTCCCACACCCAGTTCGGCCTGTCCTTCATTGTCGTCACCTTCAACGACAAGCCCGGAGATTACTTTGCGCGCCAGCTGGTGCTGGAGCGGCTGCGCGAGGCAGAACTTCCCGAAGGTGTGCGCCCCGAACTGGCCGCCCTCACCTCGGCCATCAGCGAGATCTACCGCTACCGGCTGCGTGGCGACCATCTCTCATCCACCGAGCTTCGCACCCTACAGAACTGGGTGATGGAACGTGGCCTTAAATCGGTCCCCGGGGTTGCTGACGTCGTGAGCTTCGGTGGTGCCATCAAGACCTTCGAGGTGCAGCCCGACCTCATGAAGATGCGCGACTACCGCATCACCCTGGAGCAGATCGAGCGCGCCCTGGGGCAATCCAATGCCAACGTCGGCGGCGGCTATGTCGAGCACGGCCGCCAGCAATACCTCATCCGTGGCATCGGCCTGCTGCACAGCCCGGCCGACCTGGAGAACGTGGTGGTGGCCGAGCACAAGGGCGTGCCGGTGACCCTGGGCAGCATTGCGCGAGTGCAAATCGGCGGCATCCCGCGCCAGGGCGTGGCCGGCTATGACGATGCGGATGACGTGGTCACCGGCATGGTGCTGATGCGCAAACGCGAGAACCCGTCGGAAGTGTTGACGGCAGTCAAGGCCAAGATCGCCGAACTGGAGCAGACCCAACTGCCGCCCGGGGTGAAGGTGTCGCCCTTCTATGACCGCTCCTGGCTGATCGAACGCACGATGCGCACGGTGTTCACCAACCTGATGGAAGGCGCGCTGCTGGTCACCGTCGTGCTCTATCTGTTCCTGGCGAACCTGCGCGCCGCAGCCATTGTGGCCCTGGTCATCCCGCTGGCACTGATCGCCACTTTCCTCGGCCTCACCATTGTGGGGATTCCCGCCAACCTGCTATCCCTCGGTGCGATGGACTTCGGCATCATCGTCGACGGGGCGGTGATCATCGTGGAGCACATCTTCTCGCGCCTGGCGGCCCTGCCGGACAATCCGGACCGGCGCACGCGCCTGGCCACAGTGGTGAAAGCCGCGGTGGAAGTGGGCCGGCCAACGTTGTTCTCGATGCTCATCATCATTGCCGCGCATATCCCCATCTTCACGCTGCAGCGCCACGAAGGCCGCATCTTCGCCCCCATGGCCTACTCGGTCACCTCGGCGCTGATCGGCTCGCTCATCATTTCGCTGACGCTCGTGCCTCTGCTCTGCCTGTGGATGCTGCGCCGAAACATCGCTCACGGGGAGAACCCGCTGATGCGCGTGCTCAAGGGTTGGTATGCCCCGGTGCTGAAATGGGCACTCGGGAACAGGCGCATCGTGCTCAGCGTGGCGGCAGGCGGGCTACTCGCCAGCCTGATCGCCGTGCCCCACCTGGGCACCGAGTTCCTGCCGGAATTGAACGAGGGCTCGGTGTGGATCAACTCGACGCTGCAGCCCAGCGCCTCGATCACCGAGGCGCAGTCCATGGCCCGGCGTATCCGCGACACCGTGCGCCTGACACCGGAAGTGCGCGGCGTGTACTCCAAACTGGGGCGCCCCGAGGACGGCACCGACCCCAAGATCGCCAACCAGATCGAAGCCCTGGTAGACCTTTATCCGGAGGACGAATGGACGCGCAAGATCACCAAGCGCGAAGTGCTTGCAGAACTGGACCGCGCCATGCAGGGCATACCGGGCATGCAGGTGAGCTTCTCCCAGCCGATCCGTGACAACGTGCTGGAGAGCATCTCGCAAATCGACGGCCAGATCGTGATCAAGGTTGTTGGCGACGATCTCGACAAGCTCAATGATGTCGGTCGCCGCATCGTCGGCGAGGTGCGTGGCGTGGAAGGCGTAACGCGCGCCTTCATCGACCGCGAGGGCCAGCTGCCGCAATACCGCATCGAAATCGACCGCGCCAAGGCGGCGCGCTACGGATTGAATGTCGGAGACATCCAGGACACCATCGAGACAGCCCTTGCCGGCAAGGTGGTCACGCAGATCTGGGAAGGTGAGCGCCGCTTTGCCGTGGTACTCCGGCTGGCCGGAGAAAACCGCCAGCTGGCCCGAGTGGACAGCATCCCGATAGCCACACCGGGTGGCGCTACGGTGCCCCTGTCAGAACTGGCCGTATTCAAGACCACCAGCGGCGCCATGAACATTGCCCGCGAAAACGGCCGGCGCGTGCTCTCCATTGGCATCTTCATCCGTGACCGCGACATGGGCAGCGTAGTGGCCGACATGCGTGCACGCGTGGACAAGTCGATCAAGCTGGAACAGGGTTACAGCATCAGCTGGTCAGGGGAGTTTGAAAACCAGGAACGGGCCATGGGCAGGCTGGCGTGGGTGGTGCCGCTGTCCATCTTCATCATCTTCCTGATTCTGTTCGACGCCTTCAAGTCACTGCGCAGCGCCGGCCTGATCATCGCCAACATCCCGTTTGCCATGATCGGCGGCATCTTTGCCCTGTTCATCACCGACATCCCACTGTCGGTATCGGCGGCCATCGGCTTCATCGCCCTGTTCGGACAGGCGGTGCTCAACGGCGTGGTCATGCTGTCCTATTTCGGGCAGCTGCGCGAACAAGGCGAAGACCTCTATGACGCGGTATTCAAGGGGTCACTGGATCGGTTGCGCACGGTGCTGATGACCGGCCTGTTGGCCATGCTCGGCCTGCTGCCGATGGCGCTGTCGAGCGCCATCGGCGCGGAAACCCAGCGACCGCTGGCCGTGGTGGTGATCGGCGGGCTGATCACCGCCACCCTGCTCACGCTGGTGGTGCTGCCGGTGCTCTACCTGTGGGTCAACGAACGCCATGCCAAGTGGCGCAACACCGCGCACATTGCACAGCACAGGGACAAGGCCGGCCACGAAGGCGGGACGTCGGGGACGCCGCACTAGCCAGGGACACCTTGCATGACGGCCGCGCCACAGCCCGCCGCGCGTCAGAGGGAGCGCAGCCCGGCTCCTCTCAAACCTTGAAGTACTCGCGGTACCAGCTGATGAAGCTCGCGATGCCCTGCTCGACGGTGGTGGCGGGACGGAATCCGGCTTCACGTTCCAGCTTCGACACATCGGCCACCGTCGCCACCACATCGCCGGCCTGCAGGGGCAGGAACTCCATGAGCGCCTTGCGCCCGAGGCACTGCTCGATCACCTGGATGTAGTGCAACAACTGCACCGGGCTGTTGTTGCCGATGTTGAACACGCGATACGGCGCCTGGCTGGTGGCCGGCGAGTCATAGCTGCCGCCGGCCTGCGGCGGGCGGTCCAGTGAGCGCACCACGCCCTCGATGATGTCATCGATGAAGGTGAAGTCACGGATCATCTCGCCATTGTTGAACACCTGCATGGTTTCCCCGGCGAGGATGGCGCGGGTGAACTTGAACAGCGCCATGTCGGGGCGCCCCCACGGCCCGTAGACCGTGAAGAAACGCAGCCCCGTGGTGGGCAGCGCGAACAGGTGGCTGTAGGTGTGGGCCATCAGTTCATTGGCACGCTTGGTCGCCGCATACAGGGACATCGGATGGTCGACCGGATCATCCTCGGAGAACGGGATCTTGTGGTTGCTGCCATAGACGGAGCTTGAAGAGGCGTACACCAGGTGCGACACCTTCGCCTGACGCGCTCCCTCCAGGATATTGCCGAAGCCCACAAGGTTGGCGTCGATGTACTTCTCCGGGTGCTCGATGGAGTAGCGCACCCCGGCCTGGGCGGCCAGGTGCACGACACGGTCAAAGCCTTCCTGGCGGAACAGCGCGTTGACCGACTCGCGGTCGGCAATCTCGCCGCGCTGCATGCGAAAGCCGCTGCGCGCAGCCAGCCGTGCCGCGCGCGCTTCCTTCAGCGAGACATCGTAGTAATCGTTGAAATTGTCCAGGCCGACCACCTCGTCGCCACGCGCCAGCAGGCGCTCGCTCAGGTGGTAGCCGATGAATCCGGCGGCGCCGGTAACCAGAATCTTCATGCGTTCAATCCCTAGTGGGGCCGAAGTATAACTGGCGAACCAGACACGACCGGCCAGGCCAGCCTGCGAACACCGGACCGGCTCAAGGCTGCAGCCAGAGCACCGTGGCCATGCGCCCGGTCTGGCCGTCGCGGCGATAGGAGTAGAAACGCTGCGGCTCGCTCCAGGTACAAAAGCCGCCGCCATGCACCGACGCCACACCCATGCCCTGCAGGCGCTGTCGCGCCAGCGCGCACAGATCCATGCGGTACCTGCCCGGGGCGCCTGCATCCGGAACGAAGGCGCTGGCCGCATCGGGATGGGCCCAGGTGAAACTGGCGTGCACGTCCCCCCCGACCTGATAGGCAGCCGCACCAATGCAGGGCCCCAGCCAGGCGACGACCTCCCCGGCCGGTACTTGCATGGACTGCAGGGCGTTTTCGATGACCCCGGAGGCGAGGCCGCGCCAGCCGGCATGGGCGGCCGCCACCACACTGCCATCGCGCGCGGCCAGCAACACTGGCAGGCAGTCAGCCGTCTGGATGGCGAGCACCACCCCCGGCTGACGGGTGAAGCTGGCATCGGCCTCGGGCAACAGGCCGGCCTGCGCTTGTGCACGCACCACCTGCGTCCCATGCACCTGGCGCAGCCAGCAAGGCTCCCCGGGCAGTAGAGCCCGCAGGCGTGCGCGATTGGTGGCCACGCAGGCAGCATCGTCTTTCACGGCATCGCCGACATTGAAGCCGGCATGCTCACCCTGGCTTACCCCGCCGGCACGCGTGGTCGCATAGGCACGCACACGCGCCGGCACTGGCCATTGTGGAACGATCCAATCGGATGGAGCGATCCCATCGGGTGGAATGATCCCATCCTGTGGAGCGTCCCCGTCCGGTGAAACACCTGCCAAAATCTTTCCCGCCATCACGTCTGCTCGCGCAGCGCTTCCAGCAGCGCGGCAAAATCCGCTGGCAGCGGCGCGTCGAAACTCACCAGGCTGCCGCCGTCGGGATGAACGAACTGCAGGTGCGCCGCATGCAGGGCCTGACGGGTGAACTCGCCCAGGGGCCCGGCAGACAGGCCGGGACGTCCGGCCCGGTAGACAGGGTCGCCGACCAGCGGATGACCGATCGACTGCAGGTGCACCCGGATCTGGTGGGTGCGCCCGGTGTCCAGGGAGCAATCCAGCAAGGTCGCTGCGGCAAGGCGCTCGCGCACTCGGTAATGGGTGCGCGCAATCTTGCCCGTGCCAATATCCGTGATGCTCATGCGCAGCCGATTGCGCGGATCACGCCCGACCGGGGCATCCACCTCGCCGTCACTGCGCACAAAACCGTGTACCAGCGCCAGGTAGTCGCGCTTCACCGTGCGCGCCTGCAACTGCCGCACCAATTCGGTCTGCGCCACCAGGGTCTTGGCCACCACCAGCAGGCCGCTGGTGTCCTTGTCCAGACGGTGCACGATGCCTGCGCGCGGCACATCGGTGAGTTGCGGCGCATGGTGCAACAGCGCATTCATGAGCGTGCCGGTCCAGTTGCCGCTGCCCGGGTGCACCACCAGTCCGGCGGGCTTTTTAATCACCAGCACGCTGTCGTCCTCGTGGACCACGGCAATGGCAATGTCCTCCGCGGCCGGATCGGCGCCCGGCTGGTGCGGTTCCATGACTGCGACCTGCTCCCCGCCCCAGATCTTCTGGCGCGGCTTGGCTGCCACCGTGTCGATCAGGATATGGCCCTCGCGCAGCCAGTCGGCCAGTCGGCTGCGGGAATGCTCCGGGAACATGCGTGCCAGCGCCTGGTCCAGGCGCAGGCCGCCCAGTTCCTGGGGCACCCTTTTCTCCAAGCGGACCGGGGTATAATCTTTACATTCAACTAGGCGATCTGTCATGAAGCGAAGTGTAGCGGTAATCGCTCTGATTATCCCCCTGCTGCTGTCCGGATGCGGCATGTTCGGCAACAGCGTCGACGAAACCGTGGGTTGGTCGGCACAACGCCTGTACACGACGGCCAAGGAGCAGCTCGATGCGGCCAACTACGAGTCGGCGATCCGCATGTACGAGAAGCTCGACACGCGCTTTCCCTTCGGCCGCTACGCCCAGCAATCGCAACTGGATGTCGCCTACGCCTACTTCAAGCGTGGCGATGTGGAGTCCGCAGTCGCTGCCTGCGACCGCTTCATCAAGCTCTACCCGAATCACCAGAGCATCGACTACATCCACTACCTGAAGGGCCTGGTCTATTTCAACCAGGATATCGGCATACTCGGACGAGTGATGGAGCAGGACCAGGCCGAGCGCGACCCCAAGTCCATGCGCGATGCCTTCGAGGCGTTCAAGGAACTGGTGGCACGCTATCCCGCCAGCAAGTATGCCGAAGACGCCACCCTGCGCATGCGTTACCTTGTCAACCTGCTGTCCGCCCACGAAGTGTTTGTAGCCCGCTACTACTACAAGCGCTCCGCTTATGTCGCCGCGAGCAACCGCGCCAAGTACGCGCTGGAAACCTTTCCGCAGACGCCGGCACTGGAAGAAGCCCTGTTCATCATGGTCAAGAGCTACGACGCCCTGGGCATGAACGACCTGCGTGACAGCGCCAACACCGTGATGCTGAAGAATTTTCCGAACAGTACCTACCTCAAGGGAGCCACCAGCAAGTCGGAGCCCTGGTGGAAGCTGTGGAAATGACCGCCTGAGCCGGGACGTCTTCCGGCTCACCGCGCAGGTTCTCCTGCCCAGACCAGGACGGCCCAGGCCCAAGAGTGACATCGCCGGAATGGCTACACACCCAAGGCAACCGTCCGAAAAAAATCGACCCATCCCCAGGTGGGCCCCCAGACCCATCGGAGGATGATCGATGAGCAAGCAGCAGCGCGGCGTGTATCGCCGCAGTGACCTCGAACGCCTGTTCAACCCGCGCAGCATCGCCGTTTTCGGCGTCTCGCCCAACCCGCTGTCGCTGGGCGCCCGCACCATCGACCAGTTGCGCCACTATGCCGGCAAGGTCTATCGCGTCAATCCGAAATACGAGCGCATCGGCGACGAACCCTGCTATCCCTCCATCGCGGCACTGCCTGAAGTGCCCGACTGCGCGCTGGTGGCGCTGCCGCGTGACGTGGTGCACCCGGCCATCGAGGAATGCGGCAGCGGCGGTGTCGGGGGCGCCGTGGTGTTTGCCTCCGGCTATATCGAGACCGGCAAGCCGCACAACATCGAGCTGCAGGAAAAGATGACGGCGGTCGCCACCAGCACGGGGCTGCGGGTGGTGGGCCCCAACTGCCTGGGCTTCGTCAACCTGCCCAGCCGCGTCATCGCCTCCTTCTCGCGCACCGAGCTGATTGCCGAAGTCCCGCCCAAAGGTGGCGTGGGCCTGGTGAGCCAGTCCGGCGCCATGGGCTTCGGCCTGGCCCAGGCGGCGCGGCGCGGCCTGCCCATCTCGCACATGCTCGCCACCGGCAATGCCTGCGACGTCAACATCGCCGATGGCATCGCCTACCTGGCCGAGGACCCGGCCTGCGCCGCCATCGCCTGCCTGTTCGAGGGCCTGTCCAATCCCTGGCAACTGGTGGAGGCCGGCGCAATCGCCATGGCGCAGGACAAGCCAGTGATCGTCTACAAGCTGGGCACCGGCGAGGAAGGCGCAGCCGCCGCCATGTCCCACACCGGGTCGCTGGCCGGCGCCAATGACGCCTGGCGGGCCGCCTGCCGCCGCGCCGGCATCATCATGGTGGACAACGTCGAAGCCATGCTCGAGACGGCAGCCTTCTTTGCCAAGTCGCCGCGCCAGCCCTCCGCCCGCGGCGTCGCCGTGCTTGCCTCCTCGGGCGGCGCAGCCATTGCCTGCGCCGACATGGCCGAACGCCATGGCGTGGTATTGCCGCAGCCCCGTCCGGAGGTAAAGAAAATCCTCGAGGAACATGTGCCCGAGTACGGTTCGGCGCGCAATCCCTGCGATGTCACCACCGCGCTGCAGAACGACCCGAAACTGCTGCCCGCCTGCCTGGAGGCGATGCTGGGCGAAACCATGTACGGCACGCTGGTTTTTCCGCAGGCGGCACTGCGCAAGGACTCGCTGGAGCGGCGCACCAGCATGGCCGCAGTGGCCGAACGCACCGGCAAGATCATCTGCCTGCCCTTCGTCGGCGGCTGGCTGGGCGGCCCCGGCACTGTCGAGGCCGAGTCCAATCCGCACTTCGCCTGGTTCTACGAGATCAACCGCTGCTTTGCCGCCATCGCCGCCTGGCACTGGCGCGCGCACAAGCGCACGCAATACGAACAGGAAGGCGCGCGCCGGCTGACACGACTCTCGCCCCCCGACGCAAAAGACAAGGCCGCGAAACTCATCACTGCATCGGCCAACACCACGCTCACCGAGCGTGAAGCCAAGGAGGTGCTGGCCCTTTACGGCGTGCCCGTGGTCGGCGAGAAGCTGGTGCAGTCGGCCACCGAGGCGGTAGAGGCTGCGCAGTCACTGGGCTTGCCGGTGGTGATGAAGGTGGAATCCCCCGACATCCCGCACAAGACCGAAGCCGGCGTCATCCGCCTCAACCTGAAGACGGTCGATGAAGTAAAGGCCGCCTACGAGCTCGTGATGGCCAACGCGAAGCAATACAAGGCGGATGCCCGGATCAACGGCGTGCTGGTGCAGCCCATGGTGGGCGCCGGCGCCGAAATCATGGTCGGCGGCAAGGTCGATCCACTGTTCGGCCCGCTCATCGTCGCCGGCCTGGGCGGCGTGCTGGTGGAACTGATGAAGGACACCGCGCTCGACCTTGCCCCCATCAACCGCGGCGAAGCGCGCGCGCTGCTCGGCCAGTTGCGGGGCCAGGCCATGCTTACCGGCTTTCGCGGCTCCGAACCGGTGGACCAGGACCGGCTGGCCGACGTCATCGTGCGACTGTCCGAATTCCTCGACGACCAGCGCGAAGTGATCGCCGAACTGGATGTGAATCCGCTCATCTGTTCGGGCGGCCGCATGCTTGCCGTGGATGCCCTGATTGTCAGGAAGACTTGATTCATATTGATCACAATATTTCATCTCTCCCATTACTGACGGCATATGCCATTTTAAAATGATCATAATGACTGACGGCTCTGATGAACCCTCACCATTGCAGAATGCCGGGTTCCGGCATGCCACCCCTTGAAGGAGAATGCACCCATGCCTAACAAGCACCAAAAGATCAATCCACCGGCACCCGAGTACATCGACAAGGCCAAAGCCCTTTCGCGATCGGAATCCGATCGACTGATGTCCAGAATGAGGGGCCGATTCACGCACCAGTATGAAGACGAGCACCTCACCAGGATCCAGGTGCTGGCGCTGCAGCTGGCGTATGAAGACGAACAATTGAAGGACTGGCGCAAGAACATGGCCATCCTCAGGGAAAAGCACAAGAACAAGTAGCAAGGGGCTGTTGACATTCAGCACGCTAGATGCGTTGCTGAATGTCAACAAACCCTAGTGCACCGGCGCTCAAGTCATCGCCCCCTGCCGTCCTGCCTGGACCCCGGCCATTTTGAAGATACCCTCGGCAGAATCAGCCGGGGGCAGGCGGTTCACTCAGCCCTCAGGCGAGGCGCTGAAATCCGGCCAGAGTGACTGGCAGTGTCCGACGTCCGTCGCTTTCGGACGGGTACCTGGTGACGCGGCTTCGCGTCAGCTCGCGGGATGTCGGCCAGGGGTCGATGGCCGCAGCTCTTGTTTGCTGCACGCCCCATTGCAGGCGGGTGATGGCCAGCAGGCATTTCACCTGGTCGCGGGATTTATCGGCGCTCATCGTGGCCGCCTCCTTGCGGCTGGTGCGCAGCTTAGTCCCTCATTACGTCAATCAGATGACACTTTCTGGGCGGTCCAATCTGCGCGTGACAAGCGGTTGCGCCGCGTGCTGCGCATGTGCTCGACCTTTTGTCGATGAGACTGGCCCAATTGCCTGCAGGGCCAGGATGACTTGTGCTGGGGGTGACAAGTGCAATGGCATAATCGACTGCTTCCGCTCCCACGCCGCCTGCCTATCTGGCGCATCTGCATCCATTGAGGGGTGCCGCCAGCTGACAGTTCGGCCTGTGCAAAGAGCGTTCAGGCGCACAGGAACCGGCGGACCCGTCACACAAGGAATGAGGATAGGCCATGACCGCCCCCCGCCGCGCCCTGTACCGACACGCCGAACAACAGCACATCTTCAACCCCGGCAGCATTGCCATCTACGGCATCTCGCCCACGCCGGGTTCACCCGGCCAGCGCGCGCTCAAGCAGCTCGAGGTGTATGGCGGGCGCATCCTGCGCGTGAATCCGAAGTACGAGCGCATCGGCGACCACCTTTGTTACCCCTCCATCGCTGCGCTGCCGGAGACACCGGACTGCGTGCTGTTTGCCGTGCCGCGGGATGCCATCGAGAAAGCCGTGATCGAATGCGCCGAGCGCGGCGTGCGCAGCGTCATCATCTTTGCCGCCGGCTATGCCGAGACCGGCAAGCCCGAGCGCATCGCCGCCCAGGAACGCCTGGCCGCCATCGGCCGCGACAGCGGCATGAAGATCATCGGCCCCAACTGCATGGGCTTTGCCAATTTCGCCACGCGCACCGTGGTGTCCTTCACCCAGACCAGCGTGAAGTCGGCCATGGCGCACCCGGCCGGTATCGGCATCGTCAGCCAGTCCGGGGCACTGGGCTTCGGCCTGGTCCAGGCCATGGAGAACGGCATGGTGATCAGCCACGCCATCGCCACCGGCAACTCCTGCGACGTCAACCTCGCCGACAACATCGCCTACCTGGCCGAGGAGCCCAGCTGCAATGCCATCGCCTGCATCTTCGAGGGCATGCCCGATCCGTCCATGCTGCTGGAAGCCGCCGACATCGCCTGGAAGAACGACAAGCCGCTGGTGATCGCCAAGCTGGGCACCGGGCAGGAAGGCGCTGCGGCCGCCATGTCCCACACCGGCTCGCTGGCCGGCTCCACCGCGGCCTACCGCGCCGCCTTCGAGCGCTCAGGGATTGTCTGGGCCGAGGGCGTGCCCGGTCTCATGGAGATCTGCTCCTTTCTGTCCAAGGCCGGCCGGCCCAAGGCGCGCGGCGTGGGCATCATCGCCAGCTCCGGCGGCGGCGGCATCACCACCGCGGACACCGCCGAACGCTACGGCCTGACACTGCCACAGCCGCGCCCGAAAACACTCAAGGTGCTGCAGGCCAACGTCCCGGAGTTCGGCTCCGCGCGCAATCCCTGTGATGTCACCACCATGATCAACAGCCAGCCCGACATCCTCACCAACGCCATCGACGCCATGATGGCCGACGACCAGTACGGCGTGCTGCTCTACCCGCAGGTGACGGTCAGCGCACGCACCGCGGAACGCCGCGCCCAGCTGGGCGTGATGGCGAAGAAGCACGGCAAGCCCTTCTGCCTGCCCTTTGTCGGCGGCTGGGTGGGCGGCCCCGGCACCATCGAAGTGGAACGTGACCGCGGCCTCGGCTGGTTCTTCAACCTGGACAGCTGCTTCCGGGCCATCCAGGCCTGGCACTGGCGCGAGGACAAGCGGCTCGCCGAGGAACGCCATGGGCCGCGCAGGCTGATACGACTGTCACCGGTGCAGGCAAGGAATCAGGCGGCGAAACTCATTGTCGCGGCGAAACACCAAACCCTGACCGAACGCGAAGCCAAGGACGTGCTCGCCCTCTACGGCATTCCGGTGGTAGGCGAGAAGCTGGTGCAGTCCGCAGCAGATGCCGTGACCGCGGCGCAGTCGCTGGGCCTGCCCGTGGTGGTGAAAGTGGTATCCCCCGACATCCCGCACAAGACCGAAGCCGGCGTCATCCGGCTCAACCTCAGGTCCGCCGAAGACGTGAAGGCCGCCTACGAAGCCGTCATGGCCAATGCACACAAGTACAAGGCCGACGCGAAGATCAACGGCGTGCTGGTGCAACCCATGGTGCCCTCGGGCACCGAGATCATGGTGGGCGGCAGGATCGATCCGCTGTTCGGGCCGCTCATCGTCGCCGGCCTGGGCGGCGTCCTGGTGGAATTACTCAAGGACACGGCACTGGAACTCGCGCCGGTCACCGTCCACGAGGCGCGTGCCATGCTGGTCCGCCTCAAGGGACAGACCGTGCTGCAGGGCTTTCGAGGCGCCGAACCCGTTGATCAGGACAAACTCGCCGACATCATCGTGCGTCTGGGTGAGTTCCTCGATGACCAGAAGGACCTGGTGGCCGAACTGGACGTGAACCCGCTGATCTGCGCCGGCCAGCGCATACTGGCGGTGGATGCGCTGATCATTCGCAAGAGCTGACCGCAGCTGATTCGAAGCAGGCCTTGCATCGAGTTGAAGGCTGCATGCGCCTGCCGGCACACCAGGCCGGCACAATCGTGCTATCAGTCTGAGGCCAGTTTCACCCCGATCTGATGGGCGACCTTGATCCAGCGCTCCCGCTGCGCCGCCAGGGTGCCGCGGAATTCCTCCACCGAGCCACCACCCAGGCCCTCGCCCATGGATTCGAACTTGGCCACCAGCTCCGGGCGCTTCAAAGCCTTGTTGAATTCGACGTTGAGGCGCTGGATCACGGCAGCCGGTGTGCCAGCCGGTGCATGCAGTCCGGACCAGGCGTAGACGTCGTACTCGGGCGCGCCCAGTTCGGAGATCGACTTCAAATCGGGCAACTCGGGCATCCGACCCTGGGCCTGGGAGATGGCCAGGGGCACCAGCTTGCCAGCCTTGATGTGGCTGAGGATGTTGCGCGGCGCCTGCAATGAAGCCTGCACTTCGCCTGCAAGCAGGGCGGCACCGATGGGTGCCGTCCCCTTGTAGGGCACATAGGTGATCTGCACGCCCAGCAGGTTGTGCAGATACTCGGCCGAGAGCCGCTGTATGCCGTTGAGCCCGATCATGCCCCAGTTGATCTTTCCGGGATTGGCTTTGGCATAAGCGATGTACTGCGGCAGCGTGCGCACCGGCAGCGAGGCATGCACCACCAGCAACTGCGGCGTGCGTGTGAGCTGGTAGACCGGCATGAAATCGTTCCAGCCATCATAGGGTGGCTTGCGCTCCATGATGTCCGTCAGCGCCAGCGTGGTCGAGGACATCAGCAGCGTATGCCCGTCGGCGACGGCCTTGACCACGGCATTACCGGCCAGCACCCCATTGCCGCCGGTCTTGTAGTCAACGAGGAAAGCCCACTTCGTCGCATCCGTGACCAGCGACGTGTAGGTGCGCAGCACGATGTCCGCACCGCCCGGTGCAAAGGGCACCACCACCAGGATGGGTCGCGCGGGCCAGTTGGCGACCGTCGGAGCCTGTGCGAAGGCCGCCTGGGACAGCAAGGCAAGCACCAGCAAGGCGGTGCAACGGGACACTATGCGCATGACGCCTCCTGATCGTGACTCTTCTTGCAGGGTGGCCGGACCGATGCCATTGCGATCATGTCACAGTTGCTCGTTGCTCGTTGCTCGTTGCCCATCGGCTTCGGCTCCGGCCCGGCGGTGCCGAAAAAGTAGAGTAGTCTTCGCAGGACGCCTCATGCCCCATCCGACATGAGCGAACCAGAACACCACCCACGGTGTCGCAAGGAGGAGAATCAACATGCAACCGTCCCCAGTCATCGCCCGCAGGTCCCCCACCAGCGGCCTGTCCACAGCAACGCTGGCCGCAGCCCTGGCCGTGCTGCCCTGGGGACAGTCCATCGCCGCAACGCCAGGCGTGGCCGACTACCCCAGCAAGAACATCCGCCTCATCGTGCCCTACCTGCCCGGGGCGGGCACCGATTTCACCGGCCGGGAGATTGCGGCGAAGATCACCGAAGCCACCAAGCAGCAGGTGCTGATCGACAACCGCCCCGGTGCCGGCGCCACCATCGGCCATGCCATGGGGGCCAAGGCAGCCCCTGACGGCTACACCCTGCTGCTGGGCACCACCGGCGGACTGGTCTCCGGACCGGCGCTGGTCGCCACCATCCCCTACGACCCGATCAAGGACTTCACCCCCATCGGCATCGCCACCTATGTGCCCTATGTGCTGGCCATGAGCAGCACGTTGCCGGTGAAGAACGTGAAGGAACTCATCGCCATGGCCAAGGCCGCGCCGGGCAAGCTCAATTTCGCCTCACCCGGGGTGGGCACGCCCAACCATATCGGCGGCGCCATGCTGATGACCATGGCCGGCATCGAACTCACGCACATCGCCTACAAGAGCACACCGCTCGCCCTCCCCGACATGGTATCGGGCAATGTGCACATGACCTTCCAGGGACTGCTGCAACTGCAGCCCTTCATCAAGGCCGGCAAGATCCACGTCATTGGCGTGGGCCACAGCCAGCGCATGAAGTCGGCGCCGGACATCCCGCTCATCTCAGAAACCGTGCCCGGCTTCTACAACACCGGCTGGTGGGGCCTGGTCGGACCGGCCAACCTGCCCAAACCCATCGTGGACAAGCTGAACGAGGCCATGAACAAGGGGCTGCAGCAGCCGGAAACCGTGCAGCGCTTCTTCACCGCCGGGCTGGAAGTGGCCACCTCCACCCCGCAGGAATACGCCAACCTGATCCGCAACGACCTGCAAATCTGGCGCAAGCTGATCAAGGACGCCAACATCAGCGTCGATTCCCTGCCCTGAGCCGGGCCGGACAGACAGGACCGCGCGGCATTGCCCGGCCCTGTCTGTTCGCATAAGCAATCACCCTGTGCAGCGGACCTTTCCGGACGGGTGACACCCCCCGTTCTGGCATAATTCCGCCCTGTTTACGCTGCGAAAAAAGCTCGAATCACGCAGCACGAGCCTGCGGCCCGCAAAGACCGGTCTGCCTCATCGCCAACCCTGCAAGGACAAAGACATGACGGGTACGCCAGCGCGCCCACCACGGCCGGTCTATCGGCATGCCAACATGGCACGCCTGTTCAACCCTGCGAGCATCGCCATCATCGGTGCCTCCACCAACCCCAAGTCGGTCGGCGCGCGCACGCTGGCCAACATGTCGCGCTACCAGGGCCGCGTGCACCTGATCAATCCGCGCTACGAAACTATCGGTGACCGGCCCTGCTACCCCTCGGTGAAGGCACTGCCGGAATCGCCGGACTGCGTCGTCATCGCCGTGCCCAAGGATGCCGTGGAAGCCGCCGTGCGCGAGTGCGCCGAGGCGCGCGTCGGCGGTGTGGTGGTGTTCGCCTCCGGTTACTCGGAGCTGGGCACGCCGGAACTGGTCGCCATGCAGGACCGCCTCACCGATATCTGCCGTGAATCGGGCCTGCGCATGATCGGCCCCAACACGCTGGGCTTCGTCAACTTCACCTCCACCGCCATGGTGTCCTTCGCCTCGGGCGAACTCAAGGTCGACCCGCCCTCACGCCCCGGCGTCGGTGTGGTCAGCCAGTCCGGTGCCGTGGGCTTCTCCCTCGGCCAGTCCGAGTACCGCGGCGTCGCCGTCAGCCATGTGCTCACCTTCGGCAACGGCGCCGACGTCGCCTTTGCCGACCAGATCGCCTTCCTCGCCGAGGACCCGGCCTGTGCCTCCATTGCCTGCCTGTTCGAGGGCATGCCGCATCCGGAGCAATTGCTGGAAGCCGGCGAGATCGCCTGGAAGGCCGGCAAGACCGTGGTCATCTGCAAGCTCGGCGTGGGTGAGGAAGCCTCCACCGCCGCCTTGTCGCACACCGGTTCGCTCACCGGGTCGGCCGAGGCCTGGGACGCCCTGTTCGAGCGCGCCGGCTTCGTCGTGGTGAAAAGCGTTGAAGCGCTGATGGAGACCGCCTCCTTCTTTTCCAAGATGCCTTACGCGCCGCAATCACGCGGCGTGGCCGCCCTGGGCGCCTCCGGTGGCGCACTCATCGCCGCCACCGATGCTGCCGAATCACAGGGCATTGCCACCCCGCAGCCCCCCGATGAGATGAAGCAGCGCCTGCGCCCCTTCGTGCCCGAGTTCGGTGCCCTGCGCAATCCCTGCGACCTCACCGCCATGGCGGTGAGCGACCCGAAGACGGTGCCCTCGGCCATCGAAGCCATGCTCACCGGCGACACCTATGGCGCACTGGTCAACCCGCAGTCCTCCCTCAGCTCGAGTGCCATCGAGCGGCGCGCGCTGCTGAGCGATGTCGGCCGGCGCCTGAAGAAGCCGATCTGCCAGCCTTTCATCGGCGGCTGGATTGCCGGCAAGGGCTCGATCGAATGCGAGCAGGATCCCTACATCCAGTGGTTCAGCACGCTGGAGCGCTGCTACGGCACGCTGGCCGCCTGGCACCACTACCATGACCTGCGCAAGCTACGCGGCAGCCAGGGCGCGCGCAAGCCGGTGCGCCTTTCCCCGGCCGACGCGAAGGGCAAGGCCGCGAAGCTGATCGCCGCGACGAAGAACCAGGCCCTCACCGAGCGCGAAGCCAAGGACGTGCTCTCGCTCTATGGTGTGCCGGTGGTGGGCGAGAAGCTGGTGCAGTCTGCCGCCGACGCGGCCAGCGCGGCACAGGCGCTGGGCCTGCCGGTGGTGATGAAAGTGGAATCCCCCGACATCCCGCACAAGACTGAAGCGGGTGTCATCCGCCTCAACCTCAAGTCCGCCGAAGAGGTGAAGGCCGCCTTCGATGCGGTGATGGCCAACGCACTCAAGTACAAGGCCGACGCGAAGATCAATGGCGTGCTGGTGCAGCCCATGGTGCCCGCCGGCACCGAGATCATGGTGGGTGGCAAGATCGACCCCTTGTTCGGGCCGCTGATCGTGGCCGGCCTGGGCGGCGTGTTCGTGGAACTGCTCAAGGACACCGTGCTGGAACTGGCGCCGATCACCCTGACTGAAGCGCAGGCCATGCTTGGCCGCCTGAAGGGCCAGTCCGTGCTGAAGGGCTTCCGTGGCGCCGAACCAGTCGACCAGCCGCAACTGGCCGAGGTGATCGTGCGCCTGGCCGAATTCCTCGATGACCAGCAGTCGCTGATTGCCGAACTGGATGTGAACCCGCTGATCTGCTCGGGCAGCCGCATCCTGGCGGTGGACGCGCTGATCATCAGGAAAGCCTGAGGCAGCCCGAAGCCTCTGATAACAATTACCATGCCGGCCCAATGATGAGGCCGGCTCCTGTTTAATTTTGACTATAACTGGAATCGTAATGAGCGCAGCCCACCGTCCCATCTACCGTCACAAGGATCTCAGCCGCCTGTTCGATCCGCGGACCATCGCCGTCATCGGTGCCACCCCCAATCCCAAGGCCGTGGCCTCGCAGACCATCGCGCACATGGACCACTACGACGGCAAGGTGTTCCGGGTGAATCCGCGCTACGACAACATCGACGGGCAGCCCTGCTACCCCTCGGTGAAGGACCTGCCCGAGCCGGCTGACTGCGTGGTGATCTGCCTGCCCAAGGATGCGGTGGAAGCCGCCGTGCTGGAATGCGCTGGCGCCAATGTCGGCGGCGTGGTGGTGTATGCGTCGGGCTATGCCGAGCTGGGCAAGGCCGAGACCATCGCCGCGCAGCAGCGCCTGGGCCAGATCGCGCGCGAGCACAACCTGCGCATCCTCGGCCCCAACTGCCTGGGCTTTGCCAATTTCGCGCACGGCCTCGCCTGCACCTTCACCCGCGGTGACGTGAACTCCGGTGCCATCGTGACGCGCGGCATCGGCCTGGTGAGCCAGTCCGGGGCGCTGGCCTTCTCCACCGCGCAGGCCTCGCGCCGCGGCTCGGCCTTTGCCTATGTGGTGGCCGGCGGCAACTCCTGCGACATCGGCGTGCCCGACACCATCGCCTACATGGCCGAAGATCCGAACGTCAGCGTGATCGAGGTCATCCTCGAAGGCATGGACGACCCGGCGCGCCTGATCGAGGCCGGCGAAATCGCCCGCGCCAATGACAAGCCCATCGTGCTGTGCAAGCTGGGGGTGAGCGAGAACGGTGCCGAAGCGGCGCTATCGCACTCGGGATCGCTGGCCGGCTCCCCGGCCGCCTACCGCGCCGTGTTCGAGCGTGCGGGCATCGTGGTGGTGAACGACCTGGAAGCCCTGACCGAAACCGCCTCCTTCTTCGCCAAGGCCGGCCGCCCCAAGGGCAAGGGCGTGGGCGTGGTGGCCGTGTCTGGCGGCGCCGCCGTGTTCGCCACCGACAAGGCGGAAGTGTATGGCGTGCCCATGCCGCAGCCGCGCGACCATACCCGCAAGGCACTGGAGGAATTCATCCCCGATTTCGGCTCGACGCGCAATCCGGCCGACCTCACCGCCATGGCCGGCCGCGACGCCAAGAACATGCCAGGATCGAGCGGCACCATGGCAGCCGACGACCAGTACGCCGCGGTGCACTTCCCGCAGACCAGCGTCAATCCGAACAGCCTCACCGAGATCGGCCTGATGGGTGACCGCGTCGCCGAGCATGGCAAGATCTTCTGCTGCTCCTGGACCGGCGGCTGGGTGGGCAGCCCGGCATCGGTAGGACTGGAAGCCCATCCCAATGTCGCCTACTTCCAATCGGCCGACCGCACCATGGCTGCGCTGGCCGCCTGGTTCAGGCGTGACGCCCAGCGCATCGCCTTCGAACAGAACGGCGCGCGCAAGCTGGTGCGCCTCTCCCCCGCCGATGCGAAGGCGAAGGCCGCGGCACTGATCACCGCGGCGAAAAACCAGACCCTCACCGAGCGCGAGGCCAAGGACGTGCTGTCGCTCTACGGCGTGCCGGTAGTGGGCGAGAAGCTGGTGCAGTCGGCTGCCGAGGCCGTCACTGCAGCCACGGCCCTCGGTCTGCCCGTGGCCATGAAGGTCGAATCACCCGACATCCCGCACAAGACCGAAGCCGGCGTCATCCGCCTCAACCTCAAGACCGCCGAGGATGTGAAGGCCGCCTACGACGTGGTCATGGCCAATGCCAAGCAATACAAAGCCGATGCCAGGATCAACGGCGTGCTGGTGCAGCCCATGGTGCCCGCCGGCACCGAGATCATGGTGGGCGGCAAGGTCGATCCGCTGTTCGGCCCGCTCATCGTCACCGGCCTGGGCGGCGTGCTGGTGGAACTACTCAAGGACACCACCCTGGAACTGGCGCCCATCAACGGCATCGAAGCACGCGCCATGCTGGGCAGGATCAAGGCCCAGTCCATGCTCACCGGCTTTCGCGGCGCCGAGCCGGTGGACCAGGACAAGCTCGCCGATGTCATCGTGCGGCTATCCGAGTTCATGGATGACCAGAAGGACCTCATCGCCGAGCTGGATGTGAACCCGCTGATCTGCACGGGTGGACGCATCATGGCCGTGGATGCGCTGATCATCAGGAAGGCTTGATCAGATCGGCGTCTGCAGGCCGGGTGAATTCAGGGAGCAGCGCGGTTTACCCCCTTGTCAAAAGGGGCCGACTGGCCGCAGGCCAGCGGGGGAATTTTCACCCGCTGCCATTTCGGTGCAACCACCACTGCCGGTTTGATGCTCAGGCGGTGATCCGGTCATATTCTGCCTGCGAGCAAGCATGATGGCCGAACCCCATGGCAAGGTGGAGTGAAGGCAATGGGATCAGCCCGCTTGGCCAAAATCCCCCCCGCTCGTTCGCTGCGCTCACGAGGCGGCCCCCTTTGACAAGGTTCTTCACCGATTTGCGGGGAAAGGTCTAGTATCTGCGAATCTGTCTGCAGTGCCTACCGAAACAATGGCCTCATATCTGGAAGCAGGGATAACTCACTACTGTCATCCCCGCGCAGGCGGGGATCCATTTTCTCGGAGGTAGTCAAAATGGATTCCCGCCTGCGCGGGAATGACGCTGGAGATCGATGGCTTTCGACAAAGCCTATTCCTGACATGT
>CANJJT010000015.1:0-57401 GCA_947474715.1 Betaproteobacteria bacterium
AGACCGAGATCACGCCGCTGCTCATCATCACCAAGCTGGAGCAGTATGACTACGTGGGCGCCACGGCGCTGGCGGTGGTGATGCTGATGATTTCCTTTTTCATGCTGCTGGTGATCAACCTGCTGCAGTGGTGGGCCAACCGTCGCGCCGGAAGGGAGCGCTGAGATGGCCGGCACTGCCAGCACGCTTTCTGCCGCCGCGCCGCGTCCTTCGGTGAAGGCGCGCTCGGCCACCGCCGAGCATCCGGCCATCAAGTGGCTGCTGATCGGCGTGTCGGTGACCTTCATGGTGCTGTTCCTCATCGTGCCACTGGTGGCGGTGTTCTTCGAGGCCTTCAGGAAGGGCTGGGACACCTATATCGCCGCGCTGGTCGATCCGGTGGCACTGTCGGCGATCAAGCTCACCCTGATCACCGCGGCCATCGCCGTGCCGCTCAACCTGGTGTTCGGCGTGGCTGCCGCCTGGGCCATCGCCAAGTTCGACTTCCGCGGCAAGAGCATCCTCATCACCCTGATCGACCTGCCCTTCTCGGTGTCGCCCATCGTCGCCGGCCTGATCTATGTGCTGGTGTTCGGCCTGCAGGGCTGGCTCGGCCCCTGGCTGCAGGAACATGACCTGAAGGTGGTGTTCGCCGTGCCCGGCATCGTGCTGGCCACCATCTTCGTCACCTTCCCCTTCGTGGCGCGCGAGCTCATCCCGCTGATGTCGGCACAGGGCAACGAGGAGGAGGAGGCGGCGTTGGTGCTGGGCGCTTCGGGCTGGCAGACCTTCTGGCGTGTCACCCTGCCCAACATCAAGTGGGGCCTGCTCTACGGGGTGATCCTCTGCAATGCGCGGGCCATGGGTGAGTTCGGCGCCGTGTCGGTGGTGTCGGGGCACATCCGCGGCCAGACCAACACCATACCCCTGCATGTGGAAATCCTCTACAACGAGTACCAGTTTGCCGCAGCCTTTGCGGTGGCCTCGCTGCTGGCGCTGCTGGCGCTGGTGACGCTGGCGCTGAAGAGCTTCATCGAATGGAAAACCCGGCGCGAGCACGAGGTGCTGCCGCTGGAAGCCCCACGGCCCTGATGGCGGTCCGGACCTGACCGCCAGCCTGATCGTGAACCCGAGGAAACAGACATGAGCATTGAAGTCCGCAATATCAGCAAGCGCTTCGGCAGCTTTGTCGCGCTGGACAATGTGTCGCTGGATTTCCCCACCGGCGAACTGGTGGCCCTGCTCGGGCCCTCGGGCTGCGGCAAGACCACGCTGCTGCGCATCATCGCGGGGCTGGAAACCGCCGATGTCGGCGAGGTGCATTTCCATGGCGAGGACGCCACCGGCCGGCGCGTGCAGGAGCGCAATGTCGGTTTCGTGTTCCAGCATTACGCGCTGTTCCGCCACATGACGGTGTTCGACAACATTGCCTTCGGGCTGCAGGTCAAGCCGCGCGCCGAACGCCCGTCCAAGGCCGAGATCCGCGACAAGGTGATGTCGCTGCTCAAGCTGGTGCAGCTCGACTGGCTGCATGATCGCTATCCCTCGCAGCTCTCCGGCGGACAGCGCCAGCGTATCGCGCTGGCGCGCGCGCTGGCGGTGGAGCCCAAGGTGCTGCTGCTCGACGAGCCCTTCGGCGCCCTGGACGCCAAGGTTCGCAAGGAACTGCGCCGCTGGCTGCGCCGCCTGCACGACGAGATCCACGTCACCAGCATCTTCGTCACCCACGACCAGGAAGAAGCGCTGGAGGTGGCCGACCGCGTGGTGCTGATGAACCACGGGCGGGTGGAGCAGCAGGGCACGCCCGAGCAGGTCTACGAAACGCCGGCCAGTCCCTTCGTCTTCGGCTTCCTCGGCCACGTCAATCTTTTCCACGGCCGAGTCCACGACGGCCGCATGGAAGTGGGCGATGTGTCGCTCGACGCGCCCGACCAGCCCGATGCCAAGAACGCGCCCGCGGTGGGCTATGCGCGCCCGCACGAATTCGACCTGGATCGCTATTCCCCGGGACAGGAGGGGCTGCGTGTGCATGTGGTGAGGGCGCTGGCCGTTGGGCCGGTGGCGAGGCTGGAGCTGGCGCGCGATGACAACGGGGAAATGATCGAAGTGGAGATTCCCACCGAGCTGTATCGCAAGCTCGCGCTGAAGGAAGGGGAGTCGCTGGTGGTCAAGCCCCGGCGCATGCAGGTCTTCCTCAAGAACGACGCGCCGGCTGCGGTCGGTGCGGTGGTCTGAGCCCGGGGCAGGGCGAATATGCGCACACGGCGAGCACGCATGTTCCGCACTTCAGGCGTAAGCCGGATGCAGCATACGCTTATGCGGTTTACGATCAGAATGGAAGCGAGTGCCGCCGCAATCAAAAGATCGTGCTTGCCGTGAGCAAGCCCCGGCCTGACCCGGTCTGGCGCTCGCCCACGGGCGAGGTCGTTGCCTGTGTCGAGAAACTCAAGGTGCTGCGCGAGAATCTCGAGGAGATCCGCGGCATCGCCCAGGACGCCTTCGAAGACGGCCTGCTGATGGGCTGTGACGAGCAGCAGTTGCGCGAGGTGTTCCGGCAATTGATGGAACAGCTGGAGAATCCCTACCCGGGGTCGTGAACCTTGCCGCGTCTGTGGCAGGGAAGGATTCCCTACAGCCGCGGGGCTGCTTAAAGCTGGCCGAACTGCGGCGCCGTCCACGTGTCTGTGGCACCGTGAGCCCGACTGCGCCCGTCGGCGCGCGCCTGGTAGATCGCCACCTTGGCCGATGCGGCCAGGGCGCGTGCCGTATTGCGCTCGGGGGTATAACCCGCCACGCCGGCACTCACCGATGTGCTGATGGATTTCTTTCCGTAGGTGCAGTGGCCGCTGCCGATGTGCCGGCACAGGTCATTGGCGAACAGCAGCGCCGAGGCCTGGTCGGTCTGCGGCAGCAGCAGCGCGTACTGGTCGTTGCCATGCACGAACAGGCTGTCGCCCTCCTGCAGTTCCGCCTGGATCATGCTGCCCACCCACTTCATCACCGCCTCGGCAGCCAGCCGGCCGTGGCGTTTTGCGATCTGGCGGTGGTCGTCCAGGTCCACCAGCACCACGCACAGCGGCTGTCCCTGGCGTGCCGCGATGGCCGCATTGCAGGCGGTATCGAAGGCGGTGCGGCTGGCGGCGGCCTCCGTTTCAATCGGTGCAGGGGCATCGGTGGCGAGCAGGCGCAATTCGACGATAAGTCCGAAAATCGCGCCGAAGAAAATCAGCAGAGGGCGCACATGGAACAGCGTGAGGATGGGTGGTCCTGCCTGGAAGAGGTCCTGGTTGTGCTGGGTGTGGACCATCATCGCCACGATGGTGATGCCCATGATGGCGACCAGAAACCACCACAGGGAGGCGAGCACGTTGGCTGGCACGGGGCTGCCCTTGCGCTGGGCGAAAAGGCTGAGCTGGATGGCGGTACGGCTGGCGAGAAATGCGGTGGCCAGGCTCAGCACGACGACGCGGGTGCCCAGGTCCGGCACGACCAGACTCAGCCAGGCAATCATGGCGGTGGCAATGACCACCACGCTGACGCCGAGCCAGTCGAAGGTCCTGGCCAGGTTGTTGACGCGCAGCGCACCCCGGTGGAATAGCAACAGGGCAATCAGGAGCAGTGCGTTGGGCAGGATGCTGGACAGCCAGGGATTGGGCGGACGCAGCGCGTAACCCAGGCTGCCGATGCCCAGCACCAGCATGGCCGCAGCCCAGTGGGGCAGCAGCCAGGTTTGCGCCATGCGGCGCGCAATGACCAGAAATACCAGCCCGATGAGCATGGCGAAACCGGACGAGGCATACAGCAGCAGGCCGATGTCGGGCGGGAAAGTCATGAGTATGAAACGCTATATTGTTGTGATTTCAGCCGTACGCTTGGCGACTGGATCGATTTTAGATTGCTATCGTAAACATTTGTAAAGGATTGTTAAAAATGCTTGTACGTGCAGTTACGTCAGTCTTGTGATGCTTTTCGTATGGCATCGAACGTTTCTCCGCGCCAGGCCCTGGTTTAAGGGTGCCGCGGGCGGCAATGCGATAATCGCCACCCGCCATGAGCACATCCCAGAAAAAGACCGGCACTGACCGGCCTGAAGTCAGTCGCAGCGAATTCTTCCGTGTCTACACGGCGGTGCTGCTGCCCATGTTCATGGCGGCGGTGGACCAGACCCTGCTGGCGGCGGCAACGCCGGTGATCGCGCTCGAATTTGGCGACTTGCAGAACAGTCCCTGGGTGGCCACGGCCTATCTGATGGCCAGTGCCACCATGGTGACGGTCTATGGCCGCCTTGGTGATCGTCATGGTCGGCGCCAGGTGATGCTGGGCTCGCTGTCGGTGTTTGCGCTGGGGGCGCTGGTGTGCGCCATGGCCCCGTCACTGGGCTGGTTGATCGCCGGCCGCGTGCTGCAGGGGCTGGGCGGGGGCGGATTGATGTCACTGTGCATGGCGCTGATCGGCGAGTTTGTGCCACCGCGCCAGCGCGCACGCTTCCAGGGGTATTTCTCCGCCCTGTTCACCGGCGCCCACGTCTGCGGTCCCATGATCGGCGGCCTGGTGGTGGCCCATGTCAGCTGGCGCTGGCTGTTCGTGGGCTATGTGCCGCTGGTGATGATTGCTGCCTGGCGCATCAGCACGCTGCCGCGGCCAGATGCCAACCACAGCGCGCCTGGGCTGGGTGACGTGCCCGGCCTGGTCATGTTCGCCATCGGCATCCTGACTTTGCTCTATGGCATGTCATCGGCAGGCCTGCGCTTCGAGTGGCTGTCCTGGCAGACCTTCTTCTTCCCGGCCATGGCGGCACTGGCCTGGTGGCTGCTCTATCACCACGAGCGCAAACATCCGGCGCCCTTCTTTCCCATCGAGTTGTTGCGGATCGCGGCGATACGCCGGATTTCCATCACCACGATGTGCTCGACCTTCTGCATGCTGTCCTTGCTGTACTACGTGCCCATTTACCTGCAGCTGGCAATGAATGCCGGCGTCGGTCAGTCGGGTGTGCTGGTGGCGCCGGTGATGGCGGGCATGGTGTTCGGCGGCGTTGTCACCGGGCTGATTGTGGCGCGCACCGGGCGGCCGCAGCCCCTGCCGGTGTACGGGCTGTCGTTTGCGTCGATTTTCCTGCTGGCCCTGGCGATGGCCCCCGCGCACATGACGCTGGTGGTGACCCTGGGCTTTTTCTGTGGTCTCGGCCTGGGACCGAGCATGCCCACCAGCCAGCTCATCATCCAGGCCGTGACGGGCATTGAGCGCCTCGGCGCTGGCACCGCGGTGGTCAGCCTGGCACGCACCCTGGGTGCGGCCATCGGCACGGCCATCACTGGCGCGGTGATCTACAGTCTGCTGCCAGGGGTCGATGTGAAAGCGCTGGGCGATCCGTCCGCGCTGCCCCCGGGCACGGATGTGGTGGGCGCCTTCCATACGGCCTTCTTCGTCTGCGCCTGCGTCGCGGCCGTGGGCGCTTTCAACGCCAGCCGCGTGCCCAAAATCAAGCTGTAGTCGCGCCGGACGGCTGTTTTCCCTGCAGGAAGGCGATCATCTGCGGCCAGGCCTGCGGGTCCTGGGCGTGGAACGGGTGCCCGCCATCGAAGATCGCCAGTTGCGAGCCGGGGATACGCTGGTGCATGGCTTCCAGGTTGGCCGGCGCGGCAATGCCGTCATGGTGGCCACCGCAGACGAGTACCGGCATGGTCAGGCCGGGCAGCCGGTTCCAGGTGTCGTGTCCGATACGGGCCTGCAACTGCCGATGGGCGCCCATGGCACGTGCCGGATCATCGCCCCCGACGGATTTTTTCTTCACCGCATCGTCGACCAGCGCCTGCCAGGCTTGCGGATGGGCGGCCTTCCAGTCCGCGGTGCGGCGCGTGTCGGAGACTTCGAGGTGACGCTGGATGGCCTGCAGCGGCGGCAGTGATTCGAATTCGTGCAGTGGATAGGAGGCGCCGCCGGCGCCACCGCTGCTGGTGCAGCCGAGCACCAGGCGTTCAACTTTCTGCGGATGGCGGCAGGCCAGTTCCTGCGCCACCATGCCGCCGAAGGAGATGCCCACCACCAGGCAGCGGTCCCAGCCCACTGCCTCCAGCAGCGCTGCGGCGTCCTCGCCATAGTCGGCCATGGTGTAGGGCAGATCGGGCTTGGCGCTCTGTCCCAGGCCGCGCTGATCGTAAGTGAGTACTTCGAAATGGCCTGCCACCGGCAGGTCGAACACCGAAGGCTGCTGCCGCATGTCCCGGCCGGTGCCGGTGATGAACAGCAGCCTCGGCCCGCTGCCGCGGATCTCGTAACACACCCGGATGCCACGTACATCGACAAAGGCCATTGCAATCCCTCCCAGTTATCACTCAGCCGATCCGGTCGCCCGGCGGATTTGGCAGTGCTGCGCTGCCGCCTGTCTAGAAACGCTCGTCACTGCGCAGGTAGCGCCACAACCCTGTAGGCAGCTTGCCCAGTTGCACGCGGCCGATGCGCACGCGCTTCAGGCCGGTCACCTTCAGCCCGACCAGGTCGCACATGCGCCGTATCTGTCGCTTCTTGCCTTCCTGCAGCACGAAACGCAGCTGGTCGCGGTTCTGCCAGTCCACGCGCGCGCGCTTGAGCGGGGTGCCGTCAAGGGACAAGCCGTGGTTGAGCAGTGCCAGGCCGGAGGCCGGCAGGCGGCCCTCCACGCGCACCAGGTATTCCTTCTCGATCAGCGAATCCTCGCCGATGAGTTGTTTGGCGATGCGCCCGTCCTGGGTCAGCACCAGCAGTCCGGTGGAATCGATGTCCAGGCGTCCGGCAGGGGCCAGACCCTGCAGGTGACGGGCGTGGAAGGGGATGGGGGCGGTGTCTGCGCTGTCGCGGTTCTGCGGCAGGATCAGCGTCACCGCCGGCTTGTAGGGTGGTTCCGGCTGCCCCGACACAAAGCCGATGGGCTTGTTCAGCAGCACGGTGACGCGGTCCTGCTGCTTCAACTGCGCGCCCTTGGACAGGGTGATGCGCTGGTTGGGGAAGATCTTGGTGCCCAGTTCGGTGACCGGCACGCCATCGACCAGCACCCAGCCGCGCTCGATGTAGCTGTCGGCTTCGCGGCGCGAGCACAGGCCCTGCTCGGACATGAGCTTGGAGATGCGGACTTTTTCCATGGAAATCACCGGCTTCAGCCGAGGCTCAGCAGGGTGCGTGTCGCCTCATCCGGCTCCAGCATCAGCCCGTAGGCGCTCAGATCCAGCCCCGCTTCGCCAAGATAGACATGCGCGAAGCCGGCGCGGTTGAGGTAGCGGACCAGGGTATTGGGTGTGAAGCCGGTCTTGTGCGCGAAGAAATCATTGTTGCTGCGCTCGATTTCGGCGCCGAATCCGTAGATGACGTCATGCACGGTGATGGGCCCTGCGGTGGAGGTATAGAGCACATCCTCGATGTCTAGTTCGCGCTCCACGGCAATCTGCAGCACCTCCTGCATGTTGGGCACGCGCACCAGCACGAAGCCCTCAGGCTTGAGCACGTGCCGGAAGCCGGCCAGCACCTGCGGGACCTCGTGACGGTGATAGTGCTCGAGGTTGTGCGAGCAATACACCGCGTCATAGCTGGAAGCCGGCAGCGTCGTCAGTTGACGCGCGTCGCAGACCACGTCGGGCTGGCCCGCCGGGTCGATGTCGAGGAGCACATGGTCCCATCCATTGAACACGCCGGGGACGCCGATATTCTTGTTGTTGCCGCCGACATTGAGGAAGCGCTTCAATGAGACTCCGCTTGCAGGGTGATGTGCAGGCGGCCAGTTTACCCGAGACGTGCAGTCAACCCCGTGCTACGTGCATGGCGTGACCGGCGAGGTGGTCGGACTCAGCGATTCAGGCGGGTTTTTCCGCGCGCCGCCTCTTTGGAATAAGCGTTCGAGGCGCTGCCCGAGCGGGCCCCCGGGGGGGCGGTGCCGAGGTGTTGTGGTTGGTCGCGCCGGCTTGGCTAGCCTGCGTGGGCATGCAGAACAACAGGACCAGCAGCAAGGCCAGTTGCGAAGAATTGTTCATGGGGGTGACTCCATCCAGAGCGGCCAGTCCAAGGCCGGATGTCTACACCTGTGCAATCGTCGTGCCGGCGGTGCTTTCCATGCAATCAGCGACTTGTTTTGTGCCTGGCGCCGGAGCCGGCACAGGCAATTCTTACCGGCAGGTTTGGCCGAGACGCATCCTGTGGCATGCTCGCGCCTTGATCAAAACACAGACACACCTGAGGAGGATGGCAATGGAGATTCCACTGGCGCTGGCCGCGGAAGTCGGCGCGCTGCTCAAGGCGCGCAAGCAGAGCATTTCACTGGCAGAGTCTGCCTCCGGAGGGTTGATGTCCGCGGCACTGCTCTCGGTGCCGGGAGCCTCGGCGTATTTTCTCGGCGGGGCCGCCATCTATACCCGGCGTGCCCGTCGCGTCTTCATGGATATGCCCGACAAACTGCCTGAAGGCATGGTGAGCGCCACCGAACCCTATGCCCTGCTGCTCGCGCGCACCGCCCAGGCACGCCTGACCGCCGACTGGGGCCTGGCTGAAACCGGCGCCGCCGGTCCCACCGGCAACAGCAAGGGCGATCCGGCCGGGCATGCCTGCATCGCCGTGGTCGGACCTGGCTGCGAGAAGGCCATCACGGTGCGCACCGGCGTCACCGACCGGGCGGCCAACATGCAGGCCTTCACCGAGGCGGCACTGGTCCTGCTGCGCGACTGTCTCAAGCGCTGAGTGGCCCCGCGTCGCTTCCCAGCCGCAACCACAACCGTCATTTTCATTGAACCCCATCTGTACAGACAAGGAGCAACCATGAACCAGCCCGCAGGCAAACCCGAAGACGTCATCGCCCTCATCGGCCGTGAGATTGCCGCCATGCATGGCGCACTGCTGGCGCTGACCTCAGTGGTGGCGCGCAGCGGTGATGCCGGCGCCATCGCCAGCCAACTGATGGCCATACGCGAGAGCGCTGCCAAGGAACCCAACAGCTCGCATTTCACCGACATCCTGGACAAGATGATCGACGTGGCAATGCCCGCCCTGCACTGATAATAATGATTCATTGAAATCAATGATGATAAGGTGATGCTCTTCAATATGAGCATAATTGAATGGCCTTGCCAGAACGGATGCCAAGAGGAAAAACGGCTGGGCTGCCGCGGCAGCCGGCGCGTATTTTTGCGGCAGACATGCGGGCTTGTGCGGCAGCGCCGTCAGCAGGAACGAATCGGGGATGAAGCGGTACAGGAATGGGACTAAACTTCACAACGGCACTTCCTCTTCGGCCGACCCGCCATTGAACCCCTGACCAGAGAGAGCGGCATCCCCGTCAGCGTATGGACGATCTTGATTTTTCCGCCGAACCACCCAAGCCTGAAGTCAGGCCGGCTGCCCCTGCCCCCGCCAGACCCGCGGTTGCGATCACCCCGCCGCGTCCACCGCGTGCCCTGTACAACCCGCAGATGGCGCTGCAATTCTTCCGTGGCGCCGGCAAGCTCGAGGAAGTCACCGGCGGCAAGACCTTCTTCAACGAGAACGACAAGTCGAGCGGCCTGTTCTCCAAGGGCGACCGCATGTACCTGTTGCTCGATGGTGAAGTGGGGCTGATGGCCAAGGGCCAGTTCGTCGGGCTGGTGCGGCCCGGTGCCATCTTCGGCGAAATGGCGTTGCTGGCGAAGGCGCCGCGCACCGCCAGTGCCATGGCCAAGGTGCCCTGCAAGGCGCTGTCCCTGGGCGAGAAGGAATTCAACACGGCCTTGCAGAAGACCCCCGAATTTGCGCTGATGATGATGGCGGTGATGGTCGAGCGCTTGCGCCAGAATATCGCGCGCAAGGGCGGCATCAGCGCGCCCGCCAGCGAAGTCGAGCGCAATGCCGTCTTCAACAAGAAGCAACTGGCCGAGCTGGCCGATGAAATATCGCCGCTGCGCTCGCCTGCCGGCAAGGTCATCATGAATGCCGGTGAGACCGGCATCTTCATGTACATCCTGCAGGAAGGGCGGGTGGCCATCTCCATCAACGGGCAGATCGTCGAGCACATTCCGGCAGGCGGCGTGTTCGGCGAAATGGCGATGGTGGACAATGCCTCGCGATTGGCCACCGCCACTGCCGAGAGCGACTGCACCCTGCTCATGATAAAGCGCGATGACTTCATCACCCTGGTGAAGGCCAAGCCGGAGTTCGGCGCGTCCATACTGCGCACCATCGCCGAGCGCATTCGCGCGCTGGCCTGAGCGCCTCCCGCGATGGGTCATGCCGGCGCCACGCAGCTCATGAGTACAGTGCAGGTCTCCCGCGAAGAACTGGATCGCCGCCCGGTGCGGCCCATCCAGTCGACCTTCTTCAACAGCATCCTGGTCAACCTCGAATACCGCGAGGCCGGACATCCCGGCATTGCGCTGCCGGCTCTACCCTGGGCGGTGATGGAAGCCACCGGCGCGCAGTCGGCAGGCCTGAGCCTGATGGATAAGGAAGGGGGCGTTTGCTGGCGCGCGGTGTCAGGGCGCTGGGCCGCCAGCGCGGGGCAGAGTTTCTTGCTGCGTGATCTGCCCTGTTCAGCGGCCATCGACGCGGGTGAACTGATGCTGCTGGTCAAGCCGGCAAGCGCCTATCCGGCCATCGCCGGCCTTTCACCCGGTGTCATCGAGGGCATGTATGCGCCGGTGGTGCGGGACGGCCGCCTGGCGGGGGTGCTGTGGGCGCTCGCCCATGATGATCGGCTGCAGTTCGACAGCCAGGATGCTTTCATGCTGGCAGAACTGGCAGCCATGACCCGACGCCTGCGCTGGGACCGGGACTCGACGGGCGATCAAGGGTGATATCCTCATCAAGGCTGAATGGGGGAGGCGTGGTGTTGCGGATCATCGGGGCTGGGCTTTTGTTCTTGTTCGTCGGCGCGGCATGGTCCTCGGAAAACCTGCTGCAGCTGCACAGGCTGGCCGTGCAGAACGACCCGGACTATCGCAGCATTCGCCATGGCCATGATGCAACCCTGGAGCAGGAAGTCCAGGCTTTCGGGGCGATGCTGCCCTCCATCGGCATTGACATGGCATCTTCAGGCACCCGCTACGGCGCTCGCTCGCCCGGCGCCGACCCACTGGTCACTCCGGACATCAGCACCCGGTTCAACGACAAGCAGTTCAACCTGATCATCAGCCAGCCCCTGTATCGCCCCGAATTGGCGCGTAATCGTACCCAGGCCGAGTGGCGCAACCTGCAGTCCAGGGCGGAACTGGATTTCGCCCTGCAGGATCTCATGGTGCGCCTGGCAGAACGTTATTTCGGGGTGCTGCGTGCGGCAGACGACCTGGAGAACGCGCGTGGTGAGCTGGAGGCCTTCGGCAAACAGCTGGAACTGAGCAAGGAGCGCCTCGAGTTCGGCCTGGTCGCGATCACCGATGTGGACGAGGCCCAGGCCGGCTACGACCTGGCGCGCGCCCGGGTGATCGAAGCCGAGAACGACCTGCGCAGCGCCCGGGATGCGCTGGCCACCATCACCGGCAGCAGTCACCCGGTCCTGGCCAGCTTGCGTGAAGACATGCCCATCGAGCGCCCGGATCCGGCCAGCATCGAAGCATGGTCAGCGTTCGCGGCCGATCAGAATCTGCAGTTGCGCTCGCTGCGCTTCGCCACCAACGTCTCGGAGGTGGAGATCGACAGGGCGGGCGCGGGCCATCTGCCCACCATGGATCTGGTCATGCGGCGCGGCCGCGATAGCGCCAACGGCGGCCAGGCCGGGCCTCTGAACACCGACACCACCGTGCTCGGGGTGCTGATGAGCGTACCCCTCTATCAGGGCGGGCAGGTGCAGTCACGTGTCCGGGAGGCGCGAGCCCTGTACCAGCAGGCCATGGCACGCCTGGAACGCGAACGCCGGGCCGTGCTGCGTGAGACGAGGGATTCGTACTACGGTATTTCCACCAGCATCGCGCGCGTCGATGCGCTGCGGCAGGCAGTGCGTTCAGCCGAATCGGCGGTCGAGTCCATCACCCAGAGCTACGAGCTGAACCTGCGCACCTCATTCGAGGTGTTGCTGGGGCAACGCGACCTGTTCCGCGCCCGACGTGATCTCGTCGGCGCACGCTATGACTACATACTGGGCATCCTGCGCCTGAAGCGTGCGGCAGGCACGCTGACCGAGCCTGACATCGGCAAGGTCAACGCCTGGCTGGACCTTTCCGCGAACCCGGGTGTCCGTCCCTCATCCCGTCTCACCATGCCGGACAGCCTGGCCGGGCGGCCATCTCCCAGGCAGGCACTGGCAGGCCCGGCGTTGGCCGAACAGTCGCCTGCTGCCGATGCCATGAGCCTGAGGCGATCGGTGTTGCTGCGCATGCCGGTTGCCCCCCTCGCTGCTGCTGCGTCATCGCCGGGCCTGCCAGGCCGCTGAACTGTTCCGGAATCAGGCACTTCTTCCTCCTTTCATTCACAGGTGACGGGCGCGGCGCTATCTCTGTTCTGTAAAATGAGGCATTCTTTTTTCGGCACATTACTTGACTATGCTGTCTCCCAAAAATCTGGGCGCAAGGCGGTTTGTCGCACGTCGTTCCGGCATCCATGGCAAAGGCGTCTTTGCCACCCGATTCATCCCGGTCGGAGAAAGGGTGATCGAGTACAAGGGCGAGCGCATCACCAATGAGGAAAGCGCCCGCCGCTACCCCTACTCGACACATACCTTCCTGTTCCTGCTGGATGACGAGATCACCATCGATGGTGGCGTCAAGGGCAACTCGGCGCGCTGGATCAACCATAGCTGCTCTCCCAACTGCGAGGCGACCGAGGAGGACGGGCGGATCTATTTCGAATCCATCCGCCCCATCAATCCGGGCGATGAAATCACCATTGACTACAACCTCTACGTCGAGGGCCGTTACACCGAAGCCCTGAAGCGCGAGTACGCCTGCATGTGCAGGAGCCTTGCCTGCCGTGGAACGTTTCTGGGCGAGAAGCGCAGTCGCGCTTCGGCAGAGCGTCCTGGCCCGGTATTGCCATCCGGCAACAGTCCCGAGTACGTCAACATGAGGCGCAAGTACTGGGAGGCGATGGCCCCCGCCTATGACGAAGCAGTCTTCGACGTGCTGCTCAATGACCGCAAGGGCGTCATCCGCGCCGCTATCAGGAAGGTGGCCACCCCTGGAAAAACCGCCATCGACATCGGCTGCGCGGTGGGCAAGTGGCTGCCCGTGCTCGCCCCGGCATTCAGGAAGGTCTACGCCCTGGACCTCTCGGCAAAGAACCTTGCCCTGGCCAGGCAGCGTTACCCGGAGCACTCCAACATCGAGTTTGTCCGGGCCGACATGTCCAGCAAGGGCGTGAAAGTACCCCGTGCCGATGTCGGCATCTGCATCAACGCAATCCTCACGCCGTCGCGGAGGGATCGCGAAGCCTTTTTTGCCAACCTTGGCGCCTGTATCAAGAAGGGCGGGACCCTCATCCTCGGGCTGCCTTCGCTCGAGTCGGCGATGCTGGCCAGCCTGCTGGCCACCCGCTGGCGCATCGATCCGGCTGTGCTGAACCGCAAAGTGACGCCCAATGAGGCGCTGCGGAAATGGAATCACCTGCGCGAGGGCAATGTCGAGATCGACAGCCTGCCGCACAAACACTACCTGCGGGAGGAAGTGGACATCCTGCTGGGGCGAGCCGGTTTTCGGGTGGGTGCGGTGGAAAAAGTCGAGTATGACTGGGACACTGAATTCATCGATCCCCCCGACTGGCTGGACAAGCCCGGACCCTGGAGCTGGGTGATCACCGCCACCCGGCGATGAAATAGAAAACGGCGGCCGATGGCCGCCGTTTTTTCTGGCCGTGAAGAATGGCTTACAGGCGCTTCTTGCCGCCGCCGCCGATCTTCGGGCGCTTCTTGCCTGGACGCTTCTTGCCTGGGCTTTTCTTGCCTGGACGCTTCTTGCCTGGGCTTTTTTTGCCTGGGCGCTTCTTGCCGCCGCGCTTCAACTGCTTCCTGCCGCCAAACACGCCCTCGGCTTCTTCTTTACCGAGAACCTTGGCGCGTGCCGGCAGTTCATCGACTTCCAGCTTCTTGACTTCATCAGCCATGGTGTTTACTCCCTTCTATTGAAAAAAGGATCCGCAGCAACGGACCCTGGAAAAGCACAAAAGGGAATAGGCGTGGACCGGATTCCCTTTTGCACAATACTGATGATCATGGTGGCTTGGCCTAGACCCGGAGGGCCATGAACCCGGAGCGGAAGCATCCCGCACTGGGGCAGCCAAGCACGGCTGGTATGCGCAAGCCCTGCGCAAGGCGCTTCACGGTGATCACTGCGCGACGGGCCAGATGCAAAGCCGGACGCAGCGCCGTGATGCGCTTCCAGACACGCAACAGCCAGTGCCTGCCACCCAGGGCAGCGGCCACTTGTTCGGCATTCTGGATGCGGTCGCGGCGTGGCAGCGTGCCCATGCAAAGGACCACGGCGCCGCCTCTGGCAACGCGGGCTTGCCTGCTGGACCGATGGTTGTTTTTCAATGGATTTGCCACAGCGAAAAATGTAAAGCCTATTGATCATTTTCACAAGTGCATTGCCCTGAATATTTCGTGAACTAATGCACACATGGCAGCAAGCAGGACGATGCCACTCAATCCTGTTCAAGCTGGCGGGCGCACAGATGGTAGTACACGCCCCTTGCGGCCAGCAGGTCATCGTGTGTTCCCGACTCCACCACCACGCCGCGGTCCAGCACCACCAGCAAGTCGGCGTTGCGCACTGTGGACAGCCGGTGCGCGATCATGATCACGGTGCGCCCGGCATAGCGCAGGGCGATGTTGTCCATCACGATGCGCTCGGTTTCGTTGTCGAGTGCGGAAGTGGCTTCGTCCAGGACCAGAATGGAGCCGTCCTGCAGGAAGGCCCGCGCGATAGCCAGCCGCTGGCGCTGCCCGCCACTCAGGTTGACGCCGCCCTCCTCGAGCAGCGCCTCGTAGGCGCCGGGCATCAGGGAGATGAAGTCATGGGCCCCCGCCGCCATGGCGGCATCACGCACCTGCTCCAGGGTGGCACCGGGACGTGCCAGGGCGATGTTCTCCCGCACTGAGCCGCGGTAGATGGCGCTTTTCTGCGGCACCATGGCGATCTGGCTGCGCAGACCCTGCAGCGACACTTCGGTCACGTCGAATCCGTCGATCATCACCTGGCCGCTGCTGGGTTTGTAGAAGCCGTACAGCAGCTTGATCAGGCTGGACTTGCCCGAGCCGCTGGCCCCCACCAGCGCCACCTTGGTCCCCGGCGGCAGGCTCAGGTTGATGTTCTGCACCACGTTGGTGTCGTCGTCCTGCGAATAGCGGAAGGTGGTGGCGCGAAATTCGATGTGGCCGCGCAGGCGCGGCACCACGATGCGGTCGGCATCGCCGTCGGCCTTGAATTCGGGTTCCTTCTCCATGATGTCGTTGAGCCTCTCGACGGCAACAATGACTTCCTGGAACTCGTCCCACTTGCCGATCACGTCGTTGATGGGGTCCTGCAAGGCATTGGCGAAGGCGATGAAGGCCACCAGTTCACCGATGGTCAGCTGGCCCATGATGACGAAGGCTCCGCCCAGCAGCAGCACGATGATGTCGCTGAGCGAGTCCAGGGTGTCGGCGGCCAGTTCCATGAGCTGGGCCAGCTTGGCCTCCTTGAAATGCATGTTGGCCACGGCGGCGAAGTGGTTCTCGTACTGCCAGCGCGCCAGGTGGTCTGCCCCGATCATCTTCAGCGTGGCGGCCCCGCGCAGGGACTCGATGAGGTGGCTTTCCTGGTCGGATTCCTTGACGAAGGTCTCGCGGTTGATCTGGCGCAGGCGCGGGGAGATCTTGGCCACCAGCACGATATTGAGCAGCAGCACCGACACCGCGGCCAGCGCCAGCCAGGCGTTGAAATAGAGCATCACCCCGAAGTAGGCGATCATGCTGAACAGGCTGAGGAAGGTCTCCAGCCCGTCCTGGGTGACGAACTGCGTGATTTCGTCGTTCTGTTCCAGCCGACTGGTGATGTCGCCAGTCTTGCGCGCACTGAAGTACGACAGTGGCAGGGACAAAAGGCGCTCGTAAATGACGCCGATGATCTGCGAATTGCACTGGCTGGTGACCCGCAGAATGATCTCGTTGCGCACGAAGGTCAGCATCTGCTCCAGCAGCAGCACCGCGATCATTACCACGACCGCCGCCAGCAGCCACTGGTCGCTTTCCTTGAGGATGATGTCGTCGATGATGAACTTGGTGAACAGCGGGGCCAGGATCCCCACCATCATCAGCAGGAAGGAGGCCAGGAAGATGTCGCCGATCTGCCGCTTGTAGGGGGTGAAAAAGGGCAGGAATGCCGTCACTGTGGCCGGGGTCTCCGGGAATTCGTCGAATTTCGGGGTCGGCTCGACAAAAATGGTGAAGCGCGCCCAGCCTTCCATCCATTTTTCTATCGTGTAGGTGACCAGGCCCTCGGCCGGATCGGCAACCACCACCGTGGTGTCGGTGACCTCGTGCACCACCACCCAGTGATAGCCGCGCCAGTTGGCGATGGCCGGCAGGCGCTTCTGCTTCAGCTGGGCCAGCGAGCTTTCATAGGCGTCGGCCTTGAAACCCATTTCCCGCAGGGCCCGGACAATATTCGACAGCGATGCCCCTTCCTGGCGTACACGCGCCAGCTCGCGGGTGGTGTTGATGCTGACTTCCTTGCCGTAGAAGCGGCAGAGGGTGGACAGGCAGGCTGCGCTGCAGTCCATCTCGCTGTGCTGCAGGACGGCGGGGGGCTTGGCGCGGCGCTTACGCCAGTCGACAAAGCGTCTCCAGAGCGCAGCCATCCGCGGCCACCGTCCGGCGAACTGGGAGGTATCGGTGGGCTTAGGCTTGGCCGTTGCCGGCTGTGCCTGCGTTCCGGCCGCTGGCTGCGCCTTCAGGGTGGCCTGGGTGTGCGCTGGTGTGCCCTCTGGCATGCCTGCTGGGGCGCCCGCCGCCTGACTCGGGGCGGATGACGCAGGCGCTGGAGCGCCCGCTGCATCGCCAGCCCCTGCGGCCCCTGCACCCACAGCCGCCTGCCGCCGCGATTCGACCAGCGCGCCGACGCGCTTCGACAGGTCTGCGTTGGCGCCGGCCACGCGACGGAACTCCTCGCCAGGCACGCTGACCACCACGGCATCCGTATCGGCAACCACGTCGGCGCTGCGCGCCTCGCGTGTCAGTACCGCCATCTCCCCGACCACGTCGCCGGAGCCGAGTTGGGCAATGCGGTGGCTGGGCGCCTCGCGCCGGCTGACCACCAGGTGACCGCTCTTGACGATGAACAGGCGATCGTCCTGCTCGCCCTGTGCGATCAGCTGCTCGCCCCGGGCAAGGCTGCGCTGGGTGGCCTTGCCGGCGAGCTCCGCCAGGGCATCGCGCGGCACGTCGCGAAAGCTGGCGCAGGCGGCCAGGAAGACCACGGCTTCCGAGACACGCTGGCCCTCGTGGATGCGGGCTGCGAGATCGGCGGATATCCCCAGCAATTCGTTCAGCCGATCCCTCGGGATCACCTGCAGGAATGCGCCTTCCGGGCCGGCATGCGCGCTTTGCGGCATGGGTTGGGCACTCTCCAGCGCACTCACGCCGAACAGCGCGCCTTCCCGGAGCTTGTCGATATGCACCGGCCCGGCCGGACCTGCAATCGACAGGTGCACTTCGCCTGCCAGGATGGTGTACAGCCCCTCGGCCGGTGCGCCCTGCTCGAATATAGGCGCCGAAGCCGCGAAGCTGGCCGACTCGGCCAGCGCGGCGATGCCCAGTGCGTCCTCACGCGAGAGCGTGCAGAACCGCGGCAATTCGAGCAGATGCCTGGCCAGGGACGAATCCACGCCGTGCCTGTCCGGGGATGTTCCCGATGAGTGCAGGGCGTCAGTCGTCATCGTCTCCGCCCAGCTTCTTCATGATCAGGCGCAGCAGCCGCGTGCGTTGGGTGAGGATGTCGACGTCGGCTGTCAGTCCCGGGGTCAGCTCGACGTCTTCGCCGCGCACCTTGATGGTGTGGCGATCCAGTTGCAGCCGCACCTTGAACTCCGGCTTCTCCGGCACGGGGAAGGCGCTCAGGACCTTGGCGGGGATGGTGCCGTACTGGCGGTACGGGTAGGCATCCACCTTGACCTTGGCCAGCGTGCCCGGCTTGACCGCGGCGATGTCCTTGTTCTGCACCGTGGCCACCATGATGGGCTTGACCCTGGAGGGCACGAAACTGCCGATACGCGCGCCGCGCTCGACGAACTGGCCGGGGGTCGTGTAGCGCAGTTCCGACAGCACGCCATCGGCTGGGCTGAAGATCTGCAGCTCTTTCAGCTGGGCGTTCTGCAGTTCGACCTTGGCGCGCAGCTCGGACACGCGGGCCTCGTTGCGAGCCTGCTCCTGCTCCAGTTGAGCCAGCATGCTGTTCAGGCCGACCAGCGCCTGGTCGTAGCCGATCTCCGCGGTTTCCAGGGACGTCTCGTACTCGGTCTTCTTGCGCACCAGGTCGGAACGCAGTTCGGCCGACTGCAGCTCGGTGCGCACGATGTCCAGCTCCAGCTGGCCGATGCGCTGGCGCTCGGCGACCAGCGAGGATTCCGCCTGGATCACTGCTTCGCGCGCGGCGTTGACGTTGGAGCGGGGCAGGGCGCGGCGGGCGGCCAGCGTTTCGAAGTACTTGAACTCCTGCTGCTTGGCTTCGAGGTCCTTCTCGCGCAGCCCGATCGAGTCCTTCGTTTCGGCGATGGCCTCGCGCATGCGCTGCAGCGAAGTCACATTCAGCGCGATCTGCGCGTCGGTGGCGGCACGCCGGGTCAGATAATCCTTGCTCATGTCGTCACGCGCCCGGTCGAGCAGCTGGCGTGCCCGCCGCAGTCCGGTGAGCTGCTCGGCGGCGGCCCCGGCGTTGGCGAACTGGGCCGGATCGCGGCGCAGGATGCTCTTCGGATCCTTCGACACTGCCGTGGAGATCTCGCGCGCCAGGGCGTAGCGGCGCAGTTTGTCTTCCTCCAGCCGCAGTTCGCTCTGCAGCAGGTCCAGTTCCGCGCCTGACTGGGCCTTGTCCATGGTCAGCACCAGCTGACCGGCGACCAGGGCCTCGCCGGGCTTGACGTGCACCTGCTTCACCACCCCGGTTTCACGCGCCTCGACGAAGATGTTTTCCAGTTCCGGGGCCAGCATGCCCTTGCCCTTGACGATGACATGGATGGTGCCGAACCAGCCGATCAGCAGGCTGATCAGCATGGCGCCGCCCAGCACGTACAGCGCGCCGCGCAGGTAGGTCTGCGGGATGCCTTCGATCACCTCGGAGCGGGCATCGGATTCCTTGAGCTTGTCGGCGAACCGGTCGAGCCCCTCTTCCTGGTACGTGTCCACAGGCGTGGCTTCTGCTGCTTCTGCTTCTGCTGCTGCGGCAGCAGAAGCAGAAGCAGAAGCAGAAGCAGAAGCCTTGGCGGCACCCTGATCGGGCTTGTTGTCATCGGCCATCATGGTTTCCTTTGCATTCCTGCGCCTAGCGGGAGCGGGTGGCCAGGTAGTGGTACAGCCCCTTCTTTTCCATCAATTCCTCGTGCGTGCCCTTCTCCGCGATGCTGCCTGCGTCCATCACCACGATGAGATCGGCATTGCGTATCGTCGACAGGCGGTGCGCGATGACCAGCGTGGTGCGACCTTTCATGATCGCGTCCAGGTTCTTCTGGATGATGCGCTCGGACTCTGTGTCGAGCGCCGAGGTGGCCTCATCGAGGACCAGGATGCGCGGATTGGCCGCCAGCGCGCGCGCTATCACCATGCGCTGCGACTGCCCGCCGGAGAGGGAGCGGCCGCCTTCGCCGATGCGCGTGTCGTAGCGCATCGGCAGTCGGTCGACGAATTCCCCGACGCCGGCCAGGGTGGCTGCGGCCACCACCGATTCGAGCGGCAATCCCGGATTGGCCTTGGCAATGTTCTCGCGCACCGTGCCGCTGAACAGGTAGGGAAACTGCTCGACCACGCCGATCTGCTGGCGCAGTGACACCAGGTCCACCTTCGAGATGTCCACGCCATCCACGAAAACGGTGCCCGAGGTAGATTCGAGCATGCGGTTCACCAGGCTGAGCAGGGTGGTCTTGCCCGAGCCGCTGCGACCGACGAACGCGACCTTCTGGCCCGGCTGAATCTCCAGGTCGATGTTGGTCAGGGCATTGCGGCCGTCCGGTGAATAGCGGAACGACACGCCCTCGAAGCGCAGCCCCCCCTTGAGGGCCGGGCAAGGCCGTTCGGCATTCACCGCTTCGCGCGGCGAGCCGAGCACATCGTTCAGGCGGTCCAGGGCGATATTCAGCTCGAGGAACTCGTCGTAGAAATTGGCCAGTGCCTCGGCTGGCTCCATGACGGCGCCCAGGATCGCCGCGAAGGCGATCAGCCCGCCGGCAGTCATCTCCCCGGACAGAACCATGGTGGCGCCGACGGCGATGACCGCGATGGTGGACCCGTCCTGGATGATGTCGGTGACGATCTCGAAATGGTTGTCGAATCGCTCGCCCAGCATCTCGGCCTGGATATTACGGTCGAAGTAGCCGCGGCCACGCTCGGCGAACTGCCTTTCCTGTCCCAGCGCTTTCACCGTTTCGACACTGGTGACCACCTCGATGATGTGCGAGTCCTTGTCCGAGCTGGTCTGGAACTGCAGCCGCTCGAATGCACGGAAGCGCGGTGTGGCGACGATGATGGCGATCACCATGGCGAAGAGGAAGATCATCGCGATCAGCGCCAGCTTCCAGCTCATCAGGAACAGCACCGGCACATAGATCAGCAGGCCGGCGGCATCCGAGAGCACCCGGATTGCGCCGTCGGATGCGGTTTCGAGGAACTTCTCGTTTTCTTCGAAGCGCGCCAGCAGGGCGCCGGTCTCCCAGCGGTTCAGCGTCGTCAGCGGCAAGGCCAGGATGTGGGCGAAGAAGCGCACGAACAGGGTTGCCGACATGCGCCGGATCAGGTGCAGGGTGAGGAACTCGCGCACTGCCCCGGCGACACTGCCGACGAAGGTGGCCACCAGCAGGCCGAGCAGCATCAGCCACAGCAGGTTCCAGTCCCCTGTGACCAGCACATTGTCGATCAGCGTCTCGGAGAAGAAGGCCGGCAACAGGCCAAGCAGCTGGATCAGCACCATCACCACGCCGATGCGCGCCACCAAGCCCCAGTGTGGCCCCAGCATGGGGAGGAACTGCCGGTAGATGCCGCTCACCGAATTGCCGATGGCGCCGAAATCCGGGACGTAGGTAATTGTCAGCACCTGCCCGTCGAAGGTCTTGCGGAACTCCGCAGCCGGGATTCGCAGCAGGCCCTTAAGCGGGTCTCCCACCATGACTTCGGTGGCCGTGATTCGGAAGATCACCGCCAGAGTGCCCTCCGCCGTGCGCACCGCTGCCGGCATGAGCAGGTCACGCAGTCGCTCGAAATCGACCTTCACCAGCCGGCTCAGCAATCCGGCCGATTCCACCTTGCGGCCCAGGCTGTGCAGGTCATCAACGCTGCCCACCTGCAACTGGCCTTCCACCAGCGTCTGCCACTGGATGGTACGGCCGCTGGTCTGGGCGGCCATCACCAGGCAGGCGATGCCGCTGAACAAGGGGTTGGTGGTCAGCGCCAGCGGCACCGAGCCGAACAGCCAGCCGCGCGGCCGTATGCGTCCGACACGGATCTCGTGGCCTGAATCTTTGCGATCGGCCTGCTCCGTTTCGGCCGTGGAAGCCAGGATGGCCTCCTGCTGGAGCAGGTGCCGGCTGGCCTGTTCCGACAGCAGGTCCAGCACGCCTTCCTTGCCGGCCACCACCGCATTGAAGGCGTCGCGATGCAACTTGAGCACGGTGGTGGCGGTCTCGGCGATCGCCGCTGCGGTGCGCGGCGCGTCGTTGAGCAGGGCCATTTCCCCCAGCAGGCTGCCGGCTGGCTTGCGGCCCAGCAATTGCCCCCCCAGGGATTCCTTGATGACCTTGAGCGAGCCGTCGCGCACCAGATACATGGCATCACCGGCATCACCCTCGTGGAACAGGGCTTCCCCCGGCGCCAGCGATACGGTTTCAACGGCGGCGACCAGCTTCTGGGTTTCCGCCGGCGTCAGTCCGGCCAGCAGGTTCTGGGTGCGCAGGAAATTGAATTCGCGCTGCCGGCTGACGGCCTCCTCGACGCGCTGCTTCAGTTCCGGATGGGCTTCCAGCAGCGGCAGGAAGTCCATCGCCAGCAGCTTGTGAAGCACCACGCTGCCCGCAGCGCGCACCGTGGCCGAGACTGGCTCCCCGTGGAGCAGCGAGCGCTCACCAAAGCTGTCGCCCTTGTTCAGCACCGCCAGGGTGACGGATTTCTCGCCCGAGTCGTCGACGATGCGGACCTTGCCCTGGCCGACGATATACAGCGCTTCGCCCGGCTGTCCCTGGCGCAGCACGGTCTCGCCGAGCTTGAAGGTGACCAGTTGCAGTTTGGCGGCCACCTGCTCCAGCATGGCTTCCGGCAGCACCCCGAACAGGGCACTGCCGGATAGCAAGCCGCGCAGGTTGCCGGAGTTCACTGGCCTGGGGAGTTGTGCATCAGCGTGTCAGCGGGGCTGTGTGCGTAGAGGCCTGCGTTACTCCCCGCCGCCGTCGGCTTCTTCGAAGTCCTCGTCGTCCTTGAACGGGTTGCCGACGATGCCCAGGGCCTTTTGCTCGACCTCGGCATTCATGGCGTAATCGAGGATGAGGCCCTCGAACAGTTCCTCGCGGATTTTGTCGCGCACATCGTCCAGGGTGGGGGAGGTGCGGTTGCCGACCATGTAGAGGATGTAACTCTCGTCTTCCTTGATCGGGCCGATCAGGTCGCCGGGATTGCCGCCGAAGGCAGCGGCTTCGACTTCGCCGCTCAGGTCGTCCCGACTGTACGCAGCGAGGTAGCCGCCCTTCTTGGCGGAGTCGGGGTCGGTCGAGTACTCGCGTGCCAATGCCAGGAAGCTCTCGCCCTCTTCGATCTGGGCGCGCAGTTCGGCAGACTCGTCCTCGCTGTTCGAATAGATCGCATAGAGATCGACACGCTCCAGCGAGGTGCGGATCTCGGTGTAGTGTTCGCCGATCTCGTCTTCGGTGACCGAGGCGCGGATGCTGTTGCGCAGCGCGCAGATTTCGCAGAAGTCCTGCAGCGATTCGAGGTCCAGGCCGTGCGACTTCAGCCAGGCGCGGGTTGTTTCGGAGGATTCCAGACCCAGGGCATAGCGAAACTCCCGGAAGATGGTCTGCAGTTCTGCTTCGCTGGCCTCGATGTTGTTGGCGTCGGCGTACTGGCGGACCACCGCATTCTTGATGGTTTCCTGGGCAAAGCTGTGGTTACCGGCGATCATCTGCCAGCGCAATGCCGTCTCGAGATCGATCGCTTCGTCGTTGATCGTTAGAAAGTCGCTCATGGTTTCTCCCCCCATGGGTAGCTTGTTGGCCGTTTGATGGTGTGTGAAGGGATGAGGTGCTGCCCATCATCCCCGTGTCCACGGGCATGATTATATCGGCAGGGGGCTGTCTTGCTGCCCCGATCGGGGTGGCTCATGCCAATGTCATGTGATGGCATGCTCAAGGCCTCTTTGGCCATGAATGAGGGGCCCAATCACGCCACGGGTGAAGCCTCGGTCTTGATATAGCTGTGGCGCGACTATGGATAGCCGCGAAGGTCCACGCAAATTGCTGACGGGACCTAGAGCCTGCTCGCGCTCCACTTTGCGCCGCCTTGTGCGGTGCCGTCCATGCGAGCGCCGTTGACGCGGCCCTGGTAGCGCACGCCGCTGGCGGTGAAGCTCACGCTGTCACCGCGCAGGCGGCCCTCTTCCACGGGGGCGGATTGGCCGCTGCGTGTCAAGGTGCCGCTGATCATCTGGAATTTCTGCTCCAGCAACAGTTCTCCCTCGCCGCCCTGGGCGAAGCGCCATTTACCGGTGGCCTGGGCCGGCACGATGTAGAGATGGAATTCGCACCACAGCGAGCATTGATCGCTGGCACGCACGGTCTCATCCGGATCCCAGCCGGAAATGCGAAAGGTGTTGCTGACGATGCGGCTGCCTGGCTTCATGGCGAGGAACTTGGGTGTGAGCTTGTTCAGGTTGTCGGTCAGCAGGAACAGCGCCATCACGCTGGCCTGCGAGATGTCGGCCTCGAACATGTCGCCCTGCACGAAGCTGGCCTTGTCGGCGACGCCGGCGGCCTGGGCTGCGCGTTTGGAGTACTCGACAAACTCCGGGTTGAACTCGACGCCGAGGGCACGCGCGCCGCGCTTGGCGGCCGCGATGACATTGCGCCCGTCGCCGGAGCCGAGATCGATGACGAAATCCTTCGCCGTGATCTTGCCGATCTCCATCATCTTCTCGACCACTTCGGCCGGTTGCGGCACATAGACCACATCCTTGCCGGGTGTGCCTATGGCTGGCTCCTGGATGGCCGGCGGTGTCTGCGCGAAGGCGCCTGGCAGCGGCAGGGCAAAGCAGGCGCCGGCGAGCAGGGCAGTGGCACAGCGGCGAAACAGGGGCGAAAGGGCAGGTGTCTTCATGTCGTCAGAGTCGTCCGTGTTGGTGCGGCAAGCGTGCCGCGGCGGAGTGTGGCGTGTGTGGGGTGTGTGGGGGTTGCAGGCGGTGATCCGGAACCGGGGCCACCCATGAAGGTGGCCCGGCTTCCATCCTCAGTCCGTTTCGATCTTGGCTTCTTTCGCAATCCGGGCCCAGCGTTTGGTGTCGGATGCGATCAGCTCGGCGAGGTTTTCCGGCGTGCCCTTGCCATCGGCCGGCTCGTAGCCGCCGGCTTCCAGTTGCGCGCGCAGGTCGGGTTGCTGCAGCGCGCGGTTCAGTTCGGCGTTGAGCTTCTGGATGATGGGGCGCGGGGTGCCCTTGCGCGTGACCAGGCTGAACCAGGTGCCGGCCTGGAAGCCGGGATAGGTTTCGGCCACGGCGGGCAGGTCCGGCAGGATGGCCAGGCGCCTGGGGCCGCCGGTGGCCAGCAGGCGCAGCTTGTTGGCCCTGAGCAGCGCCTGCACCGAGGACAGGCCGCCGAAGCTGATGTCGATTTCCTCGGCCAGCATCGAGGTGTTGATCTGCGCATTGCCCTTGAAGGGGATGTGCTGCATCTTGATGCCGGCCATCTGCTCGAGCATGACGCTGCCGAAATGCGGCGGGCCGGCGACACCGGTGGTGGCGTAAGTGACCTGGCCGGGCCGGGACTTGGCGTAGTTCACCAGTTCCGGGATGTTCTTCGCCGGCAGGCCCATGCGCGCGATCAGCACCAGGTTGTAGCCCCCGACCAGTCCTATGGGGGCGATGTCGCGGGCCACGTCATAGGGCAGTTTCTTGAAGGTGGCCGGGTTCATGGTGAGGGGCGGCATGCCGCCGAACAACACGGTGTAGCCATCGGGCGTGGCCTTCGAGACGATTTCGGTGCCGACGATGGAACTCGCACCGGGACGGAAATCCATGAGCATGGGCTGGCCCAGGGTCTGCGACATCCTGTCGGCCACCGGGCGCGACATCAGGTCGGTGGTGCCTCCCGGTGGAAAGGGGATGACGAAACGGATCGGGCGGCTGGGGTATTTGTCGGCTTGGGCCATGGCCGTTGCGGTATGTCCCAACGCTGCCACGGCCAGCGTGGCCATGGCAATCGTCGTGGCACGCCGTCCGCAGGACTTGTTCCTGCTGTCTTTACTCCGGGTGTTCATGAATCCTCCTGTGATGTCTGCCGCCGTTTTTTCCTTCGGCAGTCTCTAGTTGCGTCGCGCGATCCAGGGGCTGCCATCGGGCAGCGTGCCCTGCATGGTATCTCCATCCACACGCCCCTCGTAGCGGGTGGTGCCCAGGGTGAAACCGATCTGCGTCCCGCGCAGCTTGCCTTCGATGATGGCCTGTCCGGCAGCGCCAGCCTGCCCAGCCTGCATGGCCTTGCCGGAGACTTCCTGGAAGCTCTGTTCCAGTTCGAGGCGGCGCTCACCCAGGGTCCAGTTTCCCACCACTCTGGCCGGCACGATGTAGAGCATGGCCGAGCACCAGGCATAACAGCCGCTGTCCATGCGCACGATCTCGTCCGGGTTCCAGCTGGCAATGCCGAAGGTGTTGGCGACGATGCGCGAACCGGGCTTGAGGGTGAGGAGCCGATGGGCCAGACGCGACAGATTGGCCGGCAGCAGGAACAGCACCATCACCGAGGCCTGCGATATGTCGGCCTCGAACATGTCTCCCTGGATGAAGCCGGCCTTGTCGGCCACGCCCGCTTCGGCGGCATTTTGGCGCGACAGTGTCACCAGGTCCGGGTTGTATTCCACGCCCAGGGCACGTGCGCCGCGTCGTGCCGCAGCGATGACATTGCGTCCGTCACCCGAGCCGAGGTCGATCACGAAGTCGCGTGGCGTCACCGCCGCCAGGTCGAGCATGCGCTCGACCATGTCGGACGGGCTGGGGACCCACACCACGTCCTTGCCGGGCTGGCCTTCCACCGGCTTGTAGTCGCCCGCAGAGGGGGGCGGATTGGCTGCGGTCCCGTTCTGCTGAGGCTGCTGCTGGGCCATCGCTGCGCCTGCCGTGATGTGCAGGGCCAAGGCCATGCAGCATGCCAGGGCGTATGCATTGTTCCTGATACTCACTGCCATCCTCCCCTGCCCGACGTCTTGGCGCCAGGGCTGCCTATGGAAACACTGATCAAGTCTTGAATCGAGGATATTCGTTCAAATGTTTCCTCTAAAGTGGGGGATAGGCAAGGGGGCGTAGCCCACTTGTTCAGTCCATCCCTATTCGACACGGCCGATTTATATCATGCACGCGACCCGCCTATCGCGAGGTGCTTTGCGGCGGCAGAGGTGGGGCGGTGCTCCTCCGAAAGAGCGGTACGGAAGGCGCCAGGCCCGCGAGTGGAAGCTGAATGGCAGGCGCAGCATCCTGGAACAGCATGCCTATCGGCAGCCACGTGCAAGGAGGACGGCGTCATGCAGGCACTACCCAGCGGCAATCCGCAGGATCGAAGGCGCGTCAATGTGGAGGATAGCCGTGAACTAAAGTTCTGGTGTCGCGAACTCCGTTGTGAGGAGCGACAGCTGCGCGCTGCCGTGGCGCGGGTCGGCGTCCTGGCCGATGACGTGAGGCGCGCGCTGGTGTGGGGCGCAACCTCGCTTTGATTTCCTGGTCCCTGACCTGGAGCGCCCGCATGAACCCCGTGATGATGATTGCGACCCAGCGCCGCTCGGGGTCGTGCACCATGAGGGCGGACCGGCATCGGCCCGCGGTCCCGCCATCTCAGTCGGCGACGCAGCGAAAGCCGATGTGGCGGTGACCGCCCAGGGGATTGCGCGAGAAGCCGGTGCGATGCCAGGCGAGCAGCTTGTCGGCGGTGGGCTGGTAGTAGTACTCGCCACCGCGCGTCACGCGTTCGCCGGCAGCGTCCGGATCCTCGCGTCCGTCATCGCTGCGGTAGGGGTAGGGACGATAGAGCGTGCTGGTCCACTCGGCCAGGCTGCCGGCCATGTCGAGCAGGCCTTCGGGCGTGGCCCCTGCGGGCACGCTGCCCACGGCGGTGGTTTCGCCGGCGCGGCCGCTGATGACGGCCAGGGCTGCCGAGGGCGGCGCTTCACCCCAGGGATAGGGCCGCCCCTGCAGGCCGCGCGCGGCTGCTTCCCATTGTGCTTCGGTGGGAAGGCGCGCGCCTCGCCAGGCGCAGTAGGCCACGGCTGCGGCCCAGCTTGCTTCGGCCACCGGGTGTTGTTCGTAACCGGGATCAGCGGCGAAACGGCCATTGCGCAGGCCTACCCGGGCCTCGGCATCGTCCAGGCCGATGAGGGTGATGCCCGGGCGCGGGCGCACCGATTCCAGGAACAGGTGCGCTGCCCCCGCGGGGAAGTTGGCCGGGCCGGCCTTGCCGCCGGCGGCACTGCCTGCCGGTTTCACCGCCAGCGCATTCAGCCACTCGGCGAACTGCGCATTGGTGACTTCGGTGCGATCGATGCGAAATGAGGCGAGCCGCACGCGATGCGCTGGTTGTGCATCGGCTGCACTACGAGGGTCGCCAGCCGGGGCGCCGATGGGATAGTCACCGGCAGTGATGCGCACCATCCGGTCGTGCTGCCCGGCAGACAGCGGCGCGATCGTGACATGGAAGACGCTGGCCGCTGGCAGTGGTGTGGGCGGTGCGGCGGCCTGGGTGGCAGTTACCAGCAACGCCAGCGCTGCTGCAGCGGCGGTCCTGGCAGCCCAGGCCGGCTGCGCGTGCGGCTTGTCGGGATGGCAAAATAGCAAGTTAAGCCTGATCACAATCAGTCCATCAAGTCAATGATGAAAATGCCTGCCATTCAAAAGTGATAGTAATACGGTTTCGACATCGCGGGACCTGAGCCTCAGGCGAGGGCGTTGGCCAGGCGCTGGTTCACGATGTCCCGGGCTTCGCTAACCATGCGGTCCAGCAGTTCCTTGCAGGTCGGGATGTCGTGGATCAGGCCCATCACTTGCCCGGCGCCCCAGGTGCCGGCTTCAATGTCGCCGTCCTGGAAGACCAGGCGGTTCTTGTTGCCGGTGACATAGGCCATGATGTCCTCGAAGGTGGAGTCGGGCCGGCGCTCCACCGCCTGCACTTCCAGCGCCGGCTTGTTCCTGAACACGCGGCGGGTGTTGCGTGCCTTCCTCATGACGATGGCGGTGCCGCGCTCGTCGGCGGCCAGCAGTGCCTGCTTCACGTTCTCGTGGATCGGCGCCTCCTTCGTCGCCATGAAGCGGGTGCCCATGTTGACCCCCTCGGCGCCCAGGGCCAGCGCGGCCACCAGGCTCTGGCCATTGCCCACGCCGCCCGAGGCAAGCATGGGGATCTTCAGCGCGCGTGCCGCCACCGGCAGCAGCACGAAGTTGGGCGTGTCGTCCTCGCCCGGGTGGCCAGCGCATTCGTAGCCATCCATGCTGATGATGTCGCAACCCAGGGACTCGGCCTTGAGGGCGTGGCGGACCGAGGTGCATTTGTGGATGATCTTCACGCCGGCTTTTTTCAGCGGAATGACGTACTGCTCGGGATTGTTCCCCGCAGTCTCCACCACCTTGATGCCGGCCTCGATGATGGCCAGGGCGTACTCCATGTAGGGACGGCCCTTGGGGCGCGGAGTGAAGGTGAGGTTCACGCCAAAGGGCTGGTCCGTCATTTCGCGGCAGCGTGCGATCTCCTTCGTCAGGTCTTCCGGTGTGGGCTGGGTGAGGGCGGTGAGCAGGCCCAGGCCACCGGCGTTGGAGACGGCCGAAGCCATCTCGGCGAGGCCGACCCACATCATGCCGCCCTGCACGATCGGATACCTGATGCCCAGCAATTCGGTGACGCGCGTTCTCATGTGACTCCCCTTTGGCCGGTCGGTGGCAATGCCACCGGGAAATGATGGATGCAGGCAGCCCGCGGATCTGGTCTGTTGTTGTGTGCGGGTGTGGCGTCTATTTTAAGGCGGCGGGAACGGGGAGCGAGAAAGGCGGCTGTGTCCCGACGCTGTGTGCTTTCGTCCGGTGCAATGACGTCATGAAAATGCTCGTTTTTCAGAGCCTGTTCATGAGAGTTATGCGGATGTTTTCCCGGGATTTTCAGGGTTACCCGAGAAGCGGGATGGGCGCGCAGCGCCGGCTTGCGACAGCCCGGCGGCAAGGACTGCTTCAAACACCCGGCCCAGCAGGATGATGGCCGGGCCGTGGCCGAGGCCGGCAGCCAGTGCGGGCAGGTCGACAAGACGACCGGCATGCCGCTGCTCGCCGGGCAGCGAGGCGTTTTCCACCAGTGCCACCGGATGGTCAGGGGAAAGCCCGCGTGCCATCAGCGTGGTGGCGATGGCGCCGGCCTCCCCGGCGCCCATGTAGATCACGGCCGTGTCGGCGGCCAGTACTGCCGCCGCCCAGTCACTGGCCTGCTCGTCCTTGCCCACGCGCGGCGTGACAAAGCTGACATTGCGCGATAGTCCTCGTTGCGTGAGTGAGGTGCCCAGCGCGGCGCTGGCGGCGAAGGCGGCACTCACGCCGGAGACGATCTCGACTTCAATGCCGGCCGCCTGCAGGGCGTCGATTTCTTCCTGGGCGCGCCCGAACAGCAGCGGGTCGCCGCCCTTGAGGCGCACCACCACGGCATGCCGGCGGGCGGCATCGACCAGACGTTTGTTGATGAAGGCCTGCGCCGTCGAGTAACGCCCATGGCGCTTGCCCACCGCCACCTTCTCCGCGTGTGAGGCCAGCGCCACGATGGCCGGGTTCACCAGTGCGTCGTGGAACAGGATGTCCGCTGAGGCGATGACGTTGGCGGCGCGGATCGTTAGCAAATCAGGCGCACCCGGTCCAGCGCCGACGAGGTAGACCTTGCCGGTCATGGTGCCGGCGATCCGGATCGGGGTGTAACCCCATTTGACAAGGGGGTAAACCCGCGGCTGACCCGGAAATCGGTGGAGAGCCGAATACTAGGGAACCGTGCCCCCTTGTTCGAGAGACAGACCTTGCCTGTCATGCCGGCTACTCGATCATCCCTGCGGCGACCGTCTGGTTGGTCGTTTCATCGATGAGGATGAAACGGCCGCTGCCGCGGTTGTCGTCGTAGCGGTCGGCGAACAGTGGTTGCGCCAGGCTCAGGCTGACATGGGCGATGTCGTTCATGGCCAGGGTGCCCGGCGAGGGCAGTCGCTCGAAATTGTTGATGTCGATGCGATCAATGATGTTGGCCAGTTTGGCCTTGACGGTGCGCGAGGTGTGCTTGAGCAGGAAGCGGCCGGCGGCATTGGGCGCATCGGTGGATAGCCAGCAGATGCGTGCATTGATGCTGCGGGTGGCGGCCGGCTCGGCGCCGGCGGCGGTGATCAGGTCGCCACGCGAGATGTCGATCTCGTCAGCCAGCACCAGCGTCACCGAATCACCGGCCACGGCGGTGGGCAGCTTGCGGTCGATCACGACGATTTCCTCGATGCGGGTGTGACGGCCCGAGGGCAGGGCGACCACTTCATCACCGACCGACAGCACGCCCGACTCGAGCTTGCCGGCATAGCCGCGGAAGTCGGTGCCGGCGCCGGGACGCACCACCAGCTGCACCGGAAAGCGCGCCGGCAGCGCGGCTGAATCATCCTGCACATTGAGGCCTTCGAGTATCGCCAGCAGCGGCTCGCCCTCATACCACTCCAGACCGACTCCCGGGTCGACCACCATGTCGCCCTGCAGTGCGGACATCGGCACGAAGCGCAGGTCGCGCAGGCCCAGCGGACCGGCGAAGGCGAGAAAGTCGGCGCGGATGCGCTCGAAGGCGGCCTGGCTGTAATCCACCAGGTCCATTTTGTTGATGGCCACGATGATGTGGCGCACCCCCAGCAGTTTGGCGATGTAGGTATGGCGGCGCGTCTGCGTGAGCACGCCCTTCCTGGCGTCGATGAGGATGATGGCGGCATCGGCGGTGGAGGCGCCGGTGACCATGTTGCGGGTGTACTGTTCGTGGCCCGGCGTGTCGGCGATGATGAACTTGCGCCGCGGCGTGGCGAAGTAGCGATAGGCCACGTCGATGGTGATGCCCTGTTCGCGCTCGGCCTCCAGGCCGTCGGTGAGCAGGGACAGGTCCATCGTGGTATTGCCGCGTTTGCTGGAGGCGCGGGCCACGGCGGCCAGCTGGTCCTCGAAGATGGCCTTGGTGTCGTGCAGCAGGCGGCCGATCAGCGTGCTCTTGCCGTCATCGACGCTGCCGGCGGTGATGAAGCGCAGCACCCCCAGGTCGTCCGTGTGCCATGCGGCCTGCCCACCTTGTCTTTCGATCTCGCCCACGATGCCCATCAGAAATAACCTTCCTTCTTGCGCCGTTCCATGGAGGCATCCGAGGTCTGGTCGTCCATGCGCGTGGCGCCGCGCTCGGTGATGGTGGTGACCGCCGTCTCGGCAATGATGTCGGCGGGCGTTGCGGCCAGGGACTCTACCGGGCAGGTGCAGGTGATGTCGCCCACGGTGCGAAAGCGCACGGCCACTTCCTCGACCGTTTCACCTTCGCGCGGCGGCGTCAGCCGGGTCAGCGGCACCAGCAGGCCATTGCGGCGGATCACCGGGCGACGGTGCGAGTAGTAGATGTCGGGCACGGCGATCTGTTCGCGCTCGATGTACTGCCAGACATCCAGCTCGGTCCAGTTGCTGATGGGGAAGACGCGCATGTGCTCACCCTTGTGGACGCGGGTGTTGTACAGGTTCCACAGCTCCGGACGCTGGTTCTTCGGGTCCCACTGGCCGAACTCGTCGCGGAAGGAGAACACGCGCTCCTTGGCGCGGGCCTTTTCCTCGTCGCGGCGCGCCCCGCCGATGGCGGCATCGAAGCCCAATTCCTCGACGGCTTCCAGCAGCGTCACTGACTGCGCCGCATTGCGGCTGTCGCTTTCCTTGTGCAGGCGCACCGTGCCGCGCTTCATGGAATCCTCGACCCAGCGCACCAGCAGGCGTTCGCCCAGCTGGGCAGCGCGCAGGTCACGGAAGGCGATCACTTCATCGAAGTTGTGGCCGGTGTCGATATGCAGCAGTGGGAAGGGAAACTTCGCCGGGCGGAAGGCCTTTTCGGCCAGGCGCAGGAGCACGATGGAATCCTTGCCGCCGGAGAAGAACAGCACCGGGTTGGCGCATTCGCCGGCGACTTCGCGCAGGATGTGGATGGCCTCGGACTCCAGCCAGTCGAGGTGGCTGCGGGCGGGCAGGGCCTGCAGAACCCGGCCGGGTGCGGGGGCGGGGGCGGGGGCGTTGGCGAAGGCGCTTGCGTTCATTCGTTGACCTTGGTTCTGACCAGTTTGCCGTCCGTCCCCACATGCAGGCCGCATTCCTTCCCGTTCTCGTCATTGAGAGGCTGTTCCCACCACCAGCGTCCGGCGCGGACGTCTTCGCTGGTGGTGACCGGGCGCGAGCAGGGTGCACAGCCGATGGAGCGGTAGCCCTGCTCATAGAGGGTGTTGTAGGGGACTTCCCGGGCCTTGAGGTAGGACCAGACTTCTTCTTCACGCCAATCGGCCAGCGGATTGAATTTCTCCAGGCCGTTGGCGGCGTCGAAGCTTTGCACGTCCAGTTCGGTGCGGGTGGCCGATTGCTCCCGGCGCAGGCCGGTCAGCCAGGCGCGCTTGCCCGAGAGCGCGCGTTTCAGCGGCTCCACCTTGCGGATGTCGCAGCATTGCTTGCGCAGGTCGACGCTTTCATAGAAGGCGTCGCGACCGTGCACCGTGACGTACTGTGCCACCGCTTCAGTCTGCGGCCGGTACACCTCGATGGCATGCCCGTACTGCTGCCCGATGGCGGTGATCACGGCCAGGGTGTCGCCATGCATGCGCCCGGTGTCCAGGGTGAAAATGCCGATGGCGTGGCCACCGCGCAGGATGGCATCGGTGAGCACCATGTCCTCGATGGACAGGCTGGAGGCCAGCGTGGCTGGCGCATACTCGCGCGCGATGCGCGCCAGCAGGGCCTGCAGCGCCGCGGATTTATCCGCCAGCGCCGCCGGCAAGGGGGCCGTGGCGGCCTTGACTGCCTGCAACATGGCTGTCTCAGGCGCCTGCGGCGCGGCGGCGGAATAGCGGCTGGGGCTGCAGTACCGAGGCCTGGTAGGCGATAGGCAGTTCGTCAAAGGCGCGCAGGGCTTCTTCGGTGTCCTCGCCGTCGCGCAGGGCAAAGGCATCAATGCCGCAGCGGGCCATGCCGAGCAGCACATCCTTCAGCACCGCGCCGATGGCACGCACTTCGCCCTGGTAGCCATGTTGCTCGCGCAGCAGCTTGGCGATGGAGTAGCCGCGGCCGTCGGTAATCGAGGGGAACTCGATGGCGACCAGCGGCAGGCGGCCGAGGTCGGCGGCGATGGCGTCGGCCGAGTCCTTGCTCTCCAGCCAGACGCCGGTGCGCCCGCTGCGTACGGTCAGCGCATCCTTGCGTGCCAGCCACAGCGACAGCGGCACGATCACGTCGCCCTCAGCCGGAACCGGGGGCGGACTGCCGTCGGGGGTGTTTCTAAGCAGAAGCCAGTTGTCGGTTTCGACGCGGCGATTGCGGATCAGCTTTTCCATAGACGTACTCTTTGAAAGGTTCGGTTCCGATGCGGTGGACGAGGTCGATGAAGCGCTCTGCTTCGCTGTCCCGGCGGTCCAGGTAGCAGCGGATCAGGCGTTCGATGACGTCGGGGACTTCGGCGCGGGCAAACGAGGGCCCGATCACCTTGCCGAGGGAGGCGCCGCGGCCGCCCGGGTGAGTCTGTCCCTGGTTGCCGCCGACTTCGATCTGGTACCACTCCTCGCCATTCTTGTCGACGCCGAGGATGCCGATGTGGCCGACATGGTGGTGACCGCAGGCGTTCATGCAGCCGGAGATGTTGAGGTCCAGTTCGCCGATGTCGTACTGGTAGTCGAGGTTGTCGAAGCGTTCCTGGATCGACTGCGCCACCGGGATGGATTTGGCGTTGGCCAGCGCGCAGAAATCGCCGCCGGGGCAGCAGATGATGTTGTTGATCAGGCCGATGTTGGGGATGGCAAAGCCTAGCGCCTTGGCTTCCTCCCAGACCTGCGGCAGGTCAGACATGCGCACGTCCGACAGGATCAGGTTCTGCTCGTGCGAGACGCGCAGCTCGCCGAAGGAATAGCGCTCGGCCATGCCGGCCACTGCTTCCATCTGCGCCGAGGTGGCGTCTCCGGGCGGGATGCCTGTCGGCTTGAGCGACAGGGTGACGGCGACATAGCCGGGCACCTTGTGCGGGAAGGTGTTGCGCTCGTGCCAGCGGCGAAACCCGGCATTCGAGGCGAGCAGTTGCTCGACCTGCGCATCGTGCTCCGGCAGCTTCTGGTAGTCGGGGCGGGTGAAGCGGCCCTCGACGCGCTTCACTTCCTCGGCGGTCAGGGTGTTGGGGCCGTCCTTGAGCCTGGCCCACTCGGCCTCGACTTCCTCGCGGAACTTGTCGGCGCCGCGTTCCTTCACCAGTATCTTGATGCGGGCCTTGTACAGGTTGTCGCGCCGGCCGTAACGGTTGTAGACGCGCAGCGCGGCTTCCAGGTAGGTGAGCAGGTGCTGCCAGGGCAGGAACTCGCGGATCACCGGGCCGACGATGGGCGTGCGCCCCAGGCCGCCGCCGATGATGACGCGAAAGCCGATGTCGCCATCGGCGCTCTTCACGGCATGCAGGCCGATGTCGTGGACGAAGGTGGCGGCGCGGTCGACGCTGGCGCCGTTCACGGCGATCTTGAATTTGCGCGGTAGCCAGTTGAATTCGGGGTGGAAGGTCGACCACTGGCGCAGGATCTCGCACCAGACGAAGGTGTCGACGATTTCGTCTTTCGCGATGCCGCCGAAATGATCGGCGGTGATGTTGCGGATGCAGTTGCCGGAGGTCTGGATGGCGTGCATCTGCACCGAGGCGAGTTCGGCGAGGATCTCGGGCACATCCTCCAGCTTCGGCCAGTTGTACTGGATGTTCTGGCGCGTGGTGAAGTGGCCGTAGTCGCGGTCGTAGGTGCGTGCGATGTGGGCGAGCTTGCGCAACTGCCTGGCCGAGAGCATGCCGTAGGGGATGGCCACTCGCAGCATGGGCGCGAAGCGCTGGATGTACACGCCGTTGCGCAGGCGCAAGGGGCGGAATTCGTCGTCCTTCAGGCTGCCGGTCAGGAAACGCCGGGTCTGATCGCGGAACTGCGCAACACGCTGCTCCACCACTTGCTGGTCAATCTCGTCGTAGGTGTACATGGTCTTTCTTCACGTCCTGTGGTGCCCGTCCCGACGGTGCCGGGTGCAAGCTGGTGCAAACCAGAAGCTCGGCTTCCCACCGGGATGCCGATCGTATTAAACTCGTCTTATTCTAAAAAAGACTTAAAAGCTATTAGCTTGCTACTTTTAGTTATATGAACTTTCAACAATTACGTTATGTCCGCGAAACCGTACGTCAGGGTTTGAACCTCACGGAAGCGGCCAACCGGCTATTTACCTCCCAGCCGGGCGTGTCCAAGCAGATACGGGAACTGGAGGACGAGCTCGGCGTGGAAATCTTCGTGCGCCGGGGCAAGCGCCTGGTTTCTCTGACCGAGCCGGGCAAGGCTGTGGTGCAGATCATCGAGCGCGTCCTGCTGGAAGCCGAGAATCTTAAACAAGTTGGCCGGGAATTCAAAGACGAACAGGTGGGCACCCTGACCGTGGCCACCACCCACACCCAGGCGCGCTATGCCCTGCCCAAGGTGGTTGCAGCGTTCAAGAAGCACTATCCCAGGGTGAAACTGGTGCTGGCGCAGGGCAGCCCACCCCAACTGGCGGAGATGGTGCTGGCGGGCACCGCCGACATCGCCATCGCCACCGAGGCGCTGGATCACTACCCGCAACTGCTGGCCCTGCCCGGGTACAACTGGCACCACACCATCGTCGTGCCGCTGAAGCACCCGCTGCTCAAGGTCGGCCGGGTGTCGCTGGAAGAACTGGCGCGCCATCCCATCATCACCTACGACACTGCGTTTACCGGCCGCTCGCATATCGACGAGGCCTTCGCTGCCCACGGACTGACCCTGGATCTGGTGCTCACCGCCATCGACGCCGATGTCATCAAGACCTACGTGGAGATGGGCCTGGGCGTGGGTATCGTCGCCTCCATGGCCTACGAGCCCCAGCGTGATCGGCACCTCAAGGCCATCGATGCCGGCCACCTGTTCCGCTCCAGCACCACCCGGGTGGCCATCCGCCGCGGATCCTTCTTGCGCGGTTACACCTACGCCTTCATGGAATTGTTCGCGCCGCAGCTCACCCGCAAGGTGATCGACGCGGCGATGACGGGCGAGGCCGAGCAGTACGACCTGTAGCAATCAAGGTATCCAGGGGGCGCAGAGTAGAATCGCCCGCTCCCAGCAATGTCCTGCGGTGGCTTGCGCCGCATCCTTTCCCATGCGCGTACTCTGGATTGCCGATGGCCTGGAAGGCTTCCCGGATGCGGATCCCGCCAGCCTGTGCGCCAGCCGGATGGCCAGCCAGCGCCTGCGCATCGGCGTGCCGGTGCGCGAGCTGCAATCCGGCGCCGTCTCGCCTGATACGGCTGTGGTGGCGGCCAGCCATCAACTGCTCGACATCGCCACTGCCCTGGAAGGGGTGAGTGCCGGTGAGCTTTCCGAAGTCGTGGTGTTCTCCAAGGTCCTGCAGCGCCATGCGGCCCATGTGCAGGCGCATGTCGAACTGGCCCGGCAACTGGCCGCGCGTGGCAGTCGCGTTGTCATGGACATCTGCGACAACCCCTTCGGCCAGCCCCTCTCGGGCGGCCTGCTCGAACTGCTGAAACTGGCGGACGTGGTGGTGGCCAATTCGCCAGCCATGGCCGAGATCATCGCCACGCATGCAGGACGCGAAGCCGTGGTCATCGCCGATCCGGTGGAAGGCCTGCGGCGACCGCCGCGGTTCGCTCCGCAGGCGCGCGGGGCAGGGTGGCTGCGCAGGGCTTCGGGGCAGTTGACGCTGCTGTGGTTCGGCGCGAATTACGCCTATCTGCGGCCCTGGCTGCCACGCCTCGAAGCGTATGCGCGCGGCGGCATAGGCATTGAACTCCGGCTGGTCAGTGCGCCCTTGCCGGAGATCGAGGCCGACCTCGCACGCTGGAGTCCTGCTGCCGGCGGTGAACTGACCTTGGGCTTCACGCCCTGGTCGCCTGACGTGTTGGCAGCAGCCTTGGCCGGGTGTGACCTGGTGTTCCTGCCCAGTGATCCGGCCGATCCCTATCGCATAGCGGCCAGTGCCAACCGGCTGACCGAAAGCCTGCAGGCGGGCCGCCTGGTGGTGGCCAGCGGGGTGCCCAGCTACTGGGAGTTCCGCGACAGCGCCTGGATCGGCGAGCGGCTGGAGGACGGCCTTGACTGGGCGCTGGTGCATCCACGCGAGGTGCTGGCGCGCATCGCCGCCGGCCAGCAGCGGGTGGATGCGCACTACCTGCCAGCGGTGGTGGCTGCGGCCTGGGCGGAGGTGCTTGGCATCCGCCCGGTGCCTGCCTGAGCGGGGAGGGCTGCGATGCATTCCGGGCAAACCCTGCAGGCCATGCGCCGCATCGTCCCGGACCTGTTCCGCCTGGGCTGGCCGGTGCTGATTGCGCAACTGGCGGTGATGGCGCATGGCCTCATCGACACGCTCATGGCCGGCCGCTACAGCACCGAGGATCTGGCCGCCGTCGGCATCGGCGGGGCCATCTTCTTCAGCGTGTTCGGTCCGCTGATGGGGGTGCAACTGGCGCTGACACCCATCGCCGCACGCCTGTTCGGCGCCGGCCGCAAGGGCGACATCGGCGAGCAGGTGCGCCAGGCCGCGTGGCTGTCGCTGATGCTGGCCGTGGTGGCCATCCTCATCTACCGTTTCCCCGGGGCCTTCATTGCGCTCAGCCGTCCGGCGCCGGAGGTGGAGATCAAGGTGCGCGAGTTCCTCGCCATCATGGCCTGGGGCGTGCCCACGGCCATGCTGTTCCGCATTTTCTACGGGTACTCCACGGCGATTTCACGGCCACGCGTGGTGATGATGCTCAACCTGGCCGGACTGGCGTTGAAGATTCCGCTCAACTGGTGGTTCATCCACGGTGGTCTGGGCGTGCCGGCCATGGGCGCAGCCGGCTGTGCGCTGGCCACCACCGTGGTGTCCTGGCTGGTGTGCGGTGTCGCCTGGCTGTGGTGCGCGCGCCAGCCGTCCTATCAGGCCTACGGGGTGTTCGCTCATTGGTCGTGGCCGCGCCGGCATGACCTGTGGCAACTGGTGTCGCTGGGCCTGCCCATCGGCGTGACCTTCATGGTCGATGTCACTGCCTTTACCTTCATGTCGCTGTTCATCGCGCGACTGGGTGCTGCAGCATCCGCCTCGCACCAGATCGCCGCCAATCTCGCGGCCATGTGCTTCATGCTGCCGCTGGCGCTGGGCAATGCCTCGGGGGTGCTGGTGGCGCAGGCGCTGGGCGCGCGCGAGTACGCGCTGGCACGCCGCACCGGCCTGATCAGCCTGGCCATGGGTGTGCTGGTCGCCTGTGTGGTGGCCGCTTCGATCGCGCTGGCGTCGCAAACGCTGGCTGCGCTCTACAGCATCGATGCCCAGGTGCAAGCGGGCGCCGCCGCGCTGCTGGTCTTCGTCGCCGGCTACCATCTCTTCGATGCAGTGCAGGCCATCACGGTGAATGTGCTGCGCGCCTACAAGCGCACCGTGGTGCCCATGCTCATCTATGGCATCGGGCTGTGGTGCGTTGGATTGGCCGGTGGCTATCAGCTGGGCCTGGGCAGTCTGGACCTTGCCTGGCTGGGTCTGCATCCGCCGATGGGTGCGCAGGGCTTCTGGGCCGGCGCCATTGCCGGCATGAGCCTGGCCGGGCTGGCTGTGGCGGTCTACTTCTTCCGGGTGACGCGGCCGGAGGTGGTGCGTCGTGCCGAGGGTGACGCGGTGCGCAGCGGCTGACGCAGGGCGGCGTCGAGGGCGAGGCGTGCCCACTGCAGTGCTTGCGGCGGGGATTCCATGGCTTCTCCGGGCGCACTCCAGTAGGACAACGTGACCGGGCGACTGCGTGAGGTGTAGACGAAGGGCTGGCTGCCGGCCTGCTCGAAATGGTGCCGGCTGGTCTCGTCGGTCTTGAAATACAGCGTCTGGCTGGCGATGAGGGCGAACATGCGACCGCCGCAGAAAATGCCATGACCGCCGAACATGCGTCTGGCTGAAATCCGGCCCAGCGGTGCGAACAAGTCCACCACGTAGTCGGCAAACTCATCGCGGGGGTTGTTACTTCCAGCGGGAGTCCTGATCACAATATCGCTACAGGCCTTTTAGAGATAAAGCCTGGTATCAATAATTGATAATAATAAGCAGTGCTTACAACCCCAGGCGCCGCCATACTTCGGTGGTGAGGTCGGCCTGGTTCATGGTGTAGAAGTGCAGGCCCGGGGCGCCTTCGGCCAGCAGGCGTTCGCACAGGGCGGTGACCACATCCAGGCCGAGGGCGCGCTGTGAAGCGGTGTCCTCGCCATAGGCCTGCATTTTCAGCCTCAGCCAGCGCGGGATCTCCGCGCCGCAGGCTTCCGAGAAGCGTGCCAGCTGGGAGAAATTGGCAATCGGCATGATGCCCGGCACGATGGGCAGGGAAAGGCCCATGCGCTCGCAGTCATCGACAAAGCGCAGGTAGCAGTCGGCATTGAAGAAGTATTGCGTGAGGGCCGAGTCGGCGCCGGCCTCCACCTTGCGCTTGAAATTGGCCAGGTCTTCCTGCGCGTTCTTCGACTGCGGATGGAATTCGGGGTAGCAGGCCACCTCGATGTGGAAGTGGCTGCCGGTGCGCTCGCGGATGAAGCTCACCAGTTCGTTGGCGTAGCGCAGCTCGCCCACGTCGGCCGAGCCTGAGGGCAGGTCGCCGCGCAGCGCCACGATGTGCTTCACGCCCTTGGACTTGTACAGGTCGAGGATCGCAGCGATGTCCTCGCGCGTGGAGCCGATGCAGGACAGGTGCGGCGCCGCCTGGCTGCCACCGGCCTGGATCTCCAGCACCGTGCCCAGGGTGCGGTCGCGCGTCGAGCCACCGGCGCCGAAGGTGACCGAGAAGAATTTTGGTTTCAGCTGTGCCAGCTGTTCCCAGGTGGCGCGCAGTTTCTCCTCGCCCGCGGGGGTCTTCGCCGGGAAGAATTCGAAGCTGAAGTTGTGTGGGTGAGTGCGTTGGGATTTCATTTGGGAGTGAGGAGTGAGGAGTGAGGGGTGGGCGTCTTCAGGTGCGGGCACGGATTGACTTGATCAGGCCACCCAGCAAACCAAATAGTGTCTCGACATTCTGTAAAACCGCATCTGCGCCTTCCTTCACGTAACCCAAATTTCGGGCGACCAACAGCTGAGTTTCAAGTTTGCTGAGAGATCCGCGTGCAATGCCAAGAAAGTGCAGGGTTTCCTTGCTGGACTAGCGCGCCATTCCTTCGGCGATATTGCTTGGGACGGATACTGACGCCCGTTGAATCTGGCTTGTCAGACCGTATTGTTCGTGGCGAGGGAAGTTCAGGGTCAGTCTGTAGAGTCTGTAGACGGAAGTCACTAGATCCATGGCGTGTTGCCACGCCATGAGATCGTGGTGTTTCCTCCTCACTCCTTACCCCTCACTCCTCACGCATTATCAATACCGATATGTGTCGGGCTTGTACGGACCCGACTTGTCCACCCCGATATACCGCGCCTGGGCATCGGACAGTTCGGTCAGTTGCGCATTCAGCGTCCTCAGCTGCAGGCGCGCGACCTTCTCGTCCAGGTGCTTGGGCAGGACGTACACGCCCACCGGGTACTTGCCCGACTGCTTCTGCGCTTCGGTCCACAGTTCGATCTGGGCGATGGTCTGGTTGGCGAAGGACGAGCTCATCACGTAGGAAGGATGGCCGGTGCCGCAGCCGAGGTTTACCAGGCGTCCCTTGGCCAGCATGATGATGCGCTTGCCCGCTTTTCCGTCAACCGAAGGGAAGATTACATGGTCGACCTGGGGCTTGATCTCTTCCCATTGGTACTGCTCCAGCGAGGCGATGTCGATCTCGTTGTCGAAGTGGCCGATGTTGCAGACGATGGCCTGGTCCTTCATGGCCTTCATGTGCTCATGCGTGATCACATGGAAGTTGCCGGTGGCGGTGACGAAGATGTCGGCCTTGCTTGCGGCGTAGTCCATGGTCACCACGCGATAGCCTTCCATGGCGGCCTGCAGTGCGTTGATGGGGTCGACTTCCGTGACCCACACCTGCGCCGACAGGGCACGCAGGGCCTGGGCCGAGCCCTTGCCCACATCGCCGTAGCCGCACACCACGGCCACCTTGCCGGCGATCATGACATCGGTGGCGCGCTTGATGCCGTCCACCAGGGATTCACGGCAGCCATACAGGTTGTCGAACTTGGACTTGGTCACCGAGTCGTTGACGTTGATGGCCGGGAAGGCGAGCTTGCCTTCCTTGTGCATCTGGTACAGGCGGTGCACGCCGGTGGTGGTTTCTTCGGTCACGCCCTTCACGGCGGCGAGGCGCTTGGAATACCAGGTCGGGTCGGTGGCCAGCTTCTTCTTGATCGAGGCAAACAGGAAGGTTTCCTCTTCGCTCGAGGGATGGGCGATGAGGGACAGGTCCTTCTCCGCACGCGTGCCCAGGTGCAGCAGCAGCGTGGCGTCGCCACCGTCATCGAGGATCATGTTGGTCAGCTGGCCATTGGGCCATTCGAAGATGCGATGGGTGTAGTCCCAGTAGTCCTCCAGCGTTTCGCCCTTGATGGCAAACACCGGCGTGCCGCCCGCGGCGATGGCAGCGGCAGCGTGGTCCTGGGTGGAGAAGATGTTGCAGGAAGCCCAGCGGACTTCGGCGCCGAGCGCCTTCAGGGTCTCGATCAGCACGGCCGTCTGGATGGTCATGTGCAGCGAGCCGGTGACGCGGGCGCCGCGCAGCGGCTGGGTGGCGGCGTATTCCTCGCGGATTGCCATCAGGCCGGGCATTTCCGTTTCGGCAATGGCGATTTCCTTGCGGCCCCAATCGGCAAGCGACAGGTCGGCAACGACGAAATCATTGGGTGCAACAGTGGTCTTGGGTACGGCGCTCATCACGCCCTCCTTTCAGAAAAGAGTTCGTGAGCGCCGTTGCGGTATCGGGGCTGGATAAGCCGTCGATTTCCCGAGCCTGGCAGTTCGCGGGTGATGACCTCGCGGCTGTCGCAACGCTCCTCAGGAAGGCGCAATTCTAGCGCAAGCAGGCGGCGCGAAGCCAGCAGGTTTTTTCCACAAAGGCTATCGGAAAAAGACCTACAGGGATCGAGCTGCGGGGCCGACCCCCGGCAAGCCTACTTGCGGTTTTTGCCGGCTGCCCTGAGGACCGCATCGACCCGCTGTTCCACGCCCGAGGTCGCCATGGGCATGGCCAGCAGGTGCTCCACCGCCTGCGGCACGCCGGGGGGCATCAGTGGTGGTGTAGCCCGCGAATTCTTGCTTTCGGCCAGGCGCTTGAGCATGCGCATGCGCCGCTCGCCGGACAGGTCCGGCGGGGAGGGCAGCTCGAGCACGATTTCCAGTTCCAGCAGCAGGGCATCGCGCTCGGCCTTGTGTTTGCCGGCGTCGGCGCGCCAGGCGTCGGGGCCGGCCTTGATGGCCGCCTCCAGCGAGGCCAGGCGGGCGGTCACGCGGGCGTCCAGCTTTTCACCTTCGGCGAGCGAATCCTGCAATCCGGCACGCACGGCGTCGAGGTTAGGTGTACCACCACTGACCAGCAATTGTTCCGCTTTTTCCACCCTATCCAGCCGGGCCATGGCGGCGGCGCGCTGCTGGTTTGCGGCTTCGTTGCGAATCTCGCCGAGCCGGTCCTGGGCCGTCTTCCGGGCCGCAGCAAACTGCTGCTCCACCTCGCGCAGGGGCCTGCGCTCGGGCCAGGGCAGGGCCTGCCAGCGCGCGCCGATTTCGTCCATGCCTCGCCGTATGGCGGCGGCATCGTTGCTCCGGGCCTGTGCCTGCATCTCATCGATGATGGCGCGCCGCTCGCCCAGTTGCGCGTCCCGCTCGGCATGCTGCGCGGCTTTCTCGGCGTCACGCTTGCCAAACAGCGTTGAGCCTGCGGACCGGAACGAGTCCCACAGGGCTTTGTCCTCGCCGGTCTTGAGGCGGATGACCCCCTTCATGCCTTCCTGCCACTGCTTTTGCAGTGCGATCATCGAGGCCATGCTGGCCCCGTCAGCCGGCCGCTCGGCGATGGCTCTGGCCTGCTCGATCAGGGCCCGCCGGCGCACGCGTTCGGCCTGCCGGCGCGCTTCCAGCTTGGTATCGATGTCCCGGCTCAGGGTATCGAAGCGTTTCATCATCTCGCGCGACTGCTTGCGCGGCAGGCTGCCGCCCTCGAACCAGCCGCGCACCAGCGCGCCCCGTTCGGTCAGGACGCGGCCCCAGTCCACGCCATCGACGATGCGATCATTCAACGCAGCCAGGCGTTCCAGCAGGGCTGCCTTCTGCTCGGCGTTCTGCGAGCGCTCCTGTTCGAGCGCCTCGAAATGCTTGCGTGCGGGTGCGTAGGCCTGGTCGCAGGCGCGGCGGAAGCGTTGCCACAGCCCTTTGGAGGACGCGCTCTTGCCCGCATCCAGCTTCTGCCAGCGCGTCTGCAGTTCGCGCACCGCCTGGGCGATGGCTTCGGGGGACATCGCCTCATCGGACTGCGGTGCCTGCGGCTCGCCGGCCATTACCGGTTCGGCATCGCCATCGGTGGTCTCGTCGCCCGATCCGGTGGGGTCGGAGCTGGTTTCGCCGGTGCCGGATGTCGGTTCTGCCTGCGGGGCTGCCTCGGTGAGATCCGTTGCACCGTCTTGCCCGGATGCGGGCATGTTGTCGGCTTCCGGGATCTGAAGCCCGGTGGAGTCTGCCTCGGCCGGCGCGGTTGGCGATACCGGCCACAGGAAGCTTTCCAGCGGGGCTTGAAATCCGTCCGATGCCGTCGATGCATCCACTGTCTGCGGTGCTTGACGACGGACGCGCTTGGCCAGTGCTTCGGCTTCACGGCAGAGCGCTTCGCGCGCCTGCACGTCACCGAAGCGCTTCCAGTCGGTCATCTTGGTCAGGCGGTCCTGGCTGCGCTTGAGCCGGAACTCAAGCGCCGGCGGCAAGGCCTGTCCTCCCGCTGCTTCGCGCCGCAATCTGAACTGCTCGACCACTTCGGCTGCCTGCTGGTGCTGCCCCTTGTCCAGGCATTGCTCCATCTGGCGCAGCAGTGCTTCGAATTCGGTGCGAACCTGCAGCACCGCGGCGCGCTCGGCCTGCTGTTGCTGGCTGCTGGCCGCGGCGGCTGCGGCGAGCAGGGCATCGGCGCTGGCTTGCAGTGGGGCACGCAGTGACGGGCGCACGATGGCCAGCGCCTGCATCACCTCGGCGCGCCATGCCGGGGTGAGCCCCGATGGGTCTTCGCCCAGGGCCTCGATACGGCTGTGGGCGATGGTCCGTGCCTGGCATTCGATGGCGAGCACGGCGTGACGTTCGCCCAACCTTTCAATGGCTGTCCGGAGCTGCTCGCGCTCGCGCGGCAGCGCATCGAAGCTGGCTTCAACCAGGCGTGCCGCGCAGGTCTCGCGAGCGGCAACCACGGCGGCGAGCCCTTCAGGCGTCACCGACTCGTCGGCATTCGAGCGCTCCGCAAGCGCCTCCAGTTCGTGCCTGAGCCGTTCGGCATTGCGCCAGGTGTCGGCCTGCCCCTGCAGCAGTTCGCGCGCGCGCGCCAGCACCTGCGCGTAGCGCGATTGCAGGCCGTCACTGCCTGCATCGTCGGGTTGTGGCGTGATCGACTGGTACTCGCGCTCGGCATGGATGACGGCCGTCAGGTTGAGCTGCTCCTGTGCGATCAGGGCTTCCAGGCGGACGCATAGTGCTTCCAGTTGCGCGCGCGCAGCCTGCGCAGCCCGCAGCCATTCGGCGCGGTCATGGGCGGCGCGATACAGGCTGCGCTGTTTGTCGCGATATTCCAGGGCGAGCGCATCGAGCAGGCCGATGTCGTCGATGGCGCGAATGGCGGCGCTGCGTGCGCCCATGGGGCCCTTGCCCCTGGCCACGCTGGCGCGCGCGCCATCCTGTTCCAGCGAACCCACCAGTGCCAATGCCAGCGCCTCGTTTTGCGCATGCGCCACCAGCGCCACGCGCAGTGCCGCGGGGGCATGTGTCACCGCACCCGGCAGACCCGCGGTGGTGCTGGTGTCCGCGTCGAGCCCGGCCATCAGCCGCGCAGCCAGCACATCCTCGTCGCCCGCGTGCACGGTTGCCACCAGATCCCAGAGGGCCGGTGCGGGCATGCGCTCGATCGCGCGCTGGCGCACGCTCGGGTCGCCCTCCTCGATGGCCAGCTTCGCGAGCATCGGGTCATCGGCCGGCAGGCGCTCCAGGGATGCGAGCTTTTGCGGTGTGTCGGCGGTGTCCCAATCGATGGGAGTGGAAAGGATTCTGGAGAACATGCTCATGCAGGGATCGACTTCCGCTTTTCAGGCGCCGTTGTGAAATACGCCAATTCGCCTTGCATGGCCTTTTACGGAGCTAGGAGAATGGGCGCGATGAAAGGAAAGAGGGGTATTGTATCCAGTCATACGGCAGATTCAGAATCTGAACATGGCTCTGCCAAGGTGAGGGAGGGAGGCTCATGAAGAGCACAGCAGGGCTGACGATCCGGCGCAGCGTGGGCTCGCAGGAAGCGGGAAACTGCGTCAAAGTGCAGCAAATCGGGGCGATTCCGGGGGCGAGTGCTTATCAAGAGCGGGGAATTTTTACTGAACGTCGCGCGATTCAACCGCCTATCGGCCCGGCACTAATGTTGCGCATGGGAAAAAGGTGGTTTCAGTTTCCTATACACGCATGACCATTGTTCAGGACCACCTTGTTTTCGCGGTTGGGCAGGATTGCGCGCCAGGAAACCTCTCCCTCTCCCCGCCAGATTTCCGTGCGCAGTGTTTCATCGGGATATAGCGGGGCCGCAAACCGCACGGACATGCTTCTGAGCCGTGTCGAGTCATGTCCGCAGCAATTCTTGAGAATGGCGTATCCCGCCATGCCGAACGCACACAGCCCATGCAGGATGGGACGGGTGAATCCGGCCTTGCGGGCAGCTTCCGGATCCACATGCAATGGATTGGGATCACCGCTCAAGGCATAGATGAAAGCCGCCTGCGGCAGGATATGCTGGTCAACGACGATGTCTGGCGCCCTGTCAGGAAGCCTGTGCGGCTCCTTCAGGGGTATCGTGGGACCGCCGAAACCGCCATCGCCGCGACAGAAGGTCGTGGTGCTCGCCGTGCAGATGACATCGCCGCTTGCCTTCTCGCGGATCTCGCGTTCGGTCACCACCAGCATGCCGCCACCGGCCCCCTTGTCCACCACCTGGACCACACGCGGCTGAGCCACAAAAGTCCCTTCCACCGGAATCGGCCTGTGGATGACAAAGGTCTGCTCGCCATGCAGGCTGTTGCCGCTCATGCCGATACCGGCGCTCTTCAGCCACTGGTAGGGCACACACATGATGGCCGGCATGGTGGGCAATGCCTGCAAGCCCCTGGGCTGGACAAACTTGAGCTGATCCTGATCCATGGGATCGGCGCCCAGTCCGAGTCCGAGCGCGTAGAGGATGGTGTCGCGCTTGGTCCAGGTCTGCTCCAGTTCCGGAATCCGGTATTGCATCAGCTTTTCGTAATCAACCGCCATGCTCTCTCCCCTGTAATGCCGGCCCACTGCAGTTGTCATGCCTGGTCACTGCACCTTGATCCCGACTGCCTTGATCACCCTGCTGTTCTGCACCAGTTCCCGACTGATGACGTCGGCGAATTCCCTGGGCGTGCTGCCGATGATGGTATCTGCCCCCGATGTGGCCAGTCGCTCGCGTACCGCGGGCAGTTGCAACGCATCCACCACCAGCTTGTGCAACCTGTCAATGATGGCGGCTGGAAGCCTGGCTTGGGCCACCAGCCCCTGCCAGGGACCGACATCCACGCCGTTGATGCCCATTTCCGGCAGCGTGGGAACATCAGGCAGGTAGGCAGCGCGTTCCTTGCCCGTGGTGGCCAGCATTTTCAGCTTGCCGCTCTTGAAATGCTGAATGGCGCTGGTGGGGGTGGTAAACAGCACCTGCACTTCATTGGTCATGAGTGCCATCAGGCCTGACGGCCCGTTCTTGTAGGGCACCGACACCATTTGGGTTTCGGTGACCGTTTTGAATATCTCCCCCGCCATGGCACCAGAGCCGCCCGGATCACCCAAGCCAAGATTCAACTCCCCCGGTCGCGCCTTGGCCATTGCGACCAGTTCCTGCGGCGTATTGATTTTAAGAGAGGGATGGATGACCAGGAACAGCGGCTGGAAGGCGATCTGGCTGATAGGGGCAAAATCCCGGGCAATATCGAAGGGCACGCTGGAAAAGGTGAACGGCGCGATGGTGAAAGCGGCGCCGGCCACCAAGAGCGTATAGCCGTCAGGGGGCGCCTTCGCGACGAAATCCATTCCCAGCGTCTGCCCTGCACCAGGACGGTTGTCGACAAAGAACGAGGCCCCCACGGCTTCGCTCAGTACTGGCGCCAGAATGCGGGAAACGGAATCCTGCCCCCCTCCGGGTGCCACCGGCACAACCAGCCGAACTGGCCGGTTCGGATAAGCGGAGGCGCCGGTCGGTTGGGCCGATGCCGAGCCTGAAGCCAGCGAGAAACAAAGTGCCGATACCACCACACCAGCGGAATGCATATCGAATCGCATGACACACCTCCTGTTGCCGCAAGGACTTCAGAAAAGGACTTCGGATGAAATCGTGTGTTGCGTAAGACGGATGGTTTTGCAGCTGATCAGCGGCGGGAGCTTTCGGCCCGCTTGTCTGCTTATTGTCGAAAAAGTCTAGCACGTATGTTGGGTAACGCTTATGCCGGTGTTCGGCTCACCACATGCCAACACGAATCCACCCCGCTGAGCCGCCTATGATCATTGCGAGATGGAGGCATCGAGGTCCGGGTGTCGCACAAGACCGGCAAACGGCTGATGTTCCTGACCAACAACTTCGCGCCGCCGGCCATCACCATTGCCGATCTTATCTTAATCAGTACCAGTGACAGATCGACGCCAAGAGTTGCCCGTGCGACTGATCGGACTTGCCCGATTCCTATTCCACCTTGATGCCGGACGCCTTGACCACGCGCGACCACATCAATGCGTCAGCCTTGAGAAAGGCATCCGATTCTTCGGGGGAGTTGATGCTGGGCTCGATCCCCACATTGGTGAACTGATCGTTCACTTCCCGATTGGCCAGCGCCTTGTTGATTTCGGCGTTCAGCTTGCCGATGACTGGCCGGGGGGTACCCGCCGGAGCGAGAAAGGCATACCAGCTTGGAATGTCCAGCATGGGAAACCCCATCTCAATGAAAGTGGGGACATCCGGAATAATGCTGTTACGCCGTGATCCTGTCACACCGAGCACCTGGATCTTGCCGGTCTTGTACGGGGGGATGCTGGTGACCATGGGGGCGAACATCAGGTGGATGCGGCCAGCCATGAGGTCAGAAACGGCCAGCGTAGACCCCTTGTAGGCGACCAGCACAATATCCAACCCTGCTGCCTTCTTGAGCAATTCGGCAAGGAAGAAACCGGTTGTCGTATTGCCACCGGAAGCGGCGCTCAACTGACCGGGCCTGGCCTTGGCATAGGCAACAAACTCCCTGAGCGATCTTGTCGGCAGGCCCTGCGGCACGTTCAGCGTGAATGGCGCCCGTCCCACCATGGCCGCAGGAGTGAAACTCGCCAACTCGTAGGTCACCCGGGTTGCATAGAGGTTGATGGCAAAGCTGCTGCTGGCCACGAGCAGGGTATATCCGTCTGGGGCTGCGTTTTTAACCGCCTCCACAGCAATGCTGCCTGTTGCACCGATGCGATTGTCGGCAAGCACCGGCTGGCCCATGCTCTCGGACATCTTCTGGCCGATGACGCGGCCCACCACGTCATTGCCCGTACCCGGCGGAAAGGGAATTAGCAAGGTGATCGGCCTGGCCGGAAAATTCTGCGCCAGGGACTGATCCGCCGCCATAGCGCAAGCCAGCAGCGACAGGGTAACAATCCACTTTCCATTCATTACACCTCCCTCCAGAACCGAATTGCTGCAGCTCACGAAATACAGCCTGCAGGCATTAGAAAAAGTCAGGCAAGATCACCGATGGTGGTTCTGTGCATCAGCCGGCGCTGCGGCAGAGCATAATCGAAGGTGGCCTTATGCTGGGTGGAGGAGTCGTCCCACATTACGAGATCATCGACTTGGTAACTGTGCCGGTACTGAAAGCGCGGCTCGACGCAGTATGCGGCCAGTTCGGCGATCAGTTCCTCGCTTTCCTGATCGGGGATGTCGAGGATCTTCTTGGTGTAACCCTGGCTCACGAAGATGCACTTTCGCCGCGTTACCGGATGCGCTCGTACCACCGGATGGATGGCCTCGGGTGCGGTAGTGATCACCGCAGCGGGGGTGCCTTTCCTGATGCCGATTTTCTCGGTCTTCTCGTAGCGCAAGGAAATGCTCTGCACGGCCCGCAGGCCATCCAGGCGTTTTTTCATGGCCCCGGGCAGGGCATCATACGCAGCGGTCATGCTGGCAAATACCGTGTCGCCCAGGGGCTTGCCATCCTGGTGCGGAACCTCGATGGCACGCAGCACCGAGGCGAAGGGCAGGCTTTCAAGATAGGCGCCATCGGTGTGCCAGAAAATGCCCGCATCGGGCAAGCCGATGGGCTCGCCGTTTTCCAGAATATTGGACACCAGGAAAATTTCCGGTAACCGTCGATGCAGGGCATTGACGCGCTTCAGCCGGCGCAGGCCGCCGAAGTAGCTGCTGAAGCGGATCTGATCCTCATCGCTGATCATCTGCCCGCGAAAGTAAATCACCTCATGTTCAAGCAGCGCCAAGCGTATCTGCGAGACCATATCATCTTCGAGTCGCTGGGTCAGGTCTACCCCCCTGAGCTCCGCACCCAGTGCGCATCCGGTCTTGACGATCTCCAAAGCCATGGACTTCTCCTCTGTTAGAAGTGCATTTCTGCGACTCACCCCGTATGCTGTTCCGGTCTGGATTTGGGTTATCTTCTCGGATTATTCCGGACTTCGAATCAGCTAGGCCGCGCTAGGAAATTGAAACTACTTCTTCTCCATGCACGACTATATCGTCGGGGCCGACAAGGGGTCAATCTGCGTGGTGTCTGATGACAATTCTCTGCTCTCGATAACGATTCGTGACGATTCGAGCCCTACATTGTCCCGTCACCTTAATCATCCGGGACGCCAACATCCAGTCCTGGGGACTGAGACAGCACCGCACTCGCTACACGATTTTCCTCTTCCGGAAGTCAGCAATTGTTTCCTGGCTCAGCCCCAGATCGGCCAAGATTTCTGCTGTGTGCTCTCCCAGCAGCGGAGCGCGCCGGTGCACCCTGGTCGGGCTCTCCGATAGCCGGTAAGGCGCTGTCGGGATAGTGTAGGAAGGCAGCTTGATGGAAGGCTCCGCCTCGAAGCGGTGAAGGAATTTTCGTGCCGCTATTTGCGGACTCTCGACTGCCTCCGTGACTTTCAGAATGCGCATGGCGGCCACGCCATCCCTGTTCAGCCGGTCTTCCCACTCCGCAGCAGTCCGCGTCAGAATGGCTTTTTGCACTTCGGCGTCCAGTTCCTTGATGTTCTGCCGGCACAAATCCGGTGTGGCAAACCTGGGATCCTCAGGGATATCCATGCGGTCTATTGATCGGTAGAGCCGCTGGCGAAGGTTTTCGGCCCTCGCCACGATCATGATATGGCCTTCCTTGCACCTGAAAGAGTTGGTGATATAGCGTTGCCGGTTCGTCCCATTTCCTACGAGCGACGGATTCTCGCCATTACTCGCTGCGCGCGTGACCTCATTGGTTATGAGCGTCATTGCAACTTCCAGCATGGACACGTCTATGGCCTGTCCCTTGCCAGTCCTGGATCGCTGGTACAGCGCGCCGGCAATGGCGAATGCGGCGACATAAGCCGAGCTATGATCCACGACCGTGCCGCCAGTCTTGAGGGGGCCACTTTCCGGCGTGCCGGTCGTGCTCATCATGCCACTTGCTGCCTGAATGGCGTCATCAAGACCGGGATCATGCGCCTTAGGTCCTGTTTGTCCGAAACCGGTAATGGAGCAGTAAATGATGCCTGGATTGATGCGTTTGAGGTCCTCGTAGCCGAGCCCATACTTGGCCATACTCCCGGTGCGCAGATTTTCGAGCACGACGTCCGCATCCAGGGCTAGGCGCTTGAATAATTCCTGGCCCTCTGGTGTGTTTATGGCCAGCGTCAGGGACCGCTTGTTGACGTTAAAACTCAAAAAGCCCCGCGCCATGCCGTTCATGAATTCCTTGCGGTTCTCGGAGTAACGCTGGGAGTCCCCTTCCTCAGGATTCTCAATCGTGATGACGTCTGCACCATTGAGGGCGAGATGCATCGCGCAGGAGGGCGAGGCGACAATGCGGGCAACCGCGAGCACCTTTACACCGGCAAAAAGAGGGGCTGCAATAGATGAGGACGGGCTGTTCATTTAGAATCTCCATGGCATGAGATGGTTTGAGAGTGAATGTTCCCGAATCCTGGAAGTGTCTGGGAAAGCGCAGGCGAAATGTCTCGCCAGACCAGGCAACAGCAGTCGGACTCGTGCTACTTTGTGAACCAGCATTGCCTTAATCTTTTCAGGAAGCCGATCATGTCTTTAACACCAGAAAGATCGTCATCTGCCGTTGTTCTGGTTGAGGCGCCTGCTCCAGGTGTTCGCCTGTTGCGCATCCATAGGCCTGAGGCACGGAACGCACTGAACATGGAAGTGCGCCTGGAGCTTTCCCGTCGCATAGACGAGTTCGGGGGCTCTTCTGAAGTGCTATGCATCATTCTGGCCGGGGATGCCAAGTCATTCGCCGCGGGCGCCGATATCAAGGAGCGCGTTACGATGAATCCGGTGGAGAAGATGCACAGCGATACCGAGAAAAATCGTCTCGCGCGCTCCATCGCAGGCTGCAGCAAACCTCTGATCGCAGCCGTGCGCGGATATGCGCTGGGGGGTGGATTTGAGACTGCCCTGATGTGCGACATTATCGTCGCTGGCGAATCGGCCAAATTCGGCCTCCCGGAGTTGGGCCTTGGCGTGATTCCCGGCAGCGGAGGTACGCAGCGCTTTGCGCGTATCGCCGGAAAGCAGCGGGCGCTGTTCCACATTCTCACGGCGAAACAGTTCACTGCCCAGCAGGCGTTTGATATGGGCGTGGTGAGCGCAGTGACGCACGACGACGCGGTGGAGAGCACCGCCATTGAACTGGCAGGCCAGATATCGAGGCTCGCTCCGCTTGCGGTACAGCAGGCGAAGGCCGTTCTAGTCGCGGGCATTGACGCTCCGCTCGAAGTCGGCCTTGCCCTGGAAATGCGCGCGAGCCAGCTCCTGTATGCCACCGAAGATCAGAAGGAAGGCATGCGCGCATTCATCGAAAAGCGCAGCCCTAAGTTCACGGGCCGCTAGCTCAGACATACTGGAGCTGACCCTGAGGGCTGTCACGGAGTGCCACGCTTCGATTCATCAGTTGGGTTTCAGATTGACCGCTTTGACGACTTCCCTGTTCTGCTCGATTTCGCGCTTGATGAGCGCGGCGAACTGCTCGGGTGTGATGCGCTCTGATTCCAGGCCTTGCTTGAAAAGCAGGTCTTTCACATCCGGCTTGGTAACTATTTCTCCGATGAGGGAGTTAAGCTTATTCACGATGTCCCTGGGCATGCCAGCGGGTCCCAGCATGCCGTACCAACCTGTCCTCACAAAGCCGGGCAATCCCGATTCGTTCATGGTAGGCACATTGGGGGCTAGCGCCGAGCGATGAGCACTGGTCACGGCGATGGCCTTGATCCTTCCTGCCTTGAGCATGCTCATTGCGCCGGTTACGCTGGGAAAACTCAACTGTACGTCGCCACTGGCGATGGCAGCAGCGCCTTCCGCCGAGCCCTTGTACGGGATGTGAGTAATCGACAGTTTGCCGGCAATGTTCATCATCTCACCGGCAATGTGAGCGGAACTGCCAACGCCCGAGGATGAGTAATTCAACTTGCCAGGATTGGCGCGCGCGTAAGCAATGAGAGATTTGAGATCGTCCGCCGGCACGCCTACATGTGCAACCAGAAGGTACGGCGAGTACGTGATGTAGGCGATGGGCGAAAAATCTTTTTCAAGGTTGTACGGCAGATCGTTTCGGATAGTCGGCACGATGGTGTCCGCAGCGGCGATCACGATGGTCGTGTAACCATCAGGCGGCGCTTTGGCGACCAGATCCAGCGCGATCGTTCCTGTGGCGCCGGGGCGGTTTTCAACCAAGAACTGCCGGCCCAAGTGCTCGGTCAGTTGCTGCGCTACGAGTCGCGCCGTAGTATCCGTGGAGCCTCCGGTACCGTATCCCAGAAGGATGCGTACAGGCTTTACCGGATAGGACTGGGCCCCCACGTTGGCGGCCACGAGAACGGAGCACGAGAACATTGCGGTGAGCAGTGTGTTGATTGTCTTCCTGAATCCATTCATCGTTTGTCCTCGCTTTGGTTGCCTTGTCCGAGTTGACCTTAATGCTGCGAATCTGGAACGCCTGCCGTTGCCTATCCGACGAATGCTTCGCCCGCCACCAGCCTAGCCTCGGTGCGCAAAGGTGCATGGTCAGCGGATAAAGCTGAGCCAGCTGTTTTCGGTGCGATGGCGGGCCTCGAAGGCCACAATCTCGATCACGTCATCCATAGCTGGCGTCTTTGTCGACGCTCTGTGTTTCAATCCGGTTGAACGGATAAAAGCCGGCATACCCGAAAAAAATTCATGCAATCAGTGTTCTGCGACGCTTCGCCAAAACCTGCTCCCGCAGATTCCGGCGCCTCTCTGCTTAAGTATCTGACTGAACTGTGAAACCTGCTCCGGCGTAGTTCGTGCCCGGGCTGTATCAATCAGGCATTGGCTGAACCCTACACGAAAACTAACCCCCTTCTTCCACGACTGCGCCGCTCATTCGCCGCGCCGTCGGGACTGCTAAGCGCCCACTGACACCATGCCCATCCAGAACATCCTGCGGTCGCCGCCGGTTTCGACGTTGTAGTAATTAACGAATTCCACCTTGCCATTGGCGGCTATGCGATAGGTGGTTAGGCAGGCCGGCTTGATCGCAGTGCCTGCGCCATCGCGCACATCCATGGCGGATATGCTGGCCGCCACCAGCATGCGCCCGCTGGGGTCGATGGCGAAGGTGCGCACGTGGATGCTGTGCATCTCGGCGTGCTGGATCAGGGTGGGCTCGCCGGTGTCCGGGTCGATGGCATACACGGCCAGGCTGTTCTCCCCGCCCGCATGCACCTTCCTGCCGGTAAAGGGCTCGGTGTCGCTGCAGCGGTTGGCGACATAGACGAACTTCCCGTTCGGGTGCACGTGCACGGTGCCCACCATCTGGTGGCCCAGCACCTTCTTCGAGTCCTTCAATGTGTCGCGCACGAAGACCGGCTCCGCGGTCACCTGGCCCCCCGCCATGGAGAAGACATGCAACCTGTTCTGCCGCTCCAGCGCGGCGTACAGCCAGCGCCCATTGGGGTGGTAGTCGATGTGGCGTGGGCCGAAGCCGTAACCGCCGGCCGGGGCGATGGCCCCGCGCTGGCTGAGCACGCCATCGCGGTAATCGTAAAGCCTCAGCGCGCCCGGCTCCTCGGTCTTGTCGGCGGTGGCGTTGTAGCCGCGGGACACCACCACCACGCCGCCGCCACCGCTCGCGGGCAGCATGCGCACCTGATGCGGGAAGGCACCGGTGTTGAGCTTGTCCGGCTGCGGCACATTCTCGCCAAATCGCCCGTCGGGCAGGATGCGGTGTACGGTTGCACCGGTGGGATTGGGGTAGACAACCAGGGCGTTCCGGCCTGCCTCATCCAGGCTCATGTGCACAGGGCGCCACTTGAGCGGCATGGGGTCGCCATGCGCGGCGAGGTGACCGCTGGCCGGGTCGATGCGGAAGGCCTGCCGGTGGTGGCTGGGCGCGGCCGGGTTCACGTTCTTGGCGACATTGCTCGAGCACATGTACAGGTGCGCGCCGGCCGCATCAGGCCAGGCATACTGGATGTTCTGCGGCATGGAGACGACATTGCTGGTCTTCTGCAGCGCGCATTGATCAACGTCCACGTCGTAGTGGTGCAACGCGGGGCCAACCGAGGCATACACGGCCAGGCGCTTCGGCCCGGTGCGGTTATCTGTTCCAGACACGCTGTCCCTTTCCAGTTTTGAATACCGATTTCGTTTGCTGCGGATTATTGCCGCCAGTCATCGCCGTTCCTGGTCTGCCAGGCTCGTCACCAACGGATTCGCTGTCCGATATTGCACCTAGTCTTCTGACTTGATGTTGTTGACCTTCACGAGTTTCTTCCACAGCTCCATCTCGGCTGTCAGCATGGTGCGGAATTCCTCCGGCGTGCTGCCCACGGGCAGCGTGCCCTGCTCCTCCCAGCTTTTCAGGGCCGCGGGCGTGTTCACCGCGAATCTGAAACCGGCCGACAGGCGGTTGAGGATGGCAGGCGGTGTGCCGCCGGTGGTCATCATGCCGAACCAGCCCGGATAGTCATAGCCCGCAAAGCCCTGCTCGGCCACCGTCTTCACATCTGAAAAGAGCGGCGAACGGGCCGCGGTGGCGATGCCGATGATCTTGAGCTTCTTCGATCGGATGAAGGCCTGTGCGCTGCTCAGGGCCTTGGGCGTCACGTGTACGCGCCCGGCCTGCATGTCCACTTCCGCGGCAGCCGAGCCCTTGTAGTGCACCATGGTCATGTCGATTCCGGCGGCGGAGTTGAGCCACTCCCCTGCCATGTGCAGGCCGCTGCCGATGCCCGCGGTGCTCCAGGCTACCTTGCCCGGATTCGCCTTGGCGTAGGCAATCAGCTCGAGCACATTGTTCGCAGGCAGCCCCGGCCAGGCGGTGAGGACAAAGGTGCGCCGCGTGGTGAGCGATACCGGTGCCAGGTCCTTCAGCAGGTCAAAGCCCAGGTCCGGCTTGAGCGCAGGCAGGATGGTCGAGGTGGCCACCAGCGCCACCACGGTATGGCCGTCGGGCCTGAGTTTGGACACGTAGCTGTTGGCGATGGTGTTGCTCGCCCCGGGCTTGTAGTCCACCAGAATCGGCTGCTTGAGGAATTCATTCAGCCCGGACTGGTAGATGCGGATCTCGATGTCGGTGCTGGATCCCGCGGTGAACGGCGCAATCACGGTGATGGGCCGGGTGGGGAATGCCGCGGCGGGCGCCGAAGCGGGTACGGTCTGGGCCAGACAATGCGTGGCGGAGATTGCGGTTGCAGCGGTTACGGTAGTTGCAAAGCGGAATGCGGCGGACAAAACCATGGCTTCCTCCTTGGTTGAACCTCACCTGACTGACAAAGATATGCAGATTGCCATGAAAGCCCTGGACAGCCTCGATGGCCGGGGGTGCCTGTTGCTGCGACCCGATTCTTGTTGTGGCGCCAGTCACAGCACTATATACCGGCATGCCGGCGCGTCAGCAAATAGGGCGGTAACACCATTGCGAGTGCGGCAACCTCAGCCGGCGCTCTCGCTGTGAAAGCCTCGTTGATGCCCGGGCCAGAGGGGATACCACATAGAAATATGACCCGCAGATGGCTGGTTCCTGTTTGGTGTGACGGTATATTAATATCAATTTCACGAGCTATTGCTTGTGATTATTAGTTCCTGCGACGAATTACTATCAAGAGCCGCCGGTTTTTTCAATAAAAAAGCCGGCCCCATTGCAAAGGCCGGCTTTCTTTTTATTGCACCAGACCGCCCGAGGCAGCCCGGCCGCAGCAGGACTTAGAGTGCCTAACAATGCGAGGGGACACATCCCCTCGAGTTCCCCTAAGTCAGGGCGCCTAACGGCAATTCTGTTAGGCGCTCTTACTTGACCCTGGCCGCATCCTTCAGGGCCAGTGCCTTGTCCTTGTTCTCCCAGGTGAACTCTGGCTCGTCGCGGCCGAAGTGGCCGTAGGCGGCGGTCTTTTCGTAGATCGGGCGCAGCAGGTCCAGCATCTGG
>CANJJT010000016.1:0-56138 GCA_947474715.1 Betaproteobacteria bacterium
CGGCGTGGGGGTCTTCGGGGCCATCAAAATCCTCGTCACAATTTGCAAGAGATTCAAATCGATTAACGATTTTCTTGCAGATCCGATGACACGAAATTGCATTCTTTCTACAAATAATCAGTAGGTTAGAAATTGTTCAGGGCGGACTACTTCGACAGCTTCTACTTCCTGTTTGGCGACAAGTGGAACCGGCAGATCTACCTGCCCCTGCTTTATCTCGAGGTGCTGATCGTGCTGATCAATACGGCGCTGATGTGGTTGTTGCTGCGCGATGACGCCGTGGCAGAGGACGACGGAGACGAAGGCGAAGGCTAAGTCTTAAGACCGGTTCTGCATGAGCCGTTGAGGTCAGCGCCAGCTTGCCTGGCTGCGCAAGGTAAACTCGACCCCACCGGGCTGGTTCTCCGTCAACTGGAGGGAATAGCCTGAGGCCTCGGCCAGCTTTGCCGCCTGATACAGGCCGATGCCAAAACCGCTTTCGGAGTGCACCGGCGCCCTCAGCAAGCCCTTGATGACTTCCTGAGCAACGGCCGCCCCGGTATCCCTCACACGCAAGGCCACGGCATCGCCGAACCCGAATGCCACCCTGACCCTGACCGCGGGCTCCAGCTTGCGCTTGCGCAATGCGTTCTGGATGAGATTATCCGCTGCGCTGTCGAACAACTCTTTGGGCACCAGCAGGTCGGGATTGAGCTGCTCGACCGAAAAATCGATATCACGGTTGAAATACGCCTTCTGCACGCCGTCCCACCAGACGCCGGCCTTGATGAAGCGACCACTTTCGGCCTGCGGCTTCTGGAATCGCTCGATGGTTTGCTGCAGCCGCTGCGTGACGACCGGCAACTGACGCTTCATCAGCTGGTTCAGTTCGGCAGGATCCCCCGTGTCCCGCTCTGCCGCCGCACACAGCACATTAAGCGACTGCAGCAGGTTCTTCACGTCATGGGTCACCCGGGCGCCGGTCTCGTGAACAGCCTGGACATAGGTCTGCTGTTGCAGTTTCTGTTCCCGGACTTTTGCGACATAGAACTCACCGAGCAATTGCCCAAGGAGCTGGAAATGCCATTCAAGCGAAGGGCTCAGCACCTGTCGGGTGTAAACGCGCAGATGCAACTCCTAATTGACGTACTCGACAGAGGTTCGCGCAGTCTGGCCAAACTCGCCGGATTCATCGCCCGCCTGCCAGTAACCGCCTGCAACCCAGGGCAACCGGGCCAGCCCCTTGGTCGCCTCGCTCATGAACCGCTCCGGCTTGGACTCAAGCTGCGACAGCTCCGCAAGGAAATACAGCCACTGTTCGAAAGGCATGCCTATCGACAACAGATAGCGTGAAAAATACATCGATAACCCGGAGAAGCCGGCGCGCGGATTCCAGACGATGGACAAAAGGAGCAGCACACCAGCGATCATCAGCAGGCTGTACATCAGCGCAACCACATACTCGAGCCGCCCGATCTCCATGAAGGCAAATGCCCCCAGCACCAGCACCACCAGCATCAGGAACAGCAGGGCGGCATAGAAGAAATCGATGATCTGGGGTGTTTCGGCCGAATCGGGTTCAACTGGGATGACCACCATGACCGCAAACAGCAAGGGCAATCCATACTCGGCGACCAGCCTTACGTCCGCACGAAGCAGTGCTGGCGCCACACCGCTCGGAACCACCCATATGAGCAGCAGCGTCGCCAGATACATCAGCACCACCAGATAGAACCGGCGCAATCCAGGGGCCTGAAACAGGAACACCTTCCCCCCCACGATGCCGGCCAGCACACTGATCCACAGGGCCAGTAACCACCAGTTGAAGAAGAACAGTATCCCCAGAGACACCACCATGATGCCCGCAACCTGGGCCACATTGAGGTGCCGCTCCCCCCGCATGAAGGGCTGCCAGGTGATGAACAGCCCGAAATGGGCCAGCATGAGGGCACGGGTCCAGAAGTCTGCAGCCCCACGCAACGCCGCCACATGCAGCAGGATCAGCATCAACAGGAACAGCACGCGCCAGTAGTGCGTGATGAACTTGCGGGGGATACGGAGCAGGAAGTCAGCTTGCATGAAGAAGATCTCTAAGGAAACTCTGAAAAACCCGGGAAAACCTCCCCGTCACGCCTGTGAATGCGCCCTGAAAAACAACTTGTTCAGCGCACCCCTGACAGGATGTTCAAAAGGGAGGTATGGCTCCCCATGATTATTATTTCGCAACTGCGTGTAGTTGCACCCGGGATTTTCGGCTTGCGTCATGCAGACCTAGCCTATACGCTTGCCCAGTTTCGTGAACGCATGATCCGTGCCATCCCATGGCGCCGGAATGAACAACTGACGATAGCCCGACAACGATGCCTTTCGTGATTGCCCTTGCCCGCCTGACCGCACTGGAGGGCCTGCGAGCGCGCCTGCCCTGGCTGGTGATGCTGGTGGCGCTGGCGGCGTTCCTGCTCTCGCAGTTTCTGGCTGAGGTATCCATCATAGAGGCATCGCAGATCAGCGCAACCGTGCTGGCCGCACTGTTGCGCATCGCAGCCGTGTTCATTACCGCAAATTTCGTCATCACCAGCATGACACGCGAAGCCAACGACAAGTTCACGGACCTGTTGCTTTCCCAGCCCGTGCCCCGGTGGGCCTATTTCTGCGGCAAGCTGGCCGGTTTCCTGTTCATCGCCTGCTGCACCGGCGTGGCGCTGAGCCTGCCCCTGTGGCTGCTGCAACAACAAGGCTTGCCGGCATGGACTGCCTCGCTCCTTGGCGAGCTTGCCATCGTCACTGCCCTGAGCCTGTTCTGCACATTGACCTTCGCAGGCCCGGTGGCCGCCATATCGGCCGTGACAGGTTTCTACGTGCTGGCCCGATCGATACAGGCCTTGCAGTACATTGCGGCGGCATCCGTCGCCAACCAGCCCTCGCTCGCCGACCAGATCATGGCTGGCGCCGTCAACCTCATTGCATTGCTGCTGCCTGCCCTGGACCGCATGACCGCATCGGCATGGCTGATCACCCCGCCGGACATTGCCCATCTGCTGAGCCTCGCGCTGGAGGTGCTGGTCTATCTGGTGCTGCTCTCGGCGGCGTCCCTGTTTGACCTGTACCGAAAAAGTTACTGACATGAAGGAACGGCCACTGGCGGACGTCCCCCGGCTGGTGATGGTCACCCTGGTGGTGGCCCTTGCCGTGCAATGCAGCTTGCGTCTGGCGAGGCCCGGCGCAGGCGCAGAAGCACATGATCTGGACGCCCCACCGTCTTCCACCACGCTCCGGCTTGCCGCGCTGGGCGAACCCATCCCGCTGGCCAAGCTGCTGATGCTGCACCTGCAGTCATTCGACTTCAGGGCCGACAATCCCATTCATTTCCAGGCACTGGACTACGGCAGGCTGACCGCATGGCTCAGCCGCATACTGGCACTGGACCCCGGTGGGCAATATCCGCTGCATGCCGCAAGCCGCGTCTACGCAGAGACCCCCGATGCGGCCAAGACCCGCCTGATGCTGGATTTCGTTGATGAAGAGTTCCTCAAGGATCCCGAGCATCGCTGGGTGTGGCTGGCTCATGCTGCCAGCATCGCGAAACATGGTCTGCACGACCTGGAACTGGCCCGCCGCTATGCCGCCGCCATACAGCAACATGCACGCGGCCCACAGGTACCCCTGTGGGCACGGCAAATGCAAGCCTTTATTCTGGAGGACATGAACGAACTGGAGGCGGCGCAGGTCATGATTGGCGGTTTCGTGGCCAGCGGTCAGATTACCGAGCCGGGAGAATTGCGGTTTCTGGAAGAGCGGATGAAGCAAATTGAAGCTCGCCTGAAAGCGGAGAAACAGCCTTCCGAACTCGGTATGCCGTCGGCATCTCGACAAAAGTGACGGATTGCCAACAAGTGCCGCAGGGGTACTGAGTAAGGCCCGTGCAGGAAAACCTCGATTTTTATTAAAAACAAGCCATTATCCGAGAAACATCGCGCAGTTTTTGAGGTGTATCGGTCCAATTTCAAAAAATCCCTGTCAGGCACCGATCTTGCATTGTTTGTCGTCCATCTTTTCATTTTGACGCCATGAGCGGAGGAACCATGAAATCAACGCGCCTTTACCTGCCCCAGAGCGGGATCCGGACCCCAGCGGGCCAGGCGGGCTTCACGCTGGTGGAAATCGCCATCGTGCTGGTCATCATCGGATTGCTGCTGGGCGGTATTCTGAAGGGCCAGGAAATGATCACCCAGGCCAAGATCAAGAACGTCGTGAATGACTTCAACGGCATCACCGCTGCCGTCAATTCCTATCAGGATCGCTATCGCGCGCTTCCGGGTGATGACCTCAATGCCAACCCCCGCTGGGCTGCCGCGCCCGCTCCCGTAGCGGGAACAAACGGGAATGGGCAGATCGCAGGGACCTACAACAATCCTTTGGCCGTTGTAGCTACCGCGGCCAACGAATCCAACCTGTTCTGGTGGCATCTGCGCCTGGCTGGTTTCGTCGCCGGGGCGACCACCGGCATCGCCGCCGGCCAGCAGCCTTCCAATGCCGCCAACGGCATCATGGGCGTGCAGGGCACCGGTATGGGCTTCTCCTCGAATATCATCTGCAGCAGCAACCTGCCGGACAAGATTGCCATTGCCGTCGACACCCAGATGGATGACGGCACCAACAATACAGGTCAGGTGCGCGGCGGCCGGCAGACCGAGCCGAACCCACCGACATTGGACGTCGAGGCCGTTTCGGGCCAGGCTTATGCCGAAACAGGTACCAACCAGTATCTGCTCTGCAAGAACCTGTAAGCACACCAGCGCCATGCAAAAGGCCCGCCGCTAGCGGGCCTTTTGTTTTTCAACCCCCGAGAACAGACCCGCTTGAACAGCGTTGCCCTGATGCTGGCGGGAAGCCTGTGCCTGCTTCCCTTCATCGTGCCGTATCACCAGGCACCGATCTGGAGTTTCCAGTCCGAATGGCTGGCCTTGACCCTGGGGGTGGCGGCCAGCCTCTGCCTGCTGAGCCAGCCACGCTCGAACCGGACAAGGCCGTCGGGTCTTGTGTGGCTCTTGCTCTTTGCCCTGCTGGTTGCCGTGCGTGCCGCGGGATCGTCACTGGCCTACCCGCAGCAGGGGATCCTGGGCGGACTTTACGTGCTGTTCGCCGCACTCATGGTCTGGCTCGGTGCACAACTGCGTGACCGCCTCGACGCAGAAGCCGTTGTCAGGACACTGGCAACCTGCCTCATCGCCGGTGCCTTGCTGAACGCGCTGGCAGGCGTCATACAGTTTCATGGCCGGCCGACCTGGCTGGAAGACTTTGTCACCGAGCTTCGCAGCCGGCGCGTGTACGGCAATATTGCCCAGGCCAACCTGTACTCGAACTACCTGGCGCTGGGCGCCATCAGCGTCATCTATCTGGCTTCAAGACGTGCGCTCCGACCCGCTTTTGCCTATGCGTGCGTCATCGTGCTGGCCTATGCGGCTGAACTTGCCGGCTCGCGCATAGCCATGGTCTACGCCCTCTGGCCGGCCCTGCTCGCCTTGGCACTTCCCCTGAACACCCCCGAGACAAGGCAACTGCGTAGAACGGCACTCATCTGCGCAGTGCTGATGGCGGGCACCCTTGCACTGGCCTCGGGGTTCAACACGCTCTTCTGGACCGGAGAAAGCGTGGAAAGCGGCGTAGCAAGGTTGCTGCAAACCCAGCCGCCCGGCCCCGATCCGCGGATCGGCATCTGGAAAGTGGCCGTGACCATTTTCCTCGGGGCGCCCTGGTTCGGCGTGGGCATCGGAGAATTTCCTGGCGCCGCCTTCAGAAGCGGCCTGGACCCCTCGTTCAACGCACAAGGAAGCATCTGGACCTCCCCGCACAATCTGGCACTGCATCTGCTGGCGGAGACCGGGATCACCGGTTTCCTGCTGATCGCCGCCTTTGCCGGCACCTGGTTCCTGGGCGCCCTGCGAACCCATCGACTCAGACCTTCAACGGTCACATGGTGGGCGATTGCCTGCATCGGCGTGCAGTTCGGGCACTCCATGCTGGAATTTCCCCTGTGGTTCGCCCACTTCCTGGGCTTGACCGCACTGCTCATGGGAGCGCTCTCGGCTCCAGGACAAAGGCGATCGACATCCCCAATGGGCATGAATGGGGGCATGATCATGATCAGCCTCATCCTGGCCTCGGCACTGCTGCTGACATTGCGCGACTATGTCCGGCTCGACAGCACACGCATCACCGGGACCACCCTCACGCTGGCCAGTGCCCAGCAGGCGACAGAAGATGCAGCCACCATGGCCGCACTGGGAGAGAGCCTGCTGGCCCCGACAGCCGATTACTGGAAAGTGCAGAAAGCCCAGATCGACCGCCACGACCTCAAGGCAAAACTCGCATCAAGCGGACGCGCCATCCGGCTGTTCCCGGGGCCGAGCATCGTTACGCGGCATGCCATCTTCCTGGCCTTTGACGGCAAGGCCGAGGAAAGCCGGAATCTGCTGCTGCTCGCGCTGCGCAGCTTTCCCAGGCACTGCCATTTCATCAGCCGGCTGCTTGAAGAGGCCTCCGGCGTGGACGAGAATGCCATTGCCCCACTCAAATCGGCCAGCAGAAGCCACCGTTGCGCCGCGGAATCGCAGCTGTGAGGCTGGAGTAGTACGGGGCAGGTTCATGACCGCCCCTTGATCAGACGCAGTTCGGTCGCATCCAGCTGTGCAGGGGTGCCCAGCACCACCAGCACATCCCCCTCCTCTATCGTCATGTCGGCCGGCGGTGAAGTGATGCGCTCACGCCCCCGCCGAATGGCGCTGACCCTGGAGCCCATGGCCTCGAGATCGATCTGCTTGAGCGTGCGCCCTTTGGCAAAGTCGCTCCCGGAGATGGCCAGGGAGCGCAAGCGCTGGCCGTGCGCCTCCTCGGGATCCTCCGTGCCATCGGTACCCCCATGGAAGAAGCCGCGCATCAGGCTGTAGCGACTTTCGCGCACATCACGTATGCGGCGCACCACGCGCTTGAACGGCACACCCAGGAGAATCAGTGCGTGGGAGGCGAGCATCAGGCTGGACTCGAAGGTTTCCGGCACGACCTCGGTGGCGCCCGCGGCCATCAACTTGTCCATGTCGGCATCGTCGATGGTGCGCACCACCACCGGCAATTCCGGGTTGAGGCCGTGCACATGGCTGAGGATGCGCATTGCTGATGGCGTGTCGGCAAACGTAATGACCATGGCGCTCGCCCGGCGCACCCCGGCCGCAATCAACGACTCACGCCGCGAGGCATCGGCAAACACCACCCGCTCTCCGGCCTCCGATGCTCCACGCACCCGTTCGGGGTCCGGGTCGAGGGCGACGAAGTCTATCCCTTCCTCTTCCAGCAAATGCGCCAGTCGCTGGCCGGTGCGCCCGAAGCCGCAGATGATCACATGCCCCTCGGTGCTCATGCTTTCGGTGGCAACGCGGTGCAGTTCGAGCGAACGCAGCATCCATTCGGAACTCGCCAGGCGCATCACCAGGCGGTCGCTGTAGTGGATGAAGAAGGGCGCGGCAAACATCGACAGCAGCATCGCCTGGATCACGATCTGCTCAAGCTGCCTGTCCAGCACCGAAGAGCTCGCGGCAAGCGTGACCAGCACCAGCCCGAACTCGCCGGCCTGCGCCAGCGCAAAGGCGGCACGCAGCGAAGTGCCGGGTGTGCTGCCAAGCAGCCGCGCCAGTCCCGCCACCACGGCAAACTTGAGCAGCAGCAGTGCAAGGAACAGCCCCAGCACCGTCGCGATACTGTCGGCGAACACGCGCCACTCCAGCTGCATGCCGACGGTGATGAAAAACAGGCCGAGCAGCACATCCCGGAACGGTTTGATGTCCTCCTCGACCTGATGGCGATACTCGGTTTCGGCAATCAGCATGCCGCCGAGGAAGGCGCCCAGCGCCAGGGACAGGCCGGCCAGTTCCGTGACCCAGGCCAGCCCCAGCGTGATGAACAGCACGTTGAGGATGAACAACTCATGCGACCGCCGGCGTGCCACCACATGCAACCAGGTGCGCAGCAGCCTGGGGCCCAGGCCGAGCAACAGGGTGAGGACAACGGCCGCCTTCACCATCGCCATGCCCAGGCCGATGGCCAGTGCCTCGCCATCGCCGGCCAGCGCCGGAATGATGATGAGCAGCGGCACAACGGCAATATCCTGGAACAGCAGCACGCCGACGATCTGCCTGCCGTGGGGCGACTCCATTTGCACGCGCTCGGCGAGCATGCGGATGACAATGGCTGTCGAGGACATGGCCAGTGCGCCACCCAGGGCCACACCGGTCCGCCACCCCAGCCCGAGCGCCAGGCACACGCCGACCACCAGCAGCATGGTGAGCAGAACCTGCAGCAAGCCCAGCCCGAAAACCACTTCGCGCATGCGATACAGCTTGGGCAAGCTGAACTCCAGGCCGATGGAAAACATCAGGAACACCACGCCGAATTCGGCCAGGTGTCGTACGCCCTCGGAATCCGGAATCCAGCCCATGGCATGGGGACCGATGACCAGGCCCACCAGCAGATAGCCCAGCAGCGGCGGCAAATGAAAGTAGCGAAACAGCGCCACGGCCGCCACGGCGCTGGCCAGCAGGACCAGGACGACTTCGAGCGAACTATCCATCTCCGGCGATGTCCCCTGCGGGGTCTAGAACTCGTTGAATCATGTGGGGAAATCAGCCGATTACGGGGGAAGCGTCTGGTATACTCATTTTCACATGAACCAAGGCCTTTCGCGCTGACTTTTCCGCCGCCGGCCTGCCCTGAACCCTCATCCATGGCTGCAATCCCACCCTCTCCTTCGCGCAGCGCTCCCGAGTCCATCCTGGCATTGGCGCGCCAGGTGCTGCGCATCGAAGCCGATGCCGTGGCGGCACTGGCGCCCCGTTTGGGCGAGGACTTCCTTCGGGCGGTGGCACTCATCCTGGAATCCCGCGGACGCGTGGTCGTGTCCGGCATCGGCAAATCCGGACACGTCGGACGCAAGATCGCCTCGACCCTGGCGAGCACCGGCACCCCGGCCTTTTTCATGCATCCGGCTGAAGCCAGCCACGGCGACATCGGCATGGTGACTCACGAGGACATTTTCATCGCGCTGTCCAATTCCGGCGAAAGCGCCGAGCTGATCACCATCATTCCCGTCATCAAGCGCCAGGGCGCCAGGCTGATCGCCATCACCGGTGAGCCTGCCTCCAGCCTCGCGCGTGAAGCCGACGTCCATCTCGACGCCCATGTGGAACAGGAAGCCTGCCCCCTCGGACTCGCCCCGACCGCCAGCACCACCGCGGCCATCGCCCTGGGGGATGCCCTCGCCGTGGCTCTGCTCGATGCACGTGGCTTCAGCGCCGAGGATTTCGCGCGTTCCCACCCCGGCGGTGCGCTGGGGCGGCGACTGCTGACCCATGTGAAGGATGTCATGCGTTCAGGCGAGGACGTTCCCTTTGTCAGCGACGACGCCTCCTTCTCCGAGGCACTGATCGAGATGTCCCGCAAGCGCATGGGCATGACCGCGGTGGTGGATGCCGGGCAACGCGTCGTGGGCGTGTTCACCGACGGTGACCTGCGCCGGTCGCTGGAGCACATTTCGGACATACGCAATACCGGCATAGCCGCCTACATGACCAGGAATCCGCGAACCACCACCGGCGACAAGCTGGCAGTCGAGGCGGTCCAGATCATGGAGCAATACAAGGTGAACCAGATCCTCGTCGTCTCCGCTGATGGCCGGCTCACTGGCGCGCTGAACATGCATGACCTGTTCAGGGCGAAGGTGATATGAGCGCCGGGCCCCGGGACGCCGGACCACAGGAACGCGCACGCCAGGTTCGGCTGATGGTGTTCGACGTGGACGGCATCTTGACCGACGGACACCTGTACTTCACCAGCAGTGGCGAAGAAATGAAGGCCTTCCACACCCTCGACGGGCACGGCGTGAAGATGTTGCGCGACTGCGGCATTGAAGTGGCCCTGCTGACCGCCCGCCAGTCGCAGATCGTGGCACGTCGCGCCGCGGAGCTGGGCATCACCCGGGTCATCCAGGGCACCTCCGACAAGCGCGCCGGTTTCGAATCGCTGCTGCAGGATTGCGGCGTGACGGCGGAACAGGCCGGTTATGCCGGTGACGACCTGTTGGACCTGCCGGTGCTGCTGCGCTGCGGCTTTGCCGCCACGGTGCCCCAGGCACCTGACGCGGTGCGCAGCCGCGTGCACTACATCAGCCGGGCCGGCAGCGGCAAGGGTGCGGTGCGCGAGATCTGCGAATACATCCTGAGCGCCCAGGGCCGCCTGGACCAGGTCATTGCGCCCTACCTCGTTCCGTGAAGATCCAGGCCTACAACATGCTCCCCGTGGTGATCATGCTCATCCTCGCCAGTCTCACGCTCTGGTTGCGACAGGCCGTGGAATTCCTGCCCGAGACCACTGTCTCCCGGGATGACAGCAAACCGGATGCGATCGCCGAAAAACTGTCCATCGTGCGCCTGGGCCCGGACGGAAAACTTCTCTACTCGATGACCGCCGGCCGCCTGCTGCATTTCGACCGAGACAATGTTGCGATGCTGGAATCCCCGCGCTTCGACAAACGCGATCGGGATGGCGTGCGAACCGCCATCACCGCCACCCGCGGACGCATCGCCAAAGGCAATGACGAGGCCTTCTTCTACGGCGACGTTCGCATGACCCGCACCGGTGCCCGCCGCGACCTGCAGGCCCGCACCGAGTTCCTCCATGTGATCCCGTCCCGCAACCTGATCCTCAGCGATCGACAGGTCACCCTCAACGATGGCACCTCGACGCTGACCGGAGTCGGCCTGGAAATCAACAAGGCCACCGGACAGATCAGCCTGAAATCCCAAGTCAAGGGTAGTTACCATGCTGCACGAAAACAATAAGATCCCGGCGGCAGGCCACGCCTCCTGCCGCCGCGCCATCCGGATGACCCGAGGCCTGGCCATGGTGATGGCCATGGTGCTGGCGACATTCGCCGGCCACAGCCTTGCCGAGAAAGCCGACCGGGACAAACCCGTCAATATCGAGTCAGACCGCATGACGGCCGACGACGCGAAGAAAACAGCCGCCTTCGAAGGTCGCGTCATCCTGACCCAGGGCACCATGGTCATACGCGCGGACCGCATCGTGGTGCGGCAGGACAACGACGGATTCCAGTACGGAACCGCCACTGCGGCAGCCGGGACGCCGGCGCGTTTCCGGCAGAAACGCGAAGGTTTCAATGACCACATCGAGGCCGAAGCCGAGCGCATCGAATACGACGGCAAGGCCGACAAGGTGGAATTCTTCAACAAGGCCCGGCTGCGCCGCGGCAGCGGCGATGACATCTGCGGCAGCTACATCGCCTACGATTCGCGCACCGAGTTCTTCAGCGTCAATTCCGGCAAATCCCCGACGGCCACGACAGCCCAGGGCGGCAACCGCGTCTATGCCGTGTTGATGCCCCGCACGCCTGCTGCGGGAGGCGAATCCAAACCGCCCGCCGCCAAGCCCGCTCCCTGCCCTTGAACCTTTCTCTGCAGCAGCGCCCATGAGCAAACTCGCCGCCTCCAGCCTCAGGAAGCGATTCAAGTCGCGCGTGGTGGTGGAGGATGTCTCCCTCGATGTCGCCAGCGGCGAGGTGGTCGGCCTGCTGGGGCCCAACGGCGCAGGCAAGACCACCTGCTTCTACATGATCGTCGGCCTGGTTTCCGCCGATGGCGGCTCGATACGACTGGACGAGCATGACATCACCCACATGCCGATGCACCGGCGCGCCCGCCTCGGCCTGTCCTACCTGCCGCAGGAAGCCTCCATCTTCCGCCGCCTCACGGTGGAGGAAAACATCCGGGCGGTGCTGGAACTGCAGGACCTGACCCAGGCGCAGATCAGCGAAACACTGGGGCTGCTGCTGGAAGATCTGAACATCACCCATTTGCGCCAGGCACAGGCCATTGCGCTGTCCGGCGGCGAGCGACGTCGTGTGGAGATCGCACGCGCCCTGGCCACCCAGCCGCAGTTCATACTGCTGGATGAACCCTTTGCCGGTGTCGATCCCATCGCCGTGCTGGACATCCAGAAGATCATCCGCTTCCTGAAGGAGCGTTCGATCGGCGTGCTGATCACCGACCATAATGTGCGGGAAACCCTGGGAATATGCGATCGCGCCTACATCATCAACCAGGGCTCGGTCCTCGCATCGGGCATGCCTAATGAAATTGTCTATAATGAAAATGTCAGGCGCGTTTATCTCGGCGAGAATTTCCGCCTTTAGCATCCACTCGGTCATACCAGCGCCCCATCCCGCATGAAACAAACACTGCAACTCAAACTGTCTCAGCACCTCACGCTGACGCCGCAGTTGCAGCAGTCCATACGGCTTTTGCAACTGTCGACGACGGAACTCAATCAGGAACTGGAGCAGTTCCTGATGGACAACCCCTTGCTTGAACGCGAGGACTCCAGCACCGAACCGGTGATGGTGCGCCAACCCGGCCAGGAGCCCGCCAGCGCCAACAACGAAGCACCGGCCGAACCGCAGGGCGAGCCCCAGGGCGAGGAGAGGCAGGGCGCGGAACAGGACTGGTTCAGCGAAAGCGGCCGTTCCTCCAGTCCCCGCGACGAGGAAGACGGCGATTACCCGCAGATCGCAGCCGAATTGCCCACACTGCGCGAACACCTGCTGTCGCAGTTGCGGCTGGTCAACCTGTCGCCACGCGACCACGACCTGGTGGCCCTGCTGATCGAAGCGCTCAGCGAAGATGGCTACCTCAGCCAGCCCATGGAGGAAATCATGGAGCTGCTGCCGCCTGAACTGGACATCGAGCCCGAGGAGCTTTCCATAGCGCTGCGGCATCTGCAGAACATGGAGCCTACCGGCGTAGGTGCGCGCACGCCGGCCGAATGCATAGAACTGCAGTTGCGCGCGCTGCCTGAAGGAGTGCCGTCGCGGGCGATTGCCTTGCAGATGGCGCATGACCATCTGCCGCTGCTGGCCAGCAGGGACTTTGCCAAGCTCAAGCGCCTGCTCGCCTGCGACGACGATGCCTTGCGTTGCGCCCAGAAGCTCATACAAAGCCTCAATCCCTGGCCAGGTGCCCCCTACACGCGGACCGAGACCCGCTACGTCATTCCCGACGTGGTGGTACGCAAGATCAAGAACGTCTGGGTGGCCAGCCTCAACCAGGAGGCGATGCCCAGACTGCGCATCAACCGCATGTACGCCGACATCCTGCAGAACAACCGCAGCGCCACCGGCAGCCAGATGTCCTCGCAGTTGCAGGAGGCGCGCTGGCTGATCAAGAACGTGCAACAGCGCTTTGAAACCATATTGCGCGTGTCACAGGCCATCGTCGATCGACAGCGGCACTTCTTCGAGCATGGCGAAGTGGCCATGCGCCCGCTGGTGCTGCGCGAGATCGCCGACACCCTCGGCCTGCACGAATCGACCATTTCGCGGGTGACCACGCAGAAGTTCATGTTCACCCCGCGCGGCATCTTCGAGCTGAAGTATTTTTTCGGCAGCCATGTCTCAACCGACACCGGCGGCGCCTGCTCCGCCACCGCCATCCGCGCCCTGATCAAGCAGTTCATTTCAGCGGAAGACGGCAAACGCCCCTTGTCTGACAGCAAGATTGCCGAGATACTGGGACAGCAGGGAATCGTGGTGGCCCGGCGAACCATAGCGAAATACCGGGAGTCACTGCATTTGCCGCCAGTCAACCTGCGCAAGACGCTGTGAACCAGCAGCGCCGAAGCGGGACTTGACAGAGGGCGGTGTCAACAAGGAGACCAGGATGAATCTGAACGTCAGTGGACATCACATCACCGTCACTCCCGACTTGCGCGACTATGTACTGGGCAAACTGGGGCGCATCACGCGCCATTTCGACCATGTCATCGATGTCAATGTCATTCTGAGCGTGGAGAAGTTGCGACAGAAGGCCGAAGCCACCGTCCATGTGCGCGGCAAGGACATCCATGTCGCCAGTGACGAAGCCGATCTGTATGCCGCCGTGGACCTCATGGTGGACAAGCTCGACCGCAGCATCCTCAAGTACAAGGACAGCCTCAAGGACCACCACCACGAAGCCCTGAAGCGCCGTCCCGAACCGGAATCCGAAGCCTGATCCACCCCCCTCGGGCGCCCGGCCATCGGCAGGGCGCCCCGCCAATGTATTGCTGTAGAATGCCGCCCTCTGCATCCTTGCAGGACAATTCGCCCCCTCCTCAGCGGGAGTCGGGTGACACGGCAGGCCCATGAACCTGATCGCCAAGCTACTCCCCCCAGCCAACATCCTTCTCGACCTCGACGTCACGAGCAAGAAGCGCGTCTTCGAGCAGGCGGGACTATTGTTCGAGAACAACCAGGGCATCGCGCGCAGCACCGTCTTTGACAGCCTGTTTGCCCGCGAGAGGCTGGGCTCCACCGGCCTTGGCCAGGGCGTGGCCATACCCCACGGTCGTATCAAGGGGATCAAGGAAGCAATAGGAGCCTTCGTGCGGCTGAGCACTCCGGTGCCTTTTGATGCGCCTGACGGCCTTCCAGTGAACCTCGCGTTCGTGCTGCTGGTCCCGGAACAGGCCACCGAGCGGCACCTTCAGATCCTCTCAGAACTGGCGCAGATGTTCAGCGACAAGGCCTTGCGCGAGCGGCTGGCCAGCGACCCGGACGTTGCATCCCTTCACCAGCACATCACCGCATGGCAGCCACATGTTGCAGACCAGCGTCGCGCGGCTGTATGAGGAGAACCGCGAAAAGCTCGGCCTCGCCTGGGTAGGCGGGCAGCGGGGCGGCGCCACGCTGGTGCGCCGCGACGTCAATGACGCACCGGCCCTGGTGGGCCACCTCAACCTGATTCACCCCAACCGCATCCAGGTGCTGGGTCTGCTGGAAGTGAAACACCTGGCATCCTTCGACGACAGCGCGCTGCGGCAGATGCTCGACACCCTGATGGCCGCCGGTCCTGCGGCCATCATCCATTGCGACTGCGTTCGCACCGACTGGCGCATGCTCGCCGCAGCCGAAGCCGCCGGTGTCGCGGTCTTTGCCTCGCCGCTCTCCGGCGCCACCATCATCGACCAGCTGCGCCGCTACCTGTCGCGTGCGCTGGCCGACACGATCACGCGGCATGGCGTATGCATGGACGTGCTGGGCGTCGGGGTGCTCATCACCGGCAACACCGGCGTGGGCAAGAGCGAACTGGCCCTGGAACTGATCAGCCGCGGCCACGGGCTGGTGGCCGATGACGCCGTGGACATCTCGCGCATTGCGACGACCCTGGAATGCCGCTGCCCGCCGCTGCTCAAGGACTTCCTCGAGGTGCGCGGCCTGGGCGTGCTCAACATCCGCACCATTTTCGGCGAAACAGCCGTGCGCCCGAAGATGAACCTGCGCCTCATCGTGCACCTGGACCAGCCCGGCCCCGGCTCGGTCCCGGCCGAGCGCCTGCCCCTGCACGAACTGTCCGAGGACATCCTCGGCATGACGGTGCAAAAAGTGGTGATCCCGGTCACCGCAGGCCGTAACCTCGCGGTGCTGCTGGAGGCGGCCGTGCGCAACCACATCCTGCGCCTGCGCGGCATCAACTCCACCGCCGAGTTCATCGCCCGCCAGCAGGCTGCAATGAAGATGCAGTCATCCTGAACCACAATATCGTTTTGCTGCCCCCCCCTGCCACAGACGTCGCCAAACCCAACCTGAGGACCAATCCATGAAACGCTGCTTGCTTGCACTGGCAACCGCCCTGCTCTGCTCCACCGCCATCGCCGCCGACGACAAGAAGGCCACCACGCCGCAGCAACAGCGGATGGCCGAGTGCAGCGCCAAGGCCAAGGGACTCAAGGGTGACGAATACAAGAAAGCGCACGCCGCCTGCCTGAGCGGTGACACCACCGCGGCCGATGACAAGAAAGACCGCACGCCGCAGCAACAGCGGATGGCCGAGTGCAGCGCCAAAGCCAAGGGCTTGAAGGGTGACGAATACAAGAAGGCCCACTCCGCCTGCCTGCGCGGTGAAACCGCCGCAGCCGACAACAAGAAGGCAGCCCCGACCAACCGCATGGCCGAGTGCAATGCCAAGGCCAAGGGGCTCAAGGGCGATGAGTTCGCGCGGGTCCGCAACGAATGCCTGAAAGGCTGATGCAGGTGGCATGACGGGCCGGTATTCCGGTCCGACATGCCCCGGCCAGTACGCGCATGCAAGTCGTCCTCCTCAGTGGCCTCTCCGGCTCAGGCAAGAGCGTTGCCCTCAAGGCGCTGGAGGACAATGGCTATTACTGCGTCGACAACCTTCCGGTGCAGTTGTTTGCCGAAACCGTCGAGCTGCTGCGCGCTGACGGGCATGAGCGCATCGCCATCAGCATCGATGCCCGTGGCGGCGAAGCGGTGGCGCTGTTGCCTGGCCACCTCGACACCCTCAAGCGACAGGGCGTGGATGCACGCCTGGTGTTCCTCGACTCCAAGGATGACACCCTGATCCGGCGCTACGCCGAAACCCGGCGCCGTCATCCGCTCGCCATCGGCCAGACCACGCTGGCCGAAGCCATTGGCCGCGAACGCGATCTGCTCACCGGTGTCGCGGAGTCCGGACACCGCATCGACACCAGCGACCTGCTGCCCAACACCCTGCGCGGCTGGATCAAGGACCTGCTGCTGGCCGGGCAGGGACAGACCTCGCTGCTGTTCGAATCCTTCGGCTTCAAGCAGGGCCTGCCCCTGGATGCCGACTATGTCTTCGACGTGCGCTGCCTGCCCAACCCCTTCTACGATCCGCGCCTGAAGCACCTGTGGGGCACCGATGCGGAAGTCATCCGCTTCCTGGAAAACGACGCTGGCGTCAGGAAGATGACCGCCGACATCCGCGGCTTCCTGGAAGCCTGGCTACCCTCACTGCGCCGTGACAACCGCGCCTATGTCACGGTGGCCATAGGCTGCACCGGCGGCCAGCACCGCTCGGTCTACCTGGTCGAACAACTGGCGGCGTACTTCCGCGATCCGTCACGGGCTCAGGGGCCGGTGCTGGTGCGCCACCGGCACATGGACGCCAGGCACGAGGCGAAGCCGGCATGAACCGAACTGCAGACCGCCCCCCCCCCGGGCGCACCATCATCGTCGCCCTTACCGGCGCCTCGGGCATGGCCTACGGCTTGCGCCTGCTGGAATGCCTGCTGGCAGCGGGCGAGCGCGTCTGCCTGCTCTATTCGCAGGCCGCGCACATCGTGGCCAAGCAGGAACTGGATCTGACCCTGCCTCCACGAGCCGCCGATGCCGAACGCCTGTTCAGCGAACGCCACCAGGCCGCGCCCGGCCAGTTGCGCGTCTACGGCCGCGAGGACTGGTATTCACCGGTTGCCTCCGGCTCCAATGCGGCCGATGCCATGGTGATCTGCCCCTGCTCGATGGGCACGCTGGCCGCCGTGGCGGCCGGGCTCTCCGACAATCTCATCGAACGCGCAGCCGATGTCATGCTGAAGGAACAACGCAAGCTGGTGCTGGTGCCGCGCGAAACCCCTTTCTCGGTGATCCACCTGGAGAACATGCTGCGGCTGGCCCGCGCCGGCGCGGTGGTGCTGCCGGCCAATCCCGGGTTCTACCACCGGCCCGACGACGTGCAGGGCGTCATCGATTTCATTGTTGCGCGTATCCTCGACCAGATTGGCGTGCGCCATCAGTTGATGGCCCGCTGGGGCGAAGGCAAGGACGCGGGCTGAGTCGGCACCTGGCCCGCCCTTCGCGGGCCGAATGCGCGGGCGGGTATCGGGTCTTGGAAGGGAAAGGATCATGGAAGACGAACTGCTGCCGTTGTTTCCCCTGGGCACCGTGCTGTTTCCCGACGGCCGCCTGCCACTGCGCATCTTCGAGGCGCGCTACACCGACATGACGCGCGACTGCCTCAAACGCAAACGCCCATTCGGCGTCTGCCTGATCCACGAGGGCCAGGAGGTGGGTGCACCCGCGGTGCACGCCAACACAGGCTGCATGGCCACCATCACCGACTGCGACATGGAGCAACTGGGCCTGCTCAACATCATGACGCGCGGCGGCCAGCGCTTCCGGGTCCTGCACACCGAAGTGAACCGACAGGGACTGATCCTGGGCCGCGTGAGCTTGCTGGCCGATGAAACCGTGCTTGCATTGCCCGATGACTACGCCGCCTGCGCCGGGCTGCTGCGCACCATCGTCAGGGAACATGGCGAATCGGTATTCGAAGCGCCGCACCGCTTCGACGACGCCACCTGGGTGGGCTTCCGCCTGGCAGAACTGCTGCCGCTGCCCATGGAGACGCGCCAGTCGCTGCTGGAAATAGACCAGCCGCTGGAACGCCTTGCACTGCTCAAGGCCTTGCTGGAACGCGGCGGCATGCTGTCACGGGGGGCCGCTGAGTCAGATGGCTGAGCCAGGACAGCCGCGCCCGATGCTCAGACCCGGGCCCGAAATCACGATGCCGATATAATCATATTCAAGACCTGCCCTTCTTCTTCATTGAATCAGGCCAATGATTGTTATCAAGCAAAAATTCAGATTCCAGGCTCATGACCTGCTCGATCAGGCTGCGCACCGGCTTGGGCACGGCAGCGTTGAGCGCCTCGGCCAGCGGCAGCCAGCGACCTTCGGCGGAACGCACGCCCTCGGCGGCCTGATCAGCCACCCGACACAGCATGGGCTGTATGGTCAGGGAGAAATGCGTGAACCCATGGCGCAGCAGCGGCAGGGCCTGCACCCCCTCCAGTCGCAACCCCAGCACGCTGTGGCACCAGTCCCGCGCATCGATGCCCGGCTGCAATTCCGGAAAAGCCCATAGCCCACCCCAGATGCCGCTGGGCGGCCGCGCTTGCAGCCAGACCCGGCCGCCATGCAACAGGATGGGCATGGTGGTTTCGCGCCGGGGCACGGCACGCTTGGCCCTGGCACCCGGATAGTCGCTAACGGCATTCTCCTCTAGCGCCTTGCAGGTCGGTGCCACCGGGCAGCGGCCACACTCGGGCGTGCGCGTGCACAAGGTCGCCCCCAGGTCCATCAGCCCCTGGGTATAGGCTTCGATGCCCTCCCCCGGCAGCGCGGCTTCGGCGATCTGCCACAAGCGCCCGGCCACTTTGCTGTCGCCGGGAAAACCCGGCACGGCGTAGTGGCGTGCCAGCACCCGCTTCACATTGCCGTCGAGTATCGCCTCGCACAATCCATAGGCAAAGGCGGCAATCGCCGCAGCCGTCGAGCGGCCCACGCCGGGCAGGCTTTCCAGCTGGATGCGGTCGGCCGGAAAGCGGCCCTTGAATTCAGCCACGACCTGCTGCGCCGCCTTGTGCAGATTGCGCGCCCGGGAGTAGTAACCCAGGCCGCTCCACAATTGCAGCACCTCGTCCTGGTCGGCGGCGGCGAGGCTGGCCACATCGGGGAATCGATCCAGAAAGCGCAGGTAGTAGGGCAGCGCCGTCCCGACCTGGGTCTGCTGCAGCATGATCTCCGACAGCCAGATGCGATAGGCGTCGCGGGTGTTCTGCCAGGGCAGGTCGTGGCGGCCGTGGCGCCGCTGCCAGTCGATGACACGCTGGGCAAAGGACTGGTCCTCGGGAACGGGGACAGCCATCGTGGCGCTCGTGGCGCTGACGCCGGCCTTGCGTTTGCGCGGGCCTGCCGCGGGGGGAACCACTGCCTTGCTCACCGCGCGAACAGGCCCTTCAGCCGCTCCTGGACCTGGCCTTTCACCTTCTCCTGTACCTGCTGCTTCACCGAGTCGCTCACCATGGAGCCGATCTCGACCCGGTAAGCGAGTGCATCGAAGGGACCGCTGATGCGCACCGGCACCGTAAGCCCGGCCAGGCTGCCGGCATCCTTGCCACCCTGGCCAGCGGAGGTGTTGACGATGGCCGCCTTGGCGAGATAGTTCATGCGGCCCTCGCCGATGTCGAGGTCCCCGGCGCCGCCAATGCGGATGAATGGCGACTTCGCCGACAAGTCCTCGTTGTGCGCCACGCCCTTGCTGATGCTGAAGCTGGCAGTCATCTCGGTGAAGTCGGTCTTGTCGCCGCCTGAAGCAGTCTGCTCCTGGGCAGACTGGGAACCGATGGCCGCCTTGGCCTTGCGCAGTGCTTCGGCCAGGTTAATGCCCTTGATGGCGCCGTCGTTGAGCGCGATGCTGGCGCTGCCGGCCAGTGCCTTCTTCAGGTCGGGCACCGTGCGTCCAGTGGTCTGCACATCCAGCACCACCTTGCCGCGGCCCTCGAGCAGATCCTTGTTGGCCAGGTCCTTCAGCAAGGGACCGATGTTGATGCCCTGCAACTGCGGCCTGGCCGTGAAGCGGTAGGTATTGGCGTCGATGCCGGCCGAACCGCTCAAGGTGCCGCCATACAGGCTGGCCGTCATGGGTTGCACATCGACCCTTCCCCCGGCTGCACGCAGGCCCAACTCCACCTTGTCCGCCTTGAGGCCGGAAGCCACCAGCTGGCCTATGCGCAACTGGCCCTTGAGGTTGAGCCCCTTCAGGCCTTCCAGGTCGATGGGCTTTTCTGGCGCCTTCGAACCCGCGGCAGGGCCGGACTTGCCTGCGGGCGCGGCAGCCGTTGCGCCGCCCTTGCCGGCATAGCGCGCTGTGTCAAGGCGGTCGAGGTCGGCATCGAACTGGATGGCGGCCGGCGAAAAGCCCTGCACGTCGAATTTCGCCTTCAGCGTGCTGTCATCGATCTTCACTGCCAGCGCGCCCTTCACCAGTTCCTTGCCCCAGTCTGCATCGAGCTGACCCTGGACACCCAGTTTCACCCCCTGCATGCCGCCCAGGTCACCGGAGAGTTTCACGTCGAGGGCGGTGAGGGCCAGCTGCTGGCCCGCCAGGTTGAAGCGATAGTCGGCAGCCAGTTCCAGGCCGGCCCTGGCATCGGGCCCTTCCAGCCGGCCGCTCAGGGACAGCTTGCCGGGCACATCATCGGCAAGGCGCCCTGTCTTCACCGACAGCCCGGACAACAGCCACTGCCGGGCCTCGCGCTCGTCGCGCCACAACAGACGGTCCACGCCCAGTTCCACCCCGGCAATGTCCAGCTTCATGGCGGCGGCACCAGGCTGCTTCTGTTCGGCAGCCGACTGGTCCCCGCCGGTGAGGTCGGCGATATTGGTTTTGCCGTCGCGCCCCTTCACCACGCTGGCCTCGACACCGGTGAGCACCACGCGGTCCACCACGAACTGGCGTGACAGCAGCGGCATCAGGGCCAGCGACAGCTTCGCTTCCTTGAGGCTGGCGAAAGCGGTGCTGCCATCGCGCTCGGACAGGCGCATGGCACCTGCGCTCACCCCGAGGGTGGGAAACAGGGACAGTCCGAGTTTGCCATCCACGCTCAGGGTGCGGCCGGTCTTTTCCTTCACCAGCGCCGCCAGTTCGGACTTGTACTGGTTGGGATCGAAGCGCATTGCGACGAAGGCCGCCGCAGCGGCCAGCAGCACGATCAGGCCGGCGATGACGGCGAGGATGATCTTCACGGCTTTCATGCTTTGCCCTTGTTGGTGATACCGAACGGCACATGGCCGGATGCGACATGGCGGCGGGCCGATTCGACATGGCTGCGCTGGTCATCGAAATAAAAGTCGGGCTCGAATTCCCTGAGGAAGGCCCCTTTGTCCAGCCCGCCCAGGAACATCGCTTCATCCACGCCGATGTTCCAGTCCATGAGTGTGCGGATGGCGCGCTCGTGCGCCGGGGCGCTGCGCGCAGTCACCAGCGCCGTGCGGATGCGCATGGGCACATCCGCACCCGCCGTCTGCAGGCGGTGCAGGGCCTCCAGCAGCGGCTTGAACAGTCCGGGTGGCAGGGGCCGGTTGGCATGGCGGCTTTCGTGCTGCTGGAAGGCGTCCAGGCCTTCGTGCTGATAGACACGCTCGGCCTCGTCGCTGAACAGCACGCCGTCGCCGTCGAAGGCGATGCGCACCTCTTCGGCATGCCCGGCCTCCTCGCTGCCGGCATGCGGGTAGACGATGGCCGCCGGATAACCCTTGGCGATGGCAGCCAGCACGTCCGACTCGTTCATGGACAGGAACAGGTTGGCATCCAGCGCGTTCAGGTAACGGTAGGGCGAGCGGCCGCGCGTGAACACACCCCGCTCGACGTTGAGGCCGGCACGCTGCGCCGAGCGAAATACCCGCAACCCGCTCACCGGGTCGTTCTTCGACAGGATGACCACCTCGACCCGGTGGTCAGACGCAGTGTTGAAAGCCAGCAGCTTCTTCACCAGCGGGAAGGCCACACCCTCGGCTGCCGGCACATCCAGGCTGGAGAGTTGCAAGCCGATGTATTTCTCCTCGCCCTCCCGTTCGAATACCTCGTTCTCCTTCTCGAAATCGAAAAGGGCGCGCGAGGAGATGGCGACGACAAGTTTGCCTTGCAGCGATGCGGGCATGGGGTTTCCTGCCGGGTCGCGCAGGGAAAGGAAAATCATGTGTGCAAGGCCCGGATGTCCGAGTGTAGCGCAATGGATTTGCGCCGCGCCGCCTGGCAGGATGCCCATCCCGCCGCACCCGACACTGCGCCATCGGTGGCGAAAACCGTTCAGGGCAGGTACTGAATCGACTCCCGTACTATGATCATAATCTTCATGCAGACTCAATGATAAATTATCTTACCGTACTAAAATGATAATAATGAATAGGGCACCTCCGATCATCAGCCCGGCCCGTGGCACGGCCGCGGCAAGCGGACACTGCCGGCGTTGCGGCGGACTGGCTCAGGGAGCCAGGGGCCTCAGGCCGTGCTGTAACGAAACACCGGCAACACCACACCAGCAGCATCCTCGATGTAGTCCAGCTGGATGGCCCGCCCGATGCAACCTTCCTCCGGCATGGCGCCGACCAGATTGCTGACCATGGAGGGGCCTTCGGCGAGACGCGCCACGATGACGTTGTGGGGCGGCGGATAGGCGGGCAGATAACGGCGATGGAACACGGCCCAGGACAGCAGCTCCGCCCTGCCCGAAACCGGCTGCCATTCGGCCGTATCGGAAAAACAATACGGACAGACCGGCGCCACCGGATAACGCCAGCGGCTGCACTGGCTGCAGCACTGCAGCGACATGCGACGGGCCTGGATGCTGTCCCGGAAAGGCTGGTCACCATCGAGCCGGATGAGGCGGGGGAAGCTTTCGATGCCGGCCATGTTCATGCCCCGTAAATGATGGTCACGGCCTTGCCGGCCACGTCCGAAAGGTACTGCACATGGCGGCAGTCCTTCACCTGGCGCGGGCCGCATTCACCGCGCAGTTGCCGTACCGCCTCGATCTGGTGGTTCCAGCCCTGCATGTAGGACTCGGACAGGTGACCACCCCCGGTGTTGACCGGCAGCTCGCCATCCAGGCCGATACCCTTGTCCCGGAAGAAGCGGGCCGCTTCGCCCTCACCGCAGAAACCGAAGCCTTCCAGCGCGAACGGCACGTGGCAGCTGAAGCTGTCGTAGATCTGCACGCAGTCCATGTCCTGCGGCCCGACCCCGGCCATGGCGCAGACGGCATCGGCCGCCTGCTTCTGCGCCGGCCGGTAGAAATGCAGCAGCCGCGGCTCCAGGCTGGTGGCGCCTTGGTTGAGGTCATGCCGGCCGACACCGAGTATGGACACCGGCTTCCTGCCCGACTGCTGCGCGATTCTTCTGGCGCGGCCACGCTCGGCAATGATGAGACACACGCCACCATCGTTCACCAGGCAGTAATCCAGCAGCCGCAGTGGCTGGCAGACATAGGGCGCGGCCAGATAGTCCTCGATGCCGATGCGCTGTTTCATCACCGCGTGCGGGTTGAGGCTGGCAGCCAGGCGCTGCGCCACCGCCACGGCGCCCAGGTCGCGCTCGGTCATGCCGTACAGTTCCTTGTAGCGCTGGAACATCAGGGCGTACAGCGCGCCCTGCGAGGTCAGGCCCCAGGGCGAATGATAGGTATAGGACAGGTGATCGGCCCCGCCCGAAACATTGCCGGCGCCGCCATACTGGACTTTGGATGAGCGCTGGTCATAGCCGTAGACCAGCGCCACCACCTCGGCCAGGCCGCTGTGTATGGCCATGCAGGCCTGCACCACCGCCTGCACCGAATCGGCCTGGCCGCCCCAGCGCGTATTGAGACCCAGCACCTCGCCAACACGCTCGTAGGCCGTCTTCGGACCGACGATCAGGCCGTCCACATCCTCGCGCGCAAGGCCGGCATCGGCCAGTGCCCGGCGGAACGCCAGTGCGCCCAGCGCATAAGAGTCACCTTTGTTGTTGGGTTCGCCGCGGCGGTTACGTTCATAGTCCTCGCCCCAGTCGGTATTGCCCACGCCGACCACGGCGGCTGCGCCCCCGAGGCCGCGATCGATCCGGCTCGGGCCTTCATTTGCCATGCTGTTTTTCACTTATCATCGCCGCTGCAGTAGAAGCCGCAACCATACACGATCCGGGGTCTCCGAAAATTGCGCGCGCTGCACACCACGGTCGGCCAGACCATCCGGGAAGGCATCCTCATGAGCAAGACATCACCACGCAACAGGCTGCAGCCATGAGTGACCCGAACGAACAGTCCCGGGACGAACCGCTGCCGGACACACCACCATCCCTCGATGCGCTCGAGCAGAAGGTGCTGGGCAACGCGCAGCTATCCCGCCTGGCCGGGCAATGGATGCTGGGCACCAGCCGCTCGCTGGAGGACTTCATCACCTACAACCGCCACCTCATTGATGCAGCGGGTACCGGCAAGGCACCAGCCGGCGACTGAACCGGGGTGCCACGCCGACCAGCACTGGTCGAGCGCTCAGGCCAGTGCCGCCGGCCGGCTGCGATGATGCCGCTTCAGCAGTCTGGCGAAGATCAGTGCCAGCACCGGTATGCAGACCGCGATACCCAGGAACAGCGCGGGCCCGCCCCAGGCTTCGAATGCGCGCGCAGCCAGAAACACGCCGGTGGCCTGTCCCAGGAACAGCGCCGAGGCGAACATCGACACCGCGGTACCGCGGGTGCGCGGCGCCATCTGCGTGGCATTGGTCTGCAAGGTGTTGTGCAGTTTGTAGAAACCCAGGCCGATCAGGAAGGCCCCGGGGATCGCCCAGTGCCATGACGACCCCAGCGCCAGCAACAGCCAGGCACAGCCCAGCCATAGCCCGCCTATGGTGGCCAGGCCCACTTCGCCCAGCCGCCTGACAAAGAAGCCGGCGAACAGGATGTAGGCCAACCCGCCGATACCGAAGATCGCCGTGAGGGCACCGGCCATGGTGAGCGAAAGCCCGAAGCGCAGGTGCAGGTAGGTGGGGAGGAGGGCCAGTCCGCCGAACAGCAATGTGCCCTCGATGAACACCACGGTGAGGATGGTGCGTGCCCAGGGATCGCGCAGCACGTCCAGCGCCGGGCCGAGCATGCCCTTCCTCACGCCGGCATCCTGGGGCACCGGGAAGGTGCTGGCATTGAGGCGCGACTCACGCAGCACCAGCCAGCCCACCACCAGATAGACGGCGGCCAGGAACACGAAGGCGGCGCGCCAGCCCAGGGTGTCGGCAAAGATGCCGCCGATGAACTGCCCGCCGATGACGCCGAAGATCTGGCCGATGAGGAAGCGCGCCAGCGTCGCCTGGCGTCTCTCGTAGGGGATGGCATCGCCGATCCAGGCAAGGCACAGGGGAATGATGCCGCCGGCGGTGGCACCGGCGAGCGCACGCGTCACAACCAGCCATTCGAGTGACCCGGCAAAGGCGCCCGCCAGGGTGCCCACGGTACAGCCCAGCGCCGTCCAGGCCACCAGCCGGTACTTGCCGATGCGATCGCCCAGCGGCCCGTAGAAGGCCTGTGTCAGCCCATAAACGACGAGGAAGGCCCAGACCACGTTGGCAGCGCTGCCGGGCGTGGTGTCGAATTCGCGCGCGAGGTCAGGCAGCATCGGATCGCACACCCGCACCGAGGCCGCACTGGCAAAGGCGGCGAAGGACAGCAGGGTGATGGCACGCTGCGGATCACCCGGGTGGCTCACTGCCATGTCGGGACCTGATTGCACATGGCGTACACCGGTGTGGACCGATACCGATCAAGGGAGCATGTCTCCCTGGAAATCTCCCACGTCAGAGAGCCTCTCTTCTTGATCATCAAAGGTAGGTCTTGCCGAAATACACCACGGTCAGGATGCCGCCCACGGCGATCACCAGGCGGCGCAGCCAGATCGAAGGCATGCGCCGGGCCAGCGAGGCGCCGACATAACCGCCCATGGCCGCCGTCACCAGCGCAACCAGCGTGTGCGGCCAGCTGATGGCCCCGGCGATGATGAAGGTCAGCGCGGCGACGGTGTAGTTCAGCGCGGAGGTCAGGTTCTTCAGGGCGTTGAGATCCTGCATGTCCTCGAAGCCCTGTATGGCCAGTGCAGCCAGGGTCAGTATGCCCATGCCGGCGCCGAAGAAGCCGCCGTAGATGGCCACCATCAGCTGGAACAGCGCTCCACCGGCGCTGCCCGGACGGGCAGCCGCCTTCATCCCCATTCTCTGCTTGAACCAGCCCACCATGCGCCCGACCTGCGAGCTGAAGGTGAACAACAGCGTCGCCACCAGCAGCAGCCAGGGAATCAGGCGTGAGAAAGCGGCATTGGAAGTGGCCAGCAGCAGCAGCCCCCCGGCCAGGCCACCGATGATGGATATCACCCCGAGCAATACCGCCCAGCGTCCATGACGCCTTACCTCCTTGCGGTAGGCCCAGGCGCTGGACAGGCTGGCCGGCCACAGGGCCACGGTGTTGCTGGCATTGGCCATCACCGGCGGCACACCCGCCGCCAGCATGGCCGGAAAGGAAAAAAACGTCCCGCCACCGGCCATGGCATTCATCCCCCCGGCGAGGAAAGCCCCCACTGCCACCAGCAGGACATCCAGCAGCGTCATGCGCTCGGCTGCAACATCAGCTGGGTCAGGCGAACTCCCGGAGGGGACATGCAAGGCTTTCTGGAGGGCAGGAACAGGGAACCGGCCGATGATAACCGATGGCTCTTTGCCTCATGGCAGGGATGGCGCACGGATGACAGATGGCCTCCTGGCCGCAGACCCCGTGACCAGCGGCATCGCCAATCAGGATGGCCGCGGGTTTATCATCTGCCGCTGTCCGACCGCACCGCTTTCCTGGCTGCGGCGGCTGCACAGCAAGTGTCCTGAATCGCTAATTCGCTGAAGAAAAAGACCGAGAATCGGCGCCATACGGCGTTGCAAATGCTCGCAAGGTGTACAACCTTGCTCCGCTTTGCGCCTTGTCTGGCACCAATTTCGGCCTTTTTCGCAATCCAGGATCAGGTTTTTACAGAGTCATGTTCAACGAACTAACGATTCAGGACACTAGAATGGAATTTCATGCATGACATCAGACCCGGCCAATCGACAGAGCTGCTGAAGGCGCTGCACATCCTGACGCGCGACGGCCGCATCAACCAGGACAGCCGGCGCAAGCTGAAGCAGGTCTACCACCTCTACCAGTTCATCGAACCGCTGCTGCTGCAGGTGCAGCAGCAGCAGGGCCGCATCCGCCTGGTGGATTGCGGCGCCGGAAAATCCTATCTGGGCTTCATCCTCTACGACCTGTTCTTCAAGTCGCTGGCCGGAGAGGTGCAGGTCATCGGCATCGAAACCCGCGAGGAAATGGTGCAGAAATCCCGTGAACTGGCGAAGCGCCTGGGATACACCGCCATGTCCTTCATGAACCTCCAGGTGGAGCAGGCCATCGCCAGCGCCGACCTGCCGGACACCGTGGACATCGTCACCGCCCTGCACGCCTGCGACACCGCCACCGACGATGCCATCCGCTTCGCCCTGGCGAAGCAGGCGCGCTTCATCGTGCTGGCGCCCTGCTGCCAGGCCGAAGTCGCGGCACTGCTGCGCAGGAACAAGGCGAAGTCGAATTCTGCCAGGCCGCTGGCGGAGATCTGGCGCCATCCGCTGCACACGCGCGAGTTCGGCAGCCACATCACCAATGTGCTGCGCTGCCTGCAGCTGGAGGCGCATGGCTACCAGGTCACGGTCACCGAGCTGGTGGGCTGGGAACATTCGCTGAAGAACGAGCTCATCGTCGCCAGTTACAACCCGGACGTGCCGCGCCGGCGCGCCGCCGAACGCCTGAATCAGATGATCGAGGAAATCGGACTGGATAGCCTGCGTGAGCGCTTCTTCACCGGCGCCGAACCAGCGGCGAATCTGCCGGAGGCCACATCATGACCCTGGAGAAGATCCTGCAGAACCAGGGCTTCGGCTCACGCAAGCAATGCCGGCACCTCATCTGGAACGAAGAGGTCAGCGTCGGCGGCAGCGTGATCACCGACATCGATGCCGAATACGCCTGCGAAGGCCTGACGTTCAGCGTGGCCGGAACGGCGTGGCTTTTCCGCCAGCAGCTCTACCTCGCCCTGAACAAACCGCCCGATTACGAATGCTCGCGCAAGCCCAGCCACCACCCGGGCATCCTCACGCTGCTGCCTGCGGCGTACCTCGCGCGCAACACCCAGCCGGTGGGACGGCTGGACCACGACACCACCGGACTGCTGTTGCTCTCCGATGATGGCGCCTTCATCCATGCACAGTCCTCGCCCAAGCGCCATGTGCCCAAGACCTACGTGGCAAGCACCTTCGAGCCGGTCACCCCGGCGCTGTTGCAGCAGCTCACCGAGGGCGTGAAGCTGGTCGACGAGACGCACCCCATCGCCGCCGCGGTGCGGCAGCTCGACTCACACGAACTGGAACTCACCATCGACCAGGGAAAATACCATCAGGTGAAGCGCATGCTCGCCGCCGCCGGCAACCATTGCGTGGCACTGCGCCGCAGCGCCATCGGCAGGCTGACCCTGGCATCGCTGGAACTGCCGGTGGGCGAGTGGTGCCACCTCACGCCGGAGCAGATCGCTTTGCTCGCCTGAACGGCGCGATGGCCGCTCCTGGCGGGGGCGTACAGGGCGGCCGCCGGGATGGCGCCGGATCAGGCAGCGCGCTTCTGTGATGCTGCCGCTTCCTCGCGCACGCGCTTGGCCTCATCCAGCAGATAGCGCTGGTAGTCCTCCAGATCGCCGTCGAAGGGCTCCAGGCCGCCGCGCGAGACCAGCCAGAATTCGTCGCACACCGCGCGCAGCAGTGCGCGGTCATGGCTCACCAGCATCACCGTGCCTTCAAATTCGTTCAGCGCCACGCTCAAGGCCTCGCGCGTGGCCAGGTCCAGGTGGTTGGTCGGCTCATCCAGCAGCAGCAGGTTGGGACGCTGCCAGACGATCATGCACAGCACCAGCCGCGCCTTCTCGCCACCGCTCATGGTGCCCACGGGTTGCTTCACCATGTCACCGCTGAAATTGAAGGTGCCGAGGAAGTTGCGCAGGTCCTGCTCACGCCCGGCCACCCAGCCGCCACGCCCGCTGGCAATCGTCGTCTTGGCCAGCCCGATCATGTGCTGCATGGGTGTGTCCTGCGGATGCAGCACATCCAGTTCCTGCTGCGCGAAGTAGCCGATGTTGAGGCCCTTGCCCTCGATGATCTCGCCGCTCAGCGGCTGCAGGGTGCGGGCGATGGATTTCACGAAAGTGGACTTGCCCTGACCGTTGGCGCCGAGGATGCCGATCCGCTGGCCGGCATGCACCGAGCGGCTGACCTTGTGCACGATGACCGTGGGTGGCGTGCCTTCAGGCGCATCCGCTGGCGGCGCATAGCCGAAGCTGGCGCTTTGCATGGACAGCATGGGGTTGGGCAGCGTGGCCGGCTCCTGGAATTCGAAGGTGAACTCGGCATCGGCCAGCACCGGCGCAATGCGCTCCATACGCTCCAGCGCCTTGACCCGGCTCTGTGCCTGCTTGGCCTTGCTGGCCTTGGCCTTGAAGCGGGCGATGAATTTCTGCAGGTGGGCGATCTTGTCCTGCTGTTTGGACAGGGCGGCCTGCTGCAGGGCGATCTGCTCGGCGCGCATCTCTTCAAAGGCGCTGTAGTTGCCGCCATAGCGCATCAGCTTGGCGTGGTCGATGTGCAGAGTGACGCCAGTCACGGTGTCGAGGAACTCTCGGTCATGGCTGATCACCAGCATGGTGCCGGTGTAGCGCTTCAGCCAGGTCTCCAGCCACAGCAGGGCATCCAGGTCCAGGTGGTTGGTCGGCTCATCGAGCAGCAGCAGGTCGGAGGGGCACATCAGTGCGCGTGCCAGCTGCAGGCGCATGCGCCAGCCACCGGAGAAGCTGTTCACCGGGTTGGACAATTCCGCCACCGAGAAGCCCAGCCCGAGTATCAGTGACTGTGCGCGTGAGTCGGCATCGTGCTCACCGGCATCGCTGAGGGCCATGTAGGCATTGGCCATGCGCATGCCGTCATCGCCTTCTTCGGAGGCGCGCACTTCCTCGCGCGCCGCCATCAGGAAACTGTCCCCCTCGATCACGAAGTCGGTGGCACTCTGCGTGGTTTCGGGCATGTCCTGGGCGACCTGCGCCATGCGCCACTGCGGCGGGACGGTGCAGTCGCCGGCATCTTCGTGCAGACTGCCGTTGAGCAGGCCGAACAGGGTGGACTTGCCGGCGCCATTGCGACCGACCAGGCCCACCTTTTCACCGGGATTGATGGTGACAGAGGTATTGTCCAGCAGCACCTTGGCGCCGCGGCGCAGGGTGACATTCTTGAGGATGATCATGGCGGGGACCTGACGAGGAGTCGCGCATGATATCGAAGCCCGGCCCGTGATCCTAGGAGAATTTCAGGGACTGGCACAGATGACCGGGGTCCTTGTGCCAATCGGACGGCTGTGGCGGCCAAAACGCCCGGAAAATGCCCGGAAACGGTGCGAAAGACGCCCCGAAGCGCCGCCTCGCGCTACATGCGTTCTATCTTGCGCTTGTCGACCACGGCCCTGAGACGGACAACATCACGCTCCACCCGCGCGCGGAACTCCTCGGGCGAACTGGCCGCGGCGGCGCCACCCAGGTCGGCGAACTGCTTCTGCACCTCGGGCAGGGCCAACGCCTTGCGGATCTCGGCATTCAGGCGGTTCACGATGGGCGCGGGCGTGCGCGGCGCCGTGGCCAGGCCCTGCCAGGACTCGTATTCGATGCCCGGCAGCGTGTCGGAAATGGACGGCAGGTCCGGCAGGTTGGGCAGCGGCCGGCGCGAGGTCACGGCGATACCCCGCACCTTGCCGCCGCGTATCTGCGGCAGCGCGGCGGGCGAGGCCTCGATCATCACCTCGACACGTCCGGCGATGACCTCGGTCAGCGCCGGACCACCCCCCTTGAAAGGCACATGCACGATCTCGATGCCGGCTTCGGCATTGATCCACTCGCCCACCAGGTGATGGGCGCTGCCGATGCCGGCCGAGGAATAGCTGAGCTTGCCCGGCGCCTTCTTCGCCTGTTCGATCAGACTGGCCATGCTGGTGATGCTGGTGGCAGGCGACACGGAAATCGTCAGTGGATAGGCGGTCAGGGTCGACAGCCAGGAGAAGTCGTTCACCGTGTCATAGGGCAGCGACTTCATCATGGCACCCAGGGTGGCGTGGGCACTGGCCATGAGCAGGATGGTGTAGCCATCGGGAGGCGACTTGGCCATGACATCGGCTGCCACGGCGCTGCCGGCACCGGGCCGGTAATCGACGACCAGGGGCTGCCCCAGGGCCGGTGACAGTCGCTGGGTCATCAGCCTGGCGACCACATCAGTGGAGCCGCCCGGGCCAAAGCCCAGCATCAGCTTGATGGGTTTTTCCGGATAGGTCTGCGCCATGACACCGCTGGCGCACCAGCCCGCCAGCACCAGTGCCCCGAATGCCCTGCCCATCTTCGCCGCTTTGCCACGCATAAGCTGTCCCCCTTGTGCAATGCTTTGTTTGATTCTTCCTGTCATGTCTTGCCAGGCACCATGACCCGTACAGGACTGTTCATCAGGCGCCCGAGGACGCCCTGAACCGCTGCACCCACTCCTCGCGCGAGCAGAAGCTCGGATACTGGCGCACCAGCGCCTCGGTCTTCGCGCGTAGGGTGTCCACCGGTTCGGTGAGGTCGATGTCCACGGCGAAAGGCTGCGCCACATACCAGGGCGAATGCGTGTAGACCTCCAGGCGGTTGCCGTCCGGATCGTGGAAATACACGCTCCAGGCATTGCCATGCGTGCGCGGCGCCAGTTCCTTCACCTTCTCCGCAACCAGCTTCGCATGCATCACCTTGAGGTCTTCCAGCGTATCAACGTGGAAGGACAGCTGATTGACGATGGACACATGCTGACCGTCATTGCGGCCCGATACCAGCACGACCTGATGATGCTCGTCCTCGCTGCTGCTGAGAAAAACGATTTCACCACCGGAGCGGTGCGGCCCGCGATCGGTGAGGGTCAGGCCCATCACGCGGGTGTAGAAATCGATCATCACCGGCAGATTGGTGGCAAGGAACCCGACGTGGGCGAGCTGGGGTTTGACTGCGGACATGGTGGTTCCCTATCAGCCAGGAAAAAGTGCTGCATTTAGCCCGCTGGGGGAGCGGTTTGTCAAACGTGCCATGCAAAGCGGATGCAGAACCGCCACAGACTTCCGAACTGGCGCACGCAGCCGTGAAGATGGGGATGAACCACGATCAGGATGCAGGCGGACAACTGTCCTGTACATGCTGCGGGGCAGCGTTACAAACAGGGCAGAACATGAGAGATTGACTGCATAGACTGCTCCCAGAGCAGCAGCTGCAGACACACCACCCGAGGAGGACCACATGAAACACATTCCCTGGCTGAAAAGCACCGGCGCGCTGATGCTAGCCCTGTCTCTGCAGGGCATCAGCCACCACGCAGACGCGCAAGCCTGGCCGGCCAAGCCGGTGAGGATCGTCGTCACCTTCGGCCCGGGCACCGGCGTCGAAGTGGTAGGCCGCCTCACCGGCCAGGCCATCTCCAAGAACACCGGCCAGCCCTTCATCATCGAAGCGCGCACCGGCGCAGGCGGCACCATTGCCCACAGTTACGTGCTCTCCACGCCGGCCGACGGCTACACGCTGCTGGTGGATTCTTCCTCGCACACCTCGGTGCCGGCGCTGATGGCCAACCTGCCCTTTGACACCCTGCGCGATTTTTCCGGCGTCACCACCCTCATCGAAAATCCGATCACGATGGTGACTGCCACCTCCACCGGGTTCAAGACCGTCGCGGACCTGGTGGCAGCGGCCAAGGCCAAGCCGGGTTCGCTTAGTTTCGCCTCGGCCGGGGTCGGCACCTCCACCCACATCAGCGCCGAGAAGTTCAGGCTGGCGGCCGGCTTCGATGCCGTGCACATCCCTTTCAAGAGCACCACCGAGGCCATCACCGAAATCCTCGGTGGCCGCATGCACTACACGAACACGGCATTGACGACGGCGCTGCCAGGCGTGCGCGACAACCGGCTGGTGGCCCTGGCCATGTCCTCGCGCCGTTCGACCGTGCTGCCCAATGTGCCCACCATCGCCGAGGCCGGCTACCCTGACGGCCTCTACGCTAGCTGGGTCGGCATGGTGATCGCCTCGAAGACGCCACGTGAGGTCGTCAACCGCGTGCATCAGGAAGTGCTCAAGGCCCTGGCCATGCCGGAACTGAAGGACCAGCTGGCCAAGATCGCCGCAGACGTCTGGACCATGACGCCGGAGGAATTCGATGCCCTGCGCCGGCGTGAAGTGGCCGACACCCAGAAGCTGGTGAAGGCCGTGGGCATCAAGGTGCAGTGAGCACCGCGCGAAAACCAGGAATCCGGCAATAGAAACAGGAAGCGCAAAAGCATGAACGCCACCCCGAACGACGGCCACTACGAAGTCGTCTGGCCACGCAGCCCGCGCCAGACGAAGCAGAAGACACTGGCCCCGCGCCTGGACACGCTCGAAGGCAAGACTGTCGCCCAGCTGTGGGATTACCTCTTTTCCGGCGACAAGGTGTTTGCCGCGCTGGAGGAGGGATTGCGCGCGCGCTATCCCGGCGTGCGCTTTGTCCACTGGCGCGAGTTCGGCAACACCCATGGGGCCGATGAGCGCAAGGTGCTGGCCGAACTGCCGCAGAAGCTGCGTGAGATGAAGGTGGATGCCGTCATCTCAGGGATGGGCTGTTGAGGCAGCTGCACACCCGCCGTGCTGCGGGTGAGTGCAGTGAGCGAAGCCGCCGGCATTCCGGCCGCCTCGCTGGTCAGCGAAGGCTTCCTGCGCCAGGCAGCGGCCACCTCCCCCGGGCTGGGCTTTGCCAGCCTGCCGGTGGCGCTGGTACCCGGCCATCCCGATGCCCAGACACCAGCGCAATTGCACCGCAACACCCTTGAAGTGACCACGGCCGGGGTGATCGACAGCCTCACCGGTCAGCAGGCGAGTCCGGCAGCCGGAACCCGTGATCCGGGCATGCGCGACATCGTCTTCAGCGGCGGCTTCGAGGCGGTCAATGACTATTTCTGCGAGCAGGAGTGGAGCGATGGGCTGCCGGTGGTGCCGCCCACGCGCGAGCGCGTGGCGCGCTTCCTGTCCTACACGAAGCGGCAGCCCGAAGAAGTGCTGGGGGTGATGCTGCCCGACAATCGTGCCGCCACCGTGTGGAGCGTGGCCGTCAATGGCGTCATGGCGGGCTGCAAGCCGGAATACATGCCGATACTGGTGGCACTGGTGGAGGCCATGGCCGACCCGGCCTACGGCGTGGAGCACAGCGGCAACACACCGGGTGCGGAAACCCTCATCATCCTCAATGGCCCGCTGGTCCAGCAACTGGGCTTCAATTTCGAGCAGGGCGTGTTGCGCGATGGCTTCCGGGCCAATACCTCGGTGGGCCGCTTCTGGCGGCTGTACCTGCGCAATGTGGCCGGCTTCCTGTTGCACAAGACCGACAAGGGCAGCTTCGGCAACAGCTTTCGCGTGGTGTGTGCCGAGAATGAGGAAGCCTCGGCGCGCATCGGCTGGCCACCGCTCAGCGCCGACATGGGCTTTGCCGCCGGCGACAACACGGTCACCGTCACGCGCATGACCGGCGGGAATGTCATCGCCTCGATCGCCGGCGCCACCCCCGAGGCCATCCTCGCCAATGTGGCCTACCACCTGGAGCGCCAGCAGAGCTGGCATCTCACCTTCCTCATGGGCTCGGCCTACGGCACCCTGCGGCCCATGGTGCTGCTCACGCCCATCCTGGCCGAGACCATCGCCAGCGCCGGCTGGAGCAAGCAGGACGTGAAGCAGTTCCTCTTCGAGTATGCCCGCACGCCGGCGCGCGAGGTGGAACGCAACCTGCGCGACTGGATGAACAAGCCGACCTGGAACCTGGCCGAAGAAGCCGATGCCGGACGCATCCCCAAGTTCTTCCACGAATCGGATGACCCGGAACGGCGCGTACCGCATGTGTTCAGCCCGGATGACTACATGGTGGTGGTGACGGGCGACCCGCTGCGCACCAATGCCTATGTGTTCTCGCACAACGGACGGCTGGGGTTTCCGGTGACGAAGCAGATCGCATTGCCCGCGGACTGGGACGCGCGGCGGGCGCCGTAAACCCCCTTGTCAAAGGTTCTTCGTCAAATTCCGGGGAGACGTGGCTGCGGCGCGGTTTACCCCCTTGTCAAAGGGGGCCGACTCGTGAGCGCAGCGAACGAGCGGGGGGATTTTCTCCCGCTGCCTTGATCGTTCACCCGTCATGACCGGGCCCTGAGTGTCCTCCGGTGCTTCCCCTCTGCAAGGCAACAGCCGTGTTCAGGGTTCATGCAATGTCGGCCAAAGGCCATGAGACCAGCCTGGTTGGCCAAAACCCCCCCGCTCGGCCTGGCGGCCGAGTCGGCCCCCTTTGACAAGGGGGTAAACCATGCGGCTCCCTGAAAACCGATGAAGAAGATGAAAAAAGGCCCCTCGTCGGGGCCCTTTTTCATCGCAACAGCACTGCGCCGTTCAGAATTCGATCATCTCGAAATCGGCCTTCTTGGCGTCGCAGTCCGGACAGCCGAAATCCTCGGGCACATCGGCCCAGCGGGTTCCCGGCGCAATGTCATGGTCGGGCATGCCAGCGGCTTCGTCGTAAATGAAGGCGCACAGCACGCATTGATAGGACTTCAGTTCATCGTTCGCAGCAGGCTTCTTCGCCGGGGGAACGCCGCCGCCCGGAATCGGGAAATTGAGCACCAGCACTTCGCAGCCCTCGGGCCCGGCCTGCAGCGGGCAGGGTGGTTCATCCTTGCCCACCCAGATCACCGACAGGCCCGGCTTCAACTGCCCTTCGTGCTCGATGCCACCCTTCAGCACCAGCAGGTACTGGCCCTCACCGCGCGAGGGATCAGGAGCAAATGCCTTGGCGCCGGGCTTGAGTACCATGGAAAAACCAGCGAGACCCCGATCATCCTCCAGGCCCTCGATCGCCTTGACAGCCACACCGCTCGGGCCGGGCTGGATGGTGAAATCCGGCATCACCGTCACCTGCCAGGGCGTGCGGTTGGGCACCTTTTCCAGCGTATCACGGTGTTCGCGGATGAACCAGGCACGGCCGTCGTCGCGATGCGCCCGCAGGGTGAGGAAGCCCAGGCCCTTTTCACCGTAGTGGATGGGTCCGTAAGGGGTGTAGGCCCGGTTGAAGTGCACGCCGCCGAACTTGAGCGTATGTCCGCCCAACGTCCCGTCACCAACGTAGACGACCTGGAACTGGTCGACCTGGTGGAAGTGCGTATCCAGCACGCGCCCGGCCGAGCCTTCGGCCAGAAAAGCCACCGGTGAATCCTCGGCGCGAACCGCGGGCGCCTTGAGGAAATCGGTGCGCCAGGCGAAATGGCCGCCTGCGACATCCGACTGTACGCGGGGCTGGGGAATATCCTGATAAGACCTGACTAATGGCATGTCTGGCTCCTGTGAATGGCAACGTTTTGAAGAATGGATCGTCTCTGAAACTTGCCACCGCCACTTGGCATGACAGGGCCTTGCCGCGGCCCGGCAACCCGAATACGGGCCTGGCAGATCCGCTTTCGTGGTTGTCGGAAGCAGGAAAATGTGAAATCCAACCACACCTCTGTGGGCATCCGTTGCAACGCCATTGTAACGAGTGAAAGAAATATCTGGCAATCGCTGGGGGCTGTTCACTTTCGCTGCGCGGGATGCGTTGCGCCTTGAAGCGGAGGGATAGAAGGCACAGGGCTGCGACATTGTTGGCTCCATGGCCGCAGTCGCGCAACGCCGCGCAGGCCGCTCAAGGCAGAGGCTGGCGGATTGCCCCGGTTCTCCGATACCTTTAAGGCCGGATCAGGTCATCGTGTGCGTGAATTTGGTGGTCGTGGCGCGTGCCTTCGAATCCGTGACCACATTCACCAGCGCGGCCTGTCCGGCTGCAACCGCAGCACCCGCACGCTCCAGCGCAGGACGAATATCTTCGGGCTTCTCCACGAACTCGCCATGGCAGCCCAGGCTGCGCGCCATGAGATCGAAGCGCGTGTACCCGAGATATCGCCCCACCTTGTCGCCAACGGGGTCTGCCGTCCAGCCGCCGTTCAGGCTGATGACAACCAGCACAGGTATGTGGTGCCGTATGGCGGTATCAAGCTCCAGGCCATTGATTCCGAAAGACCCGTCGCCATGTATGACCACCACCTGCTTCGTGGGATTTGCCACTTTGGCGCCCAGGCCAAAGGGCAATCCGACGCCCATCGTGCCAAAAGTGCCGGAATTGAGCCGGTGGCGTGGCAAGAACGTAGGGATCGACTGTCGAGCGAAGTTCAGGATCTCTTGTCCGTCCACCACCAGAATCGCGTCGCGGTCGATGAAGTCCCTCACTTCTCGACACAAGCGCAGAGGATGGATCGGCACCTGATCGGTTCCCATGCGAGACTCCTGCGCCTCACGTTTGGGTGCATCAATGCGCCCCAAGTGTTCCCGCCAAGCCCCAAACCGTGCCGCGGCCACCCGTGAACGTGACGCCTCGATCAGTTGCCCCAACACTGCCTTGCAGTCGCCCAGGATATTCACATCCGCGCGGTGACCCGCTCCAATTTCCGCGGGATCGATGTCAATGCGCACCATCTTGGCAGCCGCCGAGATGCGCGGCGGCAACCCATGGCCGAACACGTAATTGAGCCGCGTGCCGACTACCAGTATGAAATCAGCCTCGCGAAGCGCACTGGCGCGGGCGTTGAGGAATGCATGCGGATGATCCTCCGGGATCACGCCCCGCCCCTGCGGGGTGGTGTAGATGGGCATGCCGGTCAAGTCAAGCCATTCACGCAGCCGGCCCTCGGCACCCGACCAGAACACGCCACTGCCCGACAGCACGACCGGACGCTCGGCTTTCTCCAGCAGTGCGATGGTCTGCTCGACCAGACTGCTGTCGCCCTGTGGGCGGGCGCGCTGTAAGGTACGCCCCAAGTCAGGCCAACGCACGGTGTCGAGGTCCACTTCCTGATACAGGACATCGGCAGGCAAATCGAGATAAACCGGACCCGGCCGGCCGGAGATCGCCTGACGGAATGCGGCGTCGATCATCTCCGGGATGCGCAATGCGTCGTAGACCCGCTCGGCCCACTTGGTGACCGGCCGCATGATCGCCACCTGGTCGATTTCCTGGAAGGCACCCGTGCCAAACTCGCTGAGCGGGCTTGCACCTCCGAAGGCGACGACCGGGCTGCAATCGACAAGCGCGGTCGCCAGTCCCGTGGTGAGGTTGATCGTACCCGGCCCGGAGGCACCCATGCACAATCCAGGTCGGTTGGATACGCGTGCATAGGCATGGGCCATCATCGCACCTGCCTGCTCATGACGCACGTCGATACCCCGCAATCCCCGATTGATTGTAGCTTTGAGCAGGTTGTTCATGGGCCCGCCCATCAGGAAAAAGAACGTATCCACACCTATGCGCTTGAGGGTCTCAGCCGCCAGTTCGCTTCCGGTAATCGGGGTCATGATGTTTGCCTATGTGCCTGACTGTGGTGAATGCTTCTGTGAAAAATGCCGGTTACGGTATTGAAGGTGTGCAGATCGACGCCTATCGGCCTCCCGCCAGGGGCGGCGACCAGGGGCTTCCGCCGGGCGATGGCCATCTGATCATTCGCTCGCCTTGATCTGGCCTTTTTCGATGATGGCGGCCCAGCGCTGACGCTCGGCCGCGATTTGCTGCTGAAACTCCGCCGGCGTCCTGAATTCGGGCAGGGCGCCCAGTTCAGCGAGACGTTCCTTCATCGCCGGCTGAGCATTCATGCGCAGTATCTCCGCATTCCATCTGGCGATGATTTCCCGCGGCACAGAAGCCGATGCAAGGACGGACTGGCGGGAACCGCTTTCATGCCCGGGAACAGTTTCCGAGAGCGTGGGCACTCCAGGCAATGCCGGGTGCGGATCCTTCGTCGCAACGGCGATGGCCCGCAGTTTTCCGCTCTTGATCTGGGGCAGCGAGGCCAATACCCCGTTGAACGAGAAATCCACCCGTCCACCTATCAGGTCGACGAGTGCAGGGCCGCCTCCCTTGTACGGAATGTAAGATACTTTCATCCCGGCGGTCTGTTCGAGTTCGACACCGGCCAGGTGAGCCACGCTGCCTTCCCCTGGGATGGCGAAATTGAGTTGCCCAGGCCGTGCCTTGGCCAGCGCGATCAGGTCAGCCACTGAGCGCGCCGGCACCGAAGGATGGGTGATCAGGACATTCGGTCCATAGGCAACCACAGCCACCCCGGCGAAATCCTTGAGGAGGTCGAACGGCATCTTGTAGAGCAACGAGCGTATGGTCAATCCGCCGATCTCCACCAGCAGCATTGTGTAGCCGTCCGACGGTGATCGCAACACATGTTCGGCTCCGATGATGCCACCGGCTCCCGCCCTGTTCTCCACCACGATCTGCTGGCCCCAGACCTTTGGAAGTTCGGCGCCGATCAGCCGCGCCACCACATCCGACCCACCCCCCGGAGCGAATGGCACGATCAGGCGCACGGGCTTCGAAGGATATGTCTGCGCGCAAACTGCGGTAGCAGCGCCAGCAACCAGCACACCGGACAAGCGCAACATAGACCGGATCCATCTGCAGTTCATGAACGTCTCCTTCGTCATAACGTCGATAACCGGGCGGTTGTCGCCAACCGTGTTACCCCAAAGCCAGATAGCACCAGCGGGAACCTTGCTCTGTCAATCCTTCAGAATCATCCGCACATCAACGATTGAATAGCCCTGTGCATGCAGGATCACCGGGTTGAGGTCGATCTCCGCAATTTCCGGGTAGGCGAGTGCGAGCCTCGACACTGCAAGCAGCAACTCCACCAGTGCGGGAATATCGGCGCCGGGCAAGCCTCGCACGCCCGTGAACATCTGCTGTGCCTTGATGTCGGCAATCATGTCGCCTGCGTCATCGGCGGACAGTGGAAGCGCCCGGAAAACGACATCTCTCATCACTTCGACGAACACGCCGCCCAGACCGAACACAATGATGGGCCCGAACTGTGGATCCTGGCTGGTGCCGACGATCACTTCCACCCCGCGTCCGGCCATCGGCGAAACCAGCACACCGGCGATGCTCGCTCGAGGTGCGAAAGCGGCTGCGTTGTTCAATATTTCCGCCAGCGCGGCACAAGCCTCTTCCTCACCGCGCACGCCCAGTCGCACGCAGTCTGCGTCGGATTTGTGGACAATGTCAGGGGAGACTATTTTCAAAGCGAGGGGTGAATCACCGAAACTGCGAATGGCATCGGCCATCTCCTGGGGACTGGAAACCAGGCGGTACGGCGCCAACCTGATCCCACTGGCTTGCAGCACGCGCCTGCCCTCGGTCTCGAGCATCGATGCATGTCCCGCCGCACGGCGCACCTCTAGCAAGTGGGTGGTGGCTGCATCCCGGGGCAATGCGGTGACAGGCGCCGAGCGCGCAAGCCGCTGCATTGCCTCTCCGTATTCCGCGGCTGCGACCACGCACTGCACCGCAATATCGAAATCCTGGTGTACCGGCACACCGCCTGCGCGAAGCACACCAAGCGCCTCTGTCCCCATTTGCGCATAGTGGGATTGCACGATGACCGGTTTTCCAGTCTCGCGCATCATTCGACAAAGCATATGGGCGACTTCGCACTCTTCTGCTTTGACCGCAGCCCCGCCTCGCCGACCATAGGCACCGAACCAGCCGACAAACAAAAGGGCATCGATTCCGGGGTCCTGCAGAATCGCCTGGGCGCACAGTCCGTAGTTGCGTACTGAGGGGTTGGCCAGCACCGCGATGTCGACCGGATTGGCAATGACCGTCGACTCCGGAATGATGCCGTGGATCTTCGCCTGCGTCTCAGCCGACAGTGGCGCCAGATTCATTGAAAGCTCGCTCAAGGCCTCGGAAGCAATGGTGATGGGTCCGCCGCCCTCGGAAATGATTGCCACGTTTCGCGAGCGCATCACCGGGAGGGTTGAAAGTGCCTCAGCGACAGGCAGCAGGTACTCCGCCCGCCGGACCAGGGTCACTCCCGCCTGGCGCAATGCACCACTGCTCACGGCGTAGTCGCCAGCCAATGATCCGCTATGCGATCGCGCCATGCGCACACCCACGCCATTGCGCCCCGCCTTGTACATCACGATGGGGGTGGTCTGCACGACCCGGGCTGCCACATCGATCAGCGCACGCCCGTCGCGGAACCCTTCTGCGTAAATGATGATGGCGCGCGTGCCGGCATCCTGATCAAGGCCTTCAATTAACTCGTGGAACTGCACATCAGCCTGATTGCCGACCGACAGCATGGTTGAGAAGCCCACGCCCCCGCGCGCCCAGGCCTTGGTAAGCAGCCAATGCACTATGTTCGCGGAATTTGACAGGACAGCAATGTCGCCGATCGGCACTTCACGCCAAGGACTCAGATTGCAGTTATGGCGGCGGCTGAAAATGCCATTCATGTTCGGACCGATGACACGCACGCCGTGTTGTCGGGCCACCGCAACTGAACGCAGTTCGAGTTCCAGGCCGTCCTCGCCGGCTTCACTGAAGCCACCCGAGACGACGATTGCGCCTTTTACGCCTTTTCGGCCGCACTCTTCGAGCATTGCGGGCAAATGCCTGGCCGGAGTGCACACGAGCGCGACATCGACCGGCTCATCGATATCCAGGATTGACGCATGGCATGGCAAACCGAGAATCTCGGTTTCCCGCGGATTGACAGGATGGATCCGGCCTTTGTAGCCATCTTCCAGCAAGATGGTCAACGCGCGATAGCCCCGCTTGCCCGGTTCGCCGGAGGCACCGATGATCGCCACCGAGCGTGGATTGAGAATGGAGTCCATCAAACCAGCAGAGTCCGAGTCCATGCTCGAATCACCGTGATACTTGGCAGGGCCGTTACCCGTATTCATCGCTCCTCCCAGATTGGGTCGATTATCAATGCGCCAGCATTCCTTTTCCTGCCTGTAAGCTGAAACCACAAGCTTGGGCTGATGTTATACGCAACCCGATGGGCAACCCTCTTCATTCGGGGGATGGCTGCCAATCAGTGAGCGTGCATGGCTTCTCGATCCCGACGAAGGCTAATGAGATCTGCTGCATTTGGCAACAGTGCCTGTGCAGGTATCAAAAGCCGGGCAAAAGATGCCGAAGGGTGTTTGACACGCTCAGGCGCACCGCTCTTGCCCGAACATTTCCAAGCGTTGTCAGGTCAATGTTTCCTACCCTGACCTACCTTCTCGGCACAAAGCAAATCCACGCTGGATACTGCCTTTCCGGGGAAACTGGCTCAACACAACAAACAACTCACTTGTCCGTGCGCCGATGACTGGTTCAACCAACATGGTGAACTTGCTCCTCAACTCAGTCTCTGTAATCTGGTTGTTGGGATGGCCACGGACGAAAGGCACATCGGCATTGAGGACTTCGTCGCTAGCCAGAGTCACCTCGATGGCAGCATTGAACATCTTGCGTCCCTCGGTGGGAACGACTTCCGAAACCGATAGCAGCTGTTGTACGGGCGCCGAACCCATCACTTCCGGCTCGAAATCCCCGTCCCGATAATTACTACCAAGCAAGCCGAGCGCCGCGATGTACTCAACGCTGAATCGTCCTTCATGCGAAGTTGCTGGTCTTGAGTAGCGTGCAACTTTCGGCACACTCGGCCCGACGAATATCCTGATGCGGCTCACCGGCCGTCCCGAGATCTGCGGCGCCAACTCCAGCGCGGCATCGGCCACTGGATTCAGGCTGTAAAGGCAGGGATAGGGCTTGATGGAATTCCGCAGGATTTCCCAACCCAATGAATAGTCCGGTGCGGCAAATTCCGCAAAACCATCCTGCACAAACGCTCGGGCCAACCCACCGATTCCATGTACTCTTTCCGGTCCGCCTCCGATTTCGAATAGCGATGGGTCAGCAGTAAAAGCTTCCTCAGCCGCCAGATCGGCCGCAATGACGGCATCGAAGGCCGTCTTCCCACCTTGGAAGGGTTTCATCATGGTGCCAACAGTGGTGGAAAGGCCCGAGGTCTGGCAACCTGCAGCCGTCAGCGCCACAGCCGAGCGTCCGGCATCGAGATTCTTCATCACCGAGCACGCGGCAGCGGCCGACAGCCGCCCGAGCATGCCCGTCGCCTGAAAACCCCGATGCAGCAGCGCATGCCCCATGCGCCTTCCGCCTATCCTGGCACCCACTTCAAACCCGGCCACGAAGGCGCGCATCATTTTCTGATCGTCGGCTTTGCCATCCTGCTTCAGCTGTGAAAACACTGCCGACCAGGTGGGCCCGCCGAAATGGGCATCGGTCCAGATATGGGTGTCGTCGAAATCAACCGCATGCGCAGCTGCCGAATGCAGCATCGCCGCAAATGGCGGTGTCGTCTGGCCTCCGACCAGCAAAGGTGCGCTGCCAGTCGGCGCCCACTCAAGCAAACGCCGTCTGAGAATGTCGATGAGCGGATCACGCGTGCCCGCCAAAGTACAGGCAAACCAGTCAATCAGGCAGGTTCGCGCGGACACCACCACTTCTGGCGGCACATCCATGTCATGCGCACGGGACAACCATGCTGCCGCGACCATTGCCGGCCCATTCGCTGCATCAACAGGTGTGGCTGTATGTCCATTTCCAGCTGACATTTGCATCGCCTTTCTTTCGGTCACACGTCACTCTGGAATCGGCTTGAGCACCTTGGACCAGCGTACTGATTCATCCCTGAGGAATGCCGAGGCATCCTGGGGAGTCGAACCGATGATTTCATCAACGCCGTTGTCCAGGGATCGTTTGCGCACATCGGGTATGGCCAGGGCTTTCACGAATTCGGCATTGAGGTGACCCATGACTGCAGCGGGCAGCTTGGCCGGCCCGAGCGCCATGTACCAGGTGGTCACGTTGAAACCCTTCAGCCCTGCCTCATCAAGCGTGGGCACATCCGACACGATGGCAAGACGCTTATCGCCTGTCTGGGCAATGGCACGAAGCTTGTTTGCACGGACTTGTCCGATGACCGACGGTGCCGTCATGGATGCCAGATCCACCACCCCGCTCAGCATGTCCACCGCCACAGTGCCGGTGCTCTTGTAGGGGATATGCCGGATGTCAATGTCAGCCATGGCGCGGAACATTTCCATGGCGAGATAGGGTCCGGAACCGGTGGGTGCCCCATAGCTCAACGATCCCGGCTTGGATTTGGCCAACTTGATCAGTTCGGCGACATTGCTTGCCGGCACCTGCATGCCCATGACGATGAGCGCCGGCGCGCGGCCAAGCAGTGAGATGGCGGCAAAATCCCCCGAGCGGTACTGTACGCGTGGGTAAAGGATCGGATTGACCGCGATGATGGGTGTGCTCACGGTGATGGTATAGCCATCGGGCTCGGCCTTCGCCACGAATGCAAGCGAAATATTGCCACCATCAGAAGGGCGGTTATCCAGGATGTAATTGTGGCCGGGCGTCTTGCTCATTCCATCAACCAGCACTCGCATGAAGGTGTCGGTGCCACCACCAGCGGCAAACGGCAGCACCATCCTGATTGGCTTGGCAGGATACTGCTGTGCCATCGCCTGCAAGGACAGCAGCGAAATACCCAATGCGAGACAGATTCGCCTTACGCCACCAGAAAACCATAGGCTGTTGTTCATCACGCTCCTCCTTGTAAAGTTTTTTTGTACCGGAGAGTCACCCCAAAGAGGGCGTCTTCCTGCCTCCTCCAAAGCCACATCTGCAAGAGGAGGCGCGGCACCTTCTACTTCCTGGGTTCTGCCATGCACGCGTCAATCTGCTGCTGGTCGTAGCCAAGCAGATCACGCAGGAGATCGGCCGTGCTGTCTCCAAAACCTGGCACGGACTTTCTGACCGAAGTGTCCAGCCCTGGCATTTTGAACGGCGCATTCGGCACCAGATAGCTTCCGGCAGGATCCTCCACCGTGGCAAAGGACCCGCGTGCCACCGTATGCGGATGGCGCATGGCCTCGGCGGTGCTGCGGTATGGCGCACAAGGCACGCCGGCATCCACGAAAATCCGCTCGCATTCTTCGGCGGTGCGACTGCTGGTCCATGCCTCCACCAGGTTCATGAGCTGGTCCCAGTTCGCCTCCAGTGCCCGTGCCCCGCTGAACCGCTCATCGTTCACCCATTCCGGATGTCCGACGCAGGCGCACAGGTCACGGAAATTCTTGGGGCTGCTCGGAGCAATGACGATGAAGGCATCCCTGGTCTTGAGCGGACGGTACAGACGCCCGTGCGTGCCAAGGGGATGTTGTGCCTCCTGCACCTCGTGCACCATGACGTTGAACATGCCATCGAGCAGCGACACATCGATGTACTGGCCCTTGCCCAAGCGGGCACGGCGGTATAGCGCGCCCTGTATGGCAGCAAAGGCCGACAGGCCACCCAGCACATCACCAATGAAAATGCCGGTTTTGGCCGGCACTTCGGCATGCTGGTAGGCCATCTGTGCAACATCGAACCCGCTGGAGGCCTGCACGATGGCTGCATAGGCGGCGCGCTGCGACCATGGCCCCTCCTGTCCGAATCCGGAAATGGAGCAATAAACGATGCCTGGATTAATCACCGATACAGCGTCGTAACCCACACCCAGTTTGTCGGCCACGCCGGGACGCCAGTTTTCGACAATGACATCGGCTACCCGAGCGAGGTCCAGTGCAGCCTTGCGCCCGGAATCCGACTTGAGATCAAGCAGCATGCTTTTCTTGCCAGCATTCAGGTGCCCGAAAACCGTGCTGTAGCCTTCACGAAGTGGACGGCGCGCACGCCCCAGTTGATCCCCGGTGAGCGGTTCGATCTTGATGACCTCGGCGCCCATGTCGGCCAGTAATCGCGTGCCATAAGGGCCGGATAAAAACATGGTGAAGTCCAGAACCCGGACGCCATCCAGAGGTCCCGGTGCCAACTTCCCTTGCGCGGAAGTGGCTTCATCTGATGATTTCTGGATGAGCATTGTTCATTCCCCTTATTCCCATGAACCTGCGCAGTGTCGGATGCAATGCGGGTGGGCGCTTTTGATCATTCAAGTTGTATGGTTCGTCACCAGAGGGTGGTCTATAAAGGCCTTTGTCAAGAATTGGCTAAAACGGCAGCTGGCGGTTCTTCGCACCGGCCTTGCCCTTGAAGTCAATAGCCTGTGCCTTCAACAGGGCCTATTCTCGCTGGATGTTAGCGGCGGGAATCAAAGCTTTCATCTGCGCCGATTCCCTGCGGATGTGCTGTGCAAACTGGTCGGGTGTCCCTGTCACAGGATCCATTCCCATGCCAACCATGCGTGCGATCAGCGCCTTGTCGCGAAAGCCTTCCACGACGATTGCATTCAGCTTGTCGATGATGGGGCGTGGCGTTTGCGCTGGTGCCATAAGACCGTTCCAGTTTCCGGCAACATAACTGGAGATGCCTAATTCCGCCGCAGTCGGAAACTTGTCCAATGCCGGCACTCGCCTTTCGGTTGCCATGGCGAGAACCTTCAGTTTTCCGGACTGCACCAGGGCGTGCATGACTGAGTAATTGACAAACATCACATCCAGCGTCCCCGACAACAGGTCTACCTGTGCTACAGCCACACCTTTGTAGGGGACATGCAGTATGTCGACCCCGGCTCGCCATTTGAATAATTCGCCGGCAAGGTGGGCGGCAGACCCGTGACCGGCGGACCCAAAACTCAGTCCGCCTGGCTTGGCTTTTGCCGCTTTGATGAGGGCATCCAGCGTTGCGTAAGGCGACTCGGGCCTGACGATCACTGCCATGGGACTGTCGCCGAGCATCACGATGGGCTGCAGATCGCGCTCCGGGTCATAGGGCATCTGCTTGAACATAAACGGCGCAATGGTGACGGCCGATGCGGATGCTGCCAGCAGGGTGTACCCGTCCGCGGGAGACCGCACCACCGAGGCGCTGCCCGAAGTACCGCCGGCGCCAGGTCTGCTATCCACGATGAAAGGCTGGCCCAGACGGTCAGACAGCATTTGCGATGCCACTCGCGCCATTTGATCGATGGCGCCGCCCGGTGCGAACGGCAGCACAACGCGCACCGTACGGTTGGGATAATCGGAAAGGCCCTGCTGGGCCTGTGACACCGCCGGCAATGCAGCAACCAACGTAACGCACGCTTGAAGCATGCCTTGTTTCAGCTTTGAGACGATGCCCACCATTTTCTCCTCCTGATCTTCATCTTTTTTCTCGAATGATCGTATCACCGATTTCAGCGATTGCGCGGTCATTCCGGCCCTGGCGCCCCGTGGCAGGGCCATGTCTAAGGGTTTAAACTGCCCCGGCTCGCATCGGTTCGCGGGTGCAACAAAATACATTTCGTCATCCGGCAACAAGAACAGAGCGCAAGCACGGCGCACAGGGGGAAGGACTCAGATGAGCAGAGAATCCCGAAGGCTTTTAGGCCCGATTTGTGACACGCACATCCACGTATTCGGGGATCGTGAAAAGTATCCGCTGGAGGCAGAACTGCGCTCACAGCCACCCGATGCGCCGCTGTCGCGTTTCCTGAAAGAGGCCGAGCCAGAAGGTGTTCTCCGGGTCGTGATTGACCAGCCCAGCCATTACGGCATGGACAACAGCTGCAGCCTCGATACCGTTCAGGAGATCGGCATCGACAGGGCGCGTGCCATCGTCGATGTCAACGAAGACACGGTGACGGATGCTGAATTCAAGTCACTCCACGATCGGGGCGCCCGCGGCATCCGCGTGAACTACGGCTATCGCGCCACCGAGGCCGACATTCCTCAGAAGGCGATGGTGCATGCAAAGAAACTCGCCACGCGTGTGGCCGCCATGGGCTGGCATCTGGAATTTCTGGTGCCCAACTGGGCCTTGAAGCAGCTGATGCCGTTCCTTGCCGAACTGCCCTGCGATTTTTCAGTGGGCCACATGGGAGTGTTCATGGCAGCCCAGGGTGTCAACCAGGATGGCTTCGCCGATTTCCTGAAACTGCATGCGAGGGGCCGCTGCTGGGTGAAATTCACCGGCGTGTACCGCATCTCCAAGTTGCCCGGATTCACCGACATCACGCCACTTGCCCAGGCTTTTGTGAAAAACAATCCGGATCGGATCCTGTGGGGGACCGACTGGCCCTTCCTGTCGCATCTGGATGCAATCAACTACCGTCAGGCGGTGGAATTGTTCGAAACCTGGGTGCCCGATCAAGCCACGCAGAAAAAAATCCTGGTGGACAATCCCGCCAGACTTTTCGGATTCTGAGGAGGAAGTCAGCATGAAGGCAAATCGCGTTCGCAGGGTTATCGATGCAGGTGGTACGGCCATGGGTATTCAGATCATGGAATTTGGCACGCGCGGCATCGCCAGAATTCTGGACACCACCGACTTGGATTTTGTCATCATCGACATGGAACACAGTGGCTTTGGCCTGGACCGGGTTGCCGACATCATCTCCTGGTTCAGGGCAACCGACATTGCCACCATCGTCCGGGTGCCCGAGAACCTCTATCACTACCTTGCCGGCGTACTGGATGCCGGCGCATCGGGTGTGCAGGTGGCAAGCGTGGAGACGGGCGAGCAGGCGCGTGCGGTCGTGTCGGCGGTCAAGTATGCCCCCATGGGTAACCGCGGTCTGGGCCTGACTGCGGCCCATAGCGATTTCAGGACACCCAAGGCGTCGGAGTACCTGCCCTTCATGAACCGGGACACGCTAGTGATAACGCAGGTAGAGACTGTGAAGGGCCTGGAGAACTGCGAGGAGATTGCTGCTGTCGAGGGAGTCGATGTACTCGCCGTCGGGGCCAATGACATGAGCTTCTCGCTGGGCATCCACGGGCAGTTCGAGCATCCACTGCTCATCGATGCCATGGAAAGGGTGATGGCTGCCTGCAAGCGCCACGGCAAGATAGGCAAGTGCCATCCCCATCACACCGAGCAGATCGCCCAGTTTGCCAAGATGGGGTACAGGATGATGATGGCCAACAGCGACGTTTCCCACCTGCGCGCAGGGGTGAAGGCCAGCGTGGAAAAACTCAGGAGCCATGTCAAGGCGGCAGGCTGAAGCCGAGAACTGAGCGTTCCACCGTGCTGACACGGGGGCTGCAGCAATGGCGTTGAGCGACCGAGCCGCCTTCGGCATGGTGCTGCCGCACCGTGCGGCCGAACCCCTGCAGATGGAGGAGGTCCGCAGTGTTGCCCAACGCGCCGAGCAGCTTGGTTTCCACAATCTGTGGGTGACCGAGAACACTCTGGATCAAGCCTATTCACTAGATGCGCTGGTCGTGCTCACCTATGCCGCAGCAGTGACTCAGCGCATCGGGCTGGGTTCCGCAGTGGTGGTTCTTCCGCTGCACAATCCCATCCACATCGCGCACCAGTTTGCTTCCCTTGATTACGTCAGCAACGGTCGTGCCATTCTAGGCATTAGTCTTGGCAACAAGGAGGACTACCGCGATTTCCAGGTCCCGCTCGAACGCAGAGTCCGCCGCTTTCAGGAAGGCGTGGAGCTGATCAAAGCGCTGTGGAGTGGGGAGCAGATCAGTTATCACGGCGAGATTTTCCAGTTGGAAAATGCCGGCATCGCCCTCAAGCCGGTAAGCCGGCCGCATCCCCCGATCTGGATGGGGGGCAACCATCCCGATGCGATCAGGCGGGCAGTTTCAATGGCCGCGGGATGGATGGGAGGCGGCATTCAAACCAGCGCGGCCTTCGCCAGTGTGGCGGCTCTGATTCGGGAGACTCTGGCCCTGAAGCATCGGGATCAATGCGACTTTACGGTTTCCAAGAGAGTATTCATGTCAGTACATGAGGATCCGACTGTTGCCCGTGATGAGGTTCAGCAATGGTTTTCGAAGGTCTATCTCAGGCCGCATCTTGCCGAATCGGCCGGCGTCCATGGCACCCCGGAACAAGTCTGTGAGCAGCTCGAGGAATTGATTGATGCCGGGGCGACCCATTTGCTTCTCAACCCCGTGGCCCGTTGCCTGGAGCAGGTGGACGCTCTGGCTGATGTAGTGGGACTGGTCCGCAAAGCAAGTTAGCAGTCCGTGGGGGATCCAGCTTTATTCCTGGCCGAAGAGGCACCGATCAGTTCCCCTCACTGGCCGGCCGGCGAGAATGTTTGATGTACCGCTATTCGAGCTTGATGCCGCCGGTTTTCACCACTCGGGTCCAGCGATCCAGTTCTTTCTTCAGGTAAGTGCCATATTCCTCGGGCGTCGAGCCCAGGGGCTCGATGCCTCCCTGGGCCAGCTTGGCGATAAGCTCCGGGTCTTGCATGGCTCGATTGATTTCGCTGTTGACGCGCCTCAGCACTGCCTGCGGGGTCCTTGCCGGTGCGAGCACCCCGTTCCAGGAGCCCATCTCGAACCCGGTCATGCCGGCTTCCGAAAAGGTAGGCACCTCGGGCAACAGCGGTGTGCGGGTGCGGCTGGCAATCGCTACAGCCTTGATCTGGCCGGTCTTCACCATGGGCAGCATGGCGGTGGTGCTCTGCATGGAGAACTGCACGCGCCCAGACACAGCATCGTTAAGCAGATCGCCTGTTCCCTTGTAGGGCACGTGCAGCGCGGAAATCCCGTTAGCCTGCAGGAACAGCGCGGCACCCAGGTGGATGATGCTGCCCGCGCCGGCCGAGCCGTATGCAAGCTTGTCAGGATTGGCCTTGGCATAGGAGATGAATTCGCCAAGGCTGTTGGCCGGCACCGAGGGATGCACGAAGAGAAGTTGCGGCGATGTCATGGCCAGGATCACCGGCAACAGGTCACGGAACACGTCGTAGCTCATCTTCTCGTTCAGCGCCATACCAAGTATCTGGCTAGGCGTGTTGAAGAGCAGCGTCTGACCGTCGGGTTTGGCTTTCACCACGAGGTCCGCGGCAATGTGAGTGTTGGCACCGGCCCGGTTTTCCACCAGCACATTCACGCCCATTTGCGGCGTGAGCTTCTGCGCGAGGAGACGCGCGGCCACATCGGTGGCACCGCCCGGGGCAAAGCCCACCAACATACGCAACGGCCCGGAAGGATAGGCCTCCTGCGCCACCGCCTGGCTGGCGGTCAATGAAGACAGTGCAACCATCGTTGCTAGCGTGGCCATTGCGCAAGATCCGATTGCAGATGTCTTATTCATGTCTCCCCCTGAAGGATGCAGTAGTCCGGAAGCCTGCGCATTTCTCTGTTGTTCTGCGGACACTACAATAGGCACACCGAACTGTCCACATGCGCAGGCCGCGCACGCGGACAGAAATAATCAGTGCCTGCGAAACCGCGCCCCAATCATGGTGCGAAACTTCGACCAGGCTCGTCTTCGAATAGGAGGTCCACCAATGCCTAACGTGGTCGAAGTTCTCGCCCAGGCCATACAGGAATCTGGAACGCCATTCATTACGGGCATTCCCGGTGAGGAGACGCTGGAGCTGATCGAAGCTGCACGCCAGCGCGACATGCGGTTCATCCTAATGAAACAGGAGACGGCTGGGGCCATCATGTCCGCCACCTGGGGCGAGATTTCCGGGTCACCGGGCGTGTGCGTTTCCACGCGCGCCCCCGGTGCAGCCAACATGGTGCTCGGGGTCACGCATGCCTGGATGGACCGCTGTCCGCTGATTGCCATTACCGACCAGTTTGGCTCGGCAGCTTATGCCTCCTCGCTGCGGCAGCGCCTTGATCAGCTCGCCTTGTACGCCCCCATTACCAAGTGGCACAGCTCCATTGCGGCCGAAACAGTGCACCTACAGGCGCGACGAGCCATCCGCACCGCGGTCTCCGGCATTCCCGGCCCGGTGCAGCTCGATCTACCGGCCGACCAGCGCAGTCGCGATGTGAGCATGCCCGTGATGGCAGCGCCCTGGATGCCCAATGTGGTGGCATCGGCGCCAGATCGCGACACACTCAAGCAACCGCTCAAGGAGATTGCTCAGGCGCGTCGCCCGGTGATCCTGGCCGGCCCCGGCGTGTTGTGGGACCGGGCCCATGTGCAGCTGGTGCAACTGGCCGAGCGACTGGGTGCGCCGGTGATGACCACGCCCAAGTCCAAGGGCGTGATTCCAGAAGACCATGTGCTGAGTGCCGGCTGCATTTTCGGCGGGCTGATGGAACGCCGACTGGTGGAGAAAGCCGATCTCATCATTGCGGTGGGCCTGGAAATGGTCGAGATGCAGCCCGTTCCCTGGCCTTACTCCGCATCGGTGCTCGCCTTGTCCGGTGTGCTGGATGCGGACAGCCCGGTGCCCGCCGGTAGCGAAGTGATCGGCGATCTCAAGGGCAGCCTTGCGGGCCTTGCGCAATGGGCGGCAGAAGGCACGAACTGGGGCGAGCGCGAGGTGAGGGATTACCGCGCCGCCATCGAGGAGGCGGTGAACAAGCCGTGTCCGGGCCTCTCCCCGCAGCGCGTGTTCGAAATTGCGCGAGCCGTCTTTCCGCGCGACACCATCGCCACCTGCGATGTCGGGGCGAGCCGGCTTTTCAGCGTGCCCAAGTGGCCGGTGTACTCACCTCGCGATTACCTGGTCTCCAACGGCATCGCCACCATGGGATTTTCGCTGCCCGCAGCGCTGGGGGCACGCATGGCGCATCCTAAGCGGCCGGTGGTGGCCTTCACCGGCGATGGCAGTTTCATGATGGCCATTGCCGAACTGCACACCAGCGTGCGCGAGAAGTTGCCGGTGATCGTGCTGGTGCAGGACAACGCCAGTCTGGGTGTTATGAGTCTCAAGCAGGAACTCAAGGGGGTACCCCGCTGCGGCACACAGCTGGGTGGCATTGACTGGGAACGGCTGGCGCTCAGCTTCGGTGCCGAAGGCACCATAGTAGACACCGAAAACGGCCTGTCTGATGCACTCTCGACTGCCCTCCAGTCAAACCGCACCACGGTCATTGCCGCGCGCATGGATCCGGCCGGCTACATTGAGCAGTACAAGGCGATGCTGCTTGCCCAGCGGACTTCGCACTAGCCAGATGAGAGCACGAACGCCAGGATCATTTCGGCTTTTCGCAGTGAGCCCTTCCGGACTCAGGACAGCCCAGTCGAACTCTGAACGTCAGTAATAAAACAGAGAACACTCATCACGTGTAGTCTGATTCACAGGAATAGCGAGCTTCGCAGGCACCATACTCAGAATAAGACAAGGGAGGTCAACATGAAGAACGGCTACGCAAGACGTACCTGGGTGATTGTTGGGCGGTTGTTAATGGTTACGCTGTTTTTGCTGGCGGCTCTGATGGGGCCCATTCATGGAGCTCGTGCCCAGGCGTATCCAAATAAACCAATTCGCCTTGTCATCAACCAACCGCCCGGGGGCGCCACCGACGTTGCTGCTCGGGCGGTGGGCAACAAAATGGGCACCCTGCTCGGCCAGCCCGTGGTGCCGGACAACCGGCCCGGTGCCTCTGGCGTACTCGGCGCCGAGGTAGCCATGAAGTCCGCGCCTGACGGTTACACGGTGCTCTTTGGCAATTCAGGGGCTATGGCACTAGTGCCTGCGCTCGATCCGAAGGTCCCCTACGATCCGATCAAGGACTTCATCGCGGTGGGCCATGCCGTGATGGTTGACCTGATGATGGTGGCGCGACGCGACCTTGCCTCAGGCACACTCACGCAAGCCATTACGCTCGCCCGTGCTAATCCCGCAAAGATAACTTTCGCCTCGGGTGGCTCCGGCACTTCTGGCCACCTGCTCATCGAATATCTGCGCACCATGGCCGGTGCCAACTTCGTTCATGTGCCACACAGCGGCGACGCGCCCGCACTCAATGCACTCATGGGTGGCCATGTCGATTACGCCATCCTCTCCATGCCCGGGTCGCAGGCCCAGGCAAAGGCCGGAACGATCAAGCCGGTGGTGGTGACCGGCAAGGTGCGGGCACGCGCCTTCCCTGATGTGCCCACGCTGGCTGAATCCGGCCATGCGGCATTCCAAGGTGGCACTTGGGGCGGCCTGCATGTGCCGGCAGGCACGCCGATGGCCCTCGTGGAAAAGCTCAACGCAACGCTTAATGCGGCACTAAAGGATCCTGCGCTGCAGGAGCAGATCTACAGCCTGGGCATGCAACCGGTCGGTGGATCACCCCGCGAATACGAGGAATTCATCGTGCGCGAAATGCAGCAGGCAGCCAAGCTCATGAAGGCGGTCGGAGCCAAGCGAGATTGAGATCTCGTCGGCCGGTTAAAAGTGGACGGATGGGTCGCATCCGCACCTATTGAGGAACGAGCTGACGCTACAGGAGAGGGCGCATGAATTTCACTGCCGGAGTTGCACTGTCGCTTTTGTTGCTGCCGCTGTTCCATACGCATGCCCAGGCCCAGGCTTGGCCCTCCAAGCCCGTGCGTGTGGTCAATGCCTATGCCCCGGGCGGCCCCACCGACTTCGTGGCGCGCCCCATCCTGCAGCATCTGTCGGACACCTTTGGGCAGTCCTTCTACATGGAAAACAAGGCCGGGGCCAACGGCAATATCGGGGCCGAAGAGGTGGTGCGTGCCGCGCCGGACGGCTACACCCTGCTGGTGGGTACCAACAGCCAAGTGACCATCAACACGGCGCTGTACAAGATGCCTTTCGATGCACAGCGCGATCTTGCCCCTATCACGCAGATCTCGACCAATCCCAGCTCCATCGTGCTCAATGCCGCCTTCCCGGCAAAGAATATGCAGGAGCTCATCACCTATGCGAGGGCCAATCCGGGCAAGCTGGTGTTCGGCTCGGCCGGCCCGGGTAGCATCAATCACCTTGCAGGCGAACTCCTCGCCACGCTCACCGGCACGAAGCTGCTGCATGTGCCATTCAAGGGCGGCGGCCCCACCATCACTGAGTTGCTGGCCGGGCGTATTGACCTGTTCATCGTCAGCCCGCCGCTGGTGTTGCCGCACGTGAAGGCCGGGAAGCTGAAAATCGTGATGCTCAGCGCTGACAAGCGCATGGCGCAGATTCCCGATGTGCCCACCATGACCGAGGCGGGCCTGCCTGAGTTCCGGGCGGCCGGGGGTACCGGCATGCTGGCCCCGTCAAAGACCCCGCCCCCCATCATCCGCCGGCTGCAGTCAGAAATCGCAAAGTTCCTGCGCTCACAGGAGGGGGAGGCGAAGTTTGCCGATCTGGGCATACAGATCGTGGCGAGCACGCCGGAGGAATACGCCCAGGTGATCCGCGAGGAGACCACGCGCTGGACCGCCGTGGTCAGGGCGGGCAACATCAAGGCGGAGTAGCAAGCTGATGGTCACATGCCAGGACCGTTACGGTATCGTCGGCGCACCCATTTGCGTCGCGCCCTCACTGCCACGCAGGGCGTGCTACTGAGGACGCAAGAGCGGCGGTAGTTAAATGCCATTTACTCAGAGTTGCAGGCGCTTTTCGGACAACCAAACAATTGGAAGCAACGCTGAAATAGTTGCAAGGACAGTGGAGCGGGTAAAGGGAATCGAACCCTTGTCTAAAGCTTGGGAAGCTTTCGTTCTACCATTGAACTACACCCGCATTGAAGCTTGATTCTACCGAAATTTCCCAAGGTTCTCATGCTATAGAGAACCAACTGCTGGGGACAATATTGGGGTGATTCACTTTGAGGGTCTACATCTTCACCCGATTGATGGTCCTTCTTGACCGTGTCCTTGCACGGTGTCCTGACCGCGTTGCTGCACGGTGACCGACCGTGTCATCAATTGTCGTTTGAAACAACGATCCACTGCCTAATAACGAAATCCAATTTCACTTATTTAACGTCCCCCCCGATGTGTTTGGAGATCCGAAAATGATCACTTCCTTGCTTGAACGCCTGAACCACCACTGTCACATCGTTGAGACAGGTAATGATAGTTAACGCTTTGAAAGCAGCTCAACGCGTCCTAAATAGGAGTCCAGTCCCATAGAAGGCTCCCATCGATCATTGGTTTCTTCTTCGTTTAAGCAGTACTTGAGGACGATGGCGGCGTTGCTATGCGCCTA
>CANJJT010000017.1:0-54966 GCA_947474715.1 Betaproteobacteria bacterium
AACCGGCCGGGATTCTTCAGTTGGCTCGGCGTGACGATGTACCTGACACTCGGCGGATTCCGCAAGATCATGGAAGCGATCGGCAGCGGTCCAGGCGGCAGCGCGGTGAGTTTTGATTTCCTGATGCGGCGTGAGTCGCTGGCAGCAAGCGAACAGATCACCTTGGATGGTTTGGCGAAGCGAGTCGCTGCGGCGGGGGAGCCGCTAACGCTTTTCTTTACCGAAGAAGAGATTGCCGGAGAATGCAGGCGAGCGGGGTTTGACCGCTGGGAGTGTCTGGATGCCGGGGCGTTGAACCGGCGCTACTTTGCAGGCCGAACGGATGGCCTGGGCCTGGTGCCAGGCGCGACACGACTGACGACCGCCTGGAAGTGAGGCCCCGGCTTCCTGCCGCTTGCTTCGGAGTTCCCGCCCGTTCGATCACCGTCTTCCACTTCACGGTTTCCGGGACCCGGCTGCGTATTCTGTTTGCTGCGCACCCCGGGTTGTTCGCGCTGGTGTTGCGCGTCATCCACCGTGTCATCGCGGGGTTTCTGCTTAAGCAAGCCGGGCTGCAGGGCTGCACGACAAGAGCATCACAGGTCTGCTGAAGCGGTCGATCCGGATGCCCTGCGCACGCGTATGGCGGTCAGGGTGCCTCGAAATCAGTCTCGACGAGGCGACGCAGAGACCGTCAAAGTCAGTCGCGCGCGCGGGAAGTTTTCGCCAGGCTCGGCGCGATTGACCGCGTCTTGCCTGGGCGAGACAGTCGTGCCTGGAGGAAAAGGTGGTTTGAATTTTTCCGCTACACTCGAATCCTGCTTATGTCAAAACCTGCAACGGCGCTCGAATATGGCAGGTCAGTTATGATCCGAAGAAAGATCGTCAGCCAATCTTCCACAGAAAAAATGCTGTAGGAAGGCCTGAACAAGTGGGCTATGCCCCCTGGTATCTCCCCCTGCTTCAGAGGAAACATTTGAACGACTATTCTCGATTCAAGACTTGATCAGTGCTTCCTTTATTGAATGGGCGACATGATGCGATTACCTTTTCAGCTCGTGATCTTCATCCTGACGAGCAGCACCCTGGCAAGCAGCGCGTTGGGTCAGACGCGCGCATTTCCGAACAAGCCCATCCGCATGCTGGTTGGCTACGAGCCGGGAGGTCCCAATGACACGCAGGCACGGCTCATTGGCCCCAAAATCGCGGAATCGCTCGAGCAGCAGGTCATTGTCGAGAATCGTCCTGGCGGAGACGGCGTCATCGCGGGCGAAATGGTGGCCAAGAGTGCCCCGGATGGCCATACGATGATCCTGATATCGGCAGGGCATTCGATCATGCCGAACTTCATCAAGATACCCTATCACCCGTTGAATGACTTCTCGCCGATCGCGCAGGTATCCTCTTCGCCTTACTTTCTCGTGGTGCATCCGGCACTGCCGGTGCAATCCACGCAGGCACTGATTCAGTACGCCAAATCCAAACCTGGCGAACTCAACTATGGATCGTCGGGGACCGCGGGCGCGCTGATGATGGCAATGGAATTGTTCAACGGCATGAACGGTCTGAAAATAAACCACATCCCCTACAAGGGTGGCGCACCCGCCACGGCCGATCTGATTGCCGGCCGTGTCCAGGTAATGATGAACAACGCGGTGTCGTCCCTGCCCAATGCGCGTGCCGGCAAGCTGCGCGTGCTGGCGGTCACCAGTCCGTCACGCTCCCCCGCCACACCCGACATACCCGCGCTGAGCGAAAGCGTGCCAGGCTATTCCGCGCAGTCCTGGTACGGCGTCCTCGCCGCACACGCGACATCGGCACCGATCGTGAATCGCCTGAACGCCGCGATTGTCAGGGCGCTGACGCTTCCCGATATCCGCGAGCGCTTCTCGGCACTCGGCTTGCAGCCGGTTGGAGGCACAGCTGAGCAATGGACGGCGCTTATCCAGACCGAGGTGCTCAAGTGGGCGAAGTTGGTCAAGGAAAACGGCATTACCGCGAATTAGGTGTGGCCTTGCGCGCCAGCTATGGCGCCGGCGCCATGCAGATCATGATTTTTCGAACCATCGAAGTGCAGGAGACTATGTAATGGATCCCCTTGTCGCGCCACTGTTTCAATCGATCCGGATCAACTCGGTCACATTGGCCAATCGTATCGTCATGGCGCCCATGACGCGCATGTTTTCTCCGGATGGCATACCCGGTGCCGATGTGGCAGCCTACTATCGCCGCCGTGCCGAAGCCCAGGTCGGCCTCATTGTTACCGAGGGCGTCGGCATTGAACATCCCTCGGCGCTGGACCGTCCCGGCATACCCGTCATGTATGGCGAGGCCGCGATGGCGGGCTGGAAACATGTCGTCGATGAGGTGCACGCTGCTGGAGGAAAAATTTTTCCGCAACTGTGGCATCAAGGCGTGTTGCGCATCGAGCGCGTATCAAAACATCCAGAGCATCCCAATGCTCGTCCTTCGGGCCTGTTTGGCACCGTGGGCAAAACGACCATCGATGCGGAATTCATACAGCGCTCGCTGATACCCACCAAGCCCTTGACCGAGGAGGAAGTCGACGATCTTGTTCGCAAATTCGCGGCGGCCGCCAAGCGCGCGCTCGCCGTGGGGTTTGATGGCATTGCGCTGCACGGCGGCCACGGCTACCTGATTGACAATTTCCTGTGGCGCGAAACCAACAAACGCACGGACCGCTATGGCGGGGACCATGCAGGACGGACGCGGTTTGCCGTTGAGATTGTCAAAGCCATCCGCAGGGAAACGGGGCCCGACACCACGATCATGTTTCGTTTTTCGCAACACAAGCAGCAGGACTACGAATCGAACCTGGCGCGCACACCGAAGGAACTCGAGGAAATACTGACGCCGATCTCCGAAGCTGGCGTGGATTTGTTCGATGCCAGCCAGCGCCGATTCGAAAAGCCGACCTTCGAAGGCTCGGAACTGAACCTCGGCGGCTGGGCCAAGAAAATAACCGGCAAGCCTTCAATGACCATTGGCGGAATTGGTCTGGTTATCAGTTCGCCCGAGTACATGAGCAATCGGGTCATTTCCGCCATCCAGACAAAGAACAATCTGCCGCAGCTGATGGAGCGGTTCAACCGGGGCGAGTTCGATCTGGTGGGTGCCGGCCGTTCACTGCTGTCGGATCCGCATTGGGTGACGCATATACGTGAAGGACGCCCGATTCAGCCATTTGACCGGAGCTGTCTGGAAAAATTGACCTGAGATTGCAATTCCGGCGCATTGCAATGCCATATCGACCATCAAAGCCCTGAGGAATAATTGAACAAGGGGGCATGCCCCCTTGTATATCCCGCATTTCAGAGAAAAAACGCAGCGCAGGTTTCCGAAATGCCGGACTTGATCAGCGTTTCCCTAAGTAAAGACCTGTTGCTGAAAAGGGAGTGAAGAATGCGCAATTTTCGTCGTTTCGTCTTATTCATGCTGTCCGCGGCAATCGTTTCCTCCACGCCTTCAAAGGCGCAAAACGCAGTGTTCCCCTCGAAGCCCGTCACTATCATCCTGGGCCAGGCTCCCGGCGGCGGGACGGATTTCGAGATGCGCTTCTATACAAGCAAAATGTCCGAGTATCTGGGGCGGCCCTTCTTGCTCGACTACAAGTCCGGGGCAGGTGGCCTCGTCGCCACGGCTTTCGTGGCCAGAGCGCCGGCGGATGGGTACACCCTTCATGCGCTGTCCGGCAACTTCACTCTAATGCCAGCCGTCAGCAAGAATCTGCCATTCGACATCCTGAATGACTTCTCGGCGATTTCGCTGATGAGCGAACAGCCGCAGATTTTTCTGTCAAGTCCGTCTTTCCCGGCAAAGAACTTTCCCGAAATGATTGCCTATGCCAGGGCGAATCCTGGGAAGGTCAGCGTCGGCACTACCTCGCAAGGCGGGATCAATCATTTTATGCACATCTGGCAGCATTCCCTGACCAATACCAAGGTGACTTACGTGGGATACAAGGGCATGGGGCCGCTCTTGCCTGACCTTTTTAGCGGGCGTCTGGATGTGGCTGCCATCGTGATCACCCAGGCCATTCCCCTGGTCAAGGCCGGCAAAGTGCGCGCACTGGGCACGTCGATGTCGACACGAGCCGAAGTGTGGCCTGACCTTCCGACGATCGCAGAGCAAGGTGCTCCGGAGTTCAACTTCAAGAGCTGGGTCGGCATTGGTGCTCCCAGCAAGACCCCGGCAGCCGTGATCGACAAGCTCAGCGAGAACTTTGCCAGAGTGGCCAGGGCCATCGACGTCAAGGAGGCCCTATCGTCGCAAGGCACGGTGTTGATTGGCAGCACGCCGGCTGAGTTGAGAAAACTGATTATCACCGAGACGACACGCTGGAAGAAGCTTGTGGAGGACAACGGCATCATCGTTGATCAGTAGTCGTGAAAAATCTGGCGATGCACATCAATCTGAGTGAAAGGGAATGCCATGAATCAAGTCTTGCAAGAAGTACCAGTCCGGAAAGCTGAGCCGGGTGACGGCGAGCTCGCGCAGCAATGGCTATCTTCCCTGGAGGCTGCGCTGCAGGCGGGGGACGCGGGTGCTGTAGCCTCGCTGTTCACACCGGACGATTGCCACTGGCGCGATCTGCTCACCTTCACCTGGCACATCACACCATATCGTGGCGCAAAGGAGATCGGCGCCGCGATGGTGTCGGGGCAGGCCGTGGCCAAGGCGCGTGGCTTTGCCCTGGCCCAACATCGCACCGCGCCACGGCGCATGCAAAGGGCGGGCAACACCGTGATCGAGGCGATCTTCTCCTTCGAGACGGAAGTGGGGCGGGGTTATGGCGTGGTGAGGCTTCCGGTGGCCAATCCGCGCCAGGCCTTCCAGCTCATGACCAGCCTGCACGAGCTGAAGGGGTTCGAGGAGCAACTCGGGTTGAACCGGCGCACCGGATCGACCTACTCGCGCAATTTCGGCGGCCTGAACTGGAAGGACCAGCGCCAGAAGGCGCAGCGCTACGAGGACCGCGAGCCCGTGGTGCTGATTGTAGGAGGGGGACAGGCCGGGCTCACCGCCGCGGCACGCCTGGCTAATCTGGGTGTGGACACGCTGGTCATCGACAAGCACGAGCGCATTGGCGACTGCTGGCGCAAGCGTTATCACTCGCTGGCCCTGCACAACTACACCGACATCAACCACATGCCCTACATGCCGTTCCCGGCAACCTGGCCGAAGTACCTGCCCAAGGACATGCTGGCCGACTGGTTCGAGTCCTATGTGTGGACGATGGAGATCAATTACTGGACCGGCACCGAGTTCGTTCAAGGCAGCTACGACGAGGCCAACGGGACGTGGAAGGCGCAGGTGCGCCGCTCCGACGGCACTGAGCGGACGCTACGCCCGAAACACATCATCCTCGCCAACGGCGTGATCGGCGCCCCCAGCATCCCCGACCTGCCCGGCCTGAAGGACTTCAAGGGCGATGTGATGCACGTGGAGGGGTTCAGCACCGGGGCCAAGTGGCGCGGCAAGAAGGCGCTGGTGCTGGGCACGGGCAACAGCGGGCACGATGTGGCCCAGGACCTGCACGCCAACGGCGCGGACACCACCATCATCCAGCGCGGTTCGACCACGGTGGTGAGCGTCGATCCCAGCGCCAAGCTGGTGCACGCGCCCTTCATGGACGGCACACCCATCGACGATGTCGATCTGATCGCCACCACCAACACCCTGCCGATGACCCAGCAGAACATGCAGAATCTGGCCAAACGCATGGTGGAGCTGGACAAGGACCTCATCGCCGGACTCAAGGCGCGTGGTTTCAAGTGGGACATGGGCGAGGACAATGCCGGCCACCAGATGAAGATACGGCGGCGTTTCGGCGGGTACTACCTCAACTGCGGCTGCTCCGAGCTCATCATCAGCGGGGAGATTGGCTTGCTGCAGTACGACCAGATCGTGAAATTCGTGGCTGAAGGTGCGCTGCTCAAGGATGGCACCATCAAGCCCGCCGACCTGCTGGTGCTGGCCACCGGCTACCAGCCGCAGCAGCGCGTGGTGGCCAAGCTCTTTGGCGAGGCCATGGCCGAGAAGGTCGGCCCGGTGTGGGGCATCGGGCCCGACGGCGAGATGAACAACATGTGGAAGCGCACGCCACAGGATGGCTTGTGGTTCGTGGGCGCAGGTTTTGCAAACTGCCGCCAGTATTCGAAATTTGTCAGCCTGCAGATCAAGGCGATAGAGGAAGGGCTGTTGTCCAAGAAACACGCCGAATAGCGGCGGAGATTCGGCCAGGCTCGTTGCCATCAACCAGGAAGGGCAGCATGGAGAGAAGCACCAGCAAACTCGTGGATTATGCCCTGGCGTTTTCCTCGCAGCCCCTTCCAGAAGCCACAATCCACGCCTGCAAGCGCAGCATTATCGACACGCTGGGATGCGCTTTCGGCGGCTATCACGACCCCATGAGCCGGATGGCGCGCCAGCTGGCGGCCAACCGTGCCAGCACACCGGGTGCCACCGTGTGGGGCACGACCGCTCCAACCAGCCAAGAGGCCGCCGCCTTCGCCAACGGGGTCATGTCGCGGGTGCTGGACATGAGCGACACCTATCTCGGAAAGAGCGGCGGTCATCCCTGCGACGCCATAGCCGGCATCATGGCGGTGGGCGAGGCGGCCGGGGCGAGCGGCATGGACATCATCGAGGCGGTGTCGCTGGCCTACGAGATCTATTGCAGTTTCAGCGATTCGGTGGACCTCAACACCAGCGGCTGGGACCACCCGGTGTACGGCGGCGTGGCCTGCGCCCTGGGAATCGGCAGCCTGCTGGGATTCTCGCGCGAGCAACTGGCCAATGCCGTTTCCCTCAGCATCACACCCAACATGGCCTTGTACCAGACCAGACAAGGCGAGCCCTCGAGCTGGAGGAGCTGCGCGGCGGCCAATGCCACTCGCAATGCCATCTTTGCGGCACAGCTGGCACGGGAAGGCTGCGTTGGGCCGGCAGAGGTCTTTGAGGGCAAGAGCGGCTTGTGGAGGGCGGTGGGGGAGTTCGAATGGGCGTTCTCACCCGCTGGCGCGCCGCACAAGATCACGCGGACCCACATGAAGCGATTCCCGGTCTGTTATTTCGGGCAATCGGCGATCTGGGCCGCCATTCAGGCAAGCAAGCTGGTCAACGGGAATGACATCACCGAAATCGAAGTGTCGACCTTTCGCAAGGCCGTGGCAGCGATGGGTTCGGAGCCGTCGCGATGGGCACCCGAGACACGCGAGTCGGCGGACCACAGCCTGCCATTTGTCGTCGCCACCGGGTTGCTGCATGGCGAAATCAACTCGAGCTCGTATCAACAGGAGCGCCTGAGTGACGAGCGGATTGTCAGTTTGATGGGCAAGACCCGGGTCTTCGAGGATCCCGAGCTGACCGCGCAGTTTCCAGATTCCTCGGCCTGCCGCCTGGTGATCAGGAGCGGGTCCAGGGAGCCGCTGGTCGTGCAAGTGCAGCACGCCAAGGGGCACGCCAGCTTTCCCATGCACGACGCGGAGGTGGAGGCGAAGTTTCTGGAGCTGTTCCAGGCGTATGGCGATGCGCAGCATGCCGCCTCGATATTGAATGCCCTTTGGAGGATCGAGGAATTTCCTGATATTCGTCAACTCGCGCAGGTGATGGCCAAGCCAATCGATGCCCTGGCTAACGAGGGAATTTCAAAGTGTTGAGTCCTTTTGAGTGCGTTCATGTTGACGGGATGCGCCTTGATGATTTGAAGGCAACCGGTTGATACTGATCCAGGTAACAGAATTGCAATCTATGCAATGGGATGGCGGCTAACTTCGATGGCGCCTGTTGAGACGAAAATCGCGAACTGGAGGAGATCGCAATGAAATTACCGAAGAATTGGCTGGTTGCGCCTGCTGCGCTCGTCTGCGCATTGACGTTCGCCGCGCCTGCTCAGGCGCAGGGCAGTTATCCGAACAAGGCCGTCCGTTTCATTCTGCCGTTTGCGCCAGGAGGCAGTACCGATGCAATGGCCCGACTCACGTCGCAGAAACTCACCGAGATATGGGGGCAATCGGTCTATGTTGACAGCAAGCCTGGTGGCACCAGCACTATCGGCTCGCTGGAACTGCTGCGGACTTCGCCTGACGGTTACACCATGCTTTTCGTGAACAACGACATGGTGATCAATCCGACACTGATGCCAAGCCTGCCCTACGACACCCTGAAAGATTTTGCCGCCGTTGCAACGATCGCCCGTAGCCATTACATGCTGGCGATCAATTCGAACGTGCCGGCGAGAAGCCTCCAGGAGTTCATCGCCCTGGCCAAGTCCAAGCCAGGGGAACTCAACTCTGGAGGGACCAGCACGGGCAGTCCGCAGCACCTCGTCAACGAGCTGTTCAATACTTTGGCCGGCGTGAAGATCACGTACGTGGCCTATAAGGGCGCTGCGCCCGTCATGACCGACGTGCTCGGAAATCAGATCCAGATGATGTTCAGTAATCCCATGCAAATTGGGCCGCACGTCAAGGCAGGCAGGCTGCGGGCGCTAGCGGTGTCCGGTGACCAGCGTTCGCCCAACTTGCCGGACGTCCCGACCTTCGCAGAGGCGAATATGCCGAACTTCAGCGGCACCAATTGGTTCGGCATCGTGGTCCAAAGCCGCGTGCCCACGGAAATCATCAACAAGATATCCGCCGACATGACCAGGGTGCAGCGAAGCAACGACTTCCGCAACCAGCTGCTTAGCCAGGGAGTCGAACCCTTCCTATCCACGCCCGAGGAATTCGCATTCCTGATCCGGGACGATATCGCCCGGTACGCCAAGGTGATCAAGTCTTCGAACATCAGGCTGCAATAGTCCGGCTGACAATTATCTTCAACGTGCGATCGAGGGCCTCGACTCCCTGGGTCTTGAGCCCGGGAGTGCCGGTTGCTTCGTCTTGGGCATGGTGTCCTCCGAGTGAACCAGTGTTGACACTCTTGATGTTGTACTCAATGGAACGGGCGAACGCATGCAGTACGATCTATTGATCAAAGGAGGCCTCATAGCCGATGGTTCCGGCGGGACCTCGTACGCGGGAGATATCGGCATTCTCGACGGGCGAATCCATGCGGTCGGCCGCGCCAGCGGCTCCGCGCGGGAGGTGATCAACGCGGACGGCCTTATGGTGGCGCCTGGATTCATCGACCACCACACCCATCTGGACGCGCAACTGCTGTGGGATCCGCTGGCGAGTTCGTCCTGCTGGCATGGGGTGACTACTGTGGTGACCGGCAATTGCTCGCTGTCGCTGGCTCCTTGCAAACCGGAGCACCGGGGTGACTTGATCAGCTGTTTCGCCCGCGTGGAGGCAATTTCCAGAAAAGCGCTGGAGGCGGGCATCGACTGGCAGTGGGAATCTTTCGGAGACTATCTGCAGACGCTGGAACCTCAGCGAGGAGTCAATGTGGCCTGCCTGATCGGCCACAACGCAGTCAGGCAATACGTCATGGGGGACGATGCGACCGAGCGTCAGGCGACGCCCGAGGAGACAGCAGGCATGCGTCGCATCGTGAAGCAGGCCATGCATGATGGTGCGGCCGGGCTGTCGCTCAACCAGAGCAAGCATCACTTTCGTGAAGATGGAAAGCCCATACCGGCTACCGTGGCCGACAAGCGGGAGTTGCTCGAATTGGCTGCGGTGCTCAGGGAGTGCGGGCACGGCTATGTGCAGGTCAATGGCGGCAGCATGGGTTCGGAGGTCTCCCCGGTCGACAATTACAAGTTCCTGCGCGAACTGGCGCAGACCTGCCGCCGTCCCATCCTTTTCAATCTGATTTCGCACAAGTGGCAGACTCCGCATATCTGGAAGGAGGCGCTGGAACTGGGGGCCGAGTGCCTGGCACAGGGCTATCGGATCCACGGCACCACCAGCACCCTGCCGACGACGTTCCAATTCAATCTCCTGAACGTGCAGGTGTTGTTCGACAGAATGCCCAGCTGGGCACCACTCATGTTCGTCAATCGCGAGCAGCGCATGAAAGGCTTTGCCGATCCGGTGTTGCGATCGAAGCTGCGCTATGAGGCCTGCGAGGATCCCAGCGCCAAGGGTTTCCACAAGCGCTGGGATCTGGTGACCATCCAGGAAGTACGCCTTCCTGAAAACCGCAAATGGGAGCGCAGGTCCATCGCCCAGATGGCCGCGGCCCAGGGCAAGCATCCGGTGGACGCCTTCCTGGACCTCGCGCTTTCGGAGAGCCTGGAGACGGAGTTCAAGACCATCATCGGCAACGGCGACAAGGACGCGGTAGGGCAGATGCTGAATCATCCGGCCACGATTGCCGGCACCTCGGACGCCGGCGCGCATACCGCCTTCCTGGCCGACTACGGCTACTGCACGGAGCTGGTCGGCCCCTGGGTGAGAGACCGCGGCCTGATGAGCATCGAGCGCGCGGTGCACTTGCTGACCATGGTGCCTGCATCCATCCTTGGCCTGCCTGACCGCGGCCAACTGCGCCCCGGTTACATGGCTGACCTGGTGCTCTTCGATCCGGCTCGGGTTGGGCCATGCGAGCCCACCATGGCGAGCGACTATCCCGCCGGTGAAGTCCGGCAGATCCAGGAGGCCCAGGGAATACATGCAACCATCATCAACGGCAAGGTGTTCGTCAAGGATGGAAAGCACACGGGAGCCTTGCCCGGCCGGGTTCTGCGCCATGCCGCTGCGGCCGTCTGAACAGATGCGAGCACACAACGATCGCTGAACGCCGTCATTCAACTGGAGGGCTTTGCAGATGAGCGCGACAGCGACAGCAAGGGAATGGATCACCGGATGGACGCTTGAGACGCCGCCCAGGATCGACTGCAGCTTCATCGACGCCTCGGGAGAGTGGGAGCAGGGCCGCTGGGCTGGAACGCAAGGCATGCGACCTGGGGCTGGGCGCGGCGATGCGGTGTGCGTGGCGGCCGGCATGCGCCACAATGTCCCGACTTCACGCTTGACTACGAACTGATCGAGACGGGCATCCCGGCGGACCATGCACCATCGACACCGAGCCGCCGAAGTTCGCGGTCGCGCGCGATGCCAAGGCCCCGCCCCGATAAGCGCATCGGACTGATACGCGCAACTGGGCATCACACGGGAGAAGCGGCATGAAACTGAAAATGAGAGACGACTGGCTGGCTCAGGTGCAGGAAGCGCCCATCGAGCCGGGCTATCCCATCATCGATGCCCACCATCATCTGTGGCTGGACCATCCGCGGCGCGACTTCTCCTACACAATCGCGCAGCTTGACGAGGACGCCACGGCGGGCCACAACATCCTCGCCACGGTGTTCGTCACCTGCACGACCCAGTATCGCCAAACAGGACCCGAGCACCTGAAGCCGGTCGGCGAGACCGAATGGGTGAACGCCTGCGCTGAGGAGCATGACCGCCTGCATCCCGGGGCGCCGAAGCTGTGCGCGGGGATTGTGGGCCACGTGGATTGCCGGCAGCCTCCGGATCGGGTCGATGAAGCGCTCCAGGCGCACAAGGCGGCGTCGGCGCGCTTTCGTGGCATACGTCATGCCGGAACCTGGTCGGACGACCCGCACATCAACGAGGCCCGGGTGCTTCCCCAGCGATACCTGTACATGGACCCTGGCTTCCGTAAGGGCTTCGCCCGGCTCGCCCGCCATGGCCTGTCATTCGATGCCTGGCTGCACCACGACCAGCTTGGCGAACTGGTCGACCTGGCGCGCACCTTCCCCGACACGCCTATCGTCCTGGATCACTTCGGCGCGCCACTGGGCCAGGGGCGCTGGGCCAGTCAGCGCGAGGCCGTGCTCGAGGACTGGAAGCAATCCATTGCCGATCTCGCGCGCTGTCCCAACGTCCACATCAAACTGGGCGGCACGGTTATGCGCATGTTCGGCTTCGACTGGGAAAGCAGCCCGCTTCCGCCCAGCTCGGACGATCTGGTCCGGGCAGCCGGGCACTTCTTCGACATCGCCATCGGGGCTTTTTCACCGGCGCGCTGCATGTTCGAAAGCAACTTTCCCGTCGACAGGGTTGCCTGCGGCTACGTGCCGTTGTGGAACAGCTTCAAGAAAATGGCGGCGCGCTACAGCGACTCGGAGCGCGCGAACCTGTTCCACGGCACCGCTAAGCGCTTCTACCGCCTGGATTCGGTGGCCCTTGCTGTTTGAGCAAACAAGCTCGTGGGGCTGCAGATCAAGGCGATCGAAGAAGCGTTGCTAGTTCACGACGATGAACGGAGGTGATCCATGACGGCAAGAATTCCGGCAGGTGCGGTACTCATGGGCGCTGGTTGCGTGCTCTTCGGTGGCGCAGCGCCTTGATCTGCTCAATGGCCACGGGGCCTTGGGCCCGCTTGGCGGCATCGGCATGCCCTTGGCTCGCAGAGGGAAATCGATCCTCTTGCTCGGCCAGGTCTGCTGGGGGTTTTCCGCCAGGAAGGTGAGTTCGCGCCGATGATGGGCATTGCACAGCCCGTGGATGCCGGCGTAGTCGCGGTAGGACATCCATCCGTCGGTCCAGTAGTCCATCGTGATTTTGATCCCCAGGCCATAGTGCACCGGCGCCGTGACCTGCGCCGGGAAAATGCCGCGATGGCCTTGACCGCATCGACAGCGCAGTTCATAGCCCAGGTGTTCGGTCACTGGCATCACCGGTTGCAGCAGATCGAACACCTGACGCCGATCCTCGATCAACGCATCGGCTTGGGCGCCAAGGTGCGCCCACAGCGATCGCAGTGCTTGGGCAGAGCGTGGCGCACCGTCACATCAGGGCTTGCCACACGCTTGAGCGTCGTTCCCTGGTGCCCGGCTTGAGCGCCCGGATTGCGACCACGGGATTGGCGCAACGATTTGGGCTTCTTGGCCAATCCGTCCGAGGACGGCGGCTTGCTGGAGTTGTGGCTGTCTTTGCGCAACTGTCCCTCCGGATCGCGCACTCGTGCGCTCAGCGCATGCACCATTAGCGTCAACCGCTCCAACTGCTGCAACGGCTCAAACTGCGCAACGCTCATTCTGGACAGGTCAGGCAACTCATGCCTGCCATGAAGTATCCGCCTACACCACGCCATGTTGTCAACCGTAAGGCTGATCCGAATAGTGACGGGCCTTTTAAGTTTTGTTAATCACCATTTCGTCCCAGTCGTTGAATGATATTTTCACGCCCGATTACTCTAGTTCTCCGGGAGAAATCTAACCTCTGGGCAATCATGCCTATCGCAACAATCAATGAAACAAACTTTTGTAAAGGAATGACGTGAAGCTGACGCGCACCTTGCTTGGCCTTTTGGCCTTTATTTGCATTGCACTTACGAATGTCGTGCAAGCGGCGGAATACGACTTTTACTGGAAGGGAAGCTACGGTCGCGGAGTTGGCGTCATTCCTGCACTGGAATGCCCGGCCGGCAAGAACCAAGTGGCGGGGCTTTGCTATGACGCCTGCCGCTCCGGCTACAACGTTGCAGGCTTGCAATGTGCGGTTCCCTGCCCCTCCGGGTATGACGACCGCGGCCTGATCTGTCACTACCAAGGCTCCGCCTCTTATGTGCCTGGGACACACTGGGATGGCTGCAAATCCAGAACGAAAAAGGTTTGCAAGTGGGGCGTGTGCGTGGGCGGGGACTGTATCGGTGGCCTTGAGCAAGACAGTTGCCGTGACGGCTATAACAACACCGGTGGCGTGTGCTGGTACACCAGGCTCCCCTCAGGCATGAGCGGCAGCCCGCTGGACCCGATGAAGGCGTCCTACGCTCTCGCCAACCCGGTGGCCCTGGTGCAGGTCTGCCGCGACGGAAAGACGAACCAGGCCGGACTGTGCTACACACCGTGCCGCAGCGGCTACAACGGCGTAGGCCCCGTGTGCTGGGCCAATACGCCTTCCGGTTATGTGGATTGCCTCGCAGGCTATGCCAAGAACGTGAATGTGTGTGCGACCATCACTGGTGGTCAGGTGGCTTCCGTCCTTGGTCTGGCCGCCGTGCTGGCACCACCCTCGGCAATCGCAGCTGCCAAAGCCAACGCCGGCAAGTTGTATCAAAAGGCCGGCAATGCCGCCGGCTCGTTGATGGAGGCCGCGCCTGACATGGTCAAGGTCATGGTCCGCATGTTGCCGGATTTCACAGCCGCGGCAGGCAGCATGACAAAGGCGGTATCGGCCGGTGAAAACGTTGCCGGACAAATGTCGAACTTCAGCAGGCTTTCCAAGGCCGTGTTCACCCAGGGACCGGAGGCCGCCAAGTTGTGGGGGATCTTCTCCAAGATGAACAAGATCGGAACCAACGTGTCGGCAGATTCCTACTTCAACGTGACCAACGTGTCCGATGCGCTGGCCGTTTCGCGTGACACCTTTACCTTCATCTCCCTGGTACTCGGTGTCTACAGCTTTACCACCCCGCCGTTGCCTTACCCCAGCCCGGTGGACATTCCAGCCGCCTTTGCCGACGTCATGTCGGCCTACATGTACTCGATTTACGGGCAATGAAGCCCAACAAACCGACAAGGAAAAATATCATGATCAGAAAACTCACCTTTGCCTCAGCCCTTATTGTGGCGAGTGCTGCGAGCCAGGCCGCAGATTTCAATTTCCACAAGAACACGCGCCTCCCCTTCAAGGACAAGCTACTCTCCTTCAACGCCGCCTCCCAGAATTGCGCCAGCATCCTGGCGCAATTGGGCAACACGATGCAATCCGCCGGCAAACTGCCGGCAAACCTCGAGGTGGCGCTTGCGAACGGCAATCCGGAGAAGCTCTCGCCGGCCGAAAGGCCGCTCTTCGAGCAGGCCGAAGCCGTGGCCAAGGCGTGCAAAGGCATCCACCTTGCATTTCAGGGTGCCATGGACAACCTGGACGCCATGGACAAGGCCGGCAAGACCCCCTCAGCAGAAGAGCTTGCACAAATCAAGAACCTCGATGCAGGGATGAAGCAAGCCAACCAGGCCTTCGACAATGCCCGCCAAGTTCCTAACATGGGCGGCTTCCTGCGCCGCGTCCTGGATCCAAAATGATGCCGCATTATCCGGACTAGCCTGTTAGAAGGCAGTCATCCGGTCCGGTGAAAGCCGATCCGCCGCAAGGCGGATCGGCTTTTTTCATCCAGCGACCCTTCAGGCGATCCACCTCAGCTCTTGCCGCCTACCCCACCTTTCCCACCCAGCCTCGCCTTCCTGATCACCATCGCCCCGCCCAGCAGCAAGCCGCTGCCGGTGAGGAACACCGACATCACGCCCAGCAGTGAACCGATGCCGCCGAAGACAGTGGGCGAGATGACCTGGATGAAGTTGTGCACCGACTGGCGCACGCCCATGACTTCACCGGAGCGCCCTTCCGCGGAGTTGCTGTAGGCCAGCATCATGGTGATGGGCTGGCCAACGCTCACACCGAAGCCGAAGATGAAGGCCAGCAGGCACAGCAGCACGGCGCTCTCGACGAAGGGCATGAATACCAGTGCGAGCCCTGACAGTGCAAAGCAGCGCGCCAGCACCTGCTCGACGCTGGCGCGCTCGAGGAATTTCGACAGGAAGATGCGCACGGTGAAGGAGGCGGCGGCATAGCTGGCGAGGATGACGCCGATGGTGGAGGCCGGCATGGCCAGGCCGTGCGCATACACGGGCAGGTAGAACTGGAACAGATCCACAGCCGCCAGCACCAGGCTGCCGATCATCAGCACCTTCAGCAGCGCGCGGTCACGCAGCACCTCCATGACATTGCCCGCGGCCTTGCCGGCCAGCGCGCTGCCCGAGGGCAGGCGCTTGCCGTAGATCATCAGCAGCACCGCAGGGACGGCCGAACACAGCGCCACCGCGATGCAGGCCTGCGCATAGCCGCCGTGGTCAATGGAGAAACCTGCCAGCAGCGGCCCGGCGAACCCGGCCATGGAGATCATCAGTGTCAGGTTGGAGAAATTCTGCCCGCGCGACTGCGCGCTGCTCAGCATGCCCACGGCGTTCTGCTGCGCCACATTGAAGGCAACGAAGCCCGCGCCATTGCACAGCGCGGCCACGAACAGCATGGGTATGCCGGGTGAGAACACCGGTAGCACGATGCTGATGGCACCGGCGAATGCGCCGGCCAGCATGGGCCAGCGCGCCCCGGCACGGTCGGCCCAGCGCCCCACCGGCCAGGCCAGCAGCACCGGCATGAAGGAGCCGGCGGCGGCGATCATGCCGACGATGAAGGGGCTGGCGCCCAGGTGCAGCGCATACAGGCTGAGCACCACGCGTGCACCGCGCAGGTTGGTCATGAGCATGAAGCACAGTGCGTTGAGGAAGCGCAGCAGGCTCATGACAGCCGGCCCCCGGACTTGCGCGTGAGGACAGCGGTGCGGATCAGCATCGCCCCGGCCAGCAGCAGCACGCTGTTCAGCACGAACACCGAAAGCACCCCGAGCAGCGTGCCGACGCTGCCGAACACCGTGGGGGAGAACACCTGCGTCAGGTTCTGCACCGACTGGCGCAGGCCGATCACCTCGCCCGAGCGTCCGTCGGCGGCATTGGCATAGGAAAGCATCATGGTGATGGGCTGCCCCACGCTGATGCCGAAGCCGAACAGGAAGGCGAGCAGGCACAGCATCCAGGCGGTCTGCACGAAGGGAATGAAAGCGAGGATGACGCCGGCCAGCAGGAAGCAGCGCGTCAGCACCTGTTCCACCGAAGCCCGCTCCAGGAAGCGCGCCAGCACCGTGCGCACGCTGAAGGAGGCCGCGGCATAGCAGGCGAGGATGACGCCGATGGTGGAGGCCGACATGCCCAGGCCGTGGGTGTAGATGGGCATGTAGATGTGGAACATGTCGGTGGAGGCGATCACCAGGCTGGCGATCAGCAGCACCTTCACCAGCGCCGGGTCACGCACCAGTTCCATCAGCTTGCCACCGCCCCTGGCCGGCTTGCCGCTGCCGCGGGGCAATGCGCGGCCGAAAAACAATACCGCCACGGCCGGCACCGCGCTGCACAGGGCTAGGTAGAGGCAGGCCATGGCATGGCCGCCATGGTCGATGGCAAAGCCCCCCAGCAGCGGGCCGAACAGATTGCCCAGCGAGATCATCAGCGTGAGGTTGGCAAAATTGCGCGTGCGCACCTCGGGCGAACTGATGTTGCCCACGGTGTTCTGCTGCGCCACGTTGAAGGCGATGAAGGCGGCGCCATTCAGCAGCGCAGCGGCGAACAATACCGGCAGGGTGTTGAAGAAGAACGGCAGCAGCATGCTCAGGGTGCCGCCCAGTGCACCGGCCACCATGGGCCAGCGCGCGCCGGCCCGGTCGGCCCAGCGCCCCACCGGCCAGGCCAGCAGCACCGGCATCAGCGAGAAGCAGGCCGCCAGCAGACCGACGGTGAGCGGGCTCGCCCCCAGGTCCAGCGCGTACAGACTGACCACGACCCGGGCCCCGCGCGCATTGGTCATGATGAGCAGGCACAGCGCGTAGAGGAAGGTCAGCAGGTTCATGCGGGGATTTCAAGCGACCGGGCACTGGAAGCTGCCGAGTATCGCATGGGGGCACTGCAGAGCCTGGATCCGCTCTTAATAAATGATTACATTATATTTATAATGCTAATAACCATAAGTTTATATGTTCAGATATGATCATAATATAGGCGCCCACTGTGGCCGCAGCCTCGCGCCTTGCATCCCTCCGATGAAAGGCGCAACGCATCTCGTGCGGTGAATGCCAACAGACCCTAATGATCCGATGCGCCCTTCGGCACGGCCTGCGGGAAGTACAGGGTGAAGGCGGTGGTGCCATCCTCGGTGCTGTGCACGCTGACGCGCCCGCCGTGCATGTCCATGATGGCCTTGACGATGGCCAGGCCCAGCCCCCAGCCCTCGCCTTTCTCCCCGCCCGCGCGCGCCGCCTGACCGCGGAAGAAGCGCTGGAAGATCCATGGCAGCTCATCCAGCGGTATGCCTTTGCCGGTGTTGGTGACGGTGAGCGCCACGCGCCCCGGCTCGGGTGAGTCGACGGCCACCTCGAGCATGGTGCCCGGTGGCGCATGGCGCACGGCATTCGAGAGCAGGTTGGCGATGGCACGCTGGGCCAGCAGGCGGTTGGCACTGGCCGTGCCGGTACCGCGCCTCAGCACGCGGATCTGCTTGTCATCGAGCAGGGGCTCGTAGTACTCCAGCACCTTGTCCACCTGCTCGTGCAGTTGCACCGGCTCCAGCGTCAGGGCGCGCGCGGTGCTGTCGGCCTGGGCGAGAAAGAGCATGTCCTGGATCATGCGCGACAGGCGGTGGAATTCCTCGATGTTGGATTCGAGCACGGCGCGGTACTCCTCCACCGAGCGCGCGCGCGACAGCGCCACCTCGCTCTGCCCGAGCATGTTGCCGATGGGCGTGCGCAGTTCATGGGCCAGGTCGGAGGAGAATTCGTCAAGGCGGCGGAAGGAATCCTGCAGCCGCTGCAGCATGTCATTGAGCCCTTCGGCCAGCTCGCGCAACTCCGCCGGGGCGTCATCGATGCCGAGACGGTCACCCAGGCTGCTGGCGGTGATGTCGCGCGTGCGCGCGGCAAAGTTGCGCAGTGGTTCAAGGCCCTGCTGGACGATCATCAGGCCCAGGGCCACGGTGAGCAGGCCCCCGGCCAGGGCGATGGCGATGAGCACGCTCTGGTAGGCCTGCTGCACGCGATTGGGCTTGCCGGTTTCCAGCAGCAGGATCAGGCGCACCGGCCTGCCATCGGCCAGGCTGGCATCCAGCCCCTCGACGCGATGGGTCGAACCATCGCCCCCTTTCCAGTCGCTGTGCGACGCCGTAAAGGGCTGCGGCGCCGCCATCAGCCCGGCCGACAGTTCCGGCGACAGCGAGCTGAGCAGCATGCGCCCATCGAGCTCGTGCACCAGCACGCCCAGGCGGCGTTGGCGCAACCATTCCCCGCCGATGGCGTCGGCGCCACCGGCTTCCAGCGATTTGCTCGTGGGGACGGCCGCCAGATGCATGCGCAACAGCCCGCTGGCGAGGTCCAGGCTTTGCTCCTCCAGGTATTGGGAGCGCTCCTTGACGAAGTACCAGGCCCCCAGGCTGGTGGCCGTGAGCACCGGTAGCGACACCAGCACGAACAGCAGGACGAACTTGGTCTGCAGCGAAAGACCGGCGAGCAGGCCCTGCCATCGGCGCCACAGCATTCAGGCGGGCCGCAGGGTTTTCGAGGCCCGCATCATGCAGTGCGCTCCTCGAGGACGTAGCCGACACTGCGCACGGTATGGATGAGCTTCAGCTCGAAGGGGTCATCCAGTTTGGCGCGCAGCCGGCGCACCGCCACATCCACCACATTGGTGTCACTGTTGAAATTCATGTCCCACACCTGGTCGGCAATCAGCGTGCGCGACAGCACCTCGCCACGCCGGCGCGCCAGCAGCGACAGCAGCGCGAACTCCTTGGCGGTGAGGTCGATGCGCTGGCCGCCGCGCGTGACACGCCGGCGCAAGAGGTCGATTTCCAGGTCGGCCACGCGCAATTGCTCCTGTTCGCGGCCGGCGCCGGCGCCCCGGCGCAACAGTGTGCGCACGCGCGCCAGCAGTTCGGCGAAGGCAAACGGCTTGGTGAGGTAATCATCGGCGCCCATTTCCAGACCCTTGACGCGGTCGTCGATGGCGGCGCGCGCCGACAGGCACAGCACCGGCGTGGGCTTTTGCGAACGCAACTGCCTGAGCACGCTCCAGCCATCCATGCCGGGCAGGCCGATGTCGAGCACCACCAGGTCGTACTCCCCGGTGGATGCCAGGTGCAAGCCTTCCGGGCCATCGGCCGCCACATCGACGACGAAACCGCTCTCGGTCAGCCCCTTCTGGAGGAAACCCAGCATCTTCGGTTCATCTTCGACGACCAGCAGCTTCATGGGGCAATTTCCCGGGCCTCGATAGCCCCTGTTTCACCTCGGTCCAGCCTATTCCCCGTGCGGTTTCGACCGGAAGGCTCTGCAGGATGACAGATTTGTAATGCAGCGGTCATGCTGGCGTCCCCCTGCACCCCCGACACTGGAATCTGGCGTTGCATGGCGCATCGCGCAATCAACCGCAATAAACCGCAATCAACCGCAATCAATGGAGTGGCCCCATGGTAAAGAATTTTGTTCTGTTCATGATTTCACTTTTTCTGGCCCTGCCTGTTCTGGCACAGGACAAGCCTGTAGTACCGGAACCCCAGGTTGGCGTGACCGGCGTAGCCATCTTCTTTGCCGCCTGCATCGCCTTCATCGTCTGGTTTGTCTTCGCCACCATCAAGGCCAGCAAGAAGGCTGAAGAAGAGAAAAAGAGCAAGTAAGCAGGAACCTCCCTCTGCCGGCCCGGATCTGCGGGCCGGTCAGGGACTTCAGGCGTCCAGCCCGAGGTCCAGCACTGCCGCGCTGTGGGTGATCCAGCCGCAGGAAATCAGGTCCACCCCCGAGGCAGCCACCGCATTGACGGTCGCCGCGGTGATACGCCCTGAAGCTTCGGTAATCGCCCGACCATCCACCCGTTTCACCGCTTCGGCCAGCTGCGCCGGCGTCATGTTGTCCAACAGCACCGCATCGACCTTCGCCGCCAGTGCCTCATCCAGCTGCGCCAGCGTATCGACTTCCACTTCGATCTTCACCAGGTGCCCGACCGCGGCACGTGCCCGTTCGATGGCGGCCCGCACGCCGCCCGCCACCGCAATGTGGTTGTCCTTGATCAGCACCGCGTCATCCAGGCCGAAGCGGTGGTTGGAGCCGCCGCCTGCACGCACCGCGTGCTTCTCCAGGGCACGCAGTCCGGGCGTGGTCTTACGGGTGCAGACGATGCGCGCCTTGTATGGGCGTGCCGCATCCACCAGTGTGGCCGTGGCAGTGGCCACGCCGGACAGGTGACCCATCAGGTTGAGCGCGACACGCTCGGCGCTGAGGATGGCGCGCGCCGGTCCTTCCAGGCGGATCGCGACATCGCCCGGCTGCACCCGCGAGCCGTCGCCCCTTTCAATCACCACGCGCACCCGCTCGTCCATCAGCGAAAAGGCGATCACCGCAGCATCGGCCCCGGCAATGACGCCGGGCTGGCGGGCCGCGATCACGCCGCGCATGGGCATGTCCGCCGGGATCACCGCATCGGTGGTGATGTCACCAGCGCGTCCGAGGTCTTCCAGCAGCGCAGCGCGCACCAGGGGTTCGATCATCACGCGGGGAAGGGGCAGCAGGGAAGGCAGGTTCATGTCGGCACGGCTCTTCGGATTCAGTGCGGGGAGGTTTCGGAAGTGACAGGCCTTCAGCGGCGACGCGAACCACCGCCGGCCTGCGCAATGCCGGCCGCGCGTGAGCGTGCCTCGGCAAGGGCAATGCGCGTGTGCGCCCCCGTGTCAGCCAGGGGCGAGGGGTAATCGCGGCGGCAATGTGCGCCGCGGCTTTCATGGCGGCCATGCGCGGCCACGGCAATCATCATTCCCAGGGTGGCGGCATCGGTGGCGCGCCCGCGCGCCAGCACGGCGGATTCGGCCGAGAGCTGGACAATCGCCTCGCCCAGCGTGGCGGCGTCACGCACCACGCCGACGGCGGATGTCATCAGCTTGCGGATGGCGGCGAGGCGCGTGGCATCGCGCTCGGCCTCACCCAGGGGCGATTGGATGTTCAGGGCCACCGGTCGCGCCACTGGCGCGGCACCCTGCCCGGCAATGTCTTCGGCCACCCACTGTGCACAGGCCAGCGCCTCCAGCAGAGAATTGCTGGCGAGGCGGTTGGCCCCGTGCAGGCCGGTCGATGCCACTTCGCCACAGGCCCACAGCCCGGTGACCGAGGAACGCCCGCGCCCGTCCACTGCAACGCCGCCCATGTGGTAATGCGCAGCCGGACGCACCGGGATGGGCTGCACCGCCGGATCGAGGCCATTGTGCTGGCACAGGGCGGTGACCGAGGGAAAGCGCCGCGCGATGTCCGCGCCGAGCGCGTCGCGCGTATCCAGGAAGGCGGCGCCGCCGCGCGCCACCTGCTGCCACACTGCGCGCGCCACCACGTCACGCGGCGCCAGTTCGGCCCCCGCGATGCCTTCCATGAAGCGCTCGCCTTTTTCATTCACCAGCACCGCGCCCTCGCCGCGCAGCGCCTCGCTGGCCAGCGGCATGGGGTCGGCGCCAAGAACAATGGCAGTGGGATGGAACTGCACGAATTCGATGTCCTGCAGCACCGCGCCTGCGCGCGCGGCCAGCGACAGACCGCTGCCGGTGGCACCCAGGGGATTGGTGGTGTCGGCATACAACCCGCCCACGCCGCCGGTGGCCAGCACCACGGCACGCGCCTGCAGGAAGAAGGGCTGGCCGCTCGGGCCCAGCGCCTTCACGCCCACGACAGCGCCCTGCTCCAGCACCAGTTCCACCGCGCGCAGGCCTTCCTGCACTTCGATCGAGGGCGTCGCCCTCACCGCGCAAATCAGGGCGTCCATGACGGCGCGGCCGGTGCCATCGCCGCCGGCATGCACGATGCGCCGACGCGTATGCGCCGCCTCCAGGCCCAGCAGCAATTCACCAGCGGCATTGCGATCGAAGGGTGTCGCCAGGGCAACCAGATACTCGATGCAACCCGGCGCGGCCTGGGCGATGCGCGTGGCCACAGGCAACTCGGTGAGGCCGGCGCCGGCCGCCACGGTATCGGCGGCATGCAGTTCGGGGGAATCATCTGTGGCCATGGCCGCGGCGATGCCGCCCTGGGCCCAGGGCGAGGAGGCCTCGGTGCCCAGCGGCGCCTGCACCAGCACCGTGACCGGCATGGGTGCCAAGCGCAGGGCGGTGGCCAGACCGGCCACGCCGCCACCGATGATCACCACACGATCGCGGACGATGGGTGGATTCATCTCAGAGGCCAGGCGTGGATGGCGTGGAGGGCATCAGTGGCATGGCGGGCCAGCGCGTCGACGTGCCGAAAGCCATCCCGCTCAACGTACCGCCAGCATGCGCTCGACCGACAGGCGGGCGCGCGCGGCGATGGTCGGGTCGACCGTGACTTCGTGGGTCATGGTCTCCAGGGCCAGGCGGATCTTGGGCAAGGTGATGCGCTTCATGTGCGGGCACAGCCGGCAGGGCCGGATGAACTCCACGTCCGGGTGGTGCACGGCGATGTTGTCGCTCATGGAGCACTCGGTGATCAGCATCACGCGCTGCGGCTTTTTCTGGTCGACGAAGTCGATCATGTTGGCGGTGGATCCGCTGAAGTCGGCGGCCTCCACCACTTCCGGGCGGCACTCCGGATGGGCCATGACGATGACGCCGGGGTGCTTCTTCTTCAGTTCCTCGATGTCGGCCACGGTGAACAGTTCATGCACTTCGCAGTAGCCCTTCCAGGCGATGATCTTCACCTTGGTCTGGGCGGCGACGTTCTGCGCGAGAAATTCGTCCGGGATCATGATGACGCGATCCACGCCCAGGCTCTCCACCACCTTCACGGCATTGCCCGAGGTGCAGCAGATGTCACTCTCGGCCTTCACTTCGGCCGAGGTGTTGACGTAGGTGACGATGGGCACGCCGGGGTACTGCTGTCGCAGCAAGCGCACGTCCGCGCCGGTGATCGAATCGGCCAGCGAGCAACCGGCTTCCAGGTCCGGAATCAGCACGGTCTTGTCCGGATTGATGATCTTGGCGGTCTCGGCCATGAAGTGCACGCCGCACAGCACGATGACATCGGCCTTGACGTTGATCGCCTCGCGCGCGAGGGCGAGCGAGTCGCCGACGATGTCAGCCACACCGTGGAAGATCTCCGGCGTCTGGTAGTTATGCGCCAGGATGACGGCGTTGCGCTCTTTCTTCAGCCGCTGGATGGCGTCGATGTCGGGCGCGTACAGCAGCCAGTTGGCGTCGGGCACGACACGGCGCAGGCGCTCGCGCAGCGCACTGGTGCGCGCAAGGACGTCCGGGGCCAGTTTGACGGGCCGGGTGATGATGCCGGGATCAGCACTCATGTCTGTCTCCTTATACTCAATTCTAGTATTACGAACTGGATAAAAACCCGGTTTAAAACCGGGTGGCAAGAATATATACTACTTTTGAGCATAAGGGCGGCTTTTTTGCAGATTTGTGACGCCCCCGGAAGGCCATGCCCACGACGCCTCCGTCGTATGCCAAGCCACTGATATCAGGCTGAATTCCGCCGCACCACGGGCAGGCGCCTGCCCAGCGCAGGACGATCCAGCAACACTTCGCGACGAAAGCGCAGCAGCCGCGCCGGGCGGCCACCGGTTCCCGCCTCGACCTCGCCGGTCTCCTCGACCAGGCCCTGGCTTTCCACCAGACGGCGGAAGTTGGACTTGTGCAGGCGCAGCCCGGCCAGCGCCTCGACGGCGTGCTGCAATTGCAGGAAACGGAAGGATGGCGGCATCAGCTCGAACACCACCGGGCGGTACTTGATCTTGCCGCGCAGACGCGCGATGCCGGTGGCCAGCACACGGCGATGGTCGGCCAGCATGGTCTGCCCCTCGGCCAGCGCCTCGCGCGGCGGCGCCCAGGTGGGCCGGCCATCACGATGGGACTCAGGCACCAGGCCGGCCTCGTACAGCAGCTCATAGCGCTCGAGCACGCGGTCATCGCTCCAGGGGATGTCGCGCGAGCCGAAGGCAAAGCGCACGCGCGCCTCGCGCAGTTGGCGTTCCTCCTTGCCCGCCGCGGCGGCGATCCAGCGCTTCAGCTGACCTTCCATGCGCGAGACGATGGCCGGCTTGCCGCGCCGCCAGTCCTCCCAGGGGAAGTAGCGGTACCAGTCGCGCCACACCGCATCGATGCCGCCGCTGCGCGAGCCCTCGACGTCGGCGCGCACTTCGCGCACCAGCGCCAGGTATCCGATGGAGAGCACGCGCTGGGCCGAGCCGTGCACGAGGCGATCGCTGTCGCCGAAGGTATACAGCTGTTCGAGATAGCCGAGGGACAAGCCGGTCTGTCGTTCCACCCAGGAGCGCAGGCCGGCGCCGAGCGTGGTGTGCTGCGACTCCAGGCGACCCGAGGGCAGCGCATCCGGGCCGTCGGAACGGATCGCCAGCACCTTGGGCTCATCCTCAGTGACGGCGACAATCACCGCGCTCAGGTCCACGCTCAGCGAGTCGCTGGCGGCATTGCCGCCATTCCCAACGCTGTTGCCTGAGTTGCTGGAGGTGACGCTCATGTTCGAGGGGTCCTGTCGGCCCATGCACGCATGGACGGAAGTGCTCGTGAAGCCGGAGAAGCCGAGGACGATGGCCCGGGCCGATGCAGTGATTCTAACGCCGCAAGCGTGCGCATCGGCATGATCTGCTGAGCAGGCGCAGCGCGGGATTCAGCAAACTCGCCCTGCCTCACTCCTCACCCCTCACGCCTCACCCCTCACGCCTCACTCGCGCACAGCGGCCAGCGATGCCAGCCGCAGGTCACGCTCCGCCCGCGGCAGTGCCGCCAGCGCCTTCACGGCGCGGTAGAAGGCCGGCAGGTCGCCGCCCTCTCGCGCCAGCAGCGCGACAAAAGCCGGCACCTTCTCGCTGTAGGCAGCGATCGATGCCAGCAGGGCGTTGTTCGCCCCCTGCGCAAAGAAACGGTCGAAGCCGGGGTAACCATTCCAGGACTGCCTGAGCACCTCGTAGTCGCGCATCAGCTCGCCGATCAGGCGAGCCTTGCCGGCGCGCCGCGCCGCCTGCGGCAACTCGCGCGCATAAAAGGCCTCGAGGTGCGCGCGATGATGCAGCATCAGACGCACGAACTGCCGGCGCCGCTCGCGCGCCGTCTCGTAACGCAGGCGCCCGGCCTCATCCTGGCGCGCCGCATGCCAGCGCCGCAGACCCTCCTCTTCCACGGCCACGGCGAAGGACTCGTTGAACACGGTGTCATCGCGCACGTACACCACCTGATGGGCCAGCTCATGGAACAGCAGGCGCGCAATCTCCGGTTCGGGATAGATCATGAAGCTGTTGATGAGCGGGTCGTCGAACCAGCCCAAGGTGGAGTAGGCCGGCACGCCACCCAGGTAGACATCGTGGCCGCTGTCCTTCAATGCCCCGGCCGCCTTGCGCGCATCGGCTTCGTCATACCAGCCGCGGTAATCGACGCAACCGGCAATGGGGAAGCAGGATTTCACCGGCGTGATCGAGAACTCCGAGGCGGCAAATACGTTCCACAGCACGTAAGGCCGCCTCAGGTCGGCGTAACTGCGATAGCTGCCGTTATCGGGCAGACCCAGTTGCTCGACGGCAAAGCGACGCATGGCCTGCGCCTGCACCAGCTTGCTGCGCAGCGGTTCGACCGTGGCCGGGTCGGCCAGGTGCTCCGTGATGGGACGTGCCTCGCGCATGAGTTGCAGATGCCCGCCGATGGCCTGGGCGTAGTAACCCACGGTGCTGCACCCTGGCAGCAGGCCCAGCGCCAGCAGCAGCGCGAACAGGACCCGCATGCGTCGGGTCACCAGGGTGACCACGGACACGCGGGGCGTGCCAGCCCGACCAATCATCGTCATGGCGCAAAACGCCCATGATGCAGGAAGGCCGCGCTCTGGCGTGCCACCTCTGCCGAGAACAGCATGCCTGTATGGCTCACCGGCAGTTGCAGGTGAGCGCTCAGTCTGGGCAACTGCGTTTCCGCCACCCGCACCACGCCGTCATTGGCGCCTTCCAGGGTCACGAACAATGGACCCAATCCGAAGGGCTCGGTTCCGGCGATCGCCGCGACTTCGCGCCCGGACGGGACCGCCAGCGGCAGCGCGGACTGCCACAAGGCCACACTGCTGCCCATGAGCAGGCGCCCTGCGGCATGGCTGCCAAAATCATTGGCGGCCGCACAGCGCAATAGCGGTGCCCCCAGCAGCATCACGCGTCCGAGGCGCGCGGCCAGATTGCCCGTGGAACGATGCATGAGGTAGCTGAGGGCAATGACCCCGCCCATGCTGTGGCCGAGCAGGTGCACGCGCGGGGCAGGCGTGCCGGACAGTGTGGTCAGGCCGGCAATGGCCTCGTCGATGCGCTCGTGGTGTTCGGCCAGGCTGCCGCGGGTGGAACGATAGCCCAGCGAACAAGGCTGGAAGCCCGCAGCATCCAGTGCCGATTGCAGCGGGTACATGACAGGGCTGCTCATCCACAGTCCGTGCAACAGCACCACGACGTCCCGCGCGGGGGCGCTCACGCGTGCCGGCCCGAGACTGTCAGCGCGCCCATGGCAGGCAATGCGTCCGGAGCAGCCGGCATATGACCCAAGACCCCGCCTTGCTAATCGAACTGGATGGCGCCACTCACGCTGACCTGGACGGTACTCATGCCGCCTTCAAGCTGCGGCGGGGCGATCTCGGCGGACTGCGCAGCCATGGCGCGCAGCATGGGCCGCGGGGGCGGCGCGGAGGCGGCGGTATTGACGCTCATGTGGCGCAGCCTCCAGGCCTTGCCGGCCAGCGCCTGGCGCACGATCTCGGCACGCCCGCGAAACGACTGGATCGCCTCACCAATGAGTTCATTCTCCATGTCTTTCCTTTGCTGAGGCGATACAGAGAACGAAATTGATGATAATTGCATGCTCGATTGCAGGCGTGCAATGAGCCGCGAGGCGGCCTCGAAATCGCGGCTCTCCAGGCGCACCTCGGCACGGCCCCGCCAGCCGGTGAGCTTCTGGCTGCGATCATAGACGGGATAGGTGTTGCTGCCGCCGGAACGCACGCGCACCGCCTTGACTTCGGTCGCCGTCTTCAGCGCCTCGTTGGTGACGCGGTTCAGCAAAGCGGCCAGGCGAGCCGCATCGGCATCATTGGCCTCCACGTACAGCGAGGCATTGAGCAGGTCATTGGGGACCTCACGCTGGGCCTCGGCCTGCAGCTCAACCACGTTGTAGGCTTCGGCTGGGGGCTGGGCCGCCTGCAGCGCGCCGGCGCACCCCAGCAGCACCAGTATCGATGCCACCACCACCGCTCGAATGTTCTTCATCGTTTGTGCCATCAGTGGACTCCCAACCGGCCGAATTCCACCGTGAGCGTGACCGGCTGGCGCCCGAGGTTGGTCCACACCAGACAGTACACCTCAGCCACTTTCGGCTGGTAACTGCCAGAGCCGATGGCCTGCTTGTCCATTTTCACCGGATAGAGCGTTTCCTTGCCCGCCACGTACTGGACGGCGAAGTTCACCGGCGCGTCCGCACGGTACCAGTATTGCAGCCGCTGCTGGGGCGTGAGGTTGAGGCATTCCTTGCGCGCCGCCGAGGTGGTGAGCGTAGTGGTGATGGATTTGACGTTGCCGGGCGCCTGGGCCAGCACCGATTGTGCGACTGTGGCGGCGACCAGCAGCAGGACGAAGCGGATCGGGGATGAAACGAAGCACGGGATCATGGAGGCTCCTTCAGCAGCCGGACAGGGGGCCGTTCGGTGTTGGCAACAGCACGAGGGGCTGTAGGTACGGATGAATGCGACGAGAAAATTCTACACGCTGGCCCACTCGCTCCCGGCACTGCATGGTGCGCCATGTGACAAGCTGCACACCAGAAAAAGAAATACCAAAAGAAAAAGCCGCCCGCAGGCGGCTTTTTCAGCTCAGCCAGGCAATCAGCGCTTGAAGGCGGCCACGCCGCCCATGCTGATGCCGCCGTTGGCGGGGAGGTTGGCGGCATTGTTGGGACCGGCACCGGTATTGAGCGAGTAGGCGATGCCGGCGCCGGTCCCGGTCGCCCCGGTGAAGGCGCCGGAGATCCTGCCAGCGGTGGTGGCAGCACAGCCCGTTCCGGCACAGGTCACCGATAGCGTACCGCCGCCCGAAACCGACTTGGAGACTTCGAAACCGACACCCGCCAGGATATTCACCGCATTGGCCGAAGCATTCCAGGTGCGTCCGCTGACCGTCGCGTTGACCGCCACATCCACCTTCTGGGTGCCGAAGTTGGCCACCAGCGAGGCGGTATTGAGTGTGCCGACGCCGCCAGCGCTGTCTGTCGGGCTGGTGTTGCCCACCAGCGTGTAGGTGAAGGTGCCGGTGGTGGGCAGCACGGGCGGACCGGACTGCACGGATGAAATCAGGTAGTGGTTGATGGGGCCCTGATTCAGATTGCCGGTACCCACTGAGGCCCCATTGACACGGTCCACCACGGCGAAGTCGCCATTGGAGTAGCGTCCCCAGCGCAGGCCCGAGAGGAGATCCGAGCCGGACTCGGCGATGACCGCCGCGGTGCCGGTAATGGCCGCCGCGGTGCCGGTAATGGCCGGCATCGCCGGGATGGCACCGGAGGCGGCCGAGCCGGCGGCATTGATGCCCAGGCGCACCGGGAAGTCGTTGGTCTGACAGGTGGCGCCGGGGCAGGTGCCGCTGACCGCCACGAACTGGCCATCGAACTCGGTCAGACCGCCATTGGCATCGAACTTGGTGCGCGTCGGACTCACCGCCAGGATGCGCGTGGTGGTGAGGTACTCGTCACTCAGGGCCGCCGCCGAGGTGGTGCTCTGAATGCCGGTGGAGGCGTTGATGCCGCCGACGGTGCCACGGGCACGCAGCAGCACCTGCACCGGCTGCAGTGCATCGGGGGCCAAACCAGTCGGATTGCCGGCAAAGGTGGGGGTGCCGAAACCGATCACCCCGTTGACATGCTCGTGGCTGTTGGCATTGGTGACATCATTGCCGGCCAGCGTGTAGGCCAGCGTGGCGCCGTTCATCAGGGCGCCGGACAACTGGCCCTGCACGTTGCCGAACCCTGTGGGGCTGCCGTTCAGGGTCACGGTCAAGGCATTGTGCGCATACACACCACTGTTGCCGCCGGCATTGAAGCCGCCGCCCTCATCGAGGCGCACACCGTTGGCCGTGGCCACCCAGGTGCGGGCCAGTGAACTGTTGGCCGCCGGCATGCTGATGTTGAAGGCGGTATTGACGAACTGCTGGTTGAAGTTGACGAACAAGGAGGCCGAATTCAAGGTGCCCGTGACATTGTTCTGGTCGGTTGGATCCGAGGCGCCAGCCATGGTGTAGGTCGCGGTTCCCGGAATGACGGTGCTGGCAAAGATGGGCCAGATGTTGGGGGCGCTGATCCACTGGAAGCTGCCCAGCACTTCACGCGGGGTGGTGGTGAAGCTGGTCCCGCCGTTCTGCCCCGTCAGGGTGAGTGCGGCGCCGGCGGTGTTGATCTGGGTCGACCCGCTGGCGTAGCGCCCGAAGTAGATGTCGTTGGGCAGGACGGTGACCGACGTAGCGCCGGCGGTGTTGCCGCCAATGGTCAGGCTGCGGTCGCCCTCCGACACGGCACTCAGGTTGGTATTGGGGCCACCGAAGGCCGACACCACCTTGGGTCCCTCGAACTTGTCGCCCTGGAAGGTCTCGTTGGTGGCGAAGGTCTTGGGCGTGTTGTTCCAGTAGTAGTAGGACGTGGACACCGAACTGCCCCAATTGGAGGGCACCGTCAGTTCAGGCCCCTTGCCCAAGGCCACCAGGCCGGCGATCTGCTGGGTTGAGCTGTTGCCGAAGCTGTAGCGCATCAGCGCGCCATCGGCCGTGGTGCCCGCCGCTGCAATGCTGGTGAGGTTGCCGGTGATGCGGCCACCCCAGTTCGGCGTGCAGCCTGCGCCCTGGCAACCTACCCGCAAGGGATTGCTGTCGCTGGAGTGCACATTGAAGCTGCCGCTGGAGATCGGCACATCCTCGGCATAGGCCGACAGCACCACAAGCCCGCCCGTGCCACCACTGCCGGTATTGGTCAGGACGACGCGCAGGCCCGGATTCACCGTGAGCGTGTTGAAGTTCACATCAAGGTGCGCGCCGAACAGCGTGCCGGTGTTGCCCCAGTTGTCCGCAGGCGCCGTGGCAAAACCCGGGTTGTTCAGCACATCGTTGAGGCGCGTGTAATGCCACTGGCCGGTCAACGAGGTGAGGTTCGCGGCCGGCACATAACGGCCGACCGCCCACAGGACGCTGCCACTGCCCAGGTTGTCGAAGTAAGTCAGGTTGTTGGCCAGGTCACTGATCGTGACCTTGCCGCCGGCGTAACGGCCGAAGCGCACGCCCGTCGTGGCGCTGGCATTGAAGGCTTCCGCCGGCGTGCCGCCGAAGGACAGGGCCACCGGATGGCTGGCGGCATTGTTGGTGGTGGCTGGCACCGCCACATTGGCGGGCGATACCGCCGAGCCGGAATCGAACAGGGTGTAGGGCGTCTCCTGGATGCGCACCAGGTTGCCGATGGCATCGAAGAGATAATTGGTGTTGGGCGAAGTCACGCCGCCCGAGCCGTTGTTGATGGAGGCCGAATACAGCGTGGTGTCGGCCGCCGTCACCGGGTAGAACAGCGTGTGACGCAAATTGGTGGAGGTCGGGAAGTTGGTCAGGTTCAGGCCCACCCCGGGCGTGGAGTCGGCGGTAAAGGCCACGCCGCCGGACACCATGTCTGCATAGAATCCCGTGGCTTCATTGGTGCGCAAGGTGTAGTTGAGCATCGCCCCGCTGACAGTCGAAGTACCGGTGAAGCCGCCGGAGATGGTGCCCACATAGCCGGTGGCGCAGGCGCCGGTGCAGGTGACCGTCGGCGCAAAGCCATTGGTGGGGGTGGCATCGAAGCCGCTTTGCGTGATCGGCACCCCGGTGACGCTTCCACTGAGCGTGCTGTTGCGCCCACTGGTGAATGACACCCCAACCGAGGCATCCGCCGTCTGCGAGGTGAAGTTGGCCGAAAGCGTCGCGCTGGTGAGGGTCCCGGTGGCGCCGGAAGGATCAAACGGGGTGGTGTTGTAGGCCTTGGTGAAGCCCAGGGTGCCGATGATCTGCTGGGGGTAATGGACAAAGGCATTCTCGGTGAGCAACCCTGCGGATGTGCGCGCGATGCCCGGAAGCACCGGCTCCAGGCCCAGTCCCCAGACCAGGCCACCGGTACCCATGGGGACGATATTCAACACGCCATTGACGTCAATCTGGCCGCCGGTCCAGCGCCCCATGTTGATGGTCTTGTCCGCCGAGATGTAAACGCCCTCGGCACCTGCGGTAGCCCCGGAGATGGTGGCCGTGGCATTGAGCTGGTTCACGCTGGGAGTGCCGGCACCCGAAGCAATCACCTTGTTCTGCGGGCTGACAGCCGCGCCCACACCCAGGGCCGCGACGTCGGTGCTGTTGCGCACCGTTACCAGGTTCTTGTTCTGATCGAGGGCATAGGCGACGTTGGTGGCCTGGTTCTGCTGGTCGAACACCACGCTCTCGATGCCGCCGGTGACCGGCCGGCCGCCGCTGACAAAGCTCATGCCGCGCGGCGTGCTGGTCGGCGGATTGGCCCAGGCGGGATTGCTGTACTGCGCGCGCGGCGCCTGGGCACTGACGATGCCGGCCTGGGTCTGCACGATATTGGCCGGCGTCGGCGCCGGCGTGGTGGTGGCGGCATTGGTCTGCGCGATGGCGGTGTTGGCATTGGTAACGGCCGTGGTGGCGCCATTGGCGTGGCCATAGAGCGTGCCGCTGGCGGCGGTGTCGGATACGGTGCCGGCCTGGGCCACGGCGGAATTGGCCGCCGCCACCCCGGACAGGAGTGCGGTGGCCCCGGACAGCGCGTTCTGCGCAATGGTCTGCTGCTGCTGGGCGATCAACAACTGCGCGTCAGCCTGGGTCTGGTTGCCGGCACTCTGGAAGCTCAAGGCCTGGGCAGCCGCTGCCTGTGCCGCGGTGGCAGCGCTTTGCGCCGTGGCGAGCAGCGAGGCAGCCGTCGATGATGGCGGGAGGCCCAGCGTGGACAGGGTGTTGCCGGCACTGGTGACACCCGCCAGCGTCGTGGTGATGTTGTTGTTGACGGTCGTGCCGGAGGCGAGTCGGCTGGTGAAAGTGGCCTGCTCCGTGGTCACCGTCCCGGTGACACCGGACACCAGGGTGTTGTTGGACTGCACCAGGGTATTGGCCGCATTCATGGCCGTGAGCGCCGGGGTGGCGATGGCCGGATCGGCAAAACTGCCATTGGCGGCATACACGCTGGCAGCAGTGCTTTGCGTGGCAGCCGCCGCGGTGGTCGTGCTGGCTGCCGAAGCCACGCTGCTGGACAGCCCGGCCGAATTGATCGTGAGCGCGCTGGCAGTGGTGAAGGCGTTCTGGGCGGCCGTGACCGACGCCGGCGTGCCCAGCGTCTGGCTGGCCAGTAGGCCGCTGTTGGTGACCAGGGTGGACAGGCTGTTCGCCGTCGTCGCGGCGGCCGTGGCGGCCGCGGCGGCCTGCGTCGCGGTCTGGGAACCCTGGTTGATCGATGTGGGGGTGCCTGAGGCGTTCGACGTGGTCTGGGTGGTCAGGTTGGCGGTCGTCCCGCTGCTGCTGGTGAGGACCACGGGCACCGCGCTGGTCGTGGTCGTGGTGGTGCCCCCCGATGACGTGCCCCCGCCTGTACCGGTCGTCGTGGTCGAGGTGGGTGAAACCACCGTTGTGTTACCCACCGGCGTGGTGTTGGAAGACTGCACCGCGGTCGATGAAGCGGAAGCGATCTGACTGGTGCTGTCCACCGTGGACGTGGCGCGCACGGGCGAACTGTCAGAGCTGCTCGTCGTGGTGGTGGAACCACCGGTTGCCGTGGTGCCGGAATCGCCGCCGCCGGCGTTGGCGGTGCTGGTCGTTCCCGAGCCACCCGAGCCACCGGAACCACCCGAGGCACCGGAGCCACCGGAGCCAGCGCTGCCGGAAGAGCCACCGGCCGGTGCGGCACCGGCCTGGCGGACCGGCGGCGTGGCGCGCAGGAACGGCGGCATCGCCGGCAGGAGTCTTGGCGGGGCCTGCGGCGGGGCAAAGCCGACCTGGTTGGGTTGCACCACCACGGTCACGCCCTGGGAGGTGATGGTGGCGGCGCCGACGTTCACCTTGTCATAGGTGCCGGGCGGTACGAACGAGGACGCTGCGCCGCCGCCCGGCGGGCCGGCCTGCGCGAGCAGCACCGGCTGGTCGATCACGTCCGACATGCTCTGTACCGGGAACAGCTCCGGCAGGACAGCCAGCAGCAGTGGCAGCGGGATTTCCGCGATGGGAGCGCCGCTTCCGGCCGGCACGTACAGCACCTCGTGGTCGGTGCCGCGTATGCCCACGGTGGCCGTCGGCGTGATCACGCGCAGGTTGGCCTTGTTCAGGCGGCCGATGGCGCCGGTGATGGTGCGGAATCCGCCGCGCACCAGCGACAGCAGTCCACGCTCCGTGCCGTCCTCGCGGCCGCTCCACTTGTACTCGTCGAACTTCATCTGCGTGTCCGGCCGCAGGGCCAGCACGCCGCCGTCCACCATCTTCAGCTGCGCCGAAGAGGTGACGCCCACCACGACGGTGTCACCCTCGTTCACCAGGGTGCCCTTGGGTGCCGGCACACCAGCCCCCCCGGCACCCGCGCGCACGATGCGCACATCGCCAATGCTGAAGTTCACGGTGCCGACTTCAGCCAGCGCGGCCTGCGAGCAAAGCGCCATCCCCATCAACATGGAGAAGACCAGACGCGGGAAAGTGGAAGAAAATTGCATGGCGTCTCCTATCGGTGCCTGAGAGCACAAGTACGCGGGGCGGGTTGGCCGCCCCTTGATTGTCCCAATGCCGTTATCACGATCGGGCCGTTCAGTTGAAGTCGCGACGCACCGTGAGTGAAACTTCGGTGCGCTCGTAACGGTAGATGACGATGCTGGACGTGTTGCACGAATGCAGCACTTGCGGCTTGAGCGTCCAGTCCTTGGCGAAGCGCCAGTTGGCCCCCACCACCAGGTCGTTCTGCTCGTCATGGCGCTTGGCGAGGAAAGCGGCATTCTGCTTGTCGTAGTCGCCGATCTGGCTGCTCAGCACGCCGAACAGGTCGACCGTCTCGCCCAGCATCAACTGGCCACCAACACGAAAGCCGTAGAAGTCCTTGGCGCCGTCGGCGCGTCCCAGCGGGTCACGCTCCTTGCCGAAGAAGTAGGCGGCAAACAGTGCTGCCTTGCCGTCGTTGAGCACCCTGAGGTAGCCAAGGCCCGAGGTACTGGCGTTGAAACTGTTCACCGCGGTGGCCAGCGAGGTGAAGCGATTGCGTGAATACTGGCTGAATGCGCTCACCTGGTTGGCCGGGTTGATGGTGTAGCGCCATTCGGCCGACGCGCCCTCGGCGCGGCGGCTGAGGTTTTCGTCGAGGCTGTAGCGCCCGCCATTGGCGCCCAGGCGCACCTGGTTGGCCGCCTCGCCGAAGGACATCCCGGCGCGCAGGTCCAGGCTGCCGTTGTCGAAGGTGTCTTCGTGGTTGTTGGTGCGCTTGCGTGCGTCCCCACCAGCGTAGATGCCCAGGTCGGGCCGGATCTGGTAGTTGAAATCGGCACCGGCGCCGAAAGACTGGAAGGAGTCGCTGCGCTTCAGGTTGGACGGGCTCAGCGTGAACGGCAGCCCGCCCAGCGCCGGCACGTTGATCTGGCTTTGCGTGCCGGAGTTGTTGACGTTGTTGTCATGGCCGATGGTCATTTCGACATAGGCGCGCAGGGTGCGCTTCTTGGCGCGCTCGATCTGGTCGATGGCATCGAGGTAGCGGGCGATCACGACGGCCGCGTCGCCCGGCGGATTGAGTTCCTTGACGGCCAGGAACTCGGTCTTGGCGCGTTCGGCATCGCCCAACTGGAAGTAGGCCCGCGCCATGTCCAGACGCGCACCGGCGAAGTTCGGGTTGACGGCCAGCACCCGCTCGAAGGCGAGCGTGGCGCGGTCGGCCTTGCCGCTGTCCAGGGCGCTGACGCCCAGGGTGTAGTCGAACTGGAGGTTGCCCGAGTACTTGTCCTCGAGCGGTTCGAGCAGCGCGAAGGCTTCGGCCGGCTTGCCGGCCTTGAGCAATTGCTCGGCCTGCTGCACTTCGGCTTGCTGCGCCAGCGCAGTGGACGCCATGCCTGCACAACACGAAATGGCCAGCGCGAGCGCACAAGCCTTCAACCGGACGCGATAAGTCGCCATATCACGTTCCCTCCCCTGACCACGTGAATTGCCACCGCAGTCAGTCACCTTGGCCCTGCTTCGCCTCATGCAGGCAAGCGGGAACTCAACGGGTGACTGCGTCCTGCCAGCATTCTACTGGAGTAGTGGCTCATGCCAAGTACTCATTCTCAGAGCCACGCCCCCCCGCTGCAGGACCATCCCCAATAGAATTCAGGCTCTTGAGGCTGGATGCTCTCCGCATGAGTGCCGCATGAGTGCCGGCTGCGCGCACGCGCCACGAACCAGAGTCGGCAGGCAGGTCCCCGAACATTGCGAGGCAGAATGCAAATAACCACGTACATGCATGCCGATACCGCTTTCATCGGTGCCGGGAGGTTGGCCACCGGACTGGGACTGGCCATGGCGAAAAACGGCCACAACGTGGTGGCTGTGGCCAGCCGCTCACCAGCCAGCGCCTCGAAGCTGGCAGCATGCATCCCCGGATGCCTTGCGCTGGGCGCGCAGTCGGCCGCCGACATGGCCGAACTGGTGATCATCAGCGCCCCCGACGATGCCATCGCCGGCATCGTCGCCACAGTGAAATGGCGTCCCGGGCAGGCCGTGGTGCATTGCAGCGGCGCCACCGAAGTGTCGGTGCTGGAACCCGCCGAACAGGCCGGCGCACACACCGGTGGCTTCCATCCCATGCAGGCGTTCACCGATCCGCAGGCGGCGCTGGCTTCACTGCCCGGTTGCACCATTGCCATCGAAGCGGCCGACGCGACGCTGGCCGCAGGACTGGATGCCCTGGCGGTGAGCCTGGGCTGCCGCGCCATGCGCCTGCCGCCAGGATGCCGCGCGCGCTACCACGCCTCCGGCGGCTATGCCTCGCAGTTCGTCAATGTGCTGATGCGCGAGGCGACCGACCTCTGGCAGAGTTTCGGCGTCTCCGAAGTCGATGCGGTGCGCGCGCTGTTGCCGCTGCTGCGTGGCACGCTCGCCTCCATTGAAAAGGCCGGCGTGGCCGGCGGCATGCCCGGCCCGGTGTCGCGCGGCGATGTTGGCACCGTGAAACGGCATGTCGAGGATCTGGGTCGGGTCGATGCAGAACAGCTGACCTTCTACTGCGAACTGGCGCGGCGCACCATTCCCCTGGCCGTGGAACGCGGCAGCCTGGGTGAAGACAAGGCGCAGGCCCTGCGCAAACTGCTGGCGCGCCGCAGTTAGGCCGCGCCCGCGGCAGCCAGGGCGGCAAAGCCCTGCTCCAGATCGGCGATGAGATCGTCCGGGTCCTCCAGGCCGATGTGCAGGCGCAGCAAGGGGCCCTTGAATTTCCCGATGGCCGCCGTCGCGGCACGCGTGTACTTCGCCGGCACGATCAAACTTTCATAGCCCCCCCAGCTTGCGCCGATGCCGAACAGCTTCAGGCTGTCGACGAAGGCAGCCAGCACCGGCCGCGCCGCGGGCTGCAGCTCCAGCCCGAACAGCCCGCACGCACCGGTGAAATCGCGCTGCCACAGGGCATGTCCGGGATCGCTGGCGAGCGCCGGGTACAGCACACGCACCACTTCCGGACGCCCTTGCAGCCATTGCGCCACGCGCAGCGCACCAGCCTGGTGGGCACGCAGGCGCACCCCCAGGCTGCGCAGTCCGCGCAGGGCCAGGTAACAGTCATCCGGGCTGACCGAATAACCGTAATCAGCAGCCACATCGCGCACCGGGCGCCACAGTGCTTCGCGCGTGGCGATGCAGCCCAGCATCACATCGGAATGTCCGGCGATGTATTTGGTGCCCGCCTGGATGGCGATGTCCACACCATGACCCAGGGCGTCGAAGAACCAGGGCGTGGCCCAGGTGTTGTCCATGAGCAGCAGTGCACCGTGCGCATGCGCCGCCGCCGCCAGCGCCGGGATGTCCTGCATCTCGAAAGTCAGCGAGCCGGGCGCTTCGCAGAACACCACGCGGGTCTCCGGCTGCAGCAGCGGCTTTATATCGGCACCTGGATCGAAATAGCTGGTACTGACACCAAGACGCTTCAGGTACTGGTCGCAGAACTTGCGCGTCGGGCCGTAGGCGCAATCGGCCACCAGCACGTGGTCGCCGGCCTTGACGCAGGCAAGCAGCGCCACGCTGATGGCGGCCAGCCCCGAGGGCAGCAGGATGGCGCGGTGGCAGCCCGGCTCCAGCGCGGTGAGTGCCTCCTCCAGGGCAAAGGCGGTGTGGGTGCCATGCAGGCCGTAACTGAGGCCATCGAAGCGATCCCGCGTCCAGGAAGCCTCGTAATCGGCGAGCCGGCCCTGCAGGATGGTGGAGGCCCGCGAAACCGGGGGATTGACCAGTTGCCATGCGCCGCCACGGCCGCTGTGCACCAGACGCGTGTCTTTTTTCATTCGTTGCCGATCTTCATGGGTTGCCGGCACTTTCCTCGATGGCGGAACGGTCCCTGCCACCGCCGACCAGCGCCAGCCTGGGCTCGTCGATACCTTCCACGCGGTCGCGTCCACGCGCCTTGGCCAGATACAGCGCCTGGTCGGCGCGCGCCATGGCTTCGTCGAAACTGCCATCCTCCTGCGTGACCATCACCATGCCAATGCTTAGGGTGATGCCGAATTCCTTGTGCCCGCCGGAAAAGCGCAGCACTGACACCGCCTTGCGCAGCCGGTGGGCGGCCTGCAGCGCCGCCTGCGACGCCGTTTCAGGCAGCACCGCACAGAACTCTTCCCCGCCGATGCGTCCGAGCAGATCCTGCTCGCGCAACACCCGCTGGCAGGCCGCAGCACTCTGGCGCAGCACCTCATCGCCGACGGCATGGCCGTAGGTGTCATTGATGGTCTTGAAATGATCGAAGTCGAGCAGCAGCACCGCCGTCGGGCGCGCGTAACGGCGGGTACGGTTGAATTCGCGCTGGGCGGCATCGAGAAAGGCGCGCCGGCTCATCACGCCGGTGAGGCTGTCGGTGGCTTCCAGACGTTCCAGGTGCAGTTGCGCCTGGCGCAGCGCCCGCTGCGAGCGAAACAGCACCCAGGTGAAGATGCCCGCCAGCAGGGTCAGCACGGCCGCGGCCGCGATGGCGATGTCACGGCGCTGATTGGAGACACTCAGAACGTCGCCGAGCGTGCGATGCACCACCACGGTGGCCGGGTAATCAGTCAATCGCTGGTAGGCCACCAGCCGCGCCACACCGTCGGCCTCCCCGCCATCGGAGATGAAGGTCCCACGTGGCATCACGCCGTATTCACTGGTGAAACCGGATGACTTGCTGAGGTCCATGCCCATGCGCGCCTCGTCGAAAGGCGCACGCGACAGCACGATGCCGTCGGAACGCAGGAGGACGATGCCGCCGTTGGGCTGGAGGCGCATGAGCTCGTGCTGCGCGCTGAGCCGGGCCAGGTCGAGGTTGGCGACGATGAGGAAAACGCCGCCCGAGGCCACTGACAGGCGCAGCGACACCGGCATGACCCATAGCCCGCTCAGACGGCTCTTCACCGCATACCCGATCTGCAGCCGGTGTTCGGGCCGCTCCTGCTGGCGCCTGAAGAAGTCCCGATCGCTGACGTCCAGTCCCGGGGTGCCGGCCGGATGGGGCAGTCCGAACGCTTCGCCGCGATGGCTCACCAGGCGCGGATCGATCAGCCCCCCGGAGGTGTTGCGGATGTCCGAGACCAGCGCGGCAAGGCGCGGATCGCTGTGGGGATTGCTGGCGGGGTGATCGCGCAGCCAGCGCTCGATGACGCGCAGGCTGGTTTCCACCATGCTGAAGGTGCCCGAGGCATGCGCAGTGACGGCATTGTTCAGTTGCGTCAGCTCGCGCCGGCTGTCCTCGATCAGGTGGTCACGCTGGGCACTGGAGACCATCACCACCATGACCCACATGGAAGCGAGCAGCACCACCACCATGGCGGGCAGGCCCCAGACCTGAATCGCATGGGAAGGACCGCGCACGTGCGGCTCGAAGGAGAAGCGGGATGACACGGGTGCCAGTTTCCGCCGTGAGAAAGATGCGGGGATGATACCCCCGCCGCTGACTGCAGGGCGGGGGCGGGAGCAACACAGGAGGCAGCGGGCTGTAGGCCCGCCACCGTCAGGGGGACTTGCGCATCAACCCGCTGCAGACTGCGCCAGCAGCACCAGGCCGCTCAGCGCAATCGGCAGGCCACCGGCACGCAGCGCCCGGCCCTGGCCGAGCATGGCGCCCAGCACCAGGCCCAGCCCGTGCAGGATCACCGTGGCCAGCACGAATCCGGGGGCGTAGTTGGCTGCATCACCGCCCAGTTCGAGCCCATGGGCCATGCCATGGAACAGCGCGAAGCCGGCCAGCAGCGGCAGCACGGCCGCCGCAGGCACCTTCACCTGGAAGGCCACGCCCAGGCCGAGCACCAGCACCAAAGCGGCAATCAGGGACTCGAGGGGGGCCACCGGGATGGCGTAACCGGAGGCGGCTAGCAATGCTCCGGCCAGCATGGTGCCGACGAAAGCCAGTGGCATGGCCCAGCGCGCGCGGCCCTGGGATTGCGACGCCCACAGGCCAACCGCCAGCATGGCCAACAGGTGATCCACCCCGGTGAAGGGATGACTGAAACCCACTGCAAAGAAGGACAGCGCATCGGCGGCGTGCCCCGGATGGGCCAGCGCAGCGCCTGACGCAACGAGGGCCAGCAGGCCGCCAAGATAGTTCGCAGTGTGTTTCATTTGTTGCTGCCTCCCGGATGGTGATTGAATGGGTTTGATGCGGATTATCGCGGATCAGGCGGCGACACGCCCGGCCAGCAGGCCCTGGCTCTGGATGAAGCCGATGATGGTGTCCAGGCCTTGTCCGGTCTTGAGGTTGGAGAACACGAAGGGCCGTTCGCCGCGCATCCTGCGGGCATCGCGGTCCATCACCTCGAGCGACGCGCCCACCATCGGTGCGAGGTCGATCTTGTTGATCACCAGCAGGTCCGACTTGATGATGCCGGGCCCGCCCTTGCGGGGAATCTTGTCGCCGGCGGCCACGTCGATCACGTAGAGCGTGAGGTCGGACAGCTCGGGGCTGAAGGTGGCGGCCAGGTTGTCGCCGCCGGATTCGATGAAGATGATCTCCAGATCCGGAAAACGCCGGTTGAGACGGTCCACCGCCTCCAGGTTGATGGACGCATCCTCACGGATGGCCGTGTGCGGACAACCGCCGGTTTCCACACCGATGATGCGCTCCGGTGCCAGCGCCTCGTTGCGCACCAGGAACTGCGCATCCTCCTCGGTGTAGATGTCATTGGTCACCACGCCCAGGCGGTACTCGTCGCGCAACGCGCGGCACAGGGCCAGGGTGAGGGCCGTCTTGCCGGAGCCGACAGGGCCGCCGATGCCGACACGCAGGGGTTGTGCATTGTTCATGGGGTGCATCCTCTCAGTTCAATCTGAAGTCGGGGATATACAAGCAAGTAGACTGGTTTACCCCTTGTCAAAGGGGCCCTCATTCACGTAAATGAGGACGCAGTCGCGCGGGGGAATTTTGATACCGCTGCGCTTGAATTGCCCGGTCGCGATCCGGCAGATGCCCTGGAAATTGTCCCTAGCCCTGCCTGCAAGGCAAGCATCATGATCAGGACTCTCAGCAAGGTGCGGTAAAGGAAGGCAGATCCGGCTGGTTGGCCAGAATCCCCCCGCTCGCGCTGCGCGCGAGTCGGCCCCCTTTGACAAGGGGGTCAACCCGCGGCGTGCCTGCGTCTGCCTCATGAGCGGAACAGCCGTGAATACTGAGTCTCGTGGCGGCTCGATGCAATGGCCAGCCCTTGAGCATAATTACTTAGCTGATCCAATGATGGAGGAGTCTCTGATTCCGAAATGATCACAATGTCCCGGGCCAGCGACTGCATCAGGCGCTGGCCGTCGGTTTGCCCGAGCGGCACCGCCTTGATCGCCGCCATCACCTGGTTCTCCAGCCAGGACCACAGATAGCCGGTCAACGCATCGCGCTCCGGGATCTGCCACTGCACCACGGCGAAGCTGAAGGCGGCGGGAAAGCTGATCTCCCCGAGTTCGCCCAGTGCCTGCAGGGCAAGCGGTTCACAGTCCTGCATCTCGAGCAGCAGGCGATGCAGGGAATAGCCCATCTGCACGGTCTCGGCGCGCATCTCGGCCGTTTCACGCGTGCACAGAAAATGTTCATTGAGACTGACCAGACCGGCATGATCGCCGCTCACCCAGGCCGCATGCATCAACCGCCACAGGGGCGCCTCCAGGCGTGCCATGGAGAACTGCAGCATGTCGGCAATCCAGGCCTGTGCAGTGGCCGCATCGTGGACGGTCCCTGCCTCGACCGCGGCTTCCAGCCCCTGTGAGTAGCTGTAAGCCCCGACCGGCAGTGCCGGGCTGGACAACTGCAGCAGGCGCGTGAGCGCCAGACCTGCATTCAGTTTCCGGGGTTTGTCACCGGCCATCGTCCATCAGCCTCCGGACTTGGGCTTGCCGTGGCCATGATCATGGTGATCATGGCCGCAGTCCGGGCCATGCACGTGTCCTGCATGCTCATGCCCGGGGTGGCCATGCTGCGCCTGAGCCACGGCTTCCGGCACCTGCTGATGGCCATGCTGGTGATCATGGTCACCATGATTGCAGTGGGGACCATGCACATGCACGGGAATGCTCGCCAGGGCCGGTGCCGCCTTGGGAGCGTGGTCGTGACCGCAGTCCGGGCCATGCACATGCCCGGCGTGGCTGGCATGGCTGGCGTGGGCGTGCCCATGTTCGTGACCGTGGTCGTGTTCGTGACCGTGTTCGTGTTCGTGCGCGCAGTCGGGGCCATGGACATGCGCACCCTGGGCCTGCGCGCCATGGTCATGGTGCTCATGGCCGCAACCCGGGCCGTGCACATGGGCCGGTTCGCCATACTCATGGATCCTGCCGCCATGGCCGTGCTCATCGGCATGCTGGTGCATGCCGGCGCCACCATAGGCCCCGGCCTCGGGTTCGAAGGGCGCATCACGGCTTTCCACCGAGGCGCCCAGCTGGTTCAGCATGCCTTCGAGCACATGGTCGGCGGCAAGGCGCAGATAGCCCTCGCCCACTTCGACCGGCACATGCCGGTTGCCCAAATGATAGGCGGCACGCGCCAGGTCCTCGGCGCTGTCGCAGGTGACATGCAGCACCTGCTCGGGTTGCGCCTTCACCTCGATGATGCGACCGTCGCTGGCCACCACCAGATCACCACCACGCAGCACTTCGCCTCGCGGCAGCATCAGGCCGACCTCCTCGCCGCTGTCATCGAGCGTGGCACGCAGGCGCGATTTCTGCCGCAGCTCGAAGGGCAGCGTCAGCCGGGCCTTTACCTGCAGTCCATAGGCGGCCTTGGCCGCGGAGGACAGTTTGAGTTTCTTGCGTATTTCGATCATGGGAATCCTTTGCGGCATGACGGGGGCGCAGGCCTCACCTCATGCTCAAGCCGAAACAGGAGGCAGCGCTGCGCCACGACAACGGGCACGGCACGACTTGCTCAGAACAGGAAGTGGCGCTGCGCCATGGGCAAGGAGAGCATACGAGCAAGGGGGCAACCCCCCTTGCAGATCCCCCATCCTGGATGGCGCTCATCCCTTTCCAATCAAAACAAGAAGTAGCGCTGCGCCATGGGCAACTGGGGTACGAGCAAGGGAGCACACCCCCTTGCAAATCCCCCACCCTGGATGGCGCTCATCCCTTTTCAATCAAAACAGGAAGTAGCGCTGCGCCATGGGTAACACTTTCGCCGGCTCGCAAGTCAGCACCTGCCCGTCGGCCTTGACGACATAGGTTTCCGGGTCGACGCTGATCTGCGGCGTGTAGTCATTGTGCACCATGTCGCGCTTGGCCACGGTGCGGCAGCCGGACACCGCCAGCAGCGGTTTGCGCAAGCCCAGCGCCGCGACGGCGGGGTTCTCCAGGGCCGCCTGCGAGACGAAGGTAACCGAGGTTGCCAGCGCCCCGCCGAAGGCGCCGAACATGGGCCGGTAGTGCACCGGTTGCGGCGTCGGGATGGAGGCATTGGGATCGCCCATGGCCGCCGCGGCGATCATGCCGCCCTTGAGGATGAGCGAAGGCTTGACGCCGAAAAAGGCCGGCTTCCAGATCACCAGGTCGGCCAGTTTGCCGATCTCGATGGAGCCCACCTCATGGGCGACGCCGTGGGTGCGCGCCGGGTTGATGGTGTACTTGGCGATGTAGCGCTTGACGCGCGCATTGTCGGCGCGCGCGGTGTCGCCCTTCAGCGCGCCGCGCTGCACCTTCATCTTGTGCGCGGTCTGCCAGGTGCGGATGATCACCTCGCCCACCCGGCCCATGGCCTGCGAATCCGAGGACAGCATGGAGAAGGCGCCCAGATCATGCAGGATGTCCTCGGCAGCAATCGTTTCACGGCGGATGCGTGACTCGGCGAAGGCCACATCCTCGGCAATGGACGGGTCGAGGTGGTGGCAGACCATCAGCATGTCCAGATGCTCGTCCAGCGTGTTCACCGTGTACGGGCGCGTCGGGTTGGTCGAAGACGGCAGCACGTTCTGCTCGCCGCACACACGGATGATGTCCGGCGCGTGGCCGCCGCCCGCACCCTCGGTGTGGTAGGTATGGATGGTGCGGCCCTTGAAGGCGGCAATGGTGGCCTCGACAAAGCCGGACTCATTGAGCGTGTCGGTGTGGATGGCCACCTGGATGTCGGTTTCATCGGCAACGGACAGGCAGTTGTCGATGGCCGCGGGCGTGGTGCCCCAGTCCTCGTGCAGCTTGAGGCCCATCGCACCGGCGGCCACCTGCTCGCGTAGCGCCTCCGGCAGGCTGGCGTTGCCCTTGCCGAGAAAACCCAGGTTCATCGGGAAAGCCTCGGCCGCCTGCAACATGGAATACAGATGCCATGGGCCGGGCGTGCAGGTGGTGGCGAAGGTGCCGGTCGCCGGCCCGGTGCCGCCGCCGATCATGGTGGTGACCCCGGACATCAGCGCCTCGTCGATCTGCTGCGGGCAGATGAAATGGATGTGGGTGTCGATGCCGCCGGCAGTGACGATCATGCCTTCGCCGGCAATGATCTCGGTACCCGGCCCGATGATGATGGTGATGCCGGGCTGGATGTCGGGGTTGCCCGCCTTGCCGATACCGGCGATGCGCCCATCCTTGATGCCGATGTCGGCCTTGACGATGCCCCAGTGGTCGATGATGAGGGCATTGGTGATGACAGTGTCGGCGGTGTCCTTGCTCATGCGCTGGCTCTGGCCCATGCCGTCGCGGATCACTTTCCCGCCGCCGAACTTCACCTCCTCGCCGTAGATGGTGAAGTCCTTCTCCACCTCGATCCACAACTCGGTGTCCGCCAGGCGCAGGCGGTCCCCAGTGGTGGGGCCGAACATTTCGGCATAGGCCTGCCGCGAGATCTTCGTGCTCATCTGCCCTTCCTCCCGTCCAGCGCCCCCATGACCTTGCCCTGGAAGCCGTAGACCTTGCGATCCCCCGCCAGGGCCACCAGCTTCACCGTGCGCGACTGGCCCGGCTCGAAGCGCACCGCGGTGCCCGCGGCAATGTCCAGGCGCATGCCGTAAGCCGCCTCGCGCTCGAACTTCAGCGCATCGTTGGTCTCGAAGAAATGGTAATGCGAGCCCACCTGTATCGGACGGTCGCCACTGTTGGCCACCTTCAGCGTGACGGTCCTGCGACCGGCATTGAGCTCGATGTCGCCTGCTGCAACCTGCATCTCTCCGGGAATCATGACCAGGTCTTCCTCATGGAATGGGGTGGTGGACGGTCACCAGCTTGGTGCCGTCGGGGAAGGTGGCTTCCACCTGGATGTCCGGAATCATCTCCGGCACGCCCTCCATCACGTCGTCACGGCCCAGCAGCGTGGTGCCGTAACTCATCAGCTCAGCCACGCTGCGGCCGTCGCGCGCGCCCTCCAGGAGGGCCGCCGAGATGTAGGCGACCGCTTCCGGGTAATTGAGCTTGAGGCCGCGGGCCTTGCGCCGCTCTGCGAGCAATCCAGCGGTAAAGATCAACAGCTTGTCTTTTTCGCGGGGGGTCAGTTCCATGGCAACTTCCGGTCAGCCGTCATCGTGCGCGATGTAATCAATTCGATATCCTTCATGGCGTCTTCAATGATTTATTGAACGTATTGTAATCATTGGATATGCAACTTCCAGCCCGACCTCAGGTGGACCAGATGCGCGGCGCCTGCGCCACCGCATGCTTGAGCGCCGGACGCAGCCTCATCCACAAGGCGGTGAAATGCCGCCGCGCGTCCTCGGACGAGTCCCCCAGCCAGCGCGCCACCATCACGCCGGGCAGCCGCGTGATGCCAGACAGCGCGCCCTCGCCTGCCGGCACCTCGCGGCAATCGGCCAGCAATGCAGCACCGGCAGCACTGTCAAACAGGGGGGCCGCAGCGATCAGCGTGGCGGCCACGCGCCGGCCAGCCAGCCCCACCGGCGAAGCCATCAGGGCACCGCCGCCTTCGATGCGCCCCTGCTCCAGCCACAACCGGCGGCCGTCACGCCGGATATCGGTGCGCATGGCGAGGCTGCCCTGCGCGAAGGCCTCACCCGAGGCGGTGCGCCCCAGGCACAGCACCTCCCAGCCGATGTAGATGCCACTGCCCTGCAGTTGTACCGAGGTGCTCATGCGCGCCGCCGCGGCATTGAAGACGATGCTTTCCTGCGGCAGCCACTCCAGCACGGCCCCGTCGGCCACGGTGAACTCCAGTGACTGGCTGGCTTCGGCGCCGGCCGAGCGATACCACTTGCCGGCCCCCGGCGTGGTGAGCAAGGCGGCGCTGCCGGCATCGAGCTGAGCCTGCAGCCGCAGACGGTCGCCGCCCGCAATGCCACCGGGCGGATGCACGATGATGGTGTGGCAGGTGGCTGAACCTTCGGGATAGAGATCGCGCTGCACGCGCAGCGGGCCGCAGTGCTCACGGCGCGCGAGGACCGTGCGGCCGTCGCGCCAGACATAAGCGAGTTGCAGGCGGGCATCCCATGCGCTGAAGAATGGCCCAGCACGGGAAGAATCAGAGGGGACATCGCTCGCGTCCATCTCAGGATTATAGGATGCTCCGAGGCCAGAAAAATCCCTCACCGCGGCAATGGCCGAGCAATTCAAAACCGAGCGCGCCCAGCTTGACTACCGGCACCGCAAATGGATTGCCGAACCGCCCTATGGCTGGATCAAGAAGGCACTGGGGTTTCGCCAGTTCAGCATGCGCGGGCTGGCCAAGGTCAAAGCGGCGTGGCGGCTGGTCTGCGTGGCACTGAACCTGCGGCATATGGCGGCAATGCCCCCAGCCCGAGGCCCCAAAGGGCCTGTGTGAGCCCTGTTGTCCCAAGACCTGATCGATGATAGTGAAAAAGGCCGAAATCGGTGCCAGACAAGTCGCAAAGCGGCGCAAGCTTGACCACCTTGGGCGCATTTGCAACGCCGTCTGGCGCCGATTCTCGGTCTTTTTTATTCATCGAATGAGCGACTCAGGACAGGCTGCTAGAGACCCAACTGGCCCCACAAGGCATCCACCCTGGCCTTGACCGCGGCATCCATGGCAATCGGCCGCCCCCATTCACGGGTGGTTTCCCCCGGCCACTTGTTGGTGGCGTCGATGCCCAGCTTCGAACCCAGCCCGGACACCGGGCTGGCAAAGTCCAGGTAGTCGATGGGCGTGTTCTCCACGGTGAGGCAGTCCCGCGCCGGGTCCACCCGGGTGGTCATGGCCCATACCACTTCCTTCCAGTCGCGCACGTTCACATCGTCGTCGGTGACGATGATGAACTTGGTATACATGAACTGGCGCAGGAAACTCCAGATGCCGAACATGACCCGTTTGGCATGCCCGGGGTACTGCTTCTTCATGCTGACCACGGCGAGCCGGTAGGAACAACCCTCGGGCGGCAGGTAGAAGTCGGTGATTTCCGGAAACTGCTTCTGCAGCAGCGGCACGAACACTTCATTGAGTGCCATGCCCAGGATGGCCGGTTCATCCGGCGGCTTGCCGGTATAGGTGGAGTGGTAGATCGCGTCGCGCCGCAGGGTGATGCGGTCCACGGTGAAGACGGGAAAGCGTTCCTGCTCGTTGTAATAGCCGGTGTGATCGCCGAAGGGTCCTTCCAGCGCCATTTCCGGCTGTCCCGATTCATCCACGCGAATGCTGCCTTCGAGCACGATCTCCGCATGGGCCGGCACTTGCAGGTCGGAACCGATGCAACGGGTGACCTCGGTGCGCGAGCCGCGCAGCAGGCCGGCAAATTGGTATTCCGACAGCGTGTCGGGCACTGGCGTGACCGCGCCCAGCGTGGTGGCAGGGTCGGCGCCCAGCGCCACGGCAATTGGAAACGGCTGGCCGGGGTGTGCCTGGCAGTGATCGCGGAAATCCAGCGCCCCGCCGCGATGCGCCAGCCAGCGCATGATGAGCTTGTTCGGCCCGATCAACTGCTGGCGATAGATGCCCAGGTTCTGCCGCGACTTGTTCGGACCGCGGGTGATGGTCAGGCCCCAGGTGAGCAGCGGCGCCACATCGCCGGGCCAGCAGGTCTGTATCGGCAGGCGGGCGAGGTCGACGTCCTGGCCCTCCCACACGATCTGCTGGCAGGGCGCACCCGTCACGGCCTTCGGTGCCATGTGCATCACCTGCCGGCCGATGGGCACCCAGCGCTCCATCACATCGCGAAATCCCTTGGGTGGTTCCGGTTCCTTGAGAAAGGCCAGCAGGCGGCCGATGTCGCGCAGGGCGGCCAGCGGATCGACAGTGTCCGCCGCCACGCCCATGGCCATGGCCACGCGCCGCGTGGTGCCAAACAGATTGCCCAGCACCGGCATCGCGTGTCCGGCGGGCTTCTCGAACAGCAGGGCCGGGCCGCCCTTGCGCAGCACCCGGTCACAGACTTCCGTCATCTCCAGCACCGGCGACACCGGTTCGGTGATGCGTTTCAGCTCACCCATGGATTCGAGCTGCGCGAGGAAGTCCCTCAGATCCTTATAGGCCATGGCGTGTTGCTGCTCCTGATGACTTCAGCCCCGCAGGGCAAACTCCGCGGCGATGCCGGCAAAGATGGCCGCACCCACCCAGTTGTTGTGCAGGAAGGCCTGGAAACAGCCTTCGCGGCTGCGGCCCCTGATCAGGCCATAGTGATGGATCATGAGCGCGCCCGCAAGCACGAGGCCGGCATAGTAATAGCGCCCCAGCGCCATCTGCTGGCCGACATACACCAGGATGCCGAGGAAAGCCGCGTAACAGAGCATCACCGCGAGCACATCGAAGCGGCCGAAGGTGATGGCGGCCGTGCGCAGGCCGATTTTCAGGTCATCGTCGCGGTCGACCATGGCGTATTGCGTGTCATAGGCGATGGCCCAGAAGATGTTCCCGGCCAGCAGCCACCAGGCCAAGGGCGGCACTTCATTCAACTGGGCCGCATAGGCCATGGGGATGCCAAAGCCGAAGGCGATGCCAAGATAAGCCTGCGGCAAGGCAAAGAAACGCTTGGTGAAGGGATAACTCACCGCCAGTGCGAGTGCGACCAGGGACAGCATCAGGGTCAACCGGTTCAGGTAGAGGAGCACCAGCACGAAAGCCGCCAGCGAAAGCCCACTCGCCAGGATCAGCGCCTCCTTGCGCGACACCTCGCCGGTGGCCAGCGGGCGCAGGCGGGTGCGCTCCACCCTCGCGTCGAAACGCGCATCGGCCATGTCGTTCATGACGCAGCCCGCCGAGCGCATCAACACCGTGCCGATCACGAAAATCCACACCAGCAGCCAGTGCGGCTGCCCGCCCGAAGCCAGCCACACCGCCCACAGGGTCGGCCACAGCAGCAGCAGGATGCCGATGGGCTTGTCCAGGCGCATCAGGCGCTCGTAGGCACTGATTCGGGACTGGATCCTGGCAAGATTCATCGGTTCATTCCACATCAAGACTTCATGAAGTCGGCTTTGCCGCCCAGCCAGCGATCCAGATGTGCCCGGGCCATGTCCGGATGGGCATCCAGTATCGTCTCGGCGGCCTCGCGCGCCATGATGACCAGATCCTCATCAGCCAGCAGATCGGCAAAGCGCAACAGGGGCGCACCGCTCTGACGTGCACCCAGGTACTCACCCGGGCCGCGTATTTCCAGATCCGCAGCAGCAATGGCAAAACCATCGGTGTTCTCGAAGATCACCTTGAGGCGGGCCCGCGCACCCTCTGACAGCGGTTTCTTGTAGATCAGGATGCAGGCCGACTGCGCGGCACCACGGCCGACACGCCCGCGCAGCTGGTGCAGTTGCGCCAGGCCGAAGCGCTCGGCATGCTCGATGACCATGAGTGAGGCATTGGGCACGTCGACGCCCACTTCGATCACGGTGGTGGAGACCAGTACCTGGATCTCCCCCGACACGAACGCCGCCATGACCTGCGCCTTTTCCGCAGGGGGCAGCCGGCCGTGCACCAGGCCGACTTTCAGGTCGGTGAACTCGGCAGCCAGGTTTTGGTAGGTCTCCACGGCGGTCTGCAGCTGCAGGGTCTCCGACTCCTCGATCAACGGACACACCCAGTAGGCCTGGTGGCCTTCCCGGCAGGCATCGCGCACGCGTTGCAGCACCTCGCCGCGGCGCGCATCGGCCACCAGCTTGGTCACCACCGGGGTGCGGCCGGGCGGCAACTCGTCGATGACAGATACATCCAGGTCGGCGTAATAGCTCATGGACAGCGTGCGCGGGATCGGCGTCGCACTCATCATCAGCTGGTGGGCTTCGCCGGGCTGCAGCCGACCTCCACCCTCGCCGGATGCCATGCCGGCATCGTCCTTGTGGCCCTTGTCCTTGAGCGCCAGCCGCTGCGCCACACCGAAGCGATGCTGCTCATCGACGATGACCAGCCCGAGCTTGCGCACCTGGACCTTGTCCTGGAACAGCGCATGGGTGCCGACGATGACTGCAGCCGCGCCGGATTCAATCGCTTCCAGGGCGGCGCGCCGCTCGGCCCGGCTCTGGCTGCCACTCAACCAGGCCAGCCCCACGCCCAGAGGCTCGAGCCACTCGCGGAACTTGCGATTGTGCTGTTCGGCGAGGATCTCCGTCGGCGCCATGACGGCCGCCTGATAGCCGTTCTCCACTGCACGCAGGGCTGCCAGTGCCGCAACCACCGTCTTGCCACTGCCGACATCGCCTTGCAGCAGCCTGTGCATGGGATGGGGCGTCCCCAGGTCGCCGGCAATGTCCTGCCAGGCACGCTGCTGGGCTGCGGTCAGGCGGAACGGCAGCGCTTGCAGCAAGGCCCGCGTCAGGCCGCCCTTGTCGTGCAGCTGCGGCGCCGACAAGGCCTGCCGCTGCCGGTAGTGCTCACGCATGGACAGCTGCTGGGCCAGCAGTTCATCGAATTTCATCCTGCGCCAGGCAGGATGCGTGCGCTGTTGCAGGGCCTCCCCGTCGACATCGGCCCGCGGGTGATGCAGGCATTCCAGCGCCTGGGCAAAGGAAGGAAACTGCCCGGCATGGATGAGCGATGCGGGAACGGTCTCCTCCAGATTGGCCCGGCCGAGCGCCCGGTCTATGAGGGTGCGCAGCGTCGCCTGGCCAAGACCCGCCGTGGTGGGATAGATGGGTGTGAGGGCAATCGGCAGCGGATCGTCCTCCTTCAGCACGTGGAAGCGCGGATGGATCATCTCTCCGCCGAAGAAGCCGCTCTTGAATTCGCCGAAGGCCCGCACCACTGCGCCCTCGCTCAGGGCTTTCGCCTGGCTGGGATAGAAATTGAAGAAGCGCAGGTTGAGGCTGCCCGTATCGTCGGCGAGACGCGTCACCAGCTGGCGCCGCGGACGATACATGACCTGGGTCTCCACCACCCGCCCCTGCACCTGCACCGGGCAGCCCTGCAGGGCTGCCCCGATGGGGGTGAGGCTGGTTTCATCCTCGTGGCGCAGCGGCAGGTGCAGCACCAGATCGAAGTCGCGCTGTATGCCCAGCTTGGCCAGCCGTGATTGCAGCCCGCCCTGCGCCTTCGATCCGGACGCGGGCTTGGCGACTGCCTGCTTGACCATTGCCGGCTTAACACCTGCCGGACTGACAACGCTCTTCTTCGCCGCGCGCGTCGCCACGACAGTCACCCGGCCCGGAACCGGGCGCTTGACCGGCTGCTTGACCGGCTCATGGCTGCCTTACGCCAGCACCAGCACAGCGTCGGCTTCCACCTGCGCACCGCGCGGCAACGAGGCCACCCCCACAGCCGCGCGCGCCGGATAGGGCTGCACGAAATGCCGCGCCATCGCTTCATTGACCTTGGCAAAGTGGGCCAGGTCGGTGAGGTAGATGTTAATCTTCACGGCATCGGCCAGCGACCCGCCAGCCGCCTCCGCAACGGCCTTGAGATTGCGGAAAACCTGTTCGATCTGCTGCTCGACGCCATCGACCAGTTGCCCACTGGCCGGCTCAAGTCCGATCTGCCCGGACAGATACACCGTCTGGCCGGTACGGACCGCCTGGGAGTAAGTGCCGATGGCGGCGGGCGCATTCGGCGTGGAGATGATGGATTTCGACATGATGAAGACCCTTCGTGAGCAGTGGGCGTCCGGCAGGCATTGCGGCGCCGGGCCAGTGTAAATGAGCACCTCCCCCCTCGCCAACCTGATGAAGCTGATCGGCACACCGCGCGATGGCGCGCTGCTGCGCTTTTCCATCGACAATGAATTGCTGAAGCAGGATGATGCTGCAGGGGCGGCCGTGCAACTGCAGTCGGCCGTCGAATTCGACCCCCGCTATTCGGCGGCCTGGAAGCTGCTGGGCAGGGCGCTCACCGACAGTGGCCGCGAGGCCGAGGCATTGCAGGCGTATCAGCGCGGCATCGTCGTGGCAGAGGAAAGAGGTGACAAGCAGGCGGCCAAAGAAATGACGGTGTTCGCCAGGCGGCTGCAGAAAAAGACGGCAACGATCGCCCAATAATAATGATCACTTTCGGATCATTGCCATTTTCATCATTGAATCAATCAATGAATTGTTATCAAGATTAGTTGCGGATTCCCATCCCTGCCGGCACCCCGGCAGATCAGGCAGTGCGCGCCATGCTCGATTGCAGGAAGGCCAGGCGTGACAACTCCGCGGCCGAACCCAGTTTGAGCTTCTTCTTGATGCCGGCACGATGGGTTTCCACCGTATTGGCGCTGAGGTTGAGCCGCTCGGCAATATCGCGCTTGCGCAGGCCCTGGCCGATCAATTCGAATACTTCAAGCTCGCGGTCGCTGAGTTGACGCAAGCGATCTTTCAGGGACGGGGCTGCCGCCGCTTCCTCGGCCACGGCGGGCGGGACTTTGGCTCTGTTCGCCACCACCTCACCGATGCACACCTGGGCACCATTGCGCACGTTGCGAATCGCCTCCACCACATTGCGCGGGGCCATCTGCTTGTTGATGTACCCATTGGCCCCCGCCCTTAGCACGCGCTCGGCATACAGGGAGGGGTCATGCATGGACATCACCAGTATCGGCATGGACGGATGCAGGGCATGGATCTCACGGATGAGGTCCATGCCGGAGCCGTCGCCCAGCGACAGGTCGACGATGGCCAGGTCAGGATGGTCCGAGCGGCAGATGCGCATGGCCTCGGCCATGCCGGCGGCGATCCATTCAACGCTCATGTCCGGCTCGCGCCGGAGCAGGCGCGACAGCCCCTCGACCACGACCGGATGATCATCAACGACGAGCAGACGCGTGATGGGCGGAGGCGGCGGGGAAGGCGGAGAAGGGGCTGCGGGTGTCACGGGTAACAGTCTATTCTGATGCTTGTATTTGTTCAATGATGATGGCCGCACCGCCGAGTCTCGGCGCGATCTCGGCATGGAAACCGAGCCCGAGCACGGCGCAGCGATAGCGCATGGTCGCAAGGCCGATGCCATCGCCGGCGCCAGTCCCCGCTGCAGTCCCATGGGCCGCCTCCTTCCAGCCGACGCCATTGTCCATGATGGCGAGCCGGAAAATTGCCCCCCTGCAGGACACTTCCACATGGATGCGTGTGGCCCGGCCGTGGGTCACGGCATTGGTGACGGCTTGCTGGGTGATGCGATAAAGATTGTGCAATAACGCCTTGTCCCGGGGCAGCTGGCTGCCGTCATGGAAAACTCGGCAATCGACATGGAAGGCGGCTGCCGTCTCGGCAGCCAGCCGATCCAGTGCTGCCAGAAAGCCGCCTGGAATCACCGCGACCGGATTGAGTCCGGAGGCCAGCTGTTCGGCCTGCTCCCAGGCTGTGCGGACATGGCTGCCGATGGCCTGCGCCTCCTCGCGGGCAGTGGCCCCGTGGCCAGCCAGGGTATCGGCGAACGCCTCCAGCGTGGCTGCGATCTCCTGCAATTCACGTCCCAGACCTTCCCTCAACTCGTGGCCGAACTGGTTACGCTCGGCCACGTTCAGATTGAACACTTCGCGCTCCAGACGGTTGCGTTCTGCCACCTCTTCCTCAAGTACGCGATTGACCGCCGCCAGATCCCGGGTGCGCTCCATCACCGTCATCCGCAGTAGCTTCCGTGACGTGGCAAGCGAGCGCAGCACACTGAACAACAGCAGGCTGACGAGTAATCCACCCAGCAGAGCCAAAGGTGCCAGGCTCCGCTCGCTGGGCGTCAGGAATGCGCTCGCCGGGGCTGAGAACACCAGGGCGAGCACCGTGCCACCGACGCGAATCAGGGCCGACGTGGAAAGCGCCGGATTGCCGATGCCAGGGAGAGATGCCGCTTGCGGCACACGCGATGTCAGGCTGCGGGAGTCGAACAGCAGATTGCCTGGATCGGAGGACGCAAGCGCCCAGGTCCAGTCTTCGCGCCCCACCAGATGGATACGCGTGTCGACTTGCACGGGGGCGTGCAGCTGCAGCGCCTCCCGCACGAGTGCGCTCATGGAGACGGTCATGCCCACCGACCCAAGGTAATTTTCGGTGAGCGCTGCAGCGGGCAACAGGCTGGATCGGCCTGCCATTGCGCCGGTGCGGTACAAGGGCAAGCGCAGCGGCAGCGATCCCTCGACAGCCGCAATGGCATCTACCGATACGGAGGCCGATGCCGTCAGGACGCCACGGGTGCGCATCTCCCGCATTTCCGCCGGCGTCAGCGAGGCAAGGACCCTGGCACCACTTCCCAATGGCGGTGGCGGGTCCAGCGGATAAATGATCCGCACAGCGGCAGGCATGCCGGGCCTGGAGACCTCGTAATCCATACCGGCGCGCGTCAAGGTAGTTGTCGCCTCAGTCATGCTGCCAACGGTTGAATATGGCCACCAGCCAAATGTGTTTTTATGACGGAGTCACGTTCCGGATTGAGCGTGACTGGACCGACGGGCGACCAGTTTCGAGTGTCGCCAGACCAT
>CANJJT010000018.1:0-54247 GCA_947474715.1 Betaproteobacteria bacterium
AGGAAGCTGCGGCTTCTTTGCGCCAGAATCTGGTTCGAGATTCAGACGCTCATAGACTTAACAATGCTCGCAAGCCGCGATGCTCAGACCACTGCATTATGAAAAACGGAATTGTTCAGGGCGGACTAGCTACTAAACCAGTATAACAGATTAATCTAACAAATTGATTATTCTGAGGAACGACATATGGATTATTGGCGATTCTGACTGCGCATGCGCTCAATGCTGCGGGGGTAAGGGTTCTGCGACTTCAATAACGCCGGGAGTGTTTCAATCGCAGCTTTCGATTCGCTGCTGGAAGGGAACTGCCCATAGGCAACACCATAATGCTGGTCGCCGTCGATTTTGACACTATAGACATAAAAATCGTCGATATTTGCCACTTTTGCTGCACGTTGCAGGAAATATTCAATTTTCTTTGCGTCTTCGACCTTTGTTGTAAGTAACTGAACTGAATGATGTCCAGGTGGGGCTTTCTCTAGCCATTCCTGCGTGTATTTAAGTCGTGCAGCGGCAAGTTTTCCCAAGATCGCCGGCGGGACAGCAGTCTTCTCCGGTGTGGGGGACGCCTGCACCGGAGATTGCAACGAGGAAGTGCCTCTCTGCGGGGTGACAATTTGAGGGGGTGGGGTTGTTTCTGTCGTTTGCTGGGGGGCAGAATTTTCCGGCGCTTTGGTTTGCGAGGCGGATCCAGGGCTTGTTGGGCCGGCGATCGTGGTGGTTTGCGCTATGGCGGGGTCTCGCGGTGTCGGAGACACCTGGGGTGGCGTTGTTGGATCGCGTGAACCAGCCAGCCAGTGCATTCCCCATCCAATGATTGCACCCAGGCACAGCGTTCCAGCGAGAAGGTATTTCTGACGATTCGGCTGGGGAACGAAAAAGTCGGAGTCGCGAATGGCTGCCTTGGCCTCCTTCTCGGTGACGCCATGGGCATTGCCTGCAAATGCAGCCAGTAAGGACTTGTCGGCAAGAATGTTGATCCGACGCGTCAAGCCTTGGGATGATTTCGAGATGAGTCGGATGGCCGCTGCAGAAAATACCTTGGGGCCTTTGTATCCGGCAGCACGCATCCTGAAGTCGACATAGCTCTCCACATCGTCCCTGACCATGGGCTCCAGGATGAAACTGTGTGTTATGCGCTCCTTGAGTTGGCGCATGTCCAGGCTCCCGAGAATCTCGTTCAGTTCCGGCTGCCCGAACAACACTATCTGCAACAGCTTGTGTCGTCCCGTTTCCAGGTTGGAGAGCAGCCTGATTTCCTCCAGGGTGTCTTTGGGCATGGCGTGAGCTTCGTCTATCAGCACCACGACCCGCCGACCGGCAGCGAACAGGCTGATCAGGTGCTCCTGCAACTGGCGCAACAGGCGGGTCTCGCGCTCGGCACCCAGTCCGAGTTTGAGCTCATCGGCGATTGCATACAGAATCTCCTGGCGCGAAAGGGACGGGTTCGCGAGGTAGATCGTTTCTATGCTGTTCGGCAGGCGATCCATCAGGACCCGGCACAGCATGGTTTTTCCGCTGCCGACTTCACCTGACACCTTGACTATGCCCTCGTCATGAGTGATGGCATACATCAGGGCGTCAAGAGTCGCCCCCCGGCTTGCGCCCGCGAAAAAAAGTCGGTATGCGGGGTGATCCGGAATGGCGGTTCGGTCAGCCCAAAATGGCTCAGGTACACAGTGCCCTGCCCTTGTGGTTCGTCCCTGACGGGCGGTTGCTCATTCTTGCTGCTGCTTCTGCAGCGATTCCATCCTTGAGTACAACGTTGTCCGGTTGATTCCGAGCATCTTCGCCGCTTGGCTGACATTCCCCCGGGTCAACTTCATGGCTGCATCGATATAGCCCTGCTCCCAGGCCTTGAGCATATTGTCGAGGTTGAAATTCCGTTCTCTTTCGAGGTGACGTCTGGCCTGTCCGGCCAGTGTTTCCGGATCGGTAGGGAGGACGGGATTGCTTTCGGCAGGTGCCATCGCCAGGTCAAACTCCGGCTCCAATTCCTGCGTGGAGAGCTTCTGGCCGGCGTACTTCGTCGTGAGTCGGATGACGATATTGCGCAATTCGCGGACGTTGCCTGGGAAGCGATAGGTTCGCCAGGCAGCATTGGCCGATTCATCCAGGGAAAATGGTGCCAGCTTGGCTTGCTCTGCGTAGAAGCGACAATAGTGGTCCAGCAACTGCAGTTTATCGTCCTCCATGTCGCGCAGAGGTGGGACCTCAATGGTGAAGACCGACAGGCGGTGATAGAGATCGGCCCTGAAATTGCCTTTGCGAATTTCGCTGCGCAGGTCCCGATTGGTTGCGGCAATGACACGTGCCCGAGAGAAGCGCTGCTGGGTTTCGCCGACACGTTGAAACTCGCCATTTTCCAGGACACGCAGTAGTTTTGCCTGGAGCTCCAATGGCAGCTCCCCGATTTCATCCAGAAAAAGTGTGCCATCGCTGGCATCTTCAAAGTAGCCTGACTTGTTCTGGACGGCTCCGGTGAAAGCCCCCTTCACGTAGCCAAACAGGGTCGGTTCCACCAGCGTGGGGGCGATTGCTGCGCAATTGAGGGCAAACCACGGTTTGCCGTTACGCCATGAAAGGCGATGGAGCAGATTGGCGACCACTTCCTTTCCGCTTCCGGATTCACCTTCAATAAGCGCCGGAAAGGGGGAGTCGGCATACTGGCTGATCTGGCTTTTGAGCTTCTGGAGCGCAGGACTTTTTCCGACTAGTGGGTCGGATTCTGCTGCTTTGCCACCAGAAATCTCGGCTGCGCGAAATTGCAGGGCGTGCAGCAGCGTCTTCTTTAGGTGGTCCGGATCACAGGGTTTCGCCACAAATTCGGCAGCGCCAAGCGCCCTCGCGTGGCGGGCATTCGCTGCGTCATTCTGACCGGAAAGCACGAGGATCTTCATGGCCGGGGAATGGGCCAGCAAATCCTGTATCAGAGCGAATCCTTCGTCGGGGCGGTGAGGTGAAGGGGGGAGTCCGAGATCAACGAGAGCAAGCTGTGGTGCTTCATCCAGTTGGCGCAACAGACTGATGGCATGTGCTCTGGAGTCACTGACCGTGACTTCGAAATCGCGTCCAAGTGCGTACGCGAGCGTGTCGGTAATCAACTGATCGTCGTCAACAATCAGCAAACTCGGTTTGTCAGCCATCTGATCCTATGCACCTTAAGAATGCCTGCTCCAGGTTCACATCCCCGAACATTCGGGAAAGCTGCCGGGGTTGGCCGGAGAAGGCAATTTGCCCACGATGCAACACCAGCATATGGTCGCAGATTTCTTCGATATCTGCGAGGGAATGCGATGTGAAAAAAAGCGTTCTTCCATCTTTCTTCAAGTCCCTGAATACGTTTTTGACCTGTGCGCGGGCATGGGGGTCGAGGCCACTCATTGGTTCGTCCAGAACCATCAGTTCACGACTCAAGATCATGCAGGCTGCCAAGCCCAGTTTTTGAGTCATGCCCTTTGAGAGCAGCCGTACCGGGCGGTCAAGTGCTTCCTTATCCAGTCCAAACTGCAATGCAGACTGCTCGGCTGATGTTTTTTGTACTGCGATTCCAGCGACTGACTGCATGAACCGGAGGAACTCCCGCCCGGAAAGGTAGTGTGGCGGGATGAAACGTTCCGGAAGATAGGCGAGCCTTTGGCGCGAACTAGCAGCACTATGCGGCACTCCGAAGATATCTATCTTCCCGCTATCCACACTGCAAAAGTCCAGGAGGCACTTGATTATGGTGGTTTTTCCGGCACCATTCACCCCGACAAGGCCAACGGTGGTGCCGGGTTCGACCTGGAAGGCAACATTCTGCAGGACGCCGGCCTTGCCGAAGCGTTTGCATATTCCCTGGAAGGCAATTACGGCAGGTCGGTCGGACGGTGCATCAATCATGGCGGGCATGGTATTCGTCATTCGAGCGCATCATAGCAACAAGGGAGTCCAAGCGCCCGAACTGGCGGGTTTTTCCTTCGTAATCCGCGGGTTCTGGGCTACAATCTGCAGCTTTTTTCGGGGCAAATTGATTGTGCCCCCGACGCATGGCGAAAACCGTGGCCGATCTGGTTGAAGTTAGCAATGTGACCTTTGCATACGACCGCAGCACGAGCGTGCTACGGGGTATCAACATGAGCATTCCACGCGGAAAACTGGTTGCGATAATGGGCGGCAGTGGCTGTGGCAAAACCACACTGCTGCGGTTGATTGGCGGGGCTCTTCAACCTAGTCAGGGTGAGGTACGCGTGGCAGGCCAGGCTATCAGTCACCTGAGTGACCCGGAGTTGTTTCGTTTGAGGCGGCGCATGGGGATGCTCTTCCAGTTCGGCGCCTTGTTCACCGACATGTCAGTTCTGGACAATGTGGCTTTCCAGATGAGAGAGCATACCGATCTTCCGGAGACGATGATCAGGGATCTCGCGTTGATGAAGCTGCAGGCAGTTGGCTTGCGTGGCGCAGCCAGGCTGATGCCGTCAGAACTTTCTGGTGGGATGGCACGACGCGTTGCGCTGGCCCGTTCAGTTGCCCTGGACCCCATGCTCATGCTCTATGACGAGCCTTTTACAGGACTGGATCCGCTCTCCCTGGGCGTCATTGCATCGCTCATTCGGAGGTTAAACGAGGTGCTGGGATCAACTTCCATCATCGTTACCCATGATGTGACCGAGGCGCTGGACCTTGTGGATTATGTGTATTTCATGTCAGCCGGTAGAGTTGTGGCCGAAGGGACGCCAGCGCAAATTCGCTCAACCACAGACGCCTTTGTTCACCAATTTGTCTATGGAGAGGCCGACGGTCCCGTGCCTTTTCACTATCCAGCGCCGGCTTTCCGGCAGGATCTTCTTGCGGAATCAGCATGATGAAGCGTCTGGCTGAAATACTGAAGGCGCTCGGAGGGCATGTCACAGGGGCTGTATGGCGACTGGGATTTGCCAGTCGTTTTTTCTGGTTGATCTTGAAACAGTCTGGAACCAGCTTTCGGCGCCTGCATCTGACGATCAGGGAGATTTACTTTGCCGGTGTGCTGTCTTTGGTGATCATACTGGTCTCCGGTCTTTTCGTGGGAATGGTGCTGGCACTGCAGGGATATGACACGCTGGTACGGTACGGATCAGCCGAGGCGTTGGGGGTTCTGGTTTCCCTGTCCCTGATTCGTGAATTGGGACCTGTTGTGGCAGGTCTGCTCTTTGCAAGCAGGGCTGGGTCAGCCATCACGGCAGAGATTGGCTTGATGAAGGCAACCGAGCAGCTCGCCGCGATGGAGATGATGGCGGTTGATCCTATCGCAAGGGTGATTGCACCGAGATTCTGGGCCGGAGTTATCTCCATGCCATTGTTGGCAGTGCTGTTTTCTGCAATGGGCGTGTTCGGAGGGTATCTTGTTGGGGTGCGGATGATTGGTGTGGATGAGGGCTCCTTTTGGTCACAAATGCAAGCGGCAGTTGACCTGCGCGAGGACGTCCTGAACGGAGTGCTTAAAAGCTTTGTTTTCGGCATAGCGATCACCTGGATCGCTGTTTTCGAAGGATATGATGCGCCGCCGACCGCAGAAGGCGTTTCCCGCGCGACCACTCGCACCGTGGTGACTTCCTCCCTGGCAGTCTTGGGGCTGGATTTCGTTATGACTGCACTGATGTTTCGAGGAGTATGAGTATGATGTCCCGCAAAGAACTTGATCTCTGGGTGGGGGCCTTTGTGCTTCTGGGAATGGGCGCCCTGCTTTTCCTTGCCTTGAAGGTTGCCAATCTTTCCTCATTTTCGGCGGCAGATTCATATCAGATACTTGCCAAATTTGAAAATATCGGGGGATTGAAGCCCCGGGCACCTGTCAAGAGTGCTGGAGTGGTCGTCGGACGAGTGTCCGATGTGCGCTTTGACAATGAGACTTTTGAAGCTGTAGTGACCTTGTCTCTGGACAGTCGTTATCAGTTTCCGAAGGACACGTCGGCAAAGATCCTGACATCGGGATTGCTGGGTGAGCAATACATCGGGCTTGGGCCAGGGGGAGACTCTGAAAACCTTAAGAACGGTGACCGGCTGAAGATTACCCAACCGGCGGTGGTGCTGGAGAACCTGATCAGCCAGTTCCTGTATAGTAAAGCTGCCGAAGGTAGCCCAAACGACAAAAAACAATGAAAAACAAAAAGTTAGAACATTCCGTGAACCCGGATTTCAGCCCTTGGTTGAGGGCAATGGTCATGAGTCTGGTGGTGGCACTCGCTGCTGGATGCGCGAGTTCGGGGAATCCCCGTGACCCCCTTGAACCGGTAAACCGGGTGGTATACAGCTTTAACGACGGGTTTGACCGGGCTATCGCCAAGCCTGTTGCGCAAGGCTATAAGGCATTGGTTCCGGACTTGGTCCGGACCGGCGTCGGCAATTTTTTCTCCAATCTGGAAGATTTGTGGATTGCCGCAAACAACTTGCTTCAGGGGAAGGTTGCTACTGCTGCGGATGATTTTGGCCGTTTTTTCCTGAATTCGACTTTCGGGCTTTTCGGGGTCGTCGATTTTGCGTCTGACGTTGGTCTGGAAAAGCATAACGAGGACTTTGGCCAGACGCTGGCTCATTGGGGAGTCGGGAGCGGGCCTTACTTGGTTCTGCCTTTTGTGGGGCCGAGTACCGTGCGCGACGCACTGAGCCGTATGATCGTCGACTCAAAGGCTGACCTCATTATCCAGACTGATCATGTGTCCACGCGAAACAGCCTGTTCGCATTACGGATTGTCGATACTCGGGCGGAGTATCTGGACGCTTCCAGGGTACTTGAGGAGGCAGCCCTGGATAAGTACAATTTTGTTCGGGATGCTTTCCTGCAGCGTCGGCGAAACCTGATTTTTGATGGTAACCCCCCCAAGGATTATGTTGCCGAATCTGAAGGTGCTGACAGGTTTCCATTAGCAGCGCAGGTGAATGTCGGATCAGTTTCTGATGGTGGTGTGGCGCTTGTTTCACCGCCTGTTGCCATATCGAACTGAACCGCGGGACCAATAGCCATGAGACGGATGTTATTCGCTTTGTTCATGCTGTTGTCTCCGCTGATCATCGCTCAGGAACTGGGCGCGGATACATTGGTCAAGGGCATAACCGAAGACGTAATCTCCATACTGCGCCAGGGAAAAGACTCAGGGAACTCCCGTCGTGTCACTGATATCGTCGAAAGCAAAGTGCTCCCGCATTTTGATTTCGTTCGCATGACGCAGCTTGCGGTGGCTGTGAACTGGCGGCGCGCCTCACCCGACCAGCAAAAGGCGCTCACCCAGGAATTCAAGACTCTTCTGGTGCGGACATACTCCACTGCGCTGAACAGTTACCGAGATCAGGTTGTGGAATTTAAGCCACTGAGAGCTCGCCCGGAGGATACCGAGGTAACGGTACGTACCGAGATCAAGCAAAAGGGGGCGCAGCCAGTCGGTATCGACTATGAGATGCAGAAAACCGCAGCTGGTTGGAAGGTGTTCGACGTTAAGGTGGCAGGTGTGAGCCTGATAACGACGTACAAGGATGATTTTTCCAGTCAGATCCGTGAGTCAGGCGTCGATGGACTGATAAAGACACTTTCCTCAAAGAATCGGCAGAATGATGGCCGGGGCAAGGCCTCATGATTTCCATGCGCGGCGACGTCATTATGGTCGAGGGGGAAATGACTATCGAGACGGTTCCCGCAATGGTGCAGGCACTAGCCACCCACCTTAAGAAGGGGGGCGTACAAAATGTCGATTTGTCAGAGATTTCAGAGGTCGACTCTTCTGCCGTGGCCTTGCTTCTTGAGTGGCAGCGTCAGGCTGGTGCAGGTGGTTCCTCCCTGTGCTGGTTAAATGTTCCCTCCTCTCTGGAAAACCTGGCCAAACTCTACGGGGTTCAGGAACTATTGCCCTTGGCGGCGTGAGCCAGTTGAGAGACACCGAACTCGTCTGGATGCTTGATGGTTTAGATTCGCAAGCATGAGCGCTGCCATCGAGGTGCGGGGCGTTCACAAACGATTTGGGGCCTTGAAGGCACTTGATGGCGTTGATCTTGAGATCAGGCAGGGGGAGTTTTTCGGCCTTCTGGGCCCCAATGGTGCGGGTAAGACCACGCTGATCAGCATACTCGCAGGGCTTGCCCTTGCTGATCGGGGTACTGCAAGCGTGATGGGGTACGACGTTCGCAATGCCTATCGCACCGCCCGTCGCTCCTTGGGAGTTGTTCCTCAAGAGCTGGTTTTCGACCCATTCTTCACGGTACGGGAAACCCTGCGTATTCAGTCCGGCTATTTCGGTTTGCGGCGCAATGACGACTGGATAGACGAGATCATGCACCACCTTGATCTTAGCTCCAAGGCAGATGCCAACATGCGCTCATTGTCGGGTGGCATGAAGCGGCGGGTCTTGGTGGGGCAGGCGCTGGTTCATCGGCCGCCAGTGATCGTTCTGGATGAGCCGACTGCCGGAGTTGACGTGGAACTTCGCCGGGGCCTTTGGGCTTTCATACAGAGCTTGAATCGGGAGGGGCACACCATCGTCCTGACCACTCATTATCTCGAAGAGGCTGAAATGCTTTGTGGTCGCATCGCGATGCTCAAGGCTGGACAGATCGTGGCGCTGGATACAACCAATAATCTCGTGAGGAAATTGCACAATCAGCAGCTGCGCCTGCGTATTGAGGGAGAGTTTCCCGTTACCTTGAAAATTGATGGTTTTCAGTTCAGGGGGGGGAGTTACTTTCTCCCGTTGCATGACTGCCGACAGATTGAGTCAATACTTGCCACCCTACGCGTCGGCGGGTGCGAGTTGCTGGAAGTGGAGTTGCTGCAACCCGACCTTGAGGATGTATTTGTCGAGATCATGAATCGCGAGTCAGGCGCATGACCGGATTCCCGACCCTGCTGCAGAAGGAAGTCTTGCGGTTCTGGAAAGTCAGCTTTCAGACGGTTGCAGCCCCGGTCCTGACTTCACTGCTTTATCTCACCATATTCGCCCAGGCGCTGGACCGCCATGTGGAAGTGTACCCGGGTGTGGCCTATGCCGAATTCCTTGTGCCGGGGCTGATCATGATGTCCGTGCTGCAGAATGCCTTTGCCAACAGTTCTTCCTCGCTTATCCAGTCCAAGATGACCGGTAATGTTGTCTTCGTGCTTCTGCCGCCGTTGTCCCATTGGGAGTTCTTCGGGGCCTACGTGGTGGCTGCTGTCATTCGCGGTGTAGTTGTAGGTTCCGGAGTATTGCTGATAACCATGCCCTTCTACCAGCCTGCATTTGAAAACCCTGCATGGGTCCTGGTGTTTGCGCTGAGCGGAGCCGCTGTCCTCGGGGCCTGTGGGCTGATTGCGGCGATCATTGCCGACAAGATTGATCAAGTTTCCGCATTCCAGAATTTTCTCATCATGCCGCTGACTTTTCTTTCCGGTGTTTTCTATTCAGTACATTCCTTGCCGGAAATTTGGCAGGTCTTGTCACACTTCAATCCGGTTTTTTACATGATTGATGGATTCCGGCATGGTTTTTTTGGTTCGTCCGATGTGTCACCCTGGTTCAGTCTGGCAGTAGTCATGTCATGCCTTGCTGTTGTCTCTGTCATCTCGCTGATCCTGGTATCCAGGGGCTACAAGCTTCGTCATTAGCATCAACGAAACGAGGAATGAAATATGGTCACACCCGATCAGGTAAAGAGCTACATCGAGCACGGCTTGTCTTGCCAGGAACTCAGGGTTAAAGGGGACGGGCAGCATTTTGAGGCGCTAGTCGTCAGCGAGGCTTTCTTAGGCAAGAGTCGGGTGCAACGGCATCAACTTGTCTACCAGGCACTGGGTGATCGCATGCGGCAGGAAGTTCACGCGCTCTCCATGCGTACCCTGACCCCTGAAGAGTGGGGCCAGTCAGGTGGATAAACTCATCTTGCAGGGGGGCATTCCACTGAGAGGGGATGTGCGCATTTCTGGTGCCAAGAATGCTGCCTTGCCGCTCATGTGTGCGGCTTTGCTGTCTGCTGAACCTCTGGTCCTGTCAAACGTTCCCCACCTGCGCGACGTCACAACCATGTTGCGCCTGCTGGCGCAAATGGGGGTTTCCGCTACGCTGGATGATCGGGATGGCCTGCGGTTGCATGCAGAGTCCATTTCCGAGCCGGTTGCATCGTATGAACTGGTGAAAACCATGCGCGCGTCCATACTGGTGCTTGGCCCACTGCTGGCCCGGTGTGGTGATGCCCGGGTATCGCTTCCCGGTGGTTGCGCCATAGGCACCCGGCCAGTGGATCTGCACATCAAGGGCCTCCAGGCCATGGGTGCCGAGATTCAGGTGGAGCAGGGATACATCAGGGCGCGTGCAGCCCGCCTGCACGGTGCGCGCATCGTTTTTGAACTCGTCACAGTGACTGGCACCGAGAATCTGATGATGGCAGCAGTGCTGGCTGACGGAACGACGGTTCTGGAGAATGCAGCCAGGGAACCTGAGGTCGTGGATCTCGCCAATTGCCTTGTCCAGATGGGTGCTCGGATCAAGGGTGCCGGGACGGATGTCATTACTATTGAGGGCGTCCGGAAGCTCACTGGTGCCGCCTACCGCATCATGCCTGACAGGATAGAAACCGGAACGTTTCTGGCCGCTGCAGCGGCGACCAGAGGCAGCGTCCGGGTGTTGAATACGGATCCGTCGATACTCGATGCGGCTTTGGAGAAATTGCGCGAAGCGGGCGCATCCATTTCAACCGGCAGAACGGAGATAGAGCTTGAAATGAAATCGAGACCGCGTAGCGTCAGCCTTCGTACCTCACCATACCCCGGCTTCCCCACCGATATGCAGGCGCAGTTCATGGCACTTAATGCCATTGCCGAAGGCACCGCAGTCGTCACGGAAACAATATTTGAAAATCGCTTCATGCATGCACAGGAGTTGCAGCGTCTCGGCGCCGATATCGAAATTTCTGGAAACACGGCGATAGTCCACGGGCGTTCCGGTCTGCAGGGGGCGACAGTCATGGCCACTGATCTGAGGGCTTCGGCGAGCCTGGTTGTGGCAGGACTTGTAGCAGAGGGCGAGACGGTGGTAGACCGGATTTATCATCTCGACCGCGGTTACGAATGCATTGAGGAGAAGCTGTCTCAATTGGGGGCACGGATACGGCGGGCTGCCTGATAAAGTCCCGTTACGCATTCCCTGTGCAGGTCCATACGCTAGAATCGCAGTCTTACATTCCCGGCATTCCACCAGTGATTACCATTGCCTTGTCCAAGGGCCGGATTTTCGAGGAAACTCTGCCCCTGCTGTCTGCAGCAGGAGTCATTCCGGCCGAAAATCCAGATTCGTCGCGCAAGCTGGTCATCGGCACCAATCGTGACGATGTCCAACTGGCGATAGTGCGAGCTTCCGACACGCCGACCTACGTCCAGTATGGTGCTGCCGACATGGGCATCGCCGGCAAGGATGTGTTGATGGAGCACGGCAGTGCCGGTCTTTACCAGCCACTGGACCTGAAGATTGCCCGGTGCCACATGATGGTTGCCGTGCCCGAAGACTTTGACTACGTATATGCGGTCCGTCAAGGGGCAAGACTTCGTGTGGCAACGAAGTACATGAAGACCGCGCGTGAGCATTTTGCCGCCAAGGGTGTGCATGTCGATCTGATCAAGCTCTACGGGTCGATGGAACTGGCACCGATACTCGGGCTCGCCGATGCAATCGTGGATCTGGTTTCATCCGGCCAGACCCTCAAGGCCAATCGACTGAAGGCGGTGGAGGAGATAGCGCCCATCAGTTCGCGCTTGGTCGTGAATCAGGCAGCACTCAAGTTGAAAAGAGAGCAACTCCAGCCGTTACTGGATGCCTTTGCCAAGGCTGTTGAACTCAATGCCTGAATTTTCCATCAGACGACTCTCTACCGTCTCTGCCGGATTTGCAGCAGGGATGGATGAGCTCCGGGCCGTTGGCGCAGCAAGTGATGAGGCCATTGATGTTGCTGTAGCCGCAATCCTTGCCGACGTTCGGGTTCGAGGTGACGAGGCCTTGCTGGAGTACACCAGGCGGTATGACCGTCTTGATGTCCTTGATGCAAAGTCCCTGGAGCTTGATCTTGGCGATGCGAAGGCAGCGTTGAGGGACTTGGACAAGGATGTCCGCAACGCCCTGGAGCAGGCAGCTCTGAGGATCAGGTCTTTTCACGAGAGGCAGAAGGCGCAAAGCTGGGAATACACCTCTCCCGAGGGAACCTTGCTGGGGCAGCGGGTATCTCCCCTTGATCGCGCAGGCATATACGTTCCCGGCGGACGGGCAGCTTACCCGTCCTCAGTGCTGATGAATGCAGTTCCAGCAAAGGTTGCAGGTGTTGGCGAGATAGTCATGGTGGTGCCCACCCCGGGAGGGGTGCGTAATCCGGTGGTGCTTGCCGCTGCTGCCGTGGCTGGGGTGGACCGCATCTTCACGATAGGTGGCGCCCAAGCCATAGGTGCTCTTGCGTTCGGTACGGCAACAGTTCCCGCCGTCGACAAGATCGTGGGCCCTGGCAATGCGTATGTCGCTGCAGCCAAGCGTCGGGTTTTTGGCAAGGTGGGCATAGACATGATTGCCGGACCTTCCGAGATTCTCGTTATTGCTGACGGGAGTGCAGATCCGGACTGGATGGCCATGGATCTGTTTTCCCAAGCTGAGCACGACGAGATGGCCCAGGCCATATTGCTATGTCCTGGCCCGGAGTATCTTGATCGCGTTGAAGCCAGCATGCGGCGGTTGCTGCCCGGCATGCCGAGGCGGCAGATCATAGCCTCTTCACTTTCGGGGCGTGGGGCTCTGATTCAAGTGCGGAGCCTTGATGAGGCGTGCGATATTGCCAACAGCATTGCTCCTGAGCATCTGGAACTCGCGGTTGAAGATCCTGAGTCATTGTTGCCGCTGATCAGGCACGCGGGCGCAATTTTTCTCGGCAACTACAGTTCCGAGGCGCTAGGGGATTATTGTGCCGGTCCCAACCATGTACTTCCCACTTCAGGCACGGCGCGCTTTTCGTCCCCCCTGGGTGTCTATGATTTTCAGAAGCGATCCAGCCTTATAGGAGCGACTGCCGCATCTGCACGGGTTCTTGGAGAGATTGCATCGTGCCTCGCTCTGGCAGAAGGCTTGCAGGCACACGCTTCCTCGGCAAGCTTCAGGCAAGGTCTGAGATGAGTATTGTCCGCAAAGTCGTGCGCGAGGACGTGCTTTCCATGTCGGCCTATCATGTGCCGCCATCTGCCGGCATGGTGAAGCTCGATGCCATGGAGAATCCGTATGGACTCCCGATGGCACTCCAGGCCGAACTGGCCGGGCTTGTGGCGGATATTCCGCTGAATCGCTACCCGGATCCACAGGCCCCCGGCCTGAAAGCGCAGTTGCGACTGTCGATGGACATACCCGCTGAGTTACAGATTCTTCTAGGCAACGGGTCTGATGAACTGATTCAGGTAATGATCGTGGCGTGTGCCCGCAGTGGGGCCACAGTGATGGCGCCGAGCCCTACTTTCGGCATGTATCGCCAGTACGCGCTGCTTGCCGGAGTCAATTATGTTGGCGTTCCGCTGCTGCCGGATTTTGCCCTTGATGAGCCGGCGATGCTGCGAGCGATGAATGAGTCCCTGCCTGCCATCATTTTTCTTTCCTACCCCAATAACCCGACCGGCAATCTGTTCGATGAAGCTGCCATGGAGAGGATCATTGCGGCTGCTCCAGGATTGGTTGTGGTGGATGAGGCCTACCAGCCATTTGCTGACACCACATTCTTGGACAGGCTGAACCGGTTTTCCAATGTTGTCCTGCTCAGGACGGTTTCAAAGCTCGGATTGGCGGGTATCCGGCTGGGGTATGCAGTAGGGCCTGCAGATTGGCTGGGAGAGTTTGACAAGGTACGCTCACCCTATAACGTGAACTCCCTCACCCAGTCCATTGCAGAGCGCGTGCTTGTACATCGTGAGGTACTCGAGGAGCAGGCGGTCAAAATCAAGTCAGAACGCAGCAGGTTGGAGATCGCGCTGTCCCAGATGCCCCGCACCAGGAGTTATCCGAGCAGGGCGAATTTCGTGCTTGCCCGGGTGCCGGATGCAGTTGCAATCTGCAATGGCCTCCTCAGCTCCGGGATACTGATCAAGAACCTCCACGGGATGCACCCGCTGCTTGAAAACTGCATTCGGGTGACTGTCGGCACGCCTGCAGAAAATGCAAGGCTGTTATCTGCCCTGGCGGTTTTGCTGGATGCGCCTTCAAATGGCGCGGCAGCCACCATTCGTGTAGTCTAGTTCGTCAAATTCAATCGATTACACAGGATTTTCGGGTATATGCGCAAGGCAGCCGTCCAGCGTGACACCAATGAAACCCAGATTGGGGTTTCCCTCAATCTTGACGGAGTCGGCAGGGCAGATTTGTCCACTGGTGTGCCATTTCTCGACCACATGCTCGACCAGGTGGCCCGGCATGGGCTGATTGATCTGGAAATCAAGGCGAAGGGTGACCTGCACATTGACGCCCACCATACGGTTGAGGATATCGGGATTACGCTGGGTCAGGCGGTTGCCCGGGCGATGGGTGACAAGAAAGGCATTCGGAGGTATGGACATGCCTATGTTCCTCTGGATGAGGCGCTGTCCAGGGTGGTAATCGACTTTTCCGGGCGACCCGGGATGGAGTTTCACGTCCCATTTTCAAGGGCCATGATCGGCGAGTTCGATGTCGACCTTGTGCGCGAATTTTTCCAAGGCTTCGTCAATCATGCACTGGTGACATTGCACATTGACTGCCTGCGCGGCGAAAACGCACATCATCAGTGCGAGACAGTTTTCAAGGCCTTTGCCAGAGCATTGCGAATGGCTATCGAATCTGACGCACGTTCCCAGGGTGTCATACCTTCCACGAAGGGAGCCCTTTAGCCCAGTGGGGTGACTGGGGCCGCTTGGGCGTCGCGCAATGAAAATAGCTGTCGTTGACTATGGCATGGGGAATTTGCGCTCTGTATCCAAGGCACTGGAGCAGGTCGCGCCTGCCTCGGAGGTCATCGTGACTTCGCTCCCGGCGCAGATCGCCTCAGCCGACCGAGTGGTTTTTCCCGGGCAGGGGGCGATGCCGGATTGCATGCGTGAACTGGATGCCAGAAATCTCAGGCATGCGGTTACTGTCGCTGCTGCCAACAAGCCTTTTCTGGGGATCTGCATCGGACTCCAGATGCTTTTCGACCGCAGTGAAGAGGGTGACGTTGCCGGATTGGGCGTGCTGCGTGGCGCAGTTCGCCGGTTTCCTCATGCCGAAATGCGGGGAGCGGATGGAACGAGATTGAAAGTGCCTCATATGGGATGGAATCGGGTGGCTCAGAGGATGGAACATCCCCTGTGGGCAGGTATCCCCGATGGTGATCGCTACTATTTTGTCCATAGCTACTACGCTTATCCCTCGGACGATGGATTGGTTTGCGGAGACACCGAATATGGACTCAGATTTGCCTGCGCAGTAGCCCGAGGCAACATTTTTGCGGTACAGTTCCATCCTGAAAAGAGTGCAAGCGCCGGGCTCAGACTGCTCGCAAATTTCATCAACTGGAATCCGTGACATAACGACGTTGCACGAAACCAGCTTCAATCACAGTTTCCCTTATAGTTTTCCATTCCACTTCGATGCTAATCATTCCCGCTATTGACCTCAAGGACGGCAAATGTGTTCGCCTCAAACAGGGCGACATGGAGGATGCCACCATTTATTCCGAGAGTCCGACAGAGATGGCTCGCCACTGGCAGGCTCAGGGGGCACGTCGGCTGCATGTGGTGGACCTGAACGGGGCCGTCGCCGGAATGCCCAAGAATCAGGCGGCTATAAAGTCCATCGTCGCCGCAGTGGGTGAGACCATGCCAGTTCAGCTGGGGGGGGGCATACGCGATCTCGACACCATTGAGCATTACCTCGATCTGGGTGTCTCCTACATCATCATAGGGACAGCGGCAGTCAAGAACCCTGGTTTTCTGCAGGATGCATGCACGGCGTTCTCGGGTCACATCATCGTCGGACTGGACGCCAAGGACGGGAAGGTTGCGGTTGAAGGCTGGTCCAAAATGACCAGGCACGACGTACTGGATCTCGCACGAAAATTTCAGGATTACGGTGTCGAAGCCATCATCTACACCGACATCGGGCGTGATGGGATGCTAACAGGCGTTAACATTGAGTCCACTGTGAAACTGGCCCGGCAGCTCAGCGTCCCGGTGATTGCCAGTGGCGGCTTGACGGGCCTTGGCGACGTCGAAGAACTCTGCAAAGTCGAGTCAGAAGGCATTGCTGGCGTCATAACAGGCCGCGCAATCTACCAGGGCACCATTGATTTCAAGAAGGCTCAGGAAACGGCTGACAAGCTCGGCGCCAAATGAGCTTCACTGGGGCGAGTCGACGGACATGAGTCTTGCCAAGCGCATTATTCCGTGTCTGGATGTCACCAGTGGACGCGTCGTCAAGGGTGTCAATTTCGTCGAGCTCAGGGATGCTGGAGACCCGGTCGAAATTGCCCGACGATATGATGAGCAGGGCGCGGATGAGCTCACTTTTCTGGACATCACGGCCAGTTCCGATGACCGGGACCTGCTGCTCCATGTCATTGAAAGTGTTGCCTCGCAGGTCTTCATTCCGCTGACTGTCGGGGGGGGCGTGCGAAAGGTCGAGGATGTGCGGCGTCTGCTCAATGCGGGGGCCGACAAGGTGTCCATCAATACTTCGGCAGTCCAGAATCCCCAACTGGTCGAAGATGCCTCAAGCCGCTATGGTTCACAGTGCATCGTCGTTGCAATCGATGCAAAACGTTCGGATCGCAGTTGGGAGGTATTCACCCATGGAGGGCGGCGTGCTACCGGCCTGGACGCGGTAGAGTGGGCGCGTAGAATGGAAAAGCTGGGGGCCGGCGAGATTTTGCTTACCAGCATGGACCGGGACGGAACCAGGGAAGGCTTCGATATATCCCTGACGCGTGCGGTATCCGAGGCTGTGTCCATTCCTGTCATTGCCAGTGGCGGAGTCGGATCACTGCAGCATCTGGCTGCCGGCATTCTGGATGGACGGGCAGACGCAGTGCTCGCCGCGAGCATTTTTCATTTCGGCGAATTCACGGTCCGGCAGGCCAAGACATACATGGCAAACCGGGGTATTGAAGTCAGGCTTTGAGGCTGTTCGGCCTCGCATTGGGTCGAAAAATGGCTAAAGACTGGTTGGACGAGGTGGGGTGGAACGAGGAAGGTCTCGTGCCTGTCATTGCGCAGGAGGCCCACACCGGCCGGATACTGATGTTTGCGTGGATGAACCGGGAATCCCTTGAGCAGACGCTTGTAACTGGCGAGGCCACATACTGGTCTCGCTCGCGAAAGAGGCTGTGGCGCAAGGGAGAGGAGTCGGGCCACGTGCAGAAAATCAGGGAAATACGGCTGGATTGCGACGAAGATGCCGTGCTGTTGAGCGTCGAACAGGTTGGCGGGATTGCCTGCCATACCGGGCGGCACAATTGTTTTTTTCGAAAGCTGGACGGTGGTCGATGGGTGATTACCGATCCGGTTATCAAGGAACCAGGAACGATTTACCGGAAATGAGCGACATACTTCAACGGCTCTCGGAGCTCATCGAGTCACGGCGGGGTGCTGCCGCGGATTCCTCCTATGTGGCTCAACTTTTCCATAAAGGCGAGGATGCCATACTCAAGAAAGTGGGCGAGGAAGCGACCGAAACCGTCATGGCGGGCAAGGATGGTGACCGTAATCGAATCATCTCCGAAACGGCAGATCTCTGGTTTCATTGTCTTGTGATGCTGGCCCGGTACGATTTAAAGCCCGACGATGTCCTGGCCGAGTTGGAACGGCGTGAGGGCGTATCCGGTCTGGCAGAGAAGGCGGCTCGAATGGTGGCGCCAAGGAAAGTAGAGTAGGGAGCATTGAACGATGGACGATTGCATTTTTTGCAGGATGGTGCGGGGTGATATACCGGCTAGAAAAGTTCATGAAGACGCCGAAGTGCTGGCTTTTCATGATATCCATCCCCAGGCGCCGATCCATTTTTTGATCATTCCCAAAATCCATGTGGCATCCTTGGCAGAGTGTGATGCCAGCCACGCGCCTATCCTTGGCCGGATGATGGCGCTGGTACCCCGATTGGCGGCAGAGTTGGGCGCGGTTGACGGATTTCGCACCATCATCAACTCTGGCAGGGTGGGGGGGCAGGAGGTGTATCATCTACACATCCATATTATCGGTGGGCCGAGACCTCTCGGCCGCATGTTGGCTTCGGGGTAGGGTTTGGGCAAGGAGATACAAAATGGGTAGCTTTAGTATCTGGCACTGGCTGATCGTTCTGCTTGTGGTGATGATCATTTTCGGGACGAAGAAACTGCGCAGTATGGGCAGTGATCTGGGTGGTGCCGTGCGGGGGTTCAAGGATGGCCTGAAAGAGGGCGCATCGGAACCACAGTCTTCTGATGCCCAGGCATCCCGTATCATCGAAGCTCGCGTGGAGGACAGACCCAAAGTCTGATCCCCGCTTTGCAGGGGGCACGGACGGTCTGGTACCCCTGTGACATTACATTCCTCAGTTAATGTTTGACGTCGGCTTCTCCGAAATGCTTGTGATCGCCGTTGTGGCGCTCATCGTCATCGGCCCTGAACGTCTGCCCAAGGTGACCAGGACCATAGGACACCTTTTAGGAAGACTCAACCGCTATGTCACGGATGTTAAAGCTGATATCAACCGCGAAATGGAGATCGAGGAACTGCGCAAGTTCAAGGAGCAGTTTCAGGATGTCGCGCAGAGCGTCGAAAACACCATAAATACGGAAGTCGATGAGGCTAGACAGGCCATCGATCCAGTGGCCGCCTCGAAAGAGATTGCGGCAGTGCCCCCCCCGCAGCCGCTCCCGGACAAGTCCCCGACGTGATCGAAACAGGGCAGGACTCATTCATTTCCCATCTTGTCGAACTCAGGGATCGGCTGCTGCGTGCCATCCTTGCCGTGGTGATCGTGTTCGTCTGCCTTTTCCCCTGGGCGAAGGAACTCTACGCCATTCTGGCCAGCCCCTTGCTGGCTTCGCTGCCACAGGGCGGCCAGATGATCGCCACCGATATCGTTGGGGTGTTTCTTGTTCCCATGAAGGTTGCTCTGATGGTGGCCTTTGTCATCGCGCTGCCTTATGTGCTCTATCAGGCTTGGGCGTTTGTCGCTCCAGGCCTGTACGTCCACGAAAGGCAATTGGTCCTGCCACTGGTGGTGGCGAGCTTCCTGCTGTTTGTGGCGGGGATGTCATTCGCCTATTTTTTCGTGTTCCCCGTGGTTTTCAAGTTCATGGCGTCAATCGCGCCTGAAGGCGTTGCGTGGATGACGGATATCGAGAAATACCTGTCCTTTGTACTCTCAACCTTCATTGCCTTCGGCGTTACCTTCGAGGTGCCAGTCATAGTCATCGTTCTGGTCAGGACCGGGCTGGTTTCCATTGCGAAGCTCAAGGAAATCCGACCTTATGTCATCGTCGGGGCGTTTGTGCTTGGCGCCGTGCTGACGCCGCCGGATGTGCTGTCCCAATTGATGCTGGCCATCCCGTTGTGGATCCTGTACGAGTTGGGGATTATTCTTGCAGGCATGGTGCCGGCGCGCCCTGCCGTGCCGGACGCATAATCCAAGGACGCGGCAGCCTAGCCGGGTTCCCGTCGACGCCTCGCTACCTTGGGGCGAATGCCCACTTCGATATCGACTCTTACTTCCCGGGCGTTGCGCAATAGCGTCAGCGATGCCGGTTTGCCCGGAACCAGTCCGGCAACCAGGTCCAGCATGGACGTAGGGTTCCTTACAGGCTTGTCTGCCACGGCGGTCAGAATGTCCCCTGGCTTGATCCCGGCCCGCTCCGCCGGTCCACCCTTCAATACGCCGGCAATCAATGCTCCAGAGGTTGACGGCAGCTTGAACGATTCGGCCAGTTCGGCGGTGATTTCCTGGGCTTCCACGCCTATCCACCCACGCCTGACAACACCGTCCCGGACGATGGATTCCAGCACCCGCTTGGCCGTGGAGGCCGGAATTGAGAAACCTATTCCCAGAGAACCGCCGCTCTGGGAGTAAATGGCAGTATTGATGCCGACCAGATTGCCGGCGGCATCCACAAGCGCTCCTCCCGAGTTTCCCGGGTTGATCGCCGCATCGGTCTGAATGAAATTTTCGAAGGTGTTGATGCCGGGGGTGCGTCCCAGACCGCTGACTATGCCCATGGTGACGGTCTGCCCGACACCGAAGGGGTTTCCTATTGCCAGAACAACGTCCCCCAGTTTTAGCGACTCATCGTCACCGAAAGTGATGGAGGGAAGGGCGCCGGCAGAGACCTGCAATACGGCAAGATCGGTTTCCGGGTCCGACCCTACCGATCTTGCGCGCAGCTTGCGCCCGTCCGAGAGGGCAACCTCAATTTCGTCGGCAGCTTCCACCACATGCTGGTTGGTGAGAATGTAGCCCTGGTTGCTGACGATGACGCCGGAGCCAAGCCCTTGGGTCTTCTGCGGTTGTTCATCAAAGCGGTCGCCAAAGAACTGGCGGAACACCGGATCATTGAAGAACGGGCTGCGCGGAGTCTTCACTTCCTTGCTGGTGTAGATATTCACCACCGAAGGCACGGCACGGCGCACGGCCTCGCTGTAGGAGTTCGTCCGTGCCGTTCCGGTTGCGAGTGGTGTGGCCTCCTTCAATGACACGATGGCCGTACTCGTGCCGGGCAGCAAGGGGCGCCCGAGCCAATCCGGTCGGAATGTGGCGACGACGAACAGCAATGCCACCCCGATAGTGGCGGCCTGGGCGAATATCAGCCAGAGTCGTTTCATGGTCATTTCTGCCTGAAGTTTTAGGCGGTGGCAACTCGGGGTCGAGCCGCAGGAATCATCATCACGACATCGTTACAACGTGAAATCACGGGCAATTATTGCTGAAATAGCCACGGAGCGGTAGCGGGTTTTGTCAGCTGTATCGAAGGTGGTTTTCCCGGCCTGAGTTTGCAGGCAGGTGTTTCCAGCATTGGAATAATTTGTATGCAGTTTTTTGAGCCGGCAGTGGGTTGTGGGTTCACGTGTTGATGATCGCGCGCGCCTTCAAGGTCAATTGCTCATTCAAATCAGCCTGTTAAGAGTGAAAATTTGATGTTTTAGAGGCCTTTCCGTTATAATAAACAGCTTTTCGAAGCGACCACCTATTCCTTCCGTCCAGAAGCTTCAGACCAAGGTCCCAAACAGATGAGTGATCAAATCAACGACGGCCGCCGCAAAGTCGTGGCCGTGACTGCAGCAGCAGGAGCCTGCGCCGGGGTTGCCGCCGCCCTGCCTTTTGCGGCCAGCATGTTGCCCTCGGAACGTGCCAAGGCGCTTGGCGCCCCGGTGGAAGTCGACATTGGCGGCATGGCGCCTGGCGAAATGCAGGTCAAGGAGTGGCGCGGCAAGCCGGTTTGGGTGTTACGCCGCACCAAGGAGATGCTGGAAGGGATCAAGAAAAGCGACGCGGTCGTTGCTGATCCGAAGTCGGCGGCCAAGCAGCAACCCGAGTATGCAACCAATGAATACCGTTCCATCAAGGATGAGTTTGCTGTGCTGGTGGGAGTCTGCACCCACCTGGGTTGCTCGCCCCAGGTGAAGTCCCTGGATGCCCAGGCGGAAATGGGCGCGGACTGGGCTGGCGGATTCTATTGTCCCTGTCATGGCTCCAAATTTGATTTTGCCGGGCGCGTCTACAAGGGGGCGCCTGCACCTGTGAACCTGGAAGTGCCTCCCTACACCTATCTGTCCGACAGCAAGATCCTGATCGGCGACGACAAGAAGGGGGCCTGATAGATGGCTGCCACAGAGAAACGACCCGTCACCGGATTCGGCCCGCTCAATGGCGTGGTCGGCTGGGTGGATGCACGCTTCCCCCTGATCAAGATGTGGGAAGAGCAGTGGGGCAAATACATTGCCCCGAAGAATTTCAATTTCTGGTACTACTTTGGCTCGCTGGCGGCATTCGTGCTGGTGCTGCAGATCGTCACGGGCATCTTCCTGACGATGAATTACAAGCCGGATGCCACCCAGGCCTTTGCGTCCGTCGAATACATCATGCGGGAGGTGCCCTTCGGCTGGCTCATCCGCTACATGCATTCGACCGGGGCGTCCGCCTTTTTCGTGGTCGTCTACCTGCATATGTTCAGGGCCCTGCTGTACGGTTCGTACCGGCAACCCCGGGAACTGCTCTGGATCTTCGGTGTATTGATCTATCTGTGCCTGATGGCGGAAGCTTTCTTCGGTTACCTGCTTCCCTGGGGCCAGATGTCTTTCTGGGGCGCCCAGGTGATCGTCAACCTGTTCAGCACCATTCCCCTGATCGGGCCTGACCTGTCAGAGTGGATTCGCGGTGACTATGTGGTTTCCGACGCCACGTTGAATCGCTTCTTCGCGTTCCACGTGATTGCCATTCCACTGGTGTTGATCGGATTGGTCGCGGCTCACCTGACCGCGCTTCATGAGGTTGGGTCCAACAACCCGGACGGTGTGGAAATCAAGAAGCAACCCAAGGATCCGGCCACCGGATTGCCACTGGACGGCATCTACTCCCACCCGTACTACACGGTGAAGGATATTTTTGGCGTGATGGTATTTCTGTTTGTGTTTGCCATCATCGTGTTCTTTGCCCCGGAAATGGGTGGTTATTTCCTCGAATACAACAATTTCGTTCCAGCTGATCCGCTGAAGACTCCTGCGCACATCGCGCCAGTGTGGTATTTCACGCCTTACTACTCCATCCTGCGCGCCGTGCCGCCGGTCCTGGGGTCACAGTTCCCTGGCGTCGCGGCAATGGGAGCTGCCACCATGATCCTGCTGGTGTTGCCATGGCTGGATCGCAGCCCTGTCAAATCGATCCGCTACAAGGGACCGATCTACAAGGGAGCGCTCGCCCTCTTCGTTTTGAATTTTGTGGTGCTTGGTTATCTCGGCACCGAACCAACGAATGTCTGGGGGCAGTTCGGGCCCTGGCTGGGCAACGTCGAGCGTGCCACCGTCGTGGCACGAGTTGGGACGATGCTTTACTTCGCCTTTTTCGTGTTGATGCCCTGGTACACCAGCATCGACAAGGTAAAACCGGAACCCCAAAGGCTGACCTGGTAATGAAAAAACTGCTAGCCATTCTGCTGTTAGTGCCTGCCTTGTCGGCAGGTTCCGGTGCGATCGCCGCCCAAGCTGGGGTCGTCCTAGATCGTGCCCCGATTGATGTGCGTGACGTGGCCAGCCTGCAGGCCGGCGCCCGAAATTTCGTCAATCATTGTCTGAACTGCCACTCCGCATCCCTCATGCGGTACAGCGGCTTGAAGGATATAGGCCTCACCGAAGATCAGATCCGGGAAAATCTGCTTTTCTCCGCTGACAAGGTGGGTGAAATGATGAATTCCGGGATGACCAGGAAGAATGCCACCGAATGGTTCGGTGCGGCGCCGCCAGATCTTTCCGTGGTGGCACGTTCACGCGGAGCCGACTGGCTTTACACCTATTTGCGTGGCTTCTATCGCGACTCTGAAACAACGACTGGCTGGAACAACGTTGTTTTTGACAAGGTCGCCATGCCGCATGTCCTCTGGAACCTGCAGGGGGAGCGGGTGCGCAAGGTTGAGGTGATGAAGGATACCGATGGCAAGGATGTGTCTGATGGTCACGGCGGCGTGCGCAAGGTGGTCAAGTTCGAGACCATCAAGCCAGGGGCAATGTCCGCTGCCGAATACGACACGTTTTCCCGCGACCTCGTCAACTTCATGACCTGGATGGGTGAGCCCAATCAGGTCTTGCGCAAGCAGATTGGTTTCTGGGTGCTGCTGGTGCTGGCTGTCCTGATCGGCCTTACCTGGCTGCTCAAGTCCGCGTACTGGAAGGACGTCCACTAAGCTTTTCCCGGCGCAAGCTGCATTGAGGGAGGCGCGGCCCCGCAGGGCATGCGCCTTTTTCATCAGACCGCTTCAATTTCACTGGCAAGAGGCCGACAAGCCATGATGAATCTCTACTCGGGGACAACCTGTCCCTTCTCCCAGCGTTGCCGCATCGTGCTGTACGAGAAGGGCATGGATTTCCAGATCATTGATGTTGACATGTACAACAAGCCTGAAGACATCGCGGTGATGAATCCTTACAACCGCCTTCCGGTGCTGGTCGAACGGGACCTCATCCTGTACGAATCCAATATCATCAATGAATACATAGACGAGCGCTTCCCGCACCCCCAGCTCATGCCGGCCGATCCCGTCATGCGCGCGCGCGCGCGACTGTTCCTGTACAACTTTGAAGTGGAATTGTTCAGCCAGATCGAGGCGCTTGAACATGGCAACCAGAAGCTGCAGGACAAGGCACGCCAGCAGGTTGCTGACCGTCTGACCGAATTGGCACCGGTATTCCAGAAGCAGAAGCACATGCTTGGAGAGGAGTTCTCCATGCTGGACGTGGCAATTTCGCCTCTGCTCTGGCGTCTGGATTATTACGGCATCACCCTGCCCAAGTCGGCTGCACCGCTGATGAAGTATGCCGAGCGCCTGTTTTCGCGCCCCGCGTTCATTGAAGCGCTCACGCCGTCTGAAAAGGTCATGCGCAAGTAAGGCTTCCCGCCTTGCTGGCCAACTCATGAACAAGCAGGCATCATCCGGCAGGCCGGTACGGCGATTTTTCGGGGTTACCCATGGCTGAAGCCACCTCCACCAAGCCCTACCTGCTCCGTGCTCTGTATGAATGGTGCGTGGACAACGGGCACACGCCTTACATTTCGGTCATGGTCGATGAACGTACCCATGTTCCGATGGAGCATGTTCGCGACGGCGAAATCGTGCTCAATGTCGGGCCCCTCGCAGCATCTCACCTGGTAATCGGCAATGACATGATCGAGTGCAGTGCCCGGTTTTCCGGCACGGCACGTCAGTTGTCGATACCCGTCAGCGCAGTGGCGGCAATCTATGCGCGTGAAAACGGCCAGGGCATGTCCTTCGAGATCGAAAAAAGCAGTGCCCTGGCTGCTGTGGTCCAGCCCTCCCCCGAGGGCCAGCCGGATATGCCGCCCGACCATCCCGACCCTGTTCGCCCGGGTGGGAAACCGACCCTGCGCAGGGTGAAGTAAGCCCGAACGGGTAGATGCGTGGTACTCCTTCTCCAGGTCACCCGCGATTCCCGGCCTTTCATCGAGGAGCTCGCACGGCAGATGCCCGAACTGGAGGTGAGGGCCTGGCCGGAACTTGGCAACCCTGACGACATCGAGTTTGCGGCGGTATCGCGTATCCCTGCCGGCCAGCTGTCACGGCTGCGCAATCTCAAGCTGGTGATTTCCATGCTGGCCGGCGTCGAGCACCTTGTCGACAATCCGGAAATTCCCCCGGGTATTCCCATCGTCCGTTCCGGAGCCCCGGATGGTGATCGCATGATCACCGAGTACGTGCTGCTTCACGTGCTGAGGCACCATCGCCAGATGCCCGCCTATGCAGTGCAGCAAAGCCAGTCCCTGTGGAAGAATCTGCCGCAACCTCCGGCTGAAGCTCGCAGCATCGGCTTCCTGGGCCTGGGGTTGCTGGGTCTGGCGGCGGCCAAGTCGGTGCGCGACCACGGCTTCAAGGTCCTCGCATGGACGCGCAGTCGACGTGAAGTGGAAGGCATGGAATGCCACCATGGCAATGGCGCATTGTCCGCCTTCCTGGGGAAGGTCGAGATACTGGTCAACCTGCTTCCTGCCACCCCGGAGACCGAAGGAATCGTGGATGCCCGTTTCCTGGCACAGCTGCCCAAAGGGGCGCAACTCATCAATATCGCCCGCGGCCAGCATGTGGTCGACGCAGACCTTCTGGCAGCACTTGACGCCGGGCATCTGGCTGGTGCAACGCTGGATGTCTTCCATGAAGAACCGCTGCCTGCCTCGAGCCCGCTCTGGCGACATCCGCTGGTGACGGTCATGCCCCATGCGGCACGCAAGCTTTTTCCCGGCGACTCCGTTCCGTCCATCGTTGAAAACATCCGGCGTTGCCGGGCTGGCGAGCCCCTGCTCATGCCTGTTGACCGGCAGCGTGGTTACTGAGCCATTGCAGCCATCGTCCCCGGTCAATCGGGGCTCGGTACCCTGCTGGCATAACTGGGGACTTCCGGCCGGAGCGAAGCAAGTGGGGTGCCCGGATGTGGTCGGCTTCCCGGAGTGGCCGCACTTTCCTCCCCTCTTACATCGGCGTACCATCTCCTTTGTCATGAGGGGACGGTCCTGCGCGTGCCGGGCCGCAGCCAAAAAAGATCGCCTATGAGCGGTTCCCATCCTTCCTTGAGGAGAGGTTTTGAAACCAACTGACATTGGTGTTCCCGACTATTTTCACAAAGTAGTCGATTGCCAGTGGGCGTGCCCCGCTCACACTCCCGTACCCGAGTACATCCGTCTCATTGCCCAGGGCCGCTACGGCGATGCCTACATGGTCAACTGGAAATCCAACGTATTTCCTGGCGTACTTGGAAGAACCTGTGACCGGCCCTGTGAGCCGGCGTGCCGGCGTGGTCGCGTCGAAGAAGATGAGCCCGCCACAGTCGGTGATGCCTCCAGCATCGCTTCGCCCAAGGAACCGGTGGCAATCTGTCGCCTGAAGCGCGTGGCCGCCGACTATAAAGAGGACATCACCTCCCGGCTGCCTGCGGTTCCCGAGCAGAAAAATGGCAAGCGCGTTGCCCTGGTCGGTGCCGGGCCGGCATCGTTGACTGTCGCGCGCGACCTCGCACCGCTGGGTTATGACATCACCCTTTTTGACGGTGATGCCAAGGCCGGCGGCATGATCCGCACCCAGATCCCGCGTTTTCGCCTGCCCGAGAAGGTCATCGATGAGGAAGTGGGTTACATCCTCGGACTCGGCATCAATTTCCGCCAGCAACGTATCGACTCATTCAAGGCCTTGCTGGGTGAAGGCTACGATGCCATTTTCGTCGGTACCGGTGCCCCCCGTGGTCGTGACCTCGAACTCCCTGGGCGTGCCGAAGCAGCCAAGCATATTCACCTCGGCATCGACTGGCTGTCATCCGTGTCCTTTGGCCACATCAGCAAGATTTCCAGGCGCGTCATCGTGCTGGGTGGTGGCAACACCGCCATGGACTGCTGCCGCACCTCGCGTCGCCTCGGCGGCGAGGACGTGAAGGTCATCGTCCGATCCGGTTTCGAGGAAATGAAGGCCTCTCCCTGGGAGAAGGAAGACGCGGTCCACGAGGGGATACCCATCCTGAACTTCCTGGTACCCAAGGCGTTCCTGCATGAAAACGGCAGGCTGACCGGCATGAGCTTCGAGAAGGTCAAGGCCGAGTACGACGCCAAAGGCCGGCGCAATCTGGTGCCCACCGGTGAGCCGGACCACATCCACGAATGCGATGAAGTCCTCATTGCAGTCGGCCAGGAGAATTCCTTCCCCTGGATCGAGCGGGATGCCGGCATCGAGTTCGACAAGTGGGGCCTGCCCAAGGTGGACGAGCAGACCTTCCAGTCCAGCGTGCCCAACGTGTTCTTCGGCGGGGATGCCGCCTTCGGTCCCAAGAACATCATCTGGGCCGTGGCACATGGCCACGATGCCGCCATCTCCATCGACAAGCTGTGCAATGGCGACGATATCGCCAAGCGCCCGCCGCCCATGGTCAACCTGCTGTCGCAGAAGATGGGCATACACGAGTGGAGCTATGACAACCAGGTTTCTGCAGACCACCGCTTCAAGGTGCCTTGGCGTGACACCCAGATCACCCTCAAGAACATCAAGATCGAGGTGGAAATGGGCTTCGATCCGGCCACGGCCTTCAAGGAAGCCCAGCGCTGCCTGAACTGCGACGTGCAGACGGTGTTCGCCAAGGATCTTTGCATTGAGTGCGATGCCTGCGTCGACATCTGCCCCATGGACTGCATCACCTTCACCGGCAACGGCGAGGAGGCAGACCTGCGCACACGGCTCAATGCCCCGGCAACCAATGCGACCCAGGACCTGTATGTCTCGCCGGAGCTGAAGACCACGCGGGTCATGGTCAAGGATGAGGATGTCTGCCTGCACTGCGGCCTGTGTGCCGAGCGCTGCCCCACCGGTGCGTGGGACATGCAGAAGACCCTGATCGAGATGACCCATGCGGGCCCCTCCTGCCGCGACAAGCACGTGACCATCAAGAAGGCTGCCTGAGAATGAAGCCCATCACTGCCGTCAATGATTTCGTCGTCAAGTTCGCCAACGTCAACGGTTCCGGTTCCGCTTCAGCCAATGAGGCATTCGCCAAGTCGGTGATACGCCATGGCGTGCCGGTCAGTCCGCGCAATATCTTTCCCTCCAACATCCAGGGCCTGCCCACCTGGTACGAGATCCGCATCACCGAGGCCGGCTACCTCGGCCGCCGCGGCGGCGTGGACATCATGGTCGCGATGAACCCCCAGACCTGGGATGCGGACGTCAAGGAGATCGAACCCGGCGGCTACCTGTTCTACGACTCGAGCAAGCCCATGCCCAGATCAAAGTTCCGCGAGGACATCACGGTCATCGGCGTGCCGCTCACGGAAATCTGCAATGCCACCTACAGTGATCCGCGCCAACGCCAGTTGTTCAAGAACATCATGTACATCGGCGCCCTGTCGGTGCTGCTGGACATGGACCAGGACCTGATCATCGGTGTCATCACCGACCAGTACAAGGGCAAGGAGAAGCTCCTCAAGTCCAATGTCAACGCGCTCCAATTGGGCGGCGACTATGCCAGGAAGCACCTGCAGTGCCCCATCGGCCTGCAGGTGAGGAAGGCCGACAAGGTGGGTGACCGCATCCTCCTCGAAGGCAACAGCGCTGCGGCACTGGGGTGCGTCTACGGGGGGGCCACCGTGTGCGCCTGGTATCCGATCACGCCCTCATCCTCGCTGGCCGAGGCGTTCAGCGCCTACTGCCACAAGATGCGCGTGGACAAGGAGACGGGTCGGAACAAGTTTGCCATCGTCCAGGCGGAGGACGAGCTGGCCTCCATCGGCATGGTGACCGGTGCCGGCTGGAACGGCGCCCGGGCCTTTACCGCCACATCGGGTCCCGGCGTCTCCCTGATGCAGGAGTTCATCGGCCTGGCCTACTTTGCCGAGATCCCGGTCACCATCATCGACGTGCAGCGCGCCGGGCCGTCGACCGGCATGCCCACGCGCACCCAGCAGTCCGATGTGCTGTGCTGTGCCTACGCCTCCCATGGCGACACCAAGCACATCCTGCTGTTCCCGGAAGATCCGCGCGAATGCTTCGAGTTTGCCGCCGAATCACTGGACCTGGCAGACCGGCTGCAGACCCCGGTGTTCATGCTGACCGACCTGGACATCGGCATGAATCACCGGCTGTGCAAGCCCCTGTCCTGGGACGACAGCCGCAGCTATGACCGCGGCAAGGTGATGAGCCACGATGACCTGGAGGCCGCTAAGGATTTCGGCCGCTATGTCGACGTGGACGGCGACGCCATTACCTATCGCACCCTGCCGGGGACCCATCCGACCAAGGGCAGCTTCTTCACCCGGGGCACCTCACGCAATACCTATGCGATCTACTCCGAAGCCGGTCCGGATTACGTCTACAACATGCAGCGATTGCTGCGCAAGTTCGAGACGGCCAAGCAGTACGTGCCCAAGCCGATCGAGCACAAGTCTTCCAAGTCCACCCGCTTCGGCGTGCTGTACTACGGCTCGACCAGCCCGGCCATGGACGAAGCCCTGGACCGGCTGGAGGAGCAGGGCCTGCACGTGGACGCCATGCGCATTCGTGCCTTTCCCTTCCACGAAAGCATCATCGATTTCATCGCCGCCCATGACCATGTGTTTGTCGTCGAGCAGAACCGTGACGGCCAGTTGCGCACGCTGATCATGAACGAGGGCGCCATCGAGCCGGCCAAGCTGATGCCGGTACTGCACTATGACGGCACCCCCATCACCGCACGCTTCATCGTGGCCGAGATCGCGCAGAGACTGTCTGCCTTCAATGTCAAACCCATCAAGAAGGACAAGGCGGCCTGAGCGGCGCCTGACACCGGGGAAACAACATGACTTATCTGGCAAAACCGAAACTTCACCATCCGACACTGCCCGCCAACAAGCTGGGCTTCACCCGTCGCGATTACGAAGGCAAGATCTCGACCCTGTGCGCTGGCTGCGGCCACGATTCCATTTCTGCAGCCATCATCCAGGCCTGCTGGGAGCTGGCCATCGAGCCGCATCGCATCGCCAAGATGTCCGGCATCGGCTGCTCCTCCAAGACGCCGGACTACTTCATGGGCAATTCCCATGGCTTCAACACCGTGCACGGGCGCATGCCCTCGGTGTTGACCGGCGCCAACCTCGCCAACCGGGATCTGCTTTACCTGGGTGTCTCCGGCGATGGTGATTCCGCCTCCATCGGCTTTGGCCAGTTCGCCCACAGCATCCGGCGCGCCGTGAACATGGTCTACATCGTCGAGAACAACGGCGTCTACGGCCTCACCAAGGGCCAGTTCTCGGCCACCGCCGACCGCGGGTCGAAGTCCAAGCGCGGCGTGATCAACACCGACGAGTCGATCGACATGGTGGCGGTTGCCCTGCAGATGGGCGCCAGCTTCGTCGGCCGCAGTTTCTCCGGGGACAAGATCCAGCTGGTGCCCCTCATCAAGGCAGCCATCGAGCACAAGGGCTCGGCTTTCATCGACGTCATCAGCCCCTGCGTGGCCTTCAACAACCACGAGGGCTCGACCCGCAGCTATGACTACGTGCGCGAGCACAACGAGGCGGTCAACCGCATCGACTTCATCAAGGATCGCAAGGAGATCACCGCGGACTACCAGCCTGGCAGCGTGCAGGATGTCCTGCAGCATGACGGCACCACGCTGAGGCTGCGCAAGGTGGCCAAGGATTACGATGCTTCGGACCGCGTCAATGCCATGAACTACCTGCAGCAGCATGCCCGCCTGGGCGAGATCGTCACCGGCCTGCTCTACGTGGAGTCGGGTGCCGAAGACCTGCACGACAGTCTCAACACCGTCGAGTCGCCGCTCAACCTGCTGAGCGCCAAGGAACTTTGCCCGGGATCATCGGCGCTGGAAAGCATCAACGCATCCCTGCGCTGAGCACTCCGCAGCACCAACAGAAACGCCCGCAATTGCGGGCGTTTCTGTTTCCGCAAGGCTGCCGGAAGCCCCGGCAGCCCCATTGCCGGCCTGAAGATCAGGCCGGGGTGAACATCGGTACCACCAGCTTGGGGTCCTCGCTGGGCTTGAATACCACTTTCACCTTCTGGCCGATCTTCACGGTGTCCAGATCGCAATCGACGATGTTGGTGATCATGGTGGGGCCTTCGTCCAGCGTCACATAGGCAAGTACATACGGAATCGGGCCTGCAGCGCGCGTCACGCTGTAGGTGTAGACGGTTCCGGTGCCCTTGGCCTCGCGCCATTCGGTCTTGCTGGAATGGCAGAAGGGGCAGATGGGGCGGGGGTAGTGGTGGTACTTGTTGCAGCTGGTGCAGTACTTCGTCATCAGCTTGCCCATTGCCGCGCCTTCGAAATACGGGGCATCGCCCTCGTTGAGCGCCGGTGCCGGGATTTTCCTGTCCTGATAGGGTGTGGCCATGTCGTGATTCTCCTGTGTGCCTTATTCGCGTTCCATGATCAGCGTGGCGCTGCCGTGACGGGTGCCCAGCGAGCCGCCGGTGCCGTGTGCCAGGGCAATGTCGCAGTTCTTCACCTGCACCTTGGGGTGTGCCTCGCCGCGCAGCTGGCGAACCGCCTCGATGATCTTGGTGATGCCGCCGCGGTTGTTCGGGTGGTTGTTGCACATGCCGCCGCCGTCGGTGTTGAAGGGCAGCTTGCCCACACCGGAGATGAGGTTGCCATCCGCCACGAACTTGCCGCCTTCGCCCTTTTTGCAGAAGCCCAGGTCTTCCAGCTGCATGATCACGGTGATCGTGAAGCTGTCGTAGATAGAGGCGTACTTGATGTCCGACTGCTTCACGCCGGCTTCGGCGAAAGCAGTTGCACCCGACACCACGGCGCCCGAGTAGGTCAGGTCGACCATGCCGCCCAGCGGGCCCTTGGTGGACTCGCCGGCGCCGATCACCTTCACCAGCGGACGCTTCAGGGCTTTCGCGATTTCCGGCTTCACCACCAGCACTGCGCCGCCGCCGTCGGTGACCACGCAGCAATCGGCGCGGTGCAGTGGGTCGGCGATCATGGGTGAGTTGACCACGTCTTCCACAGTCATGACCTTCTGCAGGAAGGCATTGGGGTTGTGCTGCGCATGGTGCGAGGCGGCCACCTTGACCCAGGCCATCTGCTCGCTGGTGGTGCCGTACTGGTACATGTGGCGCATCGCCGCCAGCGCGTACATGTTCACCGTCACCAGGCCGTAGGGGCCTTCATACGGCGCATCCGGCACATTCGGGATGGAAGCGCGCTGCTGGGTGCCGCTGCGGCCTTCGGAGCGCGGCCGGCCGGCCAGGGTGATCAGTGCCACGTTGCACTTGCCGGCGGCAATCGCTTCGGCGGCATGGGCGACGTGCATCAGGTAGGAGGAGCCACCCACGTCGGTCGAGTCGAAATGCCGGACCTTCAGGCCCAGGTAGTCGATCATGTTGAGTGGTCCCAGGCCCGGGGCATCGCCCGCGCAGAAATAGGCGTCCACGTCCTGCATCGACAGGCCGGCGTCTTCCACCGCGCCGACGGCCACTTCGGCGTGCAACTGTGCAAGCGAGGCATGCTCGGCCTTGCGGGTGGGATGCTCGTACACCCCGGCTATATAGGCTTTTCCTTTGCTACTCATCGTGATTTCACCTTCCTGAGCGATTGGTGGATTGCGGCACGCATGCTGCGAGTGGCATGCGGAGGCCACACTTGAAAGTGCGAGGCAGTGTCACTGCCTTCGCGCTTGCCTGCTTCAGGGCCCCGGGCATTCGATCCAGGGGCTCCAAAACAAAAAACGGGCATGAAGCCCGCTTCCTGATACCGGGCGCCGCGACCTGGGATGCAATGGTCTGCGGCGCTCATGATGGCTGCGATCAGGCCGTTGCGCCGGGGGCGATCAGGCCGCCGGCACGCGCGAGCGCGGCCAGGTGATGGTCGGTGTCCCCGAACAGGATTTCGATCATGGTCGAGCGGATGAAGTAATGGCCGACCTTGTACTCCAGGGTCATGCCGATGCCGCCGTGCAACTGGATCGACTGCTGGCCGACATAGCGGCCGGACTTGCCGATGTGCACCTTCACCGCATTGATGGCCTTGGAACGCTCCGTTTCATCGTCATCGTCCACCATCATGGCGGCGTACATGGCCATGGAGCGGGCCTGCTCGGTCGCCACCAGCATGTCCACGGCGCGGTGCTGCAGCGCCTGGAAGCTGCCGATGGGCACACCGAACTGCTGGCGTGTCTTCAGGTATTCGACGGTGATGTCCAGCATCTGCTGCATGCCGCCCACCGCTTCGGCCGACAGCGCCTGGATGGCCGACTGCGCCACGCGCTCGACGATGCCGTAGCCCTTGCCCGGCTCGCCCAGCTGGTCGGCGGCGCTGACCTTCACGCCCTTGAGCGTGATGTCGGCGGCGCGCAGGCTGTCCTGCGTGGGGTAGGCCTTGCGGCTGACGCCAGGAGCCTTGGCATCGACGATGAACAGGGCGATGCCATCCTTGTCGCGCTGGCCGCCGGACACGCGGGCCGAGACCACCAGCTTGTCGGCGCAGTCACCGTGCACCACGACCGTCTTCTCGCCATCCAGCACCCAGCCGGCGCCATCTTTCTTCGCGGTGGTCTGCACATCGGCCAGGTCATAGCGGGAATTGCGCTCGGAGTGGGCAAAGGCGCCCAGCAGATTGCCTTCGCCGATCTTCGGCAGCAGGTCGGACTTCTGGGCGGCGCTGCCGGCCAGGCGCACTGCGCCGCCGAACAGGATCACCGTGGCGAAGTAGGGCTCGAGGATCAGCGCCTTGCCGAAGGCTTCCATGACGATCATGGTTTCGACCGGGCCACCGCCGAATCCGCCGTTGTCCTGCGGGAAGGGCACGCCCAGCAGGCCGAGGTCGGCGTACTGCTGCCAAAGTTCCCGGCTCCAGCCGTCGGCTGCCTTGGTGTAGCCCTTGCGCTGCTCGAAGCTGTAACGATCCTCCAGCAGCCGGTCCACGCTTTCCTTGAGCATCCGCTGCTCTTCGCTGAGATCAAAGTCCATTGTTCAATCCTTTTTTAAGTTACAGCCCCAAAACAGCTTTCGCCACGATATTGTGTTGAATCTCGCTGGTCCCGCCGAAAATCGATACTGCCCGATTGAAGTAGTAATTGGGTGCCGAGGTGCCGGCCCAGTCCGGCCCGATGGAGGCCTCGACTGCCGCCTCGAGGAACTCGTGCTGGTGGGCCATGGCATGCGGGCCGGCCACTTCCAGCATCAGTTCGGTGGTCGCCTGCTGCAGCTCCGAGCCCTTCAGTTTCAGCACCGAAGTGCGCGGGTCCTGGCTGGGGCCACGCTTTTTCATGCCGGCCACCACCATCATGTTGGTGATCTCCAGCGCCTTCAGGTCGGTCTCGACCAGCGCCAGCTTCTCGCGGAAGCGCTCGCTTTCCGAAAGCGGGCGGCCATCGACCTGGGTGCGGGCGGCAAGCGACTTCACCAGCGCCAGGCGTGCCTTGGACAGGCCCACCTTGGCAATGCCGGCGCGCTCGTTGCCGAGGGCGAACTTGGCGATGGACCAGCCCTTGTTCTCCTCGCCGATCAGGTTCTTCACCGGCACCTTGACGTTCTCGAAGAAGGTCTCGTTGGTGTGGTGGTCGCCATCCAGGGTCACCACCGGGCGCACCTGCACGCCGGGGGATTTCATGTCGATCAGCAGGTAGCTGATGCCGGCCTGCTTCTTCACGCCGGTGTCGGTGCGCACCAGGCCATACATCCAGTCGGCGCGGTGGCCGTTGGTGGTCCACAGCTTCTGGCCGTTGACGATGTAGTGGTCGCCCTCGCGCACGGCGCGCGTCTTCAGTGAGGCCAGGTCGGAGCCCGAGCCCGGTTCGGAGAAGCCCTGGCACATCCAGATGTCGAGGTTGCGCAGCCGCGGCAGGAACCACGCTTTCTGCTCGGGCGTGCCATGGGCGCAGATCACCGGCCCGGTCTGCGTGATGTTGTGGCTCAGCGCATCCGGGGCACAGGCGCGATAGCTTTCTTCCTTGAAGATGAAGTAGTGCACGGCATCCCAGCCGGTGCCGCCGTGCTCCACCGGCCACAGCGGGCAGGCCCAGCCCTTCTTGTCGAGGATGCGCTGCCAGGCGACGACATCGTCCTTCGCCAGGCGTTGTCCCAGCTTCTGCTTCCTGCGAATGTCGGCAGGCAGGCTGGTCTCGAAGAAGTCGCGCACTTCGGCACGAAATGCATTCTCCGCAGGCGTAAAGCGCAAATCCACTGAAACAGCTCCTTCAGGCGGGGTAGGGGAAGGTCGGGTGGTCAAAACCCAAGCGGTCCGAATGTCGACTTCGGTTAGGCGGGCACCCGCAAGTATAAATCCCTGCGTCCCCCCTCACAACTGCAGAGGGCGTGATGGCAGGGGACATTCGCATTTGCAAACAGCTGCTTGCAACGTTCGTCATGGATGGCGCCGGCATCACAGGCCCAGCACCGCTTTCGACACGATGTTGCGCTGGATTTCGTTGGAGCCACCGTAGATCGACAGCACGCGACCGAAGTAGTAGTTGGGCGCGCTGTTGGCCATGCCCGGATGGCCGATCGCCTCGGCGACGCGTGCCTCCAGGAAATCCACCTGGCGTGCCATCGCATCGGGACCGGCCAGTTCCATTTGTGCCTCCAGCGCCGCCTGCTGCACTTCCGAGCCCTTGATCTTCAGCACCGAGGTGCGCGGATCGGCTTTGGCGCCGGCCTTCTTCATGCCGGCCACCACCATCATGTTGGTGATCTCCAGCGCCTTCAGGTCGATTTCGATGGCCGCCAGCTTCTCGCGGAAGTGCCGGCTCTCGGACATCGGTGCGCCATCCACCTGGACGCGCGCAGCCAGCGCCTTGGCCAGGCGGATGCGCGCCTTGGACAGGCCGACGCGGGCAATGCCGGCGCGCTCGTTGCCGAGCAGGAACTTGGCGTAGTTCCAGCCCTTGTTCTCCTCGCCGACCAGGTTGGTCACCGGCACCTTGACGTTGTCGAAGAAGGTTTCGTTGGTATAGGGGTGGCCGTCCAGCGTCACCACCGGGCGCACCTGCACGCCGGGGGATTTCATGTCGATCAGCAGGTAGCTGATGCCGGCCTGCTTCTTCACGCCGGTGTCGGTGCGCACCAGGCCATACATCCAGTCGGCATGATGGCCGCCCGAAGTCCACAGCTTCTGGCCATTGACGATGTAGTGGTCGCCCTCGCGCACCGCACGCGTCTTCAGGCTGGCCAGGTCCGATCCCGCGCCCGGCTCGGAGAAGCCCTGGCAGAACCAGTGGTCGAGGTTGCGCAGCCGGGGCAGGAAGTAGTCCTTCTGTTCCGGCGAACCGAAGGCGCAGATCACCGGGCCGACGTTCTGGATGTTGTGGCCCAGCACGTCCGGGGCCCAGGCGCGGTAGCTCTCCTCCTTGAAGATGAAGTACTTCACCGCATCCCAGCCGGTGCCGCCGTATTCCACCGGCCACATCGGGCAGACCCAGCTTTTCTGGTTGAGGATGCGCTGCCAGTTGACGTAGTCCTCGCGCGTCAGGCGCTGCCCCTGCATCTGCTTCTTGCGGATGTCGGCGGGCAGGGCGGACTCGAAGAAGGTCCGGACTTCGTTGCGGAAGGCAATTTCCTCGGCGGTGAAGCGAAGTTCCATGATCGGCTACCTTGATGTGATCAGATTTAAATGCGAATGCAGATGACTATTGAGAGTGCCTGACAATGCGAGGGGACACATCCGCTCGCGTTCCCCTTTGTCAGGGCGCCTAACGGCAATTCTGTCAGGCGCTCTAAGCTAAATGATAAATTGTGATCAGTGGATTCAGAGCCCCAGCACCGCCTTTGACACGATGTTGTGCTGGATTTCGTTGGAGCCGCCGAAGATGGAGATGGCGCGGCCGAAGTAGTAGTTGGGTGCCGCCGTGGCGCACCAGTCCTCGCCGATCAACGCCTCGGTCTGCGCCTCCAGGAATTCCACCTGGCGTGGCATGGCCGCCGGGCCGGCCGCCTCCAGCAGGATCTCCAGGGTGGCCTGCTGCAGTTCCGAGCCCTTGATCTTCAACACCGAGGCGCGTGGATCCTGCTGATGGCCGGTCTGCTTCTTCATGGAAGCCACCACCATCATGTTGGTGATCTCCAGCGCCTTCAGCTCCACCTCGATCTGCGCCAGCTTCTCCAGGAAGCGCTGGTTCTCCAGCAGCGGCCGGCCTTCCACGATGATGCCGGCGGCCAGTGCCTTGACGTGGCGGATGCGCTGGCGGCACAGGCCCACCCGGGCCACGCCGGCGCGCTCGTTGCCCAGCAGGAACTTGGCGTAATCCCAGCCGCGGTTCTCCTCGCCGATGCGGTTCTCCACCGGCACCTTGACGTTGTCGAAGAAGGTCTCGTTGGTATGGTGGTCGCCATCGAGCGTGATGATGGGCCGCAGCTGTATGCCCGGGGTCTTCATGTCGATCAGCAGGTAGGTGATGCCCTTTTGCTTCTTGGCATTGGGGTCGGTGCGCACCAGGCCGAACATCCAGTCGGCATTGTGGCCGTTGGAGGTCCACAGCTTCTGGCCGTTGACCACATAGTGATCGCCCTCCTGCACGGCGCGCGTCTTGAGCGATGCCAGGTCGGAGCCGGACCCTGGTTCCGAGAACCCCTGGCAGAACCAGATGTCCAGGTTGCGCAGCGCCGGCAGGAAGCGCTTCTTCTGCGCCTCGGTACCGAAGCGGCAGATCACCGGGCCGACCAGGTTGACGTTGAAGCCGAGCGCATCGGGCGCATGCGCCAGCTGCGACTCTTCCTTGAAGATGAAGTACTTCACCGCATCCCAGCCGGTGCCGCCGTATTCCACCGGCCACATCGGCACCGCCCAGCCCCGCTGGTTCAGGATGCGCTGCCAGGTGACGATGTCCGCCTTGGCCAGGCGTTGTCCGCGCGCCTGCTTGCGCTGGATCGAGGGCGGCAGGGAAGTGCGAAAGAATTCCTGCACTTCATTGCGGAAGGCAACTTCTTCAGCGGTGTAGCGCAATTCCATGGCGGGTCCCCGTTGTCATTGGCTTTATGATCATCTACGCGTCACTCCCTGCGTCATCATTGGATGAAAACGGGGATTGTGATCAGCGGTGCGGTCAAGTCCCAAGCCGCACCGCGGGTGCTTTGCCTTGTTCCCCTACAGGCCCAGCACACCCTTGGACACGACATTGCGCTGCACTTCGCTGGAGCCGCCGTAAATGGTCGCGGCGCGGCCCTGGAAGTAGTTGAGCGCCGAAGTCGCGGCCCAGTCCGGCCCCACGGTCTCTTCGCTGCTTCCCTCCAGCCAGGCTACCTGGCGCGCCATGGCGTGCGGCCCGGCAATTTCCATCAGCGCCTCGGTCGTGAGGTGCTGCAGTTCCGAGCCCTTCAGTTTCAGCACCGAAGTGCGCGGGTCCTGGCCGCCGCCGGACTTCTTCTTGATGTCGGCCACCACCATCATGTTGGTCATCTCCAGCGCCTTCAGTTCCACCTCGATCATGGCCATCTTCTCGCGGAAACGCGGGTCCTCGGAGAGCGGGCGACCATCGACCATGATCTTCTGCGCCTGCGCCTTGGCCAGCTTCACGCGCGCCTGGGTGAGGCCGACCCGGGCGATGCCGATGCGCTCGTTGCCGAGCAGGAACTTGGCGTAATCCCAGCCGCGGTTTTCCTGGCCGATCAGGTTGGCCACCGGCACCTTCACGTCCTGGAAGAACACCTCGTTGACGTGGCGGTTGCCGTCCATGGTGATCACCGGGCGCACCTCGATGCCCGGGGTCTTCATGTCGAGCAGGATGTAGCTGATGCCGCGCTGCTTCTTGGCATTCGGGTCGGTGCGCACCAGCGCGAACATCCAGTCGGAGCGATGCGCGCCGGTGGTCCACAGCTTCTGGCCGTTGACGACGTAGTTGTCGCCCTCGCGCACGGCGCGGGTCTTGAGCGAGGCCAGGTCGGATCCGGCCGAAGGCTCGGAGAAGCCCTGGCAGAACCAGATGTCCAGATTGCGCACCTTGTCCAGGAAGAATGCCTGCTGCGCGGGCGTGCCGTACTGGCAGATCACCGGGCCGACCAGGTTGATGTTCATGCTGAGCGTTTCCGGCGCCCAGGCGAGGAAGCACTCCTCCTTGTAGATGAAGTACTTCACCGCATCCCAGCCGGTGCCGCCGTGCTCCACCGGCCACAGCGGGCAGGCCCAGCCCTTCTTGTTGAGGGAGCGCTGCCAGAAGACGATGTCCTCCTTGGACAGGCGCTGGCCGCGCACCTGCTTGTTGTAGATCTCCTTGGGCAGGTTTTCGCTGCAGAAGGTCCGCACTTCGTCGCGGAACCGGATTTCGTCCTGGGTGAATCGCAGATCCATGGTGTTTCTCCTTTGCCTGTATCTATGTCTGTGGCTGCCGGCGGGAACTATAAACCCAGTACCCGCTTGGCGATGATGTTGTGCTGAATCTCGTTGGAGCCGCCGTAGATGGAGGCGGCGCGGCTCATGTAGAAGGACGGCGCGATGGTGGCCGTCCAGGTTTCGCGCAGCACCTCGCGGCTCTGGCTGGTGTAGAACTCGGTCTGTTGCGGCATGGCTTCCTGCGCCGCCATGTCGAGCAGCAACTCCAGTGTGGCCTGCTGCAGTTCCGTGCCCTTCAGCTTGAGGATGGAGCCCTTGGGGTCCTGCTGCGTGCCGGCGTGCTTCATGCCGTCGATCACGCGCATGTTGGTGATCTCCAGCGCCTTCAGCTCCACCTCGATGGCGGCCAGGCGTTCGCGCAGGCGCCGGTCCTCGGAGAGCGGCGTGCCGCCGTTGTCGATGCGCTGTGCAATGGTCTTGGCGGCGCGCACGCGGTACTTCGACTGGCCCACCCGGGCGATGATGGCGCGCTCGTGGCTCAAGGTGTGCTTGGCGTAGTTCCAGCCCCGGTTCTCCTCGCCCAGGCGGTTGGCCACCGGCACCTTGACGTTGTCGAAAAACACCTCGTTGAGATGGTGCAGGCCGTCGATGGAGATCACCGGCCGGCGCGTGATGCCGGGGGACTTCATGTCGATCAGCAGGTAGCTGATGCCGGTGTGCTTGCCGGCGCCCGGGTCGGTGCGCACCAGCGCGTACATCCAGTCGGCGTAATGCGCCTGCGAGGTCCACAGCTTGCTGCCGTTGACGATGTACTGGTCGCCCTGGCGCTCGGCGCGCGTCCTCAGGCTGGCCAGGTCGGAGCCCGAGCCCGGTTCGGAGAAACCCTGGCAGAACCAGTAGTCGAGGTTGCGGATCTTCGGCAGAAAGTGGTTCTTCTGCGCATCGGTGCCCTGGGCGATGAGCACCACCCCCACCTGATTGATGTGCGGCAGCGGCGGCAGCGCCGGGGCCTGCAGCAATTCTTCGGTGAAGATGTAGTGCTGCACCGGGGTCCAGCCGGTGCCACCCCATTCCACCGGCCACATCGGCACGCCCCAGCCTTTGTTTGCCAGGATGCGCTGCCAGGTGACCATGTCCTCGCGGGTGGGCTTTTGCCCCAGCAGCACGCGCTCGCGCACGTCCTCGGGCATGGCGCTGCGGAAGAATTCGCGCACTTCCTGCCGGAAGGCATTCTCTGTGTCGGTGAACTTCACATCCATGCTGCTCTCCTCCTGCTTGATTCGACTCTCTCGTGCCCTTTTGCCGGGCTACAGCCCCAGTATGGCCTTGGCGATGATGTTTTTCTGCACCTCGGTCGAGCCGCCGGCGATGGTGCGCTCGCGCATCATGTAGTAATTATGCGATGTCGTGGCCGCCCAGTCCGGGCCGGCCGTTTCGTCCACCTCGCCCTTGAGGTACTCCGTCTGGCGCGCCATGGCGTCGGGGCCGGCCACCTGCATCAGGATCTCGGTGGCCATTTGGTAGAGCTCGCCGCCCTTGATCTTCAGGATGGAGGCCTTGGGGTCCTGCCGGTGCGCGGTGTCGCGCTTCATGGCCGCCACCACCTGCATGTTGGTGATTTCCAGCGCCTTCAGCTCCACCTCCACCCAGGCGAGTTTCTCGCGGAAGGCCTCGTCCTCCGACAGCGGCCGGCCGTTGTGGGTGACCTGCGCGGCGAGCGATTTCGCCAGTCCGACGCGTGCCTTGGTGGCGCCGACCTTGCCGAAATTGACGCGTTCGTGACCGAGCAGGTACTTGGCATAGTTCCAGCCCTTGTTCTCCTCGCCGATGCGGTTTGCCACCGGCACCCGCACATTGTCGAAGAACTCCTGGTTGCACCAGCGGTCGCCATCCATGGTGATGACCGGGTGCAGTGACAAGCCCGGGCTCTTCATGTCGATCAGCAGGTAGGTGATGCCCTTCTGCTTTTTCGCATTGGTGTCGGTGCGCACCAGCGCGAACATCCAGTCGGCACGGTGCGCGTTGGAGGTCCACAGCTTGCTGCCGTTGACGACGTAATGATCCCCCTCCAGCACCGCGGTGGTTTTCAGCGAAGCCAGGTCCGAGCCGGCCTGCGGCTCGGAGAAGCCCTGGCAGAACCACAGGTCGAGGTTGCGGATCTTCGGCAGGAGCTCACGCTTCTGCTCTTCCGAGCCGAAGGCGATGATGACCGGGCCGACCAGGTTGACATTCATTCCCAGCGGCTCGGGTGCGAAGGCGCGCTGCATCTCCTCCTTGAAGAGGTAGAGCTGCGTGGCGTCCCAGCCGGTGCCGCCATGCTCCACCGGCCAGGAGGGCGCGGCCCAGCCCTTTTCATTGAGGATGCGCTGCCAGCGGATGATGTCCTCGCGCGAGGGGCGTTGTCCCAGCACCACCTTGCGGCGCAGGTCCCCGGGTAGCGCAGCCTTCAGCCAGGCGTGCACCGTGTCACGAAAGGCCTGTTCATCCGGGTTCAGCCTCAGATCCATGCGCCGGGGTCTCCTGTCTTGACGGTGGTGTGGGTCATGATGTTCATGAGGGTAGCCGGGCTACAGCCCCAGTATGGCCTTGGCGATGATGTTCTTTTGCACCTCGGTCGAGCCACCGGCAATGCTGCGCTCGCGCATCATGTAGTAATTATGCGATGTCGTGGCCGCCCAGTCCGGGCCGGCCGTTTCGTCCACCTCGCCCTTGAGGTACTCCGTCTGGCGCGCCATGGCGTCAGGCCCGGCCACCTGCATCAGGATCTCGGTGGCCATCTGGTAAAGCTCGCCGCCCTTGATCTTCAGGATGGAGGCCTTGGGATCGGTGCCGTGATCATGGCTTTTCTTCATGCTGTCCACCACCTGCATGTTGGTGATCTCCAGCGCCTTCAGTTCCACCTCGATGGCGGCCAGCTTCTCGCGAAAGGCTTCGTCCTCCGACAGCGGCCGGCCATTGTGGATCACCTGTGCCGCCAGCGCCTTGGCCAGCGCGATGCGCGCCTTGCTCGCGCCCACCCGGCCGAAGTTGGCGCGCTCGTGGCCGAGCACGAACTTGGCGTAGTTCCAGCCCTTGTTCTCCTCGCCCACCAGGTTTTCCACCGGCACGCGCACGTTGTCGAAGAATTCCTCGTTGCACCAGCGGTCGCCGTCCAGGGTGATCACCGGCTTGAGGGTGATGCCCGGGCTCTGCATGTCCACCAGCAGGTAGCTGATGCCCTTTTGCTTCTTTGCATTGGGGTCGGTCCGCACCAGCAGGAAAATCCAGTTGGCGCGGTGCGCGTGCGAGGTCCACAGCTTGCTGCCGTTGACGATGTAGTGGTCGCCGTCCCGCACGGCGGTGGTCTTGAGCGCTGCCAGATCAGACCCGGCGCCCGGCTCGGAAAAGCCCTGGCAGAAGAACAGGTCCAGGTTGCGGATGCCCGGCAGCAGTTCACGTTTCTGCTTCTCGTTGCCGAAGGCGGCGATCACCGGGCCGATGAGGCCGGTGTTCATTACCACGGGTTCGGGCGCGAAGGCGCGCTGCATCTCTTCCTTGAAGATATAAAGCCGGGTGGCGTCCCAGCCAGTGCCGCCGTGCGCCACCGGCCAGTGCGGTGCAGCCCAGCCCTTGGCGTCCAGGATGCGGTGCCAGCGCACGAAGTCCTCGCGCGAGGGGCGCCGCCCCAGCACCATCTTGCGGCGCAGGTCCGCCGGCAGGGCGGCCTGCAGCCACGCGCGCACCTCATCGCGGAAGCGGACTTCGTCGTTGCTCAGTCGCAGGTCCAAATGCACTATCCCCGGAAAGGGCGGGTTTCAGGGCGCCGAACCCTGTGCCGGTCCGGCAGAAATCTGACAATAATGATCAATTACAGAGGCATTGCTACGTGCTTAATGAAGCCAGATCAACATTGTGATCATGATGCCTGTACGTACCCGCCTGTGCGTTCCTTGTCGCCTCGGGCTTGCGTCGCATGCCTTCTCAAGGCGTTACCTGCGCAGGTGGCACCCGGGGCGGGTGGCGTTTCCGGCTGGCCGGAGGGCGCGCCAGTGAACAGGGCATCACGCCGATTTTAGCGCCGGCCACCCGGTGCGTCAGATTCGCGGCCCTTGTACCGATATGCAATCGTTATAATCGCGGTTCTCTGCTGATCGCGCCTGCCCTGTCCTGTTGAAGGCGTGGAGCATGGCCGGGCAGTCGGGGGGATACTCAGCGAGATGCAAATCGCACATTGCCGCTTTAGCTCAGTGGTAGAGCAACCGCCTTGTAAGCGGTAGGTCGTCTGTTCAATCCAGACAAGCGGCACCAGATGTTTCAAGGGGTTTCAAGGACGCAGCACGCGTCTATTGGGCTCACTGCCTTCTCCATCACAATGCCATCACACAGGGTTCTGCACCGAATGTCCGGGACAGGGCGCAGCGGCTGCAGATGCGGCCCTGGTGGCTTGGCCACGACACGAGTGTGGATCAGGTTTTCCGGGTTCGACGCGCTGAGGTCGCCACATCCACAGCATGGCGGGCCAATGGAGCGATGGCCGATTCCGGGAACGGCGAGACGCTGCTCGCATTGATCTCGCACAAAACGTAGGTATCCTCGCCAGAAGCGTTCTTTGGGCCGAGCAGGAAGTCTAAATCCCACAGCGCCGGAAGGTGTTCCGGCATCAAGTTCATGCGCCGCTGAAGATCAGGCAACCACTCGTCCTCCAGCAGTGACTTGAGCCGCTGGTATGGTTGAAGCGTGGCGGGGTGATAGAGCCGAGGGCTGGGCGACGGAGCTTCCTCTGGGGGTGCTCCATGGGGTGCTGGGTACAGTGCGACGATACCCTGAACGCCAAAGCCTGCCACCTTGTTGTCGACCACGTAGCAGCGCACCATACCCTCTGGCAACCGGGCCTGCCATGCCTGGTCGATCATGCGACCGTCTTTGGTGAAATAGCCATGGCAGATCGCCATGAACTGGTCGAAGGACATGCGCTGCTCGAGGTTCCCTCGCTCCGCATGACGGACTCGCAATGAGCTTGCGGCCGGGTCTTCCAGCTCAACTCGCCAGACTCCGATTCCGCTGTGCCCACGGGATTGCTTGAGGACTCGTGGGCCGCTGTTCAGGCTTTCAGGAAGTGTCTTGGTCAGTTCCTCAAAGCTCCGGTATAGCCGGGTGTTGGTGCCCCAGTTCATGGTTCGCGTTGCGTAGAGAACTTCCTTGGTGCCGATCTTGAGAATTGTGTCGGGATGAGCGCTGACATAGACACCTGCTTCTGCGACCTCACGCAGGAGTGCGTCCAGAACCGTGCGGTCATGGCCGTCCTGGATCGGGTTCACCCAGACCAATGCCACATCTACTGCCATGAGTTGGTGCCGGACTTCATCGGCGAAGTCATCGTTGTAGACCGCCGGCTCGGCTCGGGCACCGAGAGCATTGATCGCATGGAACAGTTCGGCGAAGCGGCTGTCTTCAGGTTTTGCGGCCCGACGTGCATCCAGGGTGGAGCCGGGGTAGACCAGCGCAATGCGCAGCGGGGCGGTGGATCGAGTCATGGCAAGGCAACTCCGGTTTGCGAGTGGAGCAGACCTTGGACGCATGGGCGTCTCGTGGGCGGGGAGGCTGCCGTACCCCCGAGGAATAAGCGTATCAGCGGGTCAGGCGAGGGTCAATGTCACCAGAAAGGATGAGATCGTCAACAGACCCTAGTAGGGCAGCTGTGTTCCATACCGGGAAGTCTACGGGTGCGTCGATATGTAGATGGGGGGAGTGGGAATGCGGCATGGCTATACACACTCCCAGGCTTCCGTCCACAAGGCTTAATCCTTTACCACCATTCCATCAGACTCAGCACTTGAGAATGCCGATTAAAACGAGTAAGTTCCTACTCAAAAGGCGACAGTATTCTTAGGGATGGACTGAACCAGTGGGCTACGCGCCCTTGTCTATCCCCCACTTTAGAGGAAACATTTGAACGAATATCCTCGATTCAAGACTTGATCAGTGTTTCCTTAGGGAATAACTGAACAAGGGGGCGTAGCCCACTGGTTCAGTGCTTCCTTGGCGTAATAAACTGACGCGGCAGCAAAGACGCCGCTTCGGCTCAGTGTTAGCGCAACTGCCCATGAGTTGCAGGTCGTCTGCTCTGGGTTGGGTGCTCATTCCGAGAAGTTGCACCCTCCGTCCCCCCCAAAGTGTACGCAGCAAAAAAGGTGTTTCGGTTTTCACGGGCAATGCAGCGGGAGCGCCTTCGAACAGAGGCCGCACCGGCAAAAAATGGCATGCCCTCGCTGGTTCGACAAAGGAGCAGTTCATGGTGAAGGCATCCCCGCAGCCGCTCGATCAGGCTGTTCGTCTCGCAAGTTCCGATGATTGCGGCGCCGTGCCGCCCGCTGGTTGGCTGTCTGCTGGGCGCGCAGCCATGCTGCTGTCCGGTGCCTTGCCTGCGTTTCTCGCTGCGGTCCTGTCGGGCGCACCCCTGCAGGCCGAAGCCCAGCAGTTTCCCTCGCGGCCGGTGCGTGTGCTGGTGCCCAATGCCGCGGGCTCGCCCTCGGACATCATCTATCGCCTGGTGGGTGTGCGCCTGGCGGAGGCCTGGGGGCGCCCGTTGCTGGTGGAGAACCGCGCCGGTGCCACCGGCATGATCGCCGCCGACATCGTGTCCAAGGCGCCGGCCGATGGCCACACCCTGTTCGCCGTGTCCATGACCAATCTGATTTCGACGCTGATGTACCAGCGCCATCAACTGGCCACCGAGTTCGCGCCCATCTCCATGGTTGGCACCACGCCTTTTGCCATCACGGTGAGCGCCGGACTGCCGGTGAAAAGCGTGGCTGAATTCATCGCCTATGCGAAGGCCCGTCCCAACCAGCTCATGTACGGCTCCTCGGGCCAGTGGGGTTCGTTGCACCTGTGCATGGAAGTGTTCAACGAGATGGCCGGCATCAGCATGACCCATGTGCCGCACCCGGGCACGCCGCAGGCCATCAATGCGCTGATGGCGGACCAGATCCAGGTGATGTGTCCGGCGGCGCCGTCTATCCAGACGCTGGCCTCCAGCGGCAAGCTGAAGCCCCTGGGCGTGACCTACCAGAAACCCACCCGCTTGCTGCCCGGCGTGCCGCCGGTCTCGGAGGCCATGCCGGCCTTCGAACTGCTGGGCTGGTACGGCCTGCAGACCACGCTGAAGACGCCGCCGGAAATCACCGGACGCATCAACGCCGAACTGGTGAAGGCACTGAAGGCCCCGGAGATCGTGGAGAAGCTGATCGCCACCGGCGTCGAAGTGGTGGCCTCCAATCCGGCCGATTTCCAGGACTTCCTCAATCGCGAGAGCGAGCGCTGGAGCCGCGTGCTGCGCGAGCGCGGCGCCAAGCCAGAGCCGCTGTGAGCTGGCACTTGCCGCTATCGCGCTGAAGGTCGATTACTGCTACGGGTAATCTGGTTTCGAACGGGCTTGCAACCGGCTGGCCCGCTACCTGTGGCGTCGATTTCATCGCCAGACTGACATCGCGGCAGCCTCGAAGATGCGGACCCATCCGGGCAAGGATGGCCGCATTGATCGCAGTACCCGTGGCACTCGTGCCACCAAGGCATCAAGGCATCAAGACATCGAGGCATCCAAGGAGGAAGCCATGACAGTTACCGCTGTTCGTGCAGTGCGCGCCACCCCATCATTGCAAGGCCGGGCCACCATGGCGCGCCCGCGACCGATCGCCAGCTTGTCGGGTGCCCTGCTGGGCCTGCTGCTGCTGGCCAGTGCTGCGCCATCCACAGCCCAGACGCCCGCTTTCCCCTCCAAGGCGGTGCGCATTGTCGTGGCCAACGCGGCCGGTTCTTCGCCGGACATCATCAGCCGCCTGCTGGCCGTGAAGATGTCGGAGTCCTGGAACAGGCCGGTGCTGGTGGAAAACCGGCCTGGTGCCAGCGGCCTGATTGCCGCCGAAGGCGTGGCCAAGTCGCCCCCTGACGGGCACACGATGTTCTCGGTCACGCTTACCCAGCTGATATCCACACTCATGTACCAGCGTTACCAGCTGGCGAGCGAATTCGCCTCGGTGGGCATGGTTGGCACCACCCCCTTCGCCATCATCGTCAGCGCAAACCTGCCGGTGCGGAACATTGCCGAGTTCATTGCCTACGCCAAGGCGCGGCCCAATCAGCTCATGTATGGCACCACCGGGCAATGGGGCTCGCTGCACCTTTGCATCGAGGTGTTCAACGAGATTGCAGGACTGGGCATGACTCAGATACCGCATCCGGGCACACCGCAGGCCCTGAACGCGCTGATGGCAGACCAGATCCAGGTGCTGTGTCCGGCAGCCCCGTCGGTCAATTCCCTGGCGAAGTCCGGCAGGATCCGCCCGCTGGGGGTGACCTACCAGAAGGAGACGCGTCTGTTGCCGGGTGTGCCACCGGTGTCGGACACCCTGTCCGGGTTCGAGCTGCCCGGCTGGTATGCCATGCAGACCACGGCGAAGACGCCGGTTGAGCTGGTGGGCCGGCTCAATGCGGAACTGGTGCGTGCCCTCAGGCTGCCTGACATCCAGGAGAAGCTGGTGGCCGCCGGTGCGGAAGCCACGCCGGGCACGCCCGCCGAGTTGCAGTCCTTCATGAACAGCGAAACCGCGCGCTGGGGCAAGGTGCTGCGTGACCGCAATGCCAAGCCGGAGCCGCTGTGAGCTGTGTCTTTGCGTTCCTTGACTATCCACTGCCTCAAGCCTGTGGCCGGCGATCTTGAGCGCTGGTCCGGGTCACTGAACCCCTTTTGAATTCCTGAACGGACACGCCATGCATGCATCCGCATCCCTGCTCCACGCTGCAGCGATTGGCGTGTCATCCCTGCTGCTGGCGGGCCATGCCCTGGCGCAGGCTTATCCAACCCGGCAGCCGCGCATCATCGTCAGCGTCGTCCCCGGTGGCAACCTGGACACCATGGCACGCGCCACGGCTGCCGGCATCAGTGACGGGCTGGGCCGGCGCGTGATCGTGGAGAACCGGCCCGGCGCCAGTTCGGTGATCGGCACGGATTACGTGGCCAAATCCCCGGCCGATGGCTACACCCTGCTGATGATGGCCCCCACCTTGACCAACGCGCCTTCGCTGAACAAAAGCCTGCCTTTTGACGTGGCGCGCGATTTCACCGGCGTCAGCCTGGTGGCGTGGATCCCGCAGATGATGCTGGTGAGCACGGCGCTGCCGGTGAAGAACATGAAGGAACTGATTGCCTACGCCAGGGCCAATCCGGGACGGCTCGACTATGGGTCGTCCAGCCTGGGCTCGGGCTCGCACATGGGCATGGAGCTGTTCAAACGTGCTGCCGGCGTCGCCATCGTGCGCATCGGCTACAACGGCGATGCCCAGGCGCTGGCCGATCTGGTCGGCGGCCACATCCAGGTGAAGTTCGACAACTTCAGCACCGCCATCCCGCTGGTGAAGTCCGGGCGCGTGCGCGCCCTCGGGGTGAGCAGTCCGAAGCGTTTCTCCCTGCTGCCTGACCTGCCGGCCATCGCCGAGACCCTGCCCGGCTTCGAAGCCAGCATCTTCAATGGCGTGGTGGCCCCTGCGGCAACGCCGAAAGACGCGCTGGCCCGCGTGCATGCCGAGATCGCCAAGTGGGTGGCCACGCCGGAGGCGCGCAACCACTTCGCCCAGCAGGGCATCGACCTGCAGGCCAGCGCCAGCCCCGAACAGTTCACCACCTTCCTGGCCGCCGACATGGCGCGCTCGGCCCGGGCCATCAAGGAAGCGGGCATCGTGCCGGAGTGATGATGCGGGGACGAAGCTGCCCGTCCCCCGGGCGACGCACCTGTCACGGCGCTTGCGCCCGTGTAAGCTGATCCACCCACCCCGACGATCGAGGACAAAGGAGAGCCACCATGATCGAACTGCATTCCCAGCCCACCCCGAATGGCCAGAAAGTCATGATCATGCTGGAGGAGACCGGGCTCCCCTGGAAGCACATCGACGTGAACATCCGCCTGGGTGAGCAGTTCACCCCGCAACACCTGAAGCTCAGCCCCAACAACAAGATTCCTGCTCTGGTCGACCCCGATGGCCCGGGTGGGCAGCCCTATACGTTGATGGAATCCGGCGCCATCCTCATTTATCTCGCCGACAAGACCGGGCAGTTCCTGCCGAAAGACGGACGCAGGCATTACGACACCCTGCAGTGGCTGATCTTCCAGATGGCGCATGTCGGCCCGATGTTCGGCCAGGCCAACCACTTCATCACCCAGGCCAAGGACAACGAATACGGCCGCAACCGCTACACCAACGAAGCCATCCGCCTGTACCGCGTGCTGGACAACCGCCTCAAGGAAAGCGCCTGGCTGGGCTGCGACGAGTACACCATCGCCGACATGGCCACCTACCCCTGGTGCAAGGGTTATGCCGAAAAGGGCGTCAGCCTTGCCACCCATCCGCACTTCATGCGCTGGTTCACCGCCATGGAGGTGCGCCCCGCCGTCCAGCGCAACAACCGCATGGCCGGCGAGATCCGCGAGCGCATGACCCGCGCCGCCGAGGGCAAGCCGGCCGTCAATATCTACGACACCAAGGACAATGCCGAGCGGTTGAACAAGGCCACCGGCGGCTAGTGTCCTGAGTCGTTAGTTCGTTGAATATGACTATGTTCCAAGACCTGATCAATGATAGTGAAAAAGGCCGAAATCGGTGCCAGACAAGGCGCAAAGCGGAGCAAGGTTGACCACCTTGCGAGCATTTGCAACGCCGTATGGCGCCGATTCTCGGTCTTTTTTATTCATCGAAATAGCGACTCAGGACACTAATGCCAGTATGGTTTCGCCATTCAACCAATCAACCGAGGTTAAAAATGATCAGTAATCCGCTGGTGGACAAGCTGAAGACCATGAGCACAGCCCTGGGCATGCGGGTGACCCACTCCGATCAGGTGGAGCTCGCGGGTTTCCTCGGCATGGACTGGATCATGCTTGACCAGATGTTTACGTCGGCCGACTGGAGCGCCACCCGCGACGTGATCAAGACCAGTCATGCAAGCGGTGTGACGCCCATCATCCGGGTGCAGGGCAATCCCTGGTTGGGATACAACCACCAGCTCGCCATGGATGCCACCCGGGCATTTGGCATGGGGGCACAGTTCGTAATGGTGTCCCACTCATGCAAGCGCGAGATCGAGGAATGTCTTTCGGTCACCGGGGACTGGCATCGCAATGCGCTGACCGTGCACCCGTTCAAGAGCCAGGAAGAATGGAAGACCAAGACCAAGGAAATCGCCGAGAGCAATTACCTGATCGCCCACGCTGAAAGCCGTGGCTCCTTCGACGAGTTCGAAGAGACCATGGAGCTTCCTGGCTTGAAGATGTTCTTTTTCGCCATGACCGATGCCAGCAAGGTGTTGACCGGATCGGCGGAGCCCGACTGGTACGACGCGCAACTGTGGAAGTTCATCGACAAGGCCGTGGCGCTGGGCGAGAAGAAGGGCATCATGATCGGCGCGAACACCAGCTACGCCTACACCATGAAGGAAATGCGGGCGCGAGTGAACAAGCTGCATGATCACGGCGTGAAATTCATCTACATCCAGTCTGCCGGCTTCCTGTTCCAGTGTGCCATTGGCGAGTTCATGAACGATGTCCGCCGCGACCTCAAGCTGTGAGGGCGGGCAGGCAGGCGCCCTTTACCCATTCATGCGGCACTGATATCAAGGAGACAAGGATGCGTCCATCTAGAACTGAACTGCGACGCTGGCTTGCCGCGCTGTGCATTCCGGCCCTGCTGTGCCCGGCGGTGGCGGTGGCGCAGCAGTTTCCGACGAAGCCCCTGCGCCTGGTCGTGGGGTTTGCCTCCGGTACCACTGTGGATGTGCTGGGCAGACTGTTTGCCCCCAAACTGGCCGATGCGTTCAAGCAGCAGGCCTATGTCGAAAATATCACCGGCGCCAGCAGCACCATCGCGGCGGCAGCCGTGGCCCGGGCACCGGCTGACGGGCATACTTTGTTGTTTACCTCCAGCGGCCTGATAACCAGTCCCAGCCTGTTCAAGAGCCTGCCTTTTGATCTGGACAAGGATTTTGCGTCGGTGACCCTGCTCGCCTATGTCCACAACGTGATGGTGGTGAAAGCCGATAGCCAGGCAAAGGACATCCCTTCCCTCATCGCGCTGCTGAGAGCCCAGCCCGGCAAATTCAACTACGCTTCAGCAGGGACGGGGACGGCGGGCCATCTGGCAGTTGAATTGTTCAAGTTCATGAGCAAGACCCAACTGCAGGAGATTCAGTACAAGGCCAATTCCCAGGCTTTCATCGATGTCATGAGCGGAGAGGTCCAGTTGTTCTATCCCAGCCTGCCCTCGGCGCTGCCTCAGGTGCAGGGCGGGAAACTGCGTGCGCTCGCAGTCAGCGGCAAGGAGCGATCCGTCGCCGCGCCGGATATCCCGGCCATGGCTGAATACCTGCCAGGCTACGAGGCGAGCGCGCAATTCGGTGTGTTGGTTCCTGCAGGGTCTCCCCAAAATTCGATCACCGCACTCAATCGCGAATTTCAGAGGGCCTTGCAGATGCCGGACATCCGCAAGTCGATGGCGGGGCAGGGGCTGGAGCCGGCTGGCAGCACGCCAGAGGAATTCGGCAAGCTTACCCAGGAAGCCCGTCAGAAGTGGGATCGGCTGATCAAGCAGCTGAACATCCCGCCGCAGGGCTGATGAGTTGAGGATGCTCTGAAAACTCGGTTTTTTCAGAGTTTCCTCCGGCGGAATTGGCGGCAGTGGAGATGCGCCCATCCGTTATCATCAGGAGATGTCTGCAACCGCTCCCATCATCTGCGTCAACGGCCTGTCCAAGACCTACGCCTCGGGCTTTCAGGCGCTGAAGCAAATCAGCCTCGACATCTGTCCGGGCGAGATCTTCGCCCTGCTCGGGCCCAATGGCGCCGGCAAGACCACGCTCATCAGCATCATCTGCGGCATCGTCACCCCGGGTGAGGGCCGCGTCACCGTCGGCGGCCACGACATTATCGAGGACTACCGCGCGGCGCGTTCGCTGATCGGCCTGGTGCCGCAGGAATTGCACACCGACTCCTTCGAGAACGTCTGGAACGCCGTCAGCCTGAGCCGCGGCCTGTTCGGCCTGCCGCCCAGCCCGGCCCATATCGAGAAAGTCCTGCGCGACCTTTCGCTGTGGGACAAGAAGTCGAGCCGCATCATGACGCTCTCCGGCGGCATGAAACGCCGGCTGCTGATCGCCAAGGCGCTGGCGCATGAGCCGCGCGTGCTGTTTCTGGATGAGCCCTCGGCCGGCGTCGACGTGGAACTGCGCCGCGACATGTGGGCGCTGGTGCGCGGCTTGCGCGACAGCGGCGTCACCATCATCCTCACCACCCACTACATCGAGGAAGCCGAGGAGATGGCCGACCGCATCGGCGTCATCAGCAAGGGCGAGCTGATCCTGGTGGAGGAGAAGGCCACGCTGATGCGCAAGCTCGGCAAGAAGCAGCTCACCATGCAGCTGCAGCAGCCCCTGGCGGCGATACCCGCTGCGCTGACTGCCTACGCGCTGACCCTGGGCCCGGGTGGCAATTCACTGGTCTATACCTACGATACCAGCGAGGGCGAGCATGACCGCGCCGGCATCGCCGCGCTGCTGCGTGATCTGGCCGCCGCCGACGTCCACTTCCGCGACCTTAGCACCAGCCAGAGTTCGCTCGAAGACATCTTCGTCGGCTTGGTCACGGAACGGAAAGCCGCATGAGCATGAACCTGTACGCGGTGCGCGCCATCTATCTCTTCGAAATGGCGCGCTTCAAGCGCACCGTCACCCAGAGCCTGATTTCGCCGGTGATCTCCACGGTGCTGTACTTCGTCGTCTTCGGCGCCGCCATCGGGCCGCACATGCGCGAAATGGAAGGCGTGAGCTACGGCGCCTTCATCGTCCCCGGACTCATCATGCTCACGGTGCTGACCCAGAGCGTGGCCAATGCCTCCTTCGGCATCTACTTCCCCAAATTCACCGGCACCATCTACGAGCTGCATTCCGCCCCGGTGTCCTCTTTCGAGATCGTGCTGAGCTACGTCGGCGCGGCCGCCACCAAGTCGGTGATCCTCGGCCTGGTCATCCTCGCCACGGCATCGCTGATCGTGCCGGTGCGGATCGACCATCCGCTGTGGATGTTCGGTTTCCTCGTCCTCACTGCCATCACCTTCAGCCTGCTTGGCTTCATCATCGGCCTGTGGGCGGACGGCTTCGAGAAGCTGCAGCTCATCCCGCTGCTGGTGATCACCCCGCTGACCTTCCTCGGCGGCAGCTTCTATTCGCTCTCGACGCTGCCGCCGTTCTGGCAGACCGTGTCCCTCTTCAATCCCGTGGTCTACCTGATCAGCGGCTTTCGCTGGAGCTTCCATGGCACGGCCGACGTGCACATCAGCGTGAGCCTGGGCATGACCTTCGGCTTCCTGGTGGTCTTCCTCGGCGTGATTGCCTGGATCTTCCGGACGGGGTATCGCCTGAAGTCCTGAGTTGATTATTATCAATTATGGATGATAGATGTTTCTTTGATTAGGCTTTCAATGGCATTATTATCAAGTGCTTGGATGGCTGCTTAACCCCCCTTGTCAAAGGTTCTTCACCGATTTCCGGGGATGGCATTGGCAGCAAGCTTGGCAGGCCCGGGGTTTACCCCCTTGTCAAAGGGGGCCGACTGGCCGCAGGCCAGCGGGGGGATTTTGGCCAAGCAGGCTGGTCTCATGGCCTTTGGCCGACATTGCATGAACCCTGAGCACGGCGGTTGCCTTGCAGAGGGGAAGCACCGGAGGACACTCAGGGCCCGCATCCGGTCATGACGGGCGAACGATCAAGGCAGCGGGAGAAAATCCCCCCGCTCG
>CANJJT010000019.1:0-53958 GCA_947474715.1 Betaproteobacteria bacterium
CAACAGCAAGTCTGAGCGAGTCGCCTCTTCCAGAGTGGCACGAAATGCCTCAATCAGTGTGTGTGGTAGATCCTGGATAAAGCCTACCGTATCTGAAACCACTATACTTCCAGAAGACTCAAGAAAAGTTCGCCTTGACGTCGTATCGAGAGTCGCAAAGAGTTGATCTGCGGCATAAACATCAGCATGCGTCAGGGAATTGAATACACTGGATTTTCCGGCATTTGTGTAGCCAACCAGTGAAACGGTTGGCGTGCCTGATTTGTCCCTTGATCTGCGTTGCACATTACGCTGAAGCTTAAGCTTGCCCAAGCGGCTCTTTAGCGACCGCATGCGGCTAACGAGAAGTCTCCGATCAACTTCGAGTTGAGTTTCTCCCATACCCCCAAGAAACCCCCGCCCACCGCGTTGTCGTTCCAGGTGAGTCCATCCACGCACAAGGCGCGTCGATGCATGTTGAAGTTGTGCCAATTCCACTTGCAACTTACCTTCATGGCTGCGGGCTCTCTTCCCGAAGATATCGAGAATCAGCCGGGTTCGGTCAATTACCCGAACCTCCAGTGCATTCTGAAGGTTGCGCTCTTGGGCAGGGGACAAGGCATGATTGAAAATGACGGCGTCGGCACAAAATTCGACTACCGCATCACGAATCTCGCCAACTTTTCCTGAACCAGCAAACAGTGATGAGTCGGGACGAATACGCTTGCCCCGAATGAATCCACATGGCAAGTAACCAGCACTTCGAGACAACTGCCCTAGCTCATCAAGACTTTCTGAGAATCCCGGTTTTCCAAAGTCAATCCCAACCAGAACTGCCCTTGGGGCCTTCCCTAAACGCTCAGCCATAACGCCAACTGAGCACAGTAGAGAGCGATAAATCAGGCTTCGTGCGGTGGATCAATGGATAGATTGACAGCCCTAGAGGGCACGACGGTCGATATTGCGTGCTTGTATACCATCTGGGTAACGGTGTTCTTGAGCAGTACAACATACTGATCGAAGGACTCTATTTGACCTTGTAGTTTTATGCCGTTCACAAGATAGATTGAAACTGGAATATGCTCTTTTCTCAGCGTGTTCAGGAACGGATCTTGTAGTAGTTGTCCCTTGTTACTCATGGGTGACCCCCGCGCTTTTATTCAAGTTTCTACTGTAATCGTTTTTTGTTGTGCTGCCAATGTCTTATCAACTTTCAGCGGTCACGTACGGATTGCGATTGGTACGGAACTCGACTCTCAGAGGGGTTCCCTCGATTCTGAAAGCATCCCGAAAGGATGCTTCTAGATAGCGCTTGTAGCTTGCTGGAACAGATTGAAGTGCGGCACCATGGATTATGATCAGTGGAGGATTCCTACCTCCCTGATGGGCGAACCGCATCTTTGGCCTCCCGGTACCGCTGCGTGGTGGCTGTTGTCGAATGATGGCATCTTGTAGAACCCGGGTTAACTTCGGAGTGGAAAGTTTGCACATCGCTGCAGCGTAGGCACGTTGGACCGAGACGAGAAGAGCCTTTACCCCCTCACTGTTCTTTGCTGAAACATAGTGGAACTTGGAGTAGGAAAGAAATTTCAGCTTTCTTGCAATCGCTCTCTTCGTAAGCTCGCGACGATAGTCATCTGCCGCATCCCATTTGTTGACTGCCACAACCAGAGCTTTGCCCTGTTCTACGACGAAACCGGCAAGATGTGCATCTTGTTCTGAAACCTCGTCTGATCCATCCAGCATGAGAATCACGACATTTGCAGCCTCAATTGACTGCAATGTCTTTATTACCGAAAATTTCTCAATGGTCTCAAAAACCTTGCCCTTCCTTCTAACTCCAGCGGTATCTATGAGCAAGTAATCCTTGCCATCCTGGTGAAACTCAACTTGAATGCTGTCACGCGTCGTCCCCGGCGCATCATGTGCAATCAGGCGATCCTCACCTAGAATCGCATTGATTAGAGTTGACTTCCCAACATTGGGTTTACCAACCACAGCGACCTTCGGCTTGTCGCTCTGATCGACTGGTTCGGGTAACTGTTCAGGAAATACACTCAGTATCTGAGCGAGCAGATCCCCGACTCCCTGTCCATGAGTGGCGGAAACGGGAAAGGGTGCCCCGAGTCCGAGTTCATGAAATTCGGCTGAAGCGGTATCTGACTGAATACCTTCGGCCTTGTTGACAACCAGAGTAACTGGCCTGCCTAATCTTCTGAGTTGTTCCGCAATTCGGCGGTCATGGGAAGTAACTCCTTCCCGTACATCGGTAAGGAACAGGACCATATCGGCTTCGGCCAGGGCAGTTTCAGTCTGGCGTGCCATTTTGTGCAAAATTTCATCGTTTGCACTAGGTACCAATCCACCGGTATCAACGACCAAATAGGCCTTGTCACCTGACTGCCCCGCTCCATAATGCCTGTCACGAGTGAGGCCTGGAAAGTCTGCAACAAGTGCATCGCGAGATCGGGTCAGTCGGTTAAACAAGGTTGATTTCCCGACATTGGGACGACCTACCAAGACAATTATCGGCTTCATAAAGCGCTCTTCCACTTGGAACTCATTGCACGCTTCTGGCTGCGTGCCAATTGCGCTTCAAGGCAATCAAGGACGATTGCCCCTTTATCATTCAATTGCGTAGAGGAACAGTTTTCCCCCTCTGGTCAAAACCAGCAACTTGCCATCCATTATTCTAGGCTTCGTCAGTATTGCTGACCCATCGGTTGCCGTTCTGCCCACGAAGGCCCCTGTATCTCGGGAAATCATATGCAGAAAGCCCTGAATATCACCGACGATGACCTGTCGACCCACAGCAGTAGGCGCCGAAAGTGAGCGTCTCAATAGACGGTCCTGTCTCCAGATACTGGTTCCTGTTGCCCTGCTGAGCGCATGTACCGAGGCCTTGTCATCACTAACGTACAGGTGATCCGTATCCGCATCCACGCCCGAGACGCTCGACATCTCCCGTGCCCAGATCAAATTTCCATTGATCGCTCCGAAGCACGCAACACGTCCCTGAAAGGACACTGCACACGCTTCGTGATCAGTAACCCAAGGCAATCCCACCACATCGGTAATCCTATCGAGTTCATTTGCACCGCGTGGCAGAGAAACTGTCCCTTCCCAACGGACGCCGCCGTTCGAGAGTGCGATCGCAACCAGTTTGCCTCCCGCGAAGCCGCCATAGGCGTGTCCATTTGCCACCGCTATTCCTGCCGGACTGCGTACCCCGAGGCTGGCAGCCGACCGCTGATACACCCAGCGACGTCGACCGTCCCTGACATCCAGAGCGAACAATCTGCTGTCGGAACTGCGAACGAGTACTAAATCGGTAGCAATCACCGGAGAAACCAGTACCTCACTGGAAACCCTGGCACGCCATCGAACACTACCTGATCCAGGCTCAAGGGCAACAACTTCTCCCTCCGGTGATGCAACCACCACCACAGAACCATCACTTCCGACCCCTCCAGAGAGCCTGGCACCCGCACTTATCCGCCAGATTACCTTTCCGGAAGCCGACTCAATCCTGGACACCTGCCCTTCGGTCGAAGCCACATAGATGTCAGTTCCAGTCACTGCAGGAGAAATTCCTGCGCTTGACATGCCACCTATATCGTATTGCCACACTTGACGAAGAAAACCGACTGGTTGAATTTGTGGTAGCTCTGCCATCTTCGGTCCAGGATCAGACTCCCACCAATTTAATGGATTGAGGCTGGAACAGGAAGACAACAAAAGCAGTGAAACGACTGCAAACAATGCCGTCTTCATGCGAACTGTGCCGACGGGCATCAGGAATCTCCAAGCGCGTCCAGCTTGATCTGCACAAGCTCGCGCATGCCTTGATCAAGTTTTTTTGATTCCAGCGCTGCCTTGTAGGCCGACTTCGCATCTGCATACTTCTTCTGTCCGAGGAATGCATCCCCCCTACCCGCAGCATACAGCCCCTCGAACCCGTCCTCTGCCTTGGCTTCAAGGAGCTTCACTGCATCAGCAGATTGATTGTCATCTACAAGCACACTGGCAAGCCGCAGCCTCGCAATCGCCTTTATCTCTGCGCCACGTGCTTGAGAAATAACCCATTCGAGTTGAATGCGGGCGGTCCTTAGATCACCTGCCTGGAAGTGTGCTTTCGCGGATATAAGCGCAGCCAACGAGGCGTAGTTGGTTCTGGGATAGTCTTCCAGAATGATCCCAGCGGCATCCTTGATAGCCTTCAGATCACCGCCACGAGATATTTTCTGCATCTGTTCGTATAGTGAAGCAGCCTTGCCGGATTGCGACCTCTGATACCAGTTCCAGCCAGTCCAGGCTGCAAATATCAGAGATACGCACATGATCAAGGCCAATATCACCCCGCCATACTGCTTCCACCACGCCTTAAGTACGGCGAGTTGCTCTTGCTCTTCCAGATCGTATGTGCTCATGAATGTCCGCAAATATGTTTGTTCATTGATGTAGTTTCATCATGACTGCCTGACCAGTCACGTCCAAACGCAAGCGCAATTGATCGCCTCCAGTCCGCAAGTCCTTGATCGTCACCTCATCGCGCAATGCTTCATTGTCCCCGATGATCACAGCCAGACGTGCTCCACTGCCGTCTGCCTTTTTCATTTGTGATTTGAAACTTCCGCCACCACAGTGCTGAATGACGCTCACCCCGCAAGCTCTCAGGACCCCAGATACCTTGAACGCATAACGACGGGCAAATTCTCCCTGACTAACCAGATAAACAGCAGGCACGGCGGAACCCAAGCCATGCCCCTCGGCCTCTACCAGTGAGAGTAACCGCTCCATTCCCATCGCCCAGCCGCAGGCAGGCGTTGACTTTCCGCCGAGTTGCTCAAACAAACCATCGTACCGCCCCCCACCGCAAACGGTCCCCTGCGCACCGAGTTTATCCGTGACCCATTCAAATACCGTGAGGTTATAGTAATCAAGGCCGCGTACTAGACGAGAATTGACCCTAAACTCGATTCCCGCGTCACTCAGTATCTCCTGCAGTTCATTGAAATGGGACAAGGAATCCGTACCAAGATAGTCAGTCAGTCTGGGCGCGTCTTCGATTAGCGCTTGCAAATCCGGATTTTTGCTGTCAAGGATCCGAAGCGGATTCAAGCTCAACCGTCTGGTCGAATCCTCATCGAGTAAGTTCTTTCGAGAATTGAAGTATTCCACGAGCGCAGTCCGGTGGGCTGCCCTCTCCATCGGACTACCTAGACAATTCAACTCAAGACGAATGCCGGTCAACCCGAGCATGCCCCAGAGTCGATGGCACATCAGCAACAATTCTGCATCTACATCGGGCCCGGGGTATCCAAGCGCCTCCACACCCACCTGGTGGAACTGACGATATCGGCCCTTTTGCGGGCGCTCATGTCGGAACATTGGTCCAAAATAGTAAAGTCTCTGGCCGCCTGAGTGCAGTAGGTTATGTTCGATTGCCATGCGCACGGTTGGCGCGGTGGATTCCGGTCGAAGGCTCAAATGTTCTCCATTCAGGCTGTCTTCGAAGCTGTACATCTCCTTCTCGACAATGTCGGTAGCACCACCAATGGCACGATGAAACAGCCGTGTATGTTCAACCAATGGGGTCCGTACATTCCGGTAGCCATAGCTCCTTAACCAGTTTCTCAGTACGTCTTCAAGGTATTCCCAGCGCGCCGCATCCTCCGGCAATATGTCGTTCATGCCGCGCACTGCTTGCAATTTTTCGTTCATTGACTTCCTGCTGCCCCTTCCTGACTAAGCTTGATGGGTATGGTCTTCCGCTGCACTCCAGGGCTGTCATTTCCGGCATTGGCGCCATTCTCGTAGGTACGTGCTACATATTCATCGAGAATTGCCTGGAACTCCTCGGCGATATGCGCCCCCTTCAACGTCACCGTCTTCTCGCCATTCACATAGACCGGAGCCACAGGCCGCTCGCCCGAACCGGGAAGACTGATGCCAACATTGGCATGCTTGGACTCCCCTGGCCCATTGACCACACATCCCATGACAGCAACACGCATATCTGCCACTCCGGGATGATGAATACGCCAGACAGGCATCTGTTGCCTCAGATAATTCTGAATACTTGAAGCCAACTCCTGGAAATATGTGCTTGTCGTACGCCCGCAGCCCGGACATGCGATAACCATAGGCGCAAACGATCTGAGACCCATGGTTTGAAGAAGCTCCTGAGCTACGATCACCTCCCTTGTCCTGTCACCGCCTGGTTCCGGCGTCAGAGAAACTCGTATAGTGTCCCCGATTCCTTCCTGAAGCAGAACACCCATGGCGGCACTGGATGCCACGATACCTTTCGACCCCATGCCTGCCTCTGTCAATCCCAGATGCAGCGGATAATTACAACGTCCTGAAAGATCGCGGTACACGCGAATCAGGTCCTGCACCCCACTTACCTTGCAAGAAAGAACAATCCTGTCTCCCGGCAGACCCAGCTGCTCAGCTCTCGTTGCTGACTCCAGCGCAGAAGTTACGAGCGCATTTCTCATTACTTCGTCTGCCGGCGCCGGTGTGTGTGAAGCAGAATTCTGGTCCATCATTCTTGCCAGTAATTCCTGATCGAGGCTGCCCCAGTTCACGCCAATCCTGACTGGCTTTTCGTATCTGCATGCAATTTCGATCATGGTCGAAAACTGGTCATCGCGCTTTGCCCCTTTGCCAACATTACCGGGATTGATCCGGTATTTGGCAAGAGCCTCTGCACAGTCCGGATAATCTTTCAGTAGTCGATGCCCATTGAAGTGGAAGTCTCCAACGAGTGGAACATTGCAGCCCAACTGATCAAGTCGTTCCCTGATTGTGCCCACCTGAGCCGCCGCTTCGGGTGAATTCACCGTTATGCGAACAATCTCAGATCCCGCACGCGCCAATTCCATGACCTGACGAACAGTCGACTCTGCGTCTGCAGTATCGGTATTTGTCATCGATTGCACGAGTATCGGTGCGTCACCACCAATCCGAACCTGAGCGACGATTACCTGCCTCGTGGGATGCCGACGCATCGATACCTCCATGTTCACTCTAGGGTAAAACGTGCAACATCAACCTTGAAATATGGCCTCAGGTCAACGGGCTGATCATTGTAAAAAACGCTGACATTCGGCGCGTTACCGATAATCAGTGAAAATGGCGGTAACCCCTCCACGAGCTGGCGGGTGCCAGCAGGGTTCAACTGGGAAATCAGCACCTTACCGTCTGACTGCCTGATCTCCACCCAGGAATCCCTCTCGAACCGCAAGGCGATCGATTTACGACTTTTCGCGAATCCTGCTGTCTCCCGATTGAGCGGCTCTGCAGGATAGGCGAGCATGCCGTGTTGCTGGATTGCGACTTCGGTCTGTAGCGGGGAGTCACTGGCGATCACTGCTTCTGAATATCTGTCACTGGATACTTGCTGTGGTGAGGCAACCTCTATCGCCCCCTTGGAAGTGTTTGCGGTGACAGCATTGCCTCGGCTCAATGAATCAAGCAATTGAAGCGGAAGCAAGTCAAACGCAACAGCAATTGCAATAAAAACTGCAAAAATAGATAGCAAGCCATACATTCGCGTGGACTTTTTCCTCCCATCAGGGAAGGGAATCGCAGTGGCTGGAAGGCTCACAATCACTGGAGTCGAGACCTGAAGCTTCTCTAACCTGGAGAGTAATATCCCTTCGTCCGCTCCAAGAAAACGTCCATAGCTTCTAATCACGCCCCGGACAAAAGCCCGATCCGGGAGGCGGGCAAAATCATCAGCCTCAATCGCCTCAATTTGCCTTGCTGCATACTTGAGCCTCTGGCCCACGTCTGCCAAGGTAATGCCGCGACTTTCTCTTAACTCGCGCAGCAGGCGCCCAGGTGACTCAAGCTCGACTTGGCCCGCAGGCGATTCGGTTTCTGTCATAGCTGCGTTCAATCAAATCGGCCATTCTGAAAATCCTGAAATTCAGGAGAGTCCGGATACTGGCGGCGCAAACGAGCGGCAAGATTGCTCTCAGCTGCCTTGTTCCCCAGTTTTCGCTCAACCCTTACACCGAGCCAGAGGGATTCCGCAGTAGCCTCAACTAGTTTGTTGAATCGAGCAAGCAGGTTCCTGGCATCAATCAACTCGCCCATTCGAAACTTCAATTTGGTCATGCCCATTACTGCAGGGAGATATGCCGGATCAAACTTCAAAGCACGCTCGTAAAAATCTAGTGCCTCAGCTTGCATTGACTTCCCAAGCGCGCAAGTTGCGGCAACCACATAGGTTTTCTGAGGCGTTGCATACAACGGATTTCGAACAGCAGCTTGAAAATAACGCAACGATTGCTCCTCCTTGCCAGCCTGACACAGGAACCACCCATAGTTGTGATTGATATCAGCATCGTTCGGACTAAGCCGAATCGCTCTCTCGAAACTCAACTGCGCCTGATCGTACTCCTTCAGGTCTGCATGCAGCAGACCGAGCACGTTATAGGCCAATGCATAAGAAGGGTCAGCTGCGATTGCAATCCTGATCTCTTCAAGCGCCACAGCAAGATTGCCGCGCTCATAATAAGCAGCAGCCAGTTCTGTATGTATTCTTGCCCGCTCTCTTGGTGGGCCCTGTTCCGCGATGATAAGGCTGGAGTCAACCTCGGCTCCCCTGTCAGCAATTCCGGAGCCTTGGGCCACACATCCACTCATGAGAGCTGCCACAATCACAATGAGCAGGACTGAAAATAACATATTCATTGCACGGATCTTGCCCAGCGAATCGCACGCCTGGTTCTATCCTGTACCTGTCCAGCCAGTTGCCCACAGGCTGCATCTATGTCACTCCCACGGGTCTTCCTGGTTGTTGTCGTGATACCCGCCCTGTTCAGAATTTCGCTGAACCTGCTGATGGCTGAACCAGTGGACCTGCGGAATTCCGCATTGGGAAAGGGATTGAACGGAATAAGGTTGAACTTGCAGGATGTATCAGCGACCAGATCAATCAGAAGCCGCGCGTCTTCCGGTTTGTCATTGACACCATCCAGCATCACATACTCAAACGTGATGTAGTCCCTGGGAGCTCGCTCGAGGTATCTCCTGCAACAGGCGAGCAACTCCGACAGAGGATACTTTCTGTTGATTGGCATGAGCCTGTCCCGCAATTCGTCAGTCGGCGCATGCAGGGAAACTGCCAATGCAACCGGACATTCTTCACTCAATCTGTCCATCATCGGCACAATGCCGGACGTCGACACAGTGACACGTCTGCGCGAAAGACCGTAGGCATTGTCATCCAGCATGATCCTGAGTGCAGGCACCACGCGGTCGTAATTCAGCAAGGGTTCCCCCATGCCCATCATCACCACGTTGCTGATCACCCGCTCCCCGTCGGGGCGCGCCAATGCCCTGCTCGCTATCCACAACTGGCCGATAATCTCGGCTGTGCTCAAATTACGGTTGAAACCCTGCTTACCAGTAGAACAGAATCCGCAATCCAGCGTGCACCCGGCCTGGCTCGATATACATAAGGTTCCCCGGCCTTCAGCAGGGATGAATACTGTCTCAACGGCACTCGAGGAAACATCGATTAGCCACTTCCGTGTCCCGTCAGCGGCCACCTGATCACTGATCACCCGTGGTACATCCACTCGCGCAGTATTTTCGAGTACCTCACGCAGGGACTTCGCGAGGTCACTCATTGCGGCAAATTCGCTCGCACCTGAGCGATGAATCCAGCGAAGTACCTGTCGGGCACGAAAAGGTTTCTGGCCAATCTCCCGGAAGAAATCAACGAGTCCGTCGTGATCGTAATCAAGCAGATTGGCTGTCATGCTGGTTTGCGGGTGATTCCCTGTCAGCGCGGAAATATATCCAGCGCAGGAAAGAAAAAGGCAATCTCGTTATGTGCAGTATCTGCTGCATCTGAGCCGTGCACAGCATTTGCGTCAATGCTGTCGGCAAAGTCAGCCCTGATTGTGCCCTTGTCAGCCTTCTTGGGATCAGTTGCGCCCATCAGGTCACGATTCTTCAGAATCGCGTTCTCTCCCTCCAGTACCTGAACTATGACAGGCCCCGAGATCATGAAGTTCACAAGGTCTCGGAAAAAAGGACGATCCTTGTGCACTGCATAAAACCCTTCCGCCTCGCGGGCAGAAAGCTGCATCATCCTTGCAGCAATGATCTTCAGTCCGGCGCCTTCAAATCGCGAGTAAATCTGCCCTACGACGTTCTTGGCCACGCCATCGGGTTTGATGATTGACAAAGTTCTTTCAACAGCCATTCCTGGTCTCCAAATGTTCAATAGCAAAGGGCCTGCCTGCCGATCTCGGTGGAAATCGATGCTTCACGACAGGAAAGAGAGATAAGCATCTATTTTATCTGGATTTTGTGCCCAATGCCGCTAACGTGCGCTCAACTTTTCCCTCCCTAAATATTTAAAAAAGGGGCCGCGCAGACTATCCGGAATCCAGCCACCGAAATCATTGTTGCGGAGGCTTGCTGTAAGCTACCTTTTTCTGGTATGAAGACGCCTTCATTTGATGGAGCAAACCTTGGAAATGCTGTACAAGTCAGTGCCCGCCTACGCCGCAACAACGAGCGAGGCATACATGAACGCCAAGCAAAGAGCGCATTTCCGCAGAATCCTCGATACCCTCAAGGAAGAGTTGTCACAGGACATAGGCCGCACGGTTCACTCCATGCAGGACGAGGCCACGGTGTTCGCCGACCCCAATGACAGGGCTAGTCAGGAGTCAGACGTTGCATTAGAACTGCGAAACAGGGACAGGGAACGGAAACTCATAAAAAAATTGATGAAACCCTCACCCGGATAGATGCTGACGACTACGGATTCTGTGACAAGTGTGGTGTTGAGATTGGGCTGAAGAGGCTCGAAGCACGACCAACTGCCACGCTGTGCATTGATTGCAAAACTCTGGAGGAGTTACGGGAAAAACAGGTCGCAAGGTAGCTTGCCCAAATCGAAAAAAAGGCGCCCAGCGGGCGCCTTTTTTTTGACAAGCAAACCCCATCAGGAACTTGCAGGCTGGGGGGCATCCTTGATGGCCTTCATGGATAGCCGGACACGTCCCTTTTCATCGGCTTCGAGTACCTTCACCTTGACAGATTGACCTTCCTTGAGATGGTCGGAAACGTTGTTCACCCGTTCATGGCTGATCTGTGATATGTGCAGCAAGCCGTCCTTGCCCGGCAACAACTGCACGATGGCTCCGAAATCGAGCAACTTGAGCACAGTGCCATCATAAATACGGCCAACCTCGACATCAGCCGTGATGTCCTCAATGCGCTTCTTCGCTGCCTCGCCACCTTCGCTGCTGATACAAGCGATGGAGATCGTACCGTCATCACCGATTTCGATGGTAGTACCGGTATCTTCCTGAATCCCCCGGATGACAACACCACCTTTGCCAATCACGTCCCGGATCTTCTCTGGATTTATTTTCAGCTTGATGATACGAGGTGCAAAGCTTGAGATTTCCGTCCGTGAGCCATCGAGTGCGCCTTCCATGATCCCAAGAATATGCAAGCGACCTTCCTTGGCCTGGATCAGCGCCGCCTGCATGATTTCCTTGGTGATTCCCTCGATCTTTATATCCATCTGAAGCGCTGTAACGCCATTGCTCGTGCCAGCCACCTTGAAATCCATGTCACCCAAGTGATCCTCATCGCCGAGGATGTCGGAGAGAACTGCAAAGCGGTTTCCATCCTTGATAAGGCCCATGGCAATACCGGCCACGTGCGCCTTGATGGGCACGCCGGCATCCATAAGAGCCAGACTTCCGCCGCACACACTGGCCATGGAGGATGATCCGTTGGATTCTGTGATTTCAGACACAACACGCATCGAGTAGCCAAACTCTTCGGCCGCAGGCAGCATTGCAGCCAGAGCGCGCTTGGCCAGACGACCGTGCCCGATCTCGCGACGCTTCGGCGAACCAACACGGCCTGTTTCACCTGTTGCGTAGGGAGGCATATTGTAGTGAAGCATGAAGCGCTCCTTGTACTCACCCTGCAGAGCATCAATGATCTGCTCGTCACGACCAGTGCCGAGAGTGGCAACCACCAGCGCCTGCGTCTCGCCACGGGTGAACAGTGCAGAGCCATGTGTACGGGGCAACACACCCACCCGGATGGAAATTGGGCGGATGGTGCGAGTGTCACGTCCATCGATGCGGGGTTCACCATCAAGAATCTGGCTGCGAACGATCTTCGACTCCAGCGCAAACAGGATGTCGCCAACCAAATTCGAATCCAGCGGCTTCTCTGCCCCCTCGGCAAGCTTGGCAGTCAGCTCACGACCGATCTCGGACAGGCGGGTGCTACGAGCCTGCTTGCTGCGAATCTTGTATGCCTCCCGAAGAGGCCCTTCGGCCAGCTCGGAAATGCGGGCAATGAGAGACTCATCCTTTGACGCCGGCTTCCACTCCCATACCGGCTTGGCCGCCTGATCGGCGAGCTCTTGAATCGCCTGCACGGCAGCCTGCATCTGCTCATGCCCGAACACCACCGATCCCAGCATCACTTCCTCGGACAGTTCGTTCGCTTCGGATTCGACCATCAACACCGCATGCTCGGTTCCGGCAACAACCAGATTCAGCTTGCTTTCCTTGAGCTGGCTCATCGTTGGATTGAGAATGTACTGGCCATCAATGTAAGCAACCCGGGCAGCGCCAATGGGACCATTGAATGGAATGCCGGACAGGGTCAACGCAGCCGACACGCCGATGAGGGCAGGAATATCCGGGTCCACTTCAGGGTTCACCGACATCACTGTCGCAACGACCTGGACTTCATTATAAAAACCATCAGGGAAAAGCGGGCGGATTGGACGGTCGATCAGGCGTGAGGTCAGGGTTTCCTTCTCTGAAGGCCGGCCTTCACGCTTGAAGAACCCTCCGGGGATTTTTCCGGCCGCATAGGTCTTCTCGATGTAGTCACACGTCAGCGGAAAAAAGTCCTGGCCTGGCTTCGCATTCTTGGCGGCAACAACGGTGCACAACACCACCGTGTCATCCATGCTCACGATGACGGCACCATGTGCCTGTCTAGCAATTTCACCGGTTTCCAGCGTTACCTGATGGGCGCCGTAGGTGAAGGTCTTCTTGATGGGTGTCAACGACATAAGGTTCTCAATTGGTCAACAAACAATGAACGGCGCCGGGCATTCGCCTGAGCGCCAATGTGTATATCAAAGGCAAAAACGACAACGCCCATCCTTTCGAATGGGCGCCGGAAAGTCACTTCCTGAGACCAAGCCGCTCAATGAGCTTGCGGTACTTGTCAGTGTCGGTGCTCTTCAGATAATCGAGCAGCTTGCGTCGCTGACTGACCATCCTAAGCAGGCCCCTGCGGGAATGATGATCCTTGACATTGCTCTTGAAGTGATCGGTCAGCCCATTGATGCGGGCGGTGAGAAGCGCAACCTGCACTTCCGATGATCCGGTGTCGCCAGCAGCGCGTTGATGATCAGATACGATTTGCGCCTTTTGCGCAACGGTCACAGACATTCTTTTTTCTCCACTGGAAAGGCCGGCATTCTACGCAACTTCCCGAATCCACTCAAGCACTTTGGGTATGTCCCGGGGGAAAACCGATGGGTAAATCGGCCATTTTGATCAATCTTTCCGGCTTGAGCCACCCGTTCGTGTCAAGAACACCTATTCCCATAAAGCGTTCTTCGAACGAGTAAATACGACATTTCCCTGGTTTCACTGCAGCATTTGACACTTGAACCGTCATTCCGTGCCCAAAACGGGCCGTCAAACTCTCGGACAGCCGCAGCATTTCAAGTGGGGCCAGCATTGTATCCAGCGGAAGCAGGAGCGAATTTCGATCTGCATCTTCTAACTCATCCAGGCTGGCCAGGGAGATACCCTGCTCGATCGTAAATCCAGCCACCGATGTCCGCCGCAAACCAGTGAGATGTGCCCCACACCCCAAGTTCAAACCAATATCCTCAGCTAACACCCGGACATAGGTTCCTTTATTACAGGTAACGTCCAGAACAAGAGTTTCGTCTTTGAATTCAAGCAAGACCAGCTTGCTGATGGTAACTTTCCGGGCTTCACGTTCAACGGTCTTACCCTGTCGAGCCAGTTCATAGAGAGGACGCCCATCACGCTTCAGGGCCGAATACATCGGCGGAATCTGGGATATCTCTCCACGAAAGGATTTCAGGGCCGCTTGAACTCCTTCAAGCGTAACCACGACGGGGCGACGCTCCACCACCGCACCTTCTGCATCCCCGGTATCGGTGCACTCACCCAGTTTCAGGGTGGCCAAATAGGATTTTTCCGACTCAAGCAGCACTGATCCAAACTTCGTCGCCTCGCCAAGGCAGATGGGCAGCAACCCAGTGGCCATGGGGTCCAGCGTGCCCGTATGACCGGCCTTCTCGGCCCGATACAAGTGCTTTACCCGCTGCAATGCAAAATTGGAAGTCCTTCCCTGAGGCTTGTCCAGCAGCAGGATACCGTCCACAGCACGGCTGTCGCGCTTCTTGCGCATGGGGGTTCACTCACGCTTTGCAGGAGCCCGTCGCGGCTTCCCGGGTTCTGGAGGCGGTGCCAATGCCTCGTCTATCAATCGCGAAATGCGGACACCCGTTTCAACTGATGGATCATAGGCAAAATGCAATTCTGGCGTGCTGTGTATCTTGAGCTGCCTGCCCAGCATCGTCCTCAGGAATCCCGATGCTCGCTTCAAACCGGTAATCGCCAGTTTCTGCGCCTCCTCATCACCAAGGCAGGTGAAAAACACCTTGGCATGCGTCAGGTCGGGGGACATTTCCACATCGGTGAGCGTAATCATGCCCACCCGTGGATCCTTGAGTTCCATCCTGATGATCTCGGATAGCTCACGCTGGATCTGGTCGGCAACCCGACGCTGGCGCTGAACGTTAGCCATGCCTGTTTGGGAATGAAGTCAGGACATCATCAGCAGGCAAGAGCCCGCCGATCAAAGTGCCCTGGCAACTTCCTGAACCTCATAAACTTCTAGTTGATCACCTTCATTGAGGTCGTCGTAGCCCCTCAGAGAAAGACCGCACTCGAATCCGGATTTGACTTCCCGAACATCGTCCTTGAAGCGCTTGAGCGAGTCCAGTTCCCCATCATGTCTCACGACGTTGTCACGCAGAAGACGCACGCGAGCCGACCGCTTCACCAGTCCATCCGTGACCATACAACCAGCAACAGTACCGACCTTGGAGATTCGATAGATCTGGCGGATCTCGACCATGCCAAGAACGACTTCCTTCTTCTCCGGCGTCAGCATGCCGGACAAAGCTGCCTTCACCTCATCCACAGCTTCATAAATGATGTTGTAGTAGCGGATATCCACGCCCGAGGACTCTGCCAGCTTGCGGGCGGTGCCATCGGCACGGGTGTTGAAGCCGATCACCACTGCCTTCGAAGCCAGTGCCAGATTGACGTCAGACTCGGTGATGCCACCCACTGCGCTGTGAATCACGTTGACCTTGACTTCAGCGGTCGACAGCTTGGCCAGCGCATGTACCAGCGCCTCCTGCGAGCCCTGCACGTCGGCCTTGATCAGAAGGGCCAGAGTCTTTGCTTCACCCTCGCCCATTTTCTCAAACATGTTCTCCAGGTTTGCCACCTGCTTCTTGGCCAGCTTGACCTCACGAAACTTGCCCTGGCGGAACAAGGCGATTTCGCGCGCCTTGCGCTCGTCGGTCAGCACGGCGATCTCATCGCCAGCACCGGGAACATCCGCCAGACCCTGTATTTCTACCGGAATCGAAGGGCCAGCTGACTGTATGGGGTGGCCATTTTCGTCCAGCATGGCACGGACACGGCCGTAGGCAGACCCGGCGAGAATTACATCACCACGCCGCAGCGTTCCGGATTGCACCAGCACGGTGGCCACCGGCCCCCGACCCTTGTCCAGCCGAGCTTCGATCACAATGCCTCTGGCCGCGGTGTCGGCGGGAGCCTTCAGCTCCAGCACTTCGGCTTGCAGAAGCACTTGTTCTAGAAGATCATCAATGCCCTTGCCGGTCTTTGCTGACACCGAAACGAAAGGTGAATCACCACCGTACTCTTCAGGGATCACGCTATGGGCAACCAGTTCCTGCTTGACGCGATCTGGATTGGCATCCGGCTTGTCGATCTTGTTGATCGCCACAACCAGAGGCACCTTGGCCGCCCGTGCATGGGAGATGGCTTCAATCGTTTGCGGCATCACGCCATCATCTGCGGCAACCACCAGAATCACCAGGTCGGTGACTTTGGCTCCGCGAGCGCGCATTGCCGTAAAAGCCTCATGGCCTGGCGTGTCGAGAAATGTGATCATGCCCCGCGGCGTTTCCACGTGATAGGCACCGATGTGCTGGGTGATTCCGCCTGCCTCGCCAGCGGCCACCTTGGCACGCCGGATATAGTCCAGCAGTGAGGTTTTGCCATGGTCAACGTGACCCATCACTGTCACGACGGGCGCGCGCGTCTCGGACTGGCCTTCGGCGGCTTTTTCGACAAGATAGGCCTCCGGATCATCCAGCTTCGCCGCAATCGCCTTGTGCCCCATGTCCTCGACGACAATCATTGCCGTTTCCTGATCGAGCACCTGATTGATCGTGACCATGCTGCCAAGTTTCATCAACATCTTGATGACTTCCGCAGCCTTCACCGATATCTTGTGGGCCAGGTCCGCAACCGTGATGGTCTCGGGCAAATGAATTTCTCGCACTACAGGTTCAGTGGGCGAGACGAACTGGCTTTCAGCATCGCCCCCACCTGCATGACCGCCGCCTTTATTGCGTCCGCGGGAATGCCAACCGGAAGCACCTTGCACGTCGCCCCGGGTCTTGATGGTGCGGCGTTTTGCCGATTCATCCTTCCATACCGTGGTGACCGGCTTCTTCTTGCGGTCGGCCGCAGTTGCATCCGATGTCTTGGGCTTGTGCAGTGTGGTATCACCGGTGGCAGCACCAGCTACCGGTGCAACCGGTGCAACCGGCGCTACGGGTGCAACCGGCGCCGCAGCCTTCAATGCCTCGGCCCTCTTCAGCTCGGCTGCTCTTTGTTCGCGTCCCTGCTTCTCTGCCAGTTCCGCTGCCTGTCGTGATGCCAGCTCCTGGTCCCGGCGCCTTTCGGCTTCACGGACCTGTACTTCCTTGGCATTGATCACGTAGGGCACGTGTACGCGCACTGGGGCATCCTTGGGCGCCGATGGTGCTGGCGCTGCGGATGGCTTGGTTTCGGCCGTTGGAACAGGCTCCGGGACGGGCTCGGGTGCCGGCTCGGGCTCGGGCTCGGGTGCCGGCTCTGGCTCCGGAATCGGTGCGGGAGCGACCACGACAGGTTCTGGAATGACCACAGGTTCCGGAATGGGGGGGGGCGCAGGGATTGGTTCGGGCTCAGGAGCAGCAACCAACACAGGTGCTGGTGCCGAGGCAGGCACTTCAGGCAGATCGGAATCGCGCTTCACGAAAACGCGTTTCTTCTTGACCTCTACCTGAATGGTTCGCGCCCTCCCGCTTGCATCGGACTTCTTGATGATCTCTGAAGTCTGCTTGCGCATCAGCGTGATCTTGTTCTTCGGCTCCGCTGCACCATGCGACTTGCGCAGATAATCAAGAAGCATGGTCTTGTCCTGATCGGACAAGATATCCTCTGCCTGGAGCTTGCTGACCCCGGCAGCACGGAGCTGCTCGAGCAGCAATGACGGCGGAACCTTTAGTTCCCCGGCGAATTGAGCGACGCTCGTTTGTGCCATTGTGTTCCCAACTATTCCTTGAACCAGTGCGCGCGAGCCTTCATGATCAGTTCCTTCGCGCGCTCATTGTCGATACCCGAAATTTCGACCAGGTCGTCGACCGCGAGGTCGGCAAGATCGTCGCGTGTCTTGATTCCCGCCACCACAAGCTTGCCGGCCAGATCGCCATCCATGCCTTCGAGGCTGCGCAACTCCGGGTCCACGCCCTCGGCCTGCTCTTCACTCTTGATAGCCTGCACGATCAGCGCGTCACGCGCCCTGCTGCGCAGTTCGTTCACCGTCGCCTCGTCAAACGCCTCGATCTCCGTCATTTCGGTGATCGGCACGTAGGCAACCTCTTCCAGCGAGGCGAAGCCCTCCTGGATGAGGATATCGGCCACTTCCTGGTCGACATCCAGCTTTTCCATGAACAGCTTTCGTGTGACCTCGCTCTCGGCACGGCTCTTCTCGATCGACTCGGCCTCGTTCATGAGGTTGATCGTCCAGCCGGTCAACTCCGAGGCGAGACGGACATTCTGACCGCTGCGGCCGATGGCGATGGCGAGATTCTCCTCGTCCACAACCACGTCCATGGCATGCTTTTCCTCATCCACCACAATGCTGGAAACCTCCGCCGGCGCCAATGCCCCGATCACGAACTGGGCAGGATCCGGGGACCAAAGCACGATGTCGACTCGCTCGCCGCCCAGTTCCTGCGTGACTGCCTGAACGCGCGATCCGCGCATGCCGACACAGGTGCCGATGGGGTCGATGCGCTTGTCCTTGGCATGCACCGCGATCTTTGCGCGTATGCCGGGATCGCGGGCTGCCGACTTGATCTCCAGCAGACCTTCCTCAATTTCAGGAACTTCCAGACGGAACAGCTCGCCGATGAACTCCGGAGCGGTTCGCGACAGGATTAGCTGCGGCCCGCGCAGCGCGCGCTCAACGCGCTGCAGGTAGGCACGCACGCGATCCCCGACGCGCAGGTTCTCCTTGGGAATCATCTGGTCGCGGGGAAGCACAGCCTCCACACGCCCTGCCTCGATCATTGCATTGCCACGCTCGATGCGCTTGACCGTGCCGGTGACCATCTTCTCATTGCGGGCCAGGAAATCCTGGAGCAGTTGCTCGCGCTCGGCATCGCGGATGCGCTGCAGAATGACCTGCTTGGCTGCCTGGGCGCCAATCCGGCCGAACTCGATCGGCTCAAGTTGTTCCTCGATGTAGTCCTCGACCTGGATGTCGCCGTACTGCTTTTGCGCTTCGGATAGCGCAATCTGGTGCGGAGGCGATTCGACGGCATCGTCAGCCAGCACCTGCCAGCGTCGGAAGGACTCGAAATCTCCGGTTTCACGGTCGATGGAAACGCGCACTTCAACTTCTTCGCTGAAGCGCTTCTTGGTTGCAGAAGCAATGGCCATCTCGAGCGCCCCGAAGACCGTCTCCTTGTGGACGTTCTTCTCGCGCGCAAGGGCATCGACCAGCAATAGCAATTCGCGGTTCACTTGCAACCTCCTGCTCCTTAAATCTTCGGCACCAGACGCGCCCGCTCAACATTCCCGAGTTCCGCTTCAAAGCGTACCCCGTCGACGTCCATCTGCAGCACTTCGCCAACCAGTTCAACCAACGTTCCAACCAGCCTGCGCCGGCCATTCACCGGCACACACAGCCGCACTTCCGCTTCGTGCCCCCTGAAGCGCACAAAGTCCGCTGGCTTCTTGAGCCTGCGGTCCAGACCGGGCGAAGACACCTCCAACCGGTCGTAGTCGATTCCTTCCACCTCGAGCACCCGCTGCACCTGCTGGCTGGCTCTCTGGCAGTCCTCCAGGGTGATGCCACCATTGGGCACACCCTGCTCAAATCCCTTATCAATAAAAATCTGGAAGTACTTGTTTTTATTTGATAAATGAAGATCAGAAAGCTCGTAACCCAAACCTGATAGCGTCTGGGTCAGTAGCTTTTCCAGCGCATCCAAACCACCACGCATTTCGGCACCACAAATAAAAAATGGGCCTGTACAGCCCATTTTTTGTCTTTACCACGCTCCCCGTTCTCCTGGGCAACGCCCCTGTTTAAAGCGGACGCTAGTCTAGCAAGATTCGTCTTCCGAAACAAGGCCAAACCCGCATCTATTTCGATAGATCATGAAGAGGCAAGTTCAGCAGTGAATGCTGCAACTTGCTGCGGTGCAAGAATTTTCCAGCGACCACGTGGCAGATCCGATGGCAGACTCAATGATCCAAAGCGGACCCGGATCAGCCGGCTGACCACCAGACCGAAATGCTCGAACATGCGGCGAACTTCGCGATTCCGCCCCTCATCCAGCACCACGGAATACCAGTGATTGCTGCCCTCGCCGCCCTGGAAGCTGATCTTCTGGAAGGCGGCGGGTCCATCTTCCAGCTCCACCCCCATTGTCAACGCCTTCATTTGCTCGGAAGTCAACTGCCCCATGACACGCACGGCATATTCCCGCTCCAGTCCGGCCCGTGGGTGCATCAGCACATTGGCCAGTTCACCGGAATCGGTGAACAGCAGCAGGCCGCTGGTATTGAAATCCAGGCGACCGATGGCAATCCAGCGCCCCCCTTTGATCCGGGGCAGGCTTTCAAACACGGTCGGGCGGCCTTCGGGATCCCGCGAAGTCACCATCTCCCCGGCCGGCTTGTGATAAATCAGGATCTGCGCCTCGGCAGGCGCCTCACCGATACGGACCATGCGACCGTCAACGGCAATGCGGTCTCCCGGAATAACGCGCTGACCTATGCCTGCCGGCGCCCCATTGACCGTGACCCGGCCTGCCTCCACAAGCACTTCCATGTCGCGACGGGAGCCCAACCCCGCCCTGGCCAGCACCTTTTGCAGCTTCTCGGATGCCTCAGCCGAGGACTGCACCGACAGATGCCCGGCGTCAGGTGCTCCCGCCCGCCCCTCGCGTATCGGGCTCTTCCGTTTCGGTCCCTTCGTCGCTGCCGCCCCCATCGGCCTGGCCGTCCGGTTCTGTGTCGCTCCCCGATCCGTCCAATCCCGCTGAGGTCTCGACCCCTCCGGCTTCCTCAACGGGCTCGCCGGGCCCTCCGTTCGGCCACTCCGACCCCGGGGTTTCGACGGCGTCTGAAATGGCCTCGACTCCGGGCTCCGATCCTGCCTCGACGTCCGTTTCGGATCGCCCCCCGGGCGACTCGATGGATTCGCGCCGGGCGATGCCCTCCTCGTATCCGTCCGGCCCGCTGTCCGCTCCTCCATCCGGGGCGCCCTCTCCCCGGTCATCTGCCTGCCTGTCTCCCGCCTGCTCTCCCAACTCCCCTCTGTCTGCCTGGTCGTCCGGGACGACGTCGCCCCCCTCGTCCCGTTGCTCCTCGGGCTCTGCTTCTGGGTGCTCTTCTGTGGCTGGCGCAGCGGACTGCGGCTCGGTTTGCGGGGCGATTTCGGTCGGTGTGAGTTCAAAGTTCCTCGCAATCTCATCCAGGTGTGGGAGTTCCTGCAGCGTACGCAAACCCAGGTCATCCAGGAAAGTTTTGGTAGTGGCATACAGTGCCGGACGGCCCGGCACATCACGTTGTCCGACAACATCGATCCAGCCGCGTTCCTCCAGCTTCTTGATGACGTCGGTGGACACGGTCACCCCGCGTATGTCCTCGATGTCGCCGCGGGTAACCGGCTGGCGATAGGCAATGATGGCCAGCGTCTCCATCACCGCCCGCGAATAGCGCGGCAGCCGTTCCGGCTGGAGCCGATCGACATACTGATTGAATGCCGGCCTGGTCTGGAAACGCCAGCCCGAGGACAGGGTGACCAGTTCGACACCCCGGCCATTCCAGTCATTGCGCAACTCGTCCAGCAGGCGGCGGACAGTATCGCCACCCACCTCCTCTTCGAACAGATGGCGCAACTCGCCTATGGACAACGGGGTCGTCGTGGAAAGCAGCGCGGCCTCCAGGACCACTTTGACTTCGCTAGGGCTGAGCATGAATCAGCTTCACATAGATGGGGGAAAAGGGCTCGGCCTGGGTGATCTCGATCAGGCGCTCGCGCACCAGTTCCAGCACCGCCAGAAAATTGACCACCAGCATGGGTACACCCTTGGTGGTATCGAACAGGCTCGCAAATTCGGTGAACTGCCCGCCGCCGAGCTTGCGCAGGATGGTCGTCATGTACTCGCGCACCGACAACTGGTCGCGCGAGATATGGTGATGCTGGTTGACTTTGGCCCGCGCCACCACGGCACGCCAGGCCACGGTGAGATCATCCAGGCTCACCTGCGGCAAACGCTCAATCAGGGTCTCTTCGATCCAGACTTCAACGGCCTGGAAATCACGCCCCAGTTGCGGCAAGGCGTCGATCTTCTGGGCGGCAACCTTCATGCGCTCGTACTCGAGCAGGCGCCGTACCAGTTCGGCACGCGGGTCGTGCTCCTCCTCGATCGCCTTGGGCCTCGGCAGAAGCATGCGCGACTTGATCTGCATCAGCATGGCCGCCATGACCAGGTACTCGGCCGCCAGCTCGAGGTTCTTGTGCCGCATCACCTCGACGTACTCGATGTACTGTTCGGTCAGCCGCGCCATCGGTATGTCGAGAATGTCGATGTTGGCCTTGCGTATGAGGTAGAGCAGCAGGTCGAGCGGACCTTCGAAGGTATCGAAGAACACCTCCAAGGCGTCTGGTGGAATGTAGAGGTCCTGCGGCAGTTCGGCCAGCAGCTCGCCGCGCACCCTGGCGATGTGCGGCAGCACCGGATCGGCGACCGGTGTCGGAATGGTGCCCTGCACAGGCAGGCTCTCGGCGGCGACACTCATGAATAATCCAGGCCCATGGCTTCGCGCACCTCACGCATGGTCTCCTGGGCCAGCTTCTGCGCCTTCTCGCAGCCGTCGGCGACGATGTTCTTCACCAGCGTCACATCGTCCATGTACTTCTGGGCGCGCTCGCGTATGGGCGCCACTTCCTTGAGCACTGCGTCGATCACCGGTTGCTTGCATTCCAGGCAACCGATCCCTGCAGAACGACAACCCTGGTCCGCCCACTGGCGGGTCTTGTCATCCGAATACACCACGTGAAATTGCCACACCGGGCACTTTTCCGGATTGCCGGGATCGGTGCGCTTCACGCGTGCAGGGTCCGTTGGCATGGTGCGCATCTTCTTCACGATGACGTCAGGGTCTTCGCGCAGCGCGATGGTGTTGTTGTAGGACTTGGACATCTTGGCGCCATCCAGCCCGGGCAATTTCGAAGCCTCGGTCAGCAGCACTTCCGGCTCGACCAGGATCATGCGCCCGCCGCCTTCGAGGTAGCCGAACAGCCGTTCCTTGTCGCCTGCCGACAGGTTCTGCTGCTCCTCCAGCAGCGCGCGCGCCGACTCGAGCGCCTGGGCGTCGCCCTGCTCCTGGTAACGGGTGCGAAGCTCCGCATACAGCCTGGCCTTCTTGCTGCCCATCTTTTTGGCCGCTTCCCTGGCCTTGTCTTCGAAGCCTGGCTCACGGCCGTAGATGTGGTTGAAGCGGCGTGCAATCTCGCGCATGAACTCGATGTGCGGGACTTGATCCTCGCCCACCGGCACATACTTGGCACGATAGATCAGCACGTCGGCACTCTGCAGCAGCGGATAACCCAGGAAACCGTAGGTCGACAAATCCTTGTCGGAGAGCTTTTCCTGCTGGTCCTTGTAGGTCGGCACGCGCTCCAGCCAGCCCAGCGGGGTGATCATGGAAAGCAACGTGTGCAGTTCGGCATGTTCGGGGACACGCGACTGCAGGAACAGCACAGACTGCGCCGGGTCGATGCCGGCTGCCAGCCAGTCGATGACCATGTCCCAGACATTGCGCTCGATCACCTCGGGAGTGTTGTAATGGGTGGTCAGCGCATGCCAGTCCGCGACGAAGAAATAGCAGGGATACTCCGTCTGCAGGCGTATCCAGTTCTTGATGGCGCCGTGGTAGTGCCCCAGGTGCAGAGCACCCGTTGGCCTCATTCCCGAAACGATGCGTTCTTGGTACATGGATGCGCTCAGAAGTCAGTTAGCTGGAAAAGGCTGGCCACCACGGTCAGCACGCCGACGATCATGGGCGTGAGGATGTAGCCGAGAACATTGAACCCGAACTGGCTCAGCAGCAGCAGCCCGATGAGGATGGGAAATCCGAACCGCTCCAGCCTGGAATAGGGATAAGCCAGGCGATCCGGCAATAAGGAGCACAGCACCCGCCCGCCGTCCAGCGGCAGAATGGGCAGCAGGTTGAAGAGCATAAAGAGCACGTTGGTCAGGATGCCGGCCTGCGCCACCTCGACCAGAAAGCCACCTGGCGCACTGCCGCTGAGCACGGCCACCTTCAGGCCGGCCGCCCAGCCCAGCAGCATGGCCAGATTGGCCATGGGGCCGGCCGCGGCCACCCAGAGCATGTCGCGCTTGGGATTGCGCAATGCGCCAAAATCCACCGGCACCGGCTTGGCCCAACCGAACACAAAGCTGCCCTTGGTGCTCAACAGGATGATGATGGGCAGCACAATGGTGCCCAGGACATCGATGTGACGGATGGGATTCAGGCTGACGCGCCCCAGCCGCCAGGCAGTCAGGTCACCGAAATGGCGCGCAGCATAGCCATGCGCAGCCTCGTGCAGCGTGATGGCGAAGATGACCGGCAAGGCATAGATTGCCACGGTCTGAACTAGGGATTCCATGAGCCCGCTGCTGACTGAAAATGCCGGAAATTCGACGGTGGATTCTAACAGAGCGGCCCCATTTTCGGCCTTCCCGGCAGGCAAGGGAAATCGCACGGTCGCCACCGCCCTAGCGCAAGCCGAGTTCCCCAACGTCGCCCTTGCCCTGGCGAACGATGACCGGCTCTGGACCAGTCAGGTCGATCACCGTGGTCGGCAACACCCCACACGAACCGCAATCAAGCACCAGATCCAGGTCATGCTCGACACGCTCGCGCAATTCCAGACCCTCGCTGATCGGCGCCTCATCGCCGGGCAGGATGGCCGTGGTGGACAGCAGCGGCTCGCCCAGTTCTGCCAGCAGCGCATGGGTCACCGGATGGTCCGGTACGCGTATCCCTATGGTCTTGCGGCGCGGATGCAGGATACGCCGCGGCAGCTCCCGTGTTGCTTCCAGAATGAACGTAAAACTGCCCGGTGTCAGTCGCTTGAGCAGGCGGTATTGCGCATTGTCCACGCGCGCAAAGACGGCGATCTCGGAAAGGTCGCGGCACATCAGGGTCAACTGGTGCTTGTCATCCACCTGGCGGATGCGGCGCATGCGTTCCAGCGCTGCCTTGTCGCCGATGTGGCAGCCAATGGCATAACTCGAATCGCTTGGGTAACCGATGACACCACCAGCCCGGACGATGGCCGTGGCCTGCTGCAGCAGGCGGCGCTGCGGATGCGTCGGATGGATGAGGAAATACTGCGCCATGAGGGATGTACCGCGTCTTTCAGGAGAACCGCTGCCACACCGGCGTCAGCCCCTCGGGCAATTCGGGCATGCCACCCAGGTCAATGCGGCTTTCCCCGGGCCCATGAAAATCCGAAGCGCGGGATGCCAGCAACCCGAAGGCCTTCGCCAAATCGGCAAACTCACGCGTATTCTCCGGCGAATGGGTACCGGAGAGCACTTCGATACCCTCGCCTCCGGCCTCGCGGAAGCGGCTTAGAAAATCGCGCATCTCCGCCCCCTTGAAGCGGCAGCGACCGGGATGGGCCAGCACTGCCACGCCGCCACTGCCGGTGATCCACGCCAGCGCCTCTTCCAGGGTCGCCCAGGCATGCGGCACGAAGCCGGGTTTGCCGGTGGCCAGATAGTGATCGAAAACCGACTTGACGTCCCGCGCATAGCCCAGCGCCGCAAGGTAACGGGCGAAATGCGCCCGGCTGATCAACTCCGGATTGCCGGCATACTTCAAGGCGCCGGCCAGGGCATCGGGCACCCCTTCCGCCTCCAGCGCTTCGGCGATGCGCTGGGCACGGCCATCGCGCGTCGCGCGTATGCGCGACAGGCCAGCATCCAGGGCCGGGTTGGCCGGATCGATGTTGAGCCCGACGATGTGCACGGTGTCGTCTTTCCAGCTCACCGAGATTTCGACGCCATTGATGAACCGGAGGCCCAGGTGTTCGGCACGCTTACGCGCTGCGGCCAGCCCGACGGTCTCGTCGTGGTCGGTCAGGGCCAGCATATCCACACCGCGCCAATGGGCCCGCTCAACCACTTCCACCGGGGGCAGGAGCCCGTCGGAAGCCGTTGAATGGCAATGCAGATCAGCATTCATGGCTGATGTTAGCACGCAGCATTTGTCAGATTCGCGATGCTATGATGCGCGCGCCATGTGCTGGAGGGTGCAGGCGGCCGCTTCGGCAAGCCGGGCTCGTATTGCCCCCGCCAGTATCGCCAGAATCAGCCTGTCCGGACACCAGGCCAACACGATCAGGAAGGAGCCACATGACCATCTTCGCATTGGGTGACAAGCGCATCCGCTTCGCCTCCAGCGAGTACTTCATCGCACCATCAGCCAGCGTCATCGGCGATGTCAGCCTGGGCCACCAGGCCAGCATCTGGTTCAACTGCGTGGTCCGGGCCGACGCAGAAAGCGTGACCATCGGCGACCGCGTCAACGTCCAGGATGGCTCGGTCCTGCACTGCGACCCGGGCAAGCCCCTCATCCTCGAAGCCGATGTCAGCATCGGCCACAAGGTCATGCTGCACGGCTGCACCATCGGCGAAGGCAGCCTGGTCGGCATGAATGCTGTCATCCTCAATGGCGCGCACATCGGCAAACACAGCCTGGTCGGCGCCCATACCCTGGTGCCCGAAGGCAAGCGCTTTCCCGATGGTGTGCTGCTCATGGGCACACCGGCAAAGATCGTCCGCGAACTCACACCGGAGGATCAGGTACGGGTCGCCCGTACCGCTGCCAACTACGTCGCCCGCTCCGCCCAGTACCGGCAGTTGCTGAAACTCATTCCGGACGATGAATTATGATCATTTTGAAGTGTTTATCCTCACGATCATTAGATTAAATAAATGAATGTGATCAAACAATGACCAAACCCGCTGCCCTCTCCTCTGTCCCCGCAGACACCACCGGTGTGGCAGCCGCCTGGCAGGCGCGAGTGGCACGCCACCGCATCGACTCGATTGCGCAACACTGCCTTCCGCCAATGCCCGACGCGCGCGCCGAACGATTCATCTTCCTTCGTCACGGCGAAACGCGTGGCAACCACCTGCGCATCTTCCAGCATGCCGAAATCGAACTGAACGAGACGGGTCTGGCGCAGGCTGCCGAGGCGGCAGCGCTGCTGGCTGGCAGCGGCGTGCGGTGCATCCTCTCCAGCACCATGCACCGGGCCTGGCAGACCGCGGTGATCGCTGGCGAGTCGCTGAAGCTGTCACCCACCGAAGAACCCGGCCTGCGCGAGCGCTGGTTCGGTGACCTGGTGGGCACCTCGTCGGCGGAACTGGACTGGAGTTACGACCCACCCAACGGCGATCGCCTCATCGACTTTGTCACAACGACCCGGCAGGCCCTGGCCAACAGCCTTGCGAGCACCGACCCGACGCTGCTGGTGGCACACGGTGGCAGCCTCTACGTCATTGCCTACAGCCTCGGAGTGACGCTGAGGGAGGACATGGCCAGCAATGCCACACCACTGGTGTTCGAGCGCAGCGATGGCCGCTGGTCGGCGCGCCATTACGCCGAGGTGAAGCTGCAGCGCGGCGGCAACATCGGCTGGTAGCCCATGGATGGCCGCAATGAGTGGCAATGCAAACTCTGTCCATTCACCTCTCGGTGAGCAGGCCTGAAACAAAAAACCGGCCTGAGCCGGTTTTTTGTTGTGGCAGGCGCTGCGGCGCTACTTTTTCGGCTTCTTCTCCTGCAGCATTTCAGGACGGGTGCGCAGCAGCGGCTCGATGGGCCGTGCCGGGAAGAGGAAGGTCCACTTCGAATAGTCCTTCTCGCGCGCCACCTGCTCCAGCAGCTTGACGCGGTAGTCCACCCATTCCTTGGCCTTCTTTTCCTTGTCCTCAGGCTTCTCGTCCTTGAACGCCACGCGCTCCTTGGGCGGGTCGCCGGCAATGGAGAAAGTCACGTAGTAGCGGTTGTCCTCCGGTTTGGCGCCGGGCACCTTGTTGCCAATGCGAATGGTGTAGGTCAGGTTGTCGAAGGTCTCGGCCTTGGCCACCACCGCCTTGTCCAGGCCGGTCACCTCGTTCTTCGGATCAGCCACGACATCGATGATGTTCACGGCATAGAGCGGGCTCACAGAATCCTGGGCCTTCTGCTGGTCGGGGCGCTCCCCGCCATCGCCGAAGTTCCACCAGTCGCCCTCTTCCTTGCGCACCACGCTGTAGCGCGGCGCGCCCTCGGGGCCGACCACGCTGATGCCCTTGGTGCGGTCGACATGCAGCACTTCCTTGGCCACCCAGGCTTCCGGCTTTGCCTCGGCCTGGATCAGTCCGTCGGACACCACGATCATGAGCTTCTCGTCGGTGCCGGACAGCAGATGGCGGCCGACCGCCTTGTCGAATTCCTTGGGCTGTTCGCCCGGAGCCGGCGGCTCGTTCACGCGCTTGATCACGGTGCGCCCCAACAACAGGCGCGCCATCGGCTTGCCGGCAGCATTCTTCAACTCCATGACCGTGCCGGTATTGCCCGCCGTGCCCTTGTCTGCAGGCTTGTCCTTGGCATCCGGATCCAGCAGCATGAAACCGGGGCGCTCGGCCGCCGTCAGGCCCTGCGTCTGCGTCACGTTGAGGCCGGCAATCTTGTTGAGCAGGTCGGCCAGGCGCCCCATTTCCACCGGGAAATCGGCACGCTCCTTCACCCTCCAGGTCTCACCGTCCTTCACCAGGCTGGTCTGGCCCTGGCCATCCCGCAGGATGATCTGTGCCACCTCGGCCGCCTTGAACTCGGGCAGCAGCTTTTGCCCGACGCGGGCATCGGACTTGTCCCAGGCACTGCGCTCAGACCACATGAGCGCGCCACCGGCCGCGCCAAGCACCACCAGCGCGATGATCAGAATCAGAAATTGCTTGCGACTCATAACGTCACCATCCTCCTGCGGCGATACAAGGCCAGGAACACGCCGGCCAGCACAATCAGCAGCGGCACCAGGCCGATATTGATGACCTTGGTCCAGAACATCAGCGACTCGCTGTCGGCGCGCAAGTCCTTGCGCACTTCCTTCAACTCACGCCGGGCCTGGGTGGAAACGGCTTTGAACTTGTCGATCTCGGCCTGCTGCTCAGGGGTGAGGATGGTGGAAGCCTGCTGTCCCGGCGTGCGCTGCTGCTGCAACGCCTGCAGCTTCTGCGAGCTTTGCTGCAACTGGGTCTCCAGTTCCTTGATCTTGCCGGTGAAGGCCTGTTGCGCCTCGGCTTCCATGGCGCGGATCACCGTGAACGGACGCAACACCACGGCGCGGCTGCGCACCGTGATCAGGTTGGGGTCGCCGGCAAACTGCTCGATCAGCGCCTGGGTCAGCGCGAGGTTGCCGTTGGAAGGCACCACGATGCGCTGGCCGAACACTTCCTGGATCTCCACCGCCGCGCCATCATTGACGAAGTCGGCATCGGCAATCAGCACCACGGCGGTGTCACCGCTTTGCACCAGGTGGGCCGGGACGGCCGCGGGTTTGCCCTCATCCTTGCCGGCCGCCTTGGCCGCCGGCTTGGCTGCCGGCGTCAGGGCAGCGGGCGGCTTGGCACCGCCCTTGTCGTCCTTATCCTTAGGTACCTCGACCGGACGACCATCGGGGAAAGCCGACTTGAACTTGCCGGTCAGCTTCATCACCAGCGGGAACTCGGTGTTGGAAGGCTGGAAGCCGCTCAAGGCCGCCGCGCCCGCCTTGGTGGCGTCAGCAGATTCCACCAGCTTCGAGTAGGTGGAACTCTTCACCAGCACCGTCTGGGTTAGTCCCTCAGCCGGCTTGCCGATGAAAGCGCCCGGGAAAGGCAGCAGCAGGTTGCTCAGGCGACGGGTGGCCACATCATCCTTGTTGAAGGCATCCTGCAACAGCGTCAGCACCGTTGGCATGGCCCGCGGTCCCTGGCCGGAGGTGTAGCGCGTGTCCGACAGCACCCGCGTGCCATCCATGGTGATGCCCCAGGCACGCGTCAGCTTGTCCAGCGTCGAAGCAGTGCCTGCGGCGCCCTGCGCCGCCTGCGGCGCGTACTGGGCATCGAAGTAGCTGAACGGATCCATCATCGCCACCAGCTTGCCGCCGCGCATGACGTACTGGTCGATGGCATACAGGCCCTTGTCCTGGATGTCGCGCGGATGCACCACCAGCAGCACCTTGATGTCCTCAGGGATGCTTTCCGGGTTCATCTCGATGCGCCGCACGGTGAAGTCACGCTCGAGCTCCGAAATCAGCACCTGCTTCTCCGAGGGCGGGATGCCACGCTGGGGCATGCCGCGCGAGCCGAACAGCGGCATGGCGCTCATCACCCCGATCACCGGTTTCTCCGGGTTGGCGGCACGGGCGATGGCGCGGGTCAGGTCGTACTCCAGCAATTCCTCGCGGTCCAGCGACAGCGCCGGTATGGCCAGGCGCTGGCCGGCATAGCTGATGGCCAGGCCGAGGTAGAACTTGTCGCCGGTCTGCAGCGTCTGCGGCTCCACGCCATCGAGCTCGGCGGCATCTTCGGCGTCGGAGTCAGGCTTGGGATCGAGCTTCTCGATGATCACCTTGTCACCGCCCTGCTGGCGATACTCGGCGAGCAGGTCCTCGACGCGACGGCCGAACGCCTTCACCTGCAAGGGCAGCGTGCCTTCGCCCTGCGAGAAGTAGAAGCGCACGCGCACCGGGGCTTCCAGCTTGTCGATGACCGCACGGGTGCCGCTGGTCAGCGTATACAGCCGGCCGTCGGTCAGGTCCACGCGCTGCTTGAACTTGCCCAGCACGAAGTTGGCCAGGATAAGGATCACCACCAGGGCGATCACCCCCCCGGTGGAATACAGCAGCGTCTCGAGACGGGCTTTTTCGTCGTGTTTCATGGTCATGTTCCCTCAGCCTGCGCGACGGTTGCGGACGATCACGCCCGTGGTGAACAGGGCAAAGCCGATCACCGACAGGAAGTACAGCAGGTCGCGCGAATCCACCACGCCCTTCTGGAAGCCGTCGAAATGGGTCAGCACCGAGAAGCTCGCCACCGACTCGATCACACCGGGGCTGGCGATGCGCGAGAGCATGCCGGTGATGGGCTCGAAGCCCACCAGGATCAGCGCCATGCACAGGATCAGCGCCAGGATGAAGCTGATCACCTGGTTGCGCGTGATGGCCGAGGTCATGCAGGCCAGCGCGAGGTAGGCGCCACCCAGCAGCAGGCTGCCGATGTAGCCCGTGGCGATGACGCCATTGTCCGGGTCACCCAGCCAGTTCACGGTGATGACCACCGGGAAGGTCAGCGCCAGCGCGATGGCGATGAACAGCCAGGACGCCAGGTACTTGCCGAGTATGGCCTGCGGGATGGTCACCGGCATGGTGAGCAACAGTTCGATGGTGCCAAGACGCCGCTCCTCCGACCACAAGCGCATGCCGATGGCCGGCACCAGGAACAGGAACAGCCAGGGCACAAAGCCGAAGAAGGCCCCCAGGGACGCCTCGCCGCGCTCGAAGAAACCACCCATGGTGAAGGTGAACACACCCGCCAGCAGCAGGAAGATCACCAGGAAAACGTAGGCCACCGGCGATTCGAAATAGGCGGCCAGTTCGCGACCGGCGATGATACGCACCACCGCCCAGCTGCTCAGTACCTTGCTTGTGCTCATGCCTGCGCTCCTGCTGCTTCCCTGGCCATGGCGGCCTTGTGGGCGGCGGTATCCGAGAGGGTGATGGCGCGGAAGACTTCATCCAGACGGCCTTCCTCGGTACGGAACTCCTCGATCTTCCAGTTCTCGCGCACCGCCAGTTCGGCCAGTGCACCGGCCAGTGCGCCGCTGCCGGCTTCGCGCGGAAACACCCGCATCGCCACGCGATCGCCGTCCGAGTGCAGCAATTCAGTGCGACCGGCAGAAGCCACCGCTTCCAGTTTCGGTTGCACCGCTTCGGCAGTAGCACCAGCCAGCACCAGCGAAACAGCACCGGCGCGTTCCGAGCGCGCTTTCAGCTCGCCCGGCGTGCCATTGGCGACGATGCGGCCGCGGTCGATGATGATGGCGCGGGTACAGGCCTCGTCCACTTCCTCGAGGATGTGGGTGGAGAAGATGATGGCCTTCGACTCACCCATGCGGCGGATCAGCGTGCGCATCTCGTGTTTCTGGTTCGGGTCCAGGCCGTCGGTGGGCTCGTCGAGCACCAGCACATCCGGGTCATGAATGAGCGCCTGGGCGAAACAGGTGCGATGGCGGAAGCCCTTGGACAGCGTGTCGATGGTCTGCCCCACCACCGATTCCAGCGAGCACAGCTCGACCGCGCGGCGCACGGCGCGGCGCATGTCCTCGCCGGCCAGTCCGCGCACCGAAGCGATGAAGCGCAGGAAAGACACCACGCTCATCTCGCCATAGGACGGGGCGGATTCGGGCAGGTAACCGATACGGCGCTTGGCGGGGATGGGATCTTCCAGCATGTTGTGGCCGCAGATACTGATGCGGCCAGCCGATGGCGGAATGAATCCGGTGAGCATGCGCATGGTGGTGGATTTGCCGGCGCCGTTGGGTCCGAGAAAACCCAGCACTTCGCCTTTTTCCACCTCGAACGAAACGTCATCAACGGCGCGCTTGGCGCCAAATGACTTCGACAGGTGTTCAACCCTGATCATCATTCCTCCTCTGGCAGTTTCCTGTATGGACAGTCACCACCGTGGTTTGTTCGCCCTGCCGCCGCCAGCGGGACTGCCAGCCAGCACTCAACAAGTCGTCGCATTCAATGGGGGTCGAGAGTACCGATTTCAAGCCCGCCTGCAGGCTCGTTGTGCGGCAGACCACGCGACCGTCTCCTTTGCCCTGCCCGCAGCCGCTTCCGCTTGCGCGCAAAGGACCGCGTTATTCTGATCAATTCCAGTCGGATGGCCGCGTGGTCAGCAGCGCATCACGGACAATGTGATCAGCATCAAAGCCCCGGATTTTACGGGGATTTTGCCAGGCCGGCGACCGCCACAAACAGCAACCGGCCAGCCAGAGCGGGCGACTATACACAGAATACCGAGGCAAGGCCAATCACCCCCCCTTACAGCATGGGATTCACCAGCAAAAGTCCGGTCTCCAGCGTGGATTGCGATGCACCAATGGCGTAAAATTCGGCCTTTTTCGCCCCTGCGACAACTGCCTTCGCAGGCAGACTGATCCAGAAGGAACCTGTATGACCCACGTCGTCACCGAGAACTGCATCAAGTGCAAGCACACGGACTGCGTTGACGTCTGCCCTGTGGACTGCTTCCGTGAGGGGCCCAATTTCCTCGTTATCGAACCCGATGAATGCATCGACTGCGCCGTTTGCATCCCGGAGTGCCCGGTGAACGCCATCTATGCCGAAGAGGATGTGCCCGAAGACCAGCGCGCCTTCATCGCCCTGAACGTGGAACTGGCCCGGGGATGGCCCACCATCACCATAAAGAAAGCCGCCCTGCCCGACGCAGAGCAATGGAAAGACCTGCCCGGAAAGTTGGAGCATCTTGAGCGTTAAGACCGCAATACCCGCACCTTCCCTCAAGCCAGGCTTCGGCCTGACATTCGCCGACCTGTACCGGCGTGACGGCCTGCTCAAGCTGGACCAGGCCTTCGTCGAGTTCCTCGCCACGGCCAGTCCGGACAGTGCCGCGAAGCTGGCCGCCGCCCGCGCCGCCACCGCGCCGGATGCGCGTGCCGAATCGGAACTGCTGCTGGAGCTGGCCCCGCACCTGGAACGCTTTGTCGCGCAGCTGTTCGGTATCACCGATGAACTGCTGTCACTGGACCGCCGCCATGACGAACTGGCCCCGCTGTACGAGGTCAAGCGCCGCTTCGTTCAGCGCCAGGCCCAGACCAAGATCAAGGCGCCCGAGGCCGCCACCATCCCGGGCCTGGAACTGGAAGCCCGGCTGGCCGACCTGTTCGGCGGCCCCTTCAGCGAACTGGCCTTCGCCCAGCACGTGACCGCCTGGCTGGCCGATGAAGCCGCCCATGCCGACAAGATCGACACCGCCCTGCGCTACGCCGCCTGGGCCCTGCATACGCCACAAGGCCAGGCCCACACCCAGGCTGGCGTGCTGTTCAAGGCCCCGGCCAAGATCGACCCGAATCATCTGGTCGCCCACATGCAGACGCGCGAGGAAGACGGCGTCACCAGCCACCGTATCGAGCCCGGCCACATCCGCCGCCGCGAAGGCTTTGCCCTGACCGACCAGGGCACCGACCTCGTCGGTGCGCTCGATGAAGCCAATTACTGCATCTGGTGCCACCATCAGGGGCGCGACTCCTGCTCCAGGGGCCTGAAGGAAAAACCTTCCGCGGCAGAGCCGCAGAAGATCACCTTCAAGAAAAGCCCCTTCGGCGTGACCCTGGCTGGCTGCCCGCTGGAAGAAAAGATTTCCGAATTCCACGAGACCAAGACGCGCGGCCATGCCGTGGCGGCCCTGGCCATCATCTGCATCGACAATGCCATGGTGGCCGCCACCGGTCACCGCATCTGCAACGACTGCATGAAGGCCTGCATCTATCAGAAACAGAAACCGGTCGACATCCCGCAGGCCGAGACGCGCACCCTCAAGGACGTGCTGGAGCTGCCCTGGGGCTTCGAGATCTATTCCCTGCTCACGCGCTGGAACCCGCTCAACTTCCGTCGACCGGTGCCGCTGGCGCCCACCGGCCACAAGGTGCTGGTGGTGGGCATGGGCCCGGCCGGCTTCACCCTGGCCCACCACCTGATGAACGACGGCCACGGCGTGGTCGGCATCGACGGCCTCAAGCTCGAGCCGCTGCCGCCGCAGCTGAGCGGCGTCGACATCGACGGCACACGTACCATCTTCGACCCGGTGTACCGGCTGGAGGAGCTGTTCGAAGCACTCGGCGACCGTGTCATGGCCGGCTTTGGCGGTGTCGCCGAGTACGGCATCACGGTGCGCTGGGACAAGAACTTCCTGAAAGTCATCCGCCTGCTGCTGGAACGGCGCAGCCAGTTCGCCATGTACGGCGGCGTGCGCTTTGGCGGCACGCTGGATGTCAAGGACGCACAGGCCCTGGGCTTTGACCACATTGCCCTGTGCATGGGCGCAGGCAAACCCACCACGCTGGATATTCCCAATGGGCTGGCGCGCGGCGTGCGCACCGCCTCGGACTTCCTCATGGCCTTGCAGCTCACCGGGGCGGCCAAGGCCGAATCCATCGCCAACATGCAGTTGCGCCTGCCGGTGGTCGTCATCGGCGGTGGCCTGACCGCCGTCGACACCGCCACCGAGTCGCTCGCCTATTACGTGGTGCAGGTGGAAAAATTCCTGCGCCGTTACGAAGCGCTGGTTGCAAAGAACGGCGAAGCGGCCGTGCGCGAGACCTGGTCGCCGGAAGACGCCGAAACGGCTGCGGAATTCATCACCCACGGCCGCGCCATCCGCAGCGAACGTGAAGCCGCCGCCGGCGCAGGCCGCGCCCCGCGCATCATCGAGCTGCTGCAGTCCTGGGGCGGGGTCACCCTCGCCTACCGCCGCGGCCTGGTCAACAGCCCCTCCTATACCCTCAACCACGAGGAAGTGGAAAAGGCGCTGGAGGAAGGCATTGTCTTTGCCGAAGGACTGGACCCGCTCGCCATCGACGTGGACGAGCGCGGCGCCGTCAAGGCCATCCAGTTCAGGAAGAAGCCGGAGGGCACCCACACCCTGCCCGCGCGCAGCATCTTCATCGCCGCCGGCACCCAGCCCAACACCGTGCTGGCGCGTGAAGACACGCTGCACTTCACGCTGGACGGCAAGTACTTCCGCGCCTGCGACGAAGCCGGGCAGCCGGTCAAGCCGACCTATTCGCTGTCCAAGCCCGAGAAGGCCGAGGTGCTGCTCTCGCGCCTCGAAGACGGCCGCTTCATCAGCTTCTTCGGCGACCTGCATCCCTCCTACTTCGGCAACGTGGTGAAGGCCATGGGCTCGGCCCGCCAGGGTTATCCGGTGGTGTCGCGCGTGCTGTCGTCACGCGCACCGGCCTGCGACACCACGCTGGAAGCCTTCCAGGCGACGCTGGGCAGCCAGCTGCTGGCGAAAGTGGAGCGTGTCGAGCGCCTCACCTCCAACATCGTCGAAGTCGTGGTGCATGCACCACTGGCCGCATCGAAGTTCCTTCCTGGCCAGTTCTATCGTCTGCAGAACTACGAAGTGCTGGCGCCGCTGGTGGGCGAAGGCGCGCTCTCCACCCGCCTGCAGATGGAAGGCCTCGCGCTGACCGGCGCCTGGGTGGACAAGGCACGCGGACTGGTGTCGCTGATCACGCTGGAAATGGGCGGCTCATCCGATCTGTGCGCCCTGCTCAAGCCGGGCGAACGCGTCATCCTGATGGGCCCCACCGGTGCGCCCACCCACATCGAGTCCAATGAAACCGCCGTGCTGGTCGGCGGCGGCCTGGGCAATGCCGTGCTCTTCTCCATCGGCCAGGCCTTCCGCGCCGCCGGCTCGAAGGTGCTCTACTTTGCCGGCTACAAGAAGATGGCGGATCGCTACAAGGTGGCCGAGATCGAAGCCGCTGCCGATGTCATCGTCTGGTGCTGCGACGAGCAGCCGGGCTTCGCACCTTCGCGCCCCCAGGACCGCAGCTTCGTCGGCAATATCGTGCAGGCCATGCAGGCCTATGCTTCCGGGCAACTGGGCAAACCCGACATCCCGATGGTCGATGCCGACCGCATCATCGCCATCGGCTCGGACCGCATGATGGCCGCCGTGGCGGCGGCGCGGCATGGCGTACTGCGCGAACACCTCAAGGATGCGCATGTGGCCATAGGCTCCATCAATTCGCCCATGCAGTGCATGATGAAGGAGATCTGCGCCCAGTGCCTGCAACCGCAGAAGGACCCGGTTACCGGCAAGGTCACTTACGTCTTCTCCTGCTTCAATCAGGACCAGTTGCTGGATGCGGTCGATTTTCCGGCCTTGAACGAGCGCCTGAAGCAGAACTCGCTGCAGGAAAAGCTGACAGCCGGCTGGATACGCCACGCCAGGACGCTGTTGCACTGAGTCACACGGCCGGTGCGGCATGGCGCCGCACCGGCCCGCTCAACCACGGCCACACTGGAATCGCCCCCATGAGTGCTGCCTGAATGCGCACGATGGACGCCCCGCCCGACCTGCACGAGGCACCGGACCTGGGCGGTCTGCGCGAGCTTCGCATCGTCTGGGTGGTGCACGATGACCGCCCCGGCCTGCAAACCGATCCGGAAGTGTTTTGCCAGCATCGTTCCGCCGGACGCCGCCTCAGGGTCGGCATCCCGGCCCGCTGGCTGCAGGCGGCCGGGGCCCGCCAGTGGTTCCTGTCCCCACCATCGCCCGAGGGACTGGCGGAAGCGCTGGCGCTGCAGCCCCATATCGCGCTCATCTCCGGACTTTTCCCCAATGTCGCCGAAGGCCGCGACCCGGCCAGCTACTTCGATTGCCTGGACGCCTTCCACACAGCCGGGACACGCATCGTCGTCGACTTCGGCGAGAACCATTTCCAGGATTTCCGTGCCGATGAGTTCCGCCGCATGCTGCTGGCCAGTGACGGACTCATCATCAACACCAGCGGGCTGGCCGACATCATCGAAGAGGAAACCGGGCGCAGCGCCGTGGTCATCAACGACCCCGTTGAAGGTCCCCGCGGTGAACCGGGATTTAACCCACCCAGGCGGGCCGGGTGGTTGAACCGCCTGGCCAGCACCCGCCCGCGTCCCTTGCGCCTGTTGTGGTTCGGCGCGCAGGAACGCAACTTCCACTATCTGAGGTTGCAGGTGTCGGCGTTGCAAGCACTGGCCCAACACCTGCCCCTCACGCTGTCCGTCGTCACCGGACCGATCGACGGCATGAATGCCGAGATGACAGCGTGGAACAGCGTGTCCCCGCATTTCCAGGCCCGCTATTCCCTGTGGTCCATGCAGACGCTGTCCCGCGAACTGGAGGCCTGCGAGGTCGTGATCATCCCCAGCGACCCGGCCGGTCGCATGGCCGCCAGCGCCAATCGCATGGTGGAGTCATTCCAGGCTGGCCGCATCGTCGTGGCCCACGGCGTGGCCAGCTACTGGCGCTTTCATGACCTGGCCTGGATCGGCGACATCGCCGAGGGTGTGCTGTGGGCGACGAACAATCCCGCAGCGGTGCGCGCTCGAATTGCCGCCGCACAGGACATCATCGCCGCGGAATACGCCCCGGACGCAGTCGGGCCGCAATGGGGTCGGGCCTTGCTGCAGTATTGGCGGGGTTGAGACGCGGCCTCGGCAAACTTGGCAGGCCCGGCGGTGTAAACCCCCTTGTCAAAGGGGGCCGACTGGCCGCAGGCCAGCGGGGGGATTTTGGCCAACCAAGCTGGTCTCTTGCCCTTTTGCCGACCTTGCATGAACCCCGAGCACGGCTGTTGCCTTGCAGATGGAAAGCACCGGAGGACACTCAGCCCGCATCCGGTCATGACGGGCGAACGATCAAGGCAGCGGGCCCAAATTCCCCCCGCTCGTTGGCTGCGCTCACGAGTCGGCCCCCTTTGACAAGGGGGTTAACGCCTGCAGCGCTGCCGACCAAACCCCGGAGCCACACGGCATAATGATCAATTTCCAGCGATAAGCCTTATCATCATTGATCAAGCAATGGCATTGTTATCAAGCAATGCAGTCGCCGCCGCCCCCCCTGCACCTCACGTCCAGCCAACCCAGCCTAGTGAAATTCGCCCTGTGGCGGTATCGGCAGTGGCAACAGCGGAATGCCCTCGTCGAGCAGTTCTTCGGCTTCCCTGGGGGAGGCAGTGCCACGGATGGCGCGGGCCGGCGCCTCTTCCTTGTGCATGGCGCGCACTTCCTGGACGAAGCGATCGCCGACGTTCTCGGTGTTCTTGAGCACATAATCGATCAGGGCATGCAGGCTGAACGGCTGCTGTGCCGGCGGCTTGGGCTGCCCCGCGACCGGCAGGTCGCGTGAAGGCGGCTGCGCCAACGCATCGGAGCTGCGCCCGATCTTGGCGGTCAGCAGCTTTTCCACCTGCTGGCTGCTGCAACTCGGGCAGGACAGCAGGCCACGCGCCTTTTGCCCGTCAAAATCGTCCGCCGAGGCGAACCAGCCCTCGAAGCGGTGATTGTCCGGACAGATCAACTCGAAAACGATCATGGCATGCAGATGGGTTGTAGAAGGTGACGGAACAACTATAGCAGAGGAAACGCCGGCAACCGCCCCGGCATTTACCCGACTCAGATCCAGCGATGTCCTGGATAGCCCTGGCTGAACAGCCGGTTCATGGCCGCGCCAAAGATCTGCCGGCCCCACTTGAATTCCTTGTACAGCACCACGAAGCGCCACATGTCGCGCAGCACCAGCCTGCGATCGCGCCACGAGAGCTGCATCAGCGCCGCCGGAAAATCCGCCTCATGGGGTCTGTCGAAGGCGATCTTCAGCGGGTTCCACTGGTCGGTGGTGCGCCGCACTTCGGAGGCGATCATCTTGCGATACACCTCCTGCACCGGGCGATTGCGCAGGTTCGCCTCGACGATGGCTTCACCCGAAATGGCCCCGGAGTGAAGTGCGCAACTCATGCCCTCACCGATCATGTTGAGAAAGCCCGCCGCCTGCCCGGTCACCAGCACATTGCCCTTGCCGAACACATAGCGGTTGATCAGCGACGGCCCGAAGTTCTCCGCGCAGCCCTCATGGGTGGAATGCGGGTCCAGCTTCACGCCGTGCTTTTCATCGAAGTATCGGACCACATTGCGATGGCGCGCATCGAAGTTGTCGCCACGCTTGAAACCCACGCCGACGATCTGCTGCCCGTCGCGCGCATGGCTCCAGGTGTAATGCCCCAGATCCGGATGGAACCAGAAATGGAAGTAATCCTCGTCCAGCGGGCACTCGATGATGTTGTGAAATTTCTGCCCGACGAAGAACCAGGGGATCTGCTTGGGGTAATCGGGGTACAGGCTGCGGATGACGCCCGAGCTGGGGCCATCGGCGCCGATCACATGGCGTACGCGGTACTGGCTGGGCACGCCGGCGCTCACCGCATTGACGATGACATGGTCGCCGTGGTCTTCCAGCGAGCTGAAGGAAGTCTGGTCGTGGATCTCCGCGCCGCTCCGCTTCAGCGCCCAGTAATCCGAATAGCGCCGGTGCAGGTGCGGCGTGGTGCCGCCGAAGAAATCCATCTCCAGCGACACCATGCTGGGGAAATGGAAGGTCACGCCACGGCACGAGGTCGGCTCGTGCAGCACCTCGCGCGGCAGCGGCCCGAAATTCTCGATCAGGAAACGGTGCCCGCGCGGCGACAAAATGCCGCTGCAGATCTTGTGCCGCGGCAGTGCCTTGCGCTCCAGCACAATGGTCTCCAGCCCGGCATCGGTGAGCCGCTTGGCCGCCGCCGCCGCCGACAGGCTGCCGCCGACAATCAGCACGTCCGCGTTGCGCATCAGGCCGCTCCGGTCAATGTTGGGAACAAGGCTTCATCCTCATGGCTGCACAAGCTTTGCGTTGGTGTCGTGAAAAACCAGAACGCTCCGGCGCGATTTCTGCTCGACAAACTCGAACGCTTCATAAACCCGGCGTCATCCCCGCGCAGGCGGGGATCCATTGTTTCGGAGGCAGTCAACATGGATTCCCGCCTGCGCGGGAATGACGGCAGTGGGAATTCGCTGCCGACAAATACTGTGACAGCAACTACGCCCGACTGCGCTTGTGCGTGAAACTTCGACCAGTGATCCAGCAGATGCGACACCAGTGCATCGCCCCCCACCCGCCCATCTAAGCCCCGCATCCCCATCTCACCCATCCCCCAGCTCCGCCAGATGAATCACCGGCTTGTCGCTCACGGCCGTGAACACCGCCAGATCCGCCGCATCCTCGACCACGATGCGTGCCGGCGTGGTGCCTTCCAGTATCCAGCGCGCCTGTTCCAGCACATCGATGCCGCTCTGCCCCCGCTGCGTGGCCATGCTGGACGCAGTGGTGGGCACGGCCAGGCGCTGCAGATCCAGGTTCATGCTGCAGCCGCTGCGCTGGCGCAGGCCGTCGTAGTGGTGCACCAGCCGCTCGCGGTCCGCGTGGTAATGACGCGACTCGATGACATAGAAATCCCCGGGCTGCAGACGGCTGCGCACCGCCTCCAGGCTGCCGAGAGCCATGGCCAGGCTGTCGATACGCACCGCTGGCAGCGAGCCTCTCAGCCAGTGCGCCAGCAAGCCATTGGCAACGACAACACGCCGGGCACGCTTCAATGCCTGCAGGAATCCATACCAGCGCTCCTGCGGAATCGCCTGTCCCGCTTCGATCGCTTCGGCAATGTCCAGGCCGGCATCCTCGACCACCTGCATGCCATCCAGCTGCTGCGCAGCCTTGGCCAGCAAGTCCGGTCGTTGCAACAGGGCGGCATCCGGTATCAGACACACCGCCTGCGCCAGCCGTGGCGAGGCGCCGGAACGCCAGTCGATCACCGGCAGGCGGGCGGGCACGTCGCGCGCCAGTTGCTCGCGCAGCCCCAGCATCATGTCCACCAGCGGCAAGGACTCCGGGCAGGCCGGCTCGCAGGCGGCGCACAAGGTGCAGGAATCGATGGACTCGACCAGCGCCGCCACCGGCACACCCATTTGCAGGGCCTTGGCCCGCCCCTGCGGCGTATGGCGGATGTCGCGCCGCGCATGCCAGACCGGGCAGACCAGCAGGCACAGGCTGCAGCCGGAGCAGGATTCGTGGCCCTTGGTGAGCAAAGCCTTCATCAGAAAATCACATGCCGGTTGAGCACCATGGCCGGGTCGGCCTTGCGCTTCATCGCCAGGTGCCGGTCCACCACCTCGTCGCCGAAGATGCGCCGGATGTAGCCCTTCATCATGCCGCCGAAGCGGTAATAACTGCCGCCCAGCGCCAGGCCGATGTCGTAGATGTCGTTCTTGAAGGCCTGCAGCGTGTCGCGGCTGTAGTTGTGGTCTTCCATGATGGGTTCGAACTCGCAGCCATAGGCATGGCCGCGTGCATCCGGCGGAATGCAGGACAGCTCGTAATGCGGCCGGTGGTCCTCGCGCACCTTGATGCCGACGCAGTACAGCGTGTAATGGCGGAAGTAGCGCTGGCACACGGCATTGCCGCGCTCCACCGCCTCGATGAACTTCTCCGTCGAGGTAGCCAGATCGGGGATCACCATCTGGCGGCTGCCCCAGTGCTTCCACACCGCGCGGGAGAACACCACGGTGCGGTCATGCATCAGATTGCCGCGCGTGTGCTCGGCGCGGCGGAACTCCGGAAACAGCCGGCAGCGCCGCTCGTACAGCCACAGCATCTCGCGCAACTGCCAGGGCTTGAGCAGGAACCCGAGTCCCATGCGCACGCAGAAAGCCAGCTCGCCATGGCCACGCAGCCGGCCGCGCCAGGTCGCATTGAACGCCGCCTCGCGCTCGTCCGAATCGAAGGCCACCAGCAGGTTGATCACCTTGTCGGTCATGGTGAGGATGCCGGAGTAATCCGAGGCATCGTCACGGTCGAGCATCTGCAGGTCCTCGATGGCGGTGCGCAGGGAGTCGTAATAGATGTAATGCATGCGCAGCGGCGTGTAGGGCCGCACCTTCAGCGTCACCTCGGTGATCACACCGAACTGGCCATACCCCAGGATGACGCGCTGGAACAGCTCGGGCCGCACGGTGTCGGAACATTCCACGATCTCGCCTGTGGGCGTAACCACCTCCACCGACACGGCCTGGTCGGCACTACAGCCCAGGCGCGGCGAGTTCACATCGATGCCGCCCACGCCCAATGATCCACCAACCGAGGAGGTGAGGTTCAGCGGCGCGGACAGGTAATCCAACTGGTGGCGGCGCAGCACCTCGGCCAGGCTATGCCAGAAAATGCCGGCCTGGGTGCGCACCGTGAGTTGCTCGCGCGCCACCTTCAGCACCCGGCTCATCCCCGTCATGTCGAGCAGCACCCCGCCATAGGCCACCGATTCACCTTCCGTGGTCAGCCCCCCGCCGCGCACCGTGACCGGCACGGCAAACTGCTGGGCCAGCTTCATGAGGGTGGCGATCTGCGTGGCGCTGCGGGCGATCAGCACGCCATGCGGCATGCCAAACGCAAGACCGCCGGCATCGGTGATGAACACCGCCTGCAATTGCCGCTCATCGATGAGTTCCAGGCCGGCCGCGCGGGCCGCCTCGGCAAAGGGCGCCCAACTGGCGCCATGCCAGCGATCCGGATTGGTCTGCTGCCGCCGAATGCCCTGCAAGGCATCCGGTGCCACCGGGCACACGGGAATGACACCCGGCTCGACCACTGAAATGTCCAACGAAACCTCCCTGACAGACCGGGAGATTATATCGGTGAAACAAGGGTTTCCGGTGAGTTACAGCAGGACAACTGTGCGATCGTCAGCAGGTGGGCACGCGAGGCGCGCGTGGGCTGGAAACACAATCGCTTGGACTGACAGACACACCGCGCCAGCGGTGTGTCCGGAAGCAGCCGCGCCACTCAGCGCCGCGGTGCCTTGAAGATCCAATAGAAAAAGATGGCAAGAATGATGGCAATCGATGCGGTGATTCTCAGAAAGTCCATTTCCATGTCCAGAACTCCTCACAAAAAACGATGGATCCAGTCTAGGCCCACTGCCATACCGATGGCATAACAAGAACCCGTGAAACGTGCAGGAAGTCACGGCCTCACCGGGTCCTATGACGATGAACGTGCAGAAAATCACGCTTCTCACGGGGCACACCGCGCAGACGGGCCGCCAGAAGGCTTGGTCCCTTGTCACAAAGCGACAAACCGCGCTGCGATCTGCGTTTGCGGAATGCCACAAAACCCCTCAAGGCGTCAATGCTGGAGCCCCAGCTGCCCTACGCCCGCAGCAACCCCAGTATCGCCTCGCCATAGCGCTCCAGCTTGGCCGCGCCGACGCCGGAGACGCCGGCCAGTTCGTCCATGGTCTGGGGGCACTGGCGGGCGATTTCGGCGAGCGTGGCGTCGTGGAAGACGACATAGGCGGGCACGCTGTGTTCCTTGGCGGTGACGGCGCGCCAGGCGCGCAGGCGCTCCCAGCGGGCTTTCTCGTCGCCTTCGAGCACGACGGCGGTGGCCGAGGCGCGCTTGCCGGCGCTGCGCTTGCCTTCGACCATCTTGCGCAGGTGCACGGTCTGCTCGCCCTTCAGCACGGCGCGGCTGGCTTCGGTGAGCTGCAATGCGCCGAAGCGCTCGTGGTCGACGACGAGATAACCCTGCGCCACCAGCTGGCGGAACACGGCGCGCCAGGTTTTCTCGTCGATGTCCTGGCCGATGCCGAAGGTGCTGAGGGTGGAATGCCCCCACTTCTGCATGCGCTCGCTGTCCTTGCCGAGCAGGATGTCGATGATGTGCACGGCGCCGAAGCGCTGGCCGGCGCGGAACACGCAGGACAGGGCTTTGCGCGCGGCCTCGGTGCCGTCCCACACTTCCGGCGGCTCCAGGCACACGTCGCAGTTGCCGCAGGGGGATGAGGCTTCGCCGAAGTAATCGAGCAGGCGCACGCGGCGGCAGGTGGTGCTCTCGCACAGGCCGAGCAACGCATCGAGCTTGGCCCCGGCCACGCGCTTGAACTGGTCGTTGGCCTCGGACTGCTCGATCATGCGGCGGTGGTTGACCACGTCGCCCAGGCCGTAGGCCATCCACGCATCGGCCGGCTCGCCGTCGCGCCCGGCGCGACCGGTCTCCTGGTAATAGGCCTCGACGCTTTTGGGCAGGTCCAGGTGCGCGACGAAGCGCACATCGGGCTTGTCGATGCCCATGCCGAAAGCGATGGTGGCCACCATGATGATGTGGTCCTCGCGCAGGAAGCGCGCCTGGTTCTCGGCGCGCGTCTCCGAATTCATGCCGGCGTGGTAGGCCAGCGCGGTGATGCCCTCGCTCATCAGCCAGGCGGCGGTTTCGTCCACCTTGCGCCGCGACAGGCAGTAGACGATACCGGCATCCCCGGCATGCTCGAAGCGCAGGAAGCGCAGGAGTTGCTTGCGCGCATCGGCCTTCTCGACGATGCGGTAGCGGATGTTCGGCCGGTCGAAGCTGGAGACAAACACCCGCGCCTCGGTGAGGCCCAGGCGCTCGATGATCTCGGCGCGCGTCTGCGGGTCGGCCGTGGCGGTGAGCGCGATGCGCGGCACGGCGGGGAAACGTTCGTGCAGCATGGACAGCTGGATGTACTCCGGGCGGAAGTCATGCCCCCACTGCGACACGCAATGCGCTTCGTCGATGGCAAACAGCGCCAGGCCAGGGCCTTCCTGCAGGCGCTGCAGCAGGTTGAGGAAACGCCCGGTCATCAAACGCTCGGGGGCAACATAAACAATGTCGATGTCCCCGTTGAGCAGCCCGCGCTCGATCTCGGCGCCCTCCTCATTCGACTGGCTGGAATTGAGGAAGGCCGCTTTCACGCCGGCCTCCAGCAGGGCCGAGACCTGGTCCTGCATCAGCGCGATCAGCGGCGAGACGACAATGCCCGGCCCGCGCCGAAGCAGCGAGGGGATCTGGTAGCACAGCGACTTGCCCCCGCCGGTGGGCATGAGCACCAGGCAGTCGCCGCCGGTGGCGACGTGGCCGATGATCTCCGCCTGGGACCCACGAAAGCTGGAATAACCGAATACCTTCTTCAGGACCGAGAGGGCATTTTCATGGGCATCGGCCACAGCGGGAGTGGGTGCAGCCACGTCAGCCTCGGGGGGAAACGCGTCGTTCAAATCATGCTCCTGTGAAGCCCCAATTGTAGGGGCTGCGGGCGGACGGCCCGGCGGCATTTGCCCACCGGGCAAGGATCCTGTGCGGAATCGCGGTGAAACATGGCAGGGAGGAAGCTTTCGCCAGGGGAAAACACTGCGACAACCCGCCGTTCATGGCACCATCCTTCCCAAACAAGAGTCAGGAGGAACACATGAATATGCCCAAATCACTCCCGCGGCTGGCATTGGCCGCAACGGCACTGTGCATGAACCTGGCGTTTGCCCAGGATTACCCCAGCCGGCCACTGCGCTGGGTGACCATGTTTCCGCCGGGCTCGGCCACCGACCTGGCCGCGCGCTTCGCCAGCGGCGGCATGAGCGAGCAACTGGGCGTGCCCATCGTCATCGATGCCAAACCCGGCGGCAGCGGACTGATTGCCATTCGCGACGTGGTGCGCGCGCAGCCCTTGGGCTACAGCCTGCTGCAGACCAACCCCGCCCTGGTGACCAACACCTTCGCCTTCAAGGAGCCCGGCTACAAGCTGGAGGACTACACCCCGGTGGGCGTGCTGGGCTGGAGCTACTACATCATGATGCTCAACCAGAACAAGGTGCCGGCGAAGAATCTGCAGGAGCTGGTGACCTGGGCCAAGGCCAACAAGGGCAAGCTCAATTACGCCGGACTGGGCACCGCCACCCCGCCCTCGCTGTACGCCGAGCGCTTCAATCTCGCCGCCGGCATCGACATGCTGGGCATCACCTACAAGGGCGGTGATCCGGCCGGCATGGCACTGCTGGCGGGCGATGTGCAGGTGTACTGGGCCACGCAATCAACCACGCGCCAGCGCACGCAGAGCCCGGGCATCATTCCGCTGGCGGTGGTGGCCGAGGAACGCACCAAAATGTTCCCGCAGGTGCCCACCTTTCGGGAACTGGGTTACCCGCAGCTCGCAGATGCCACCTGGACCGCGGCCATGGTCCCCTCGGCCATCCCCGCGGCCATGCTCGCGCGCCTGCGCGATGCCTACACCCGGGCCAGCGCCAAACCCGAATGGCAGGCGCAGATGGAAAAAATGGAATTCACCCCCTACAAGGGCACGCCGGAGGAATTCCGCACCCATCTCCGCCAGGAAGCAGCGCAGGTCGGCGAGGCATTCAGGGTGCTGAAGCTGCCGCAGGAGTGATCGGAAGAAATGGCTGCAGCACCTGCTTCCGCAGCAAGCATTGCGGGACGCATCGCCGGATGACGCTGCAGCAGGACTTATCCCCTTGTGGAAAGTTCTTCACAAGGGGGCATCACTATGGCGACTTCATCCCTGTTCCGTGGCCAGCGGAACATCATTATCAAATACAGATGCTCGTATCCCACTGCATTGGAATAGCAGGCTGATTGTGATCAAGGCAGCCTGAGGCCGCCTGCCTTCAGTCAACCGTCACCTTGGCGAAGGTCACCACTTTGCGCCACTTGTCGATCTCGGCCTTGGTGAAGGCGGTGAACTCTGCCGGCGTGCTGCCCACAGTGACAAAGCCCAGCTTGCCAAAGCGCTCGCGCGCATCCGGATTCTGCACCGCGCGGCTGATGTCGCGGCTCAGTTTCTCGACGATGTTCCTCGGCGTGGCAGCCGGCAGGTAGGTGCCGTACCAGGCATCCACTTCGTAGCCGGGCAGGCCGCCTTCAGCCACCGTGGGGATGTCGGGGAAGGCCGCTGCGCGCTTGGCCGTGGTCACGCCCAGTGCGCGCAGCTTGCCGGCGCGAGCCTGGGTCATGGCTTCGATGCCGGCAAACATCACCTGGGTGTTGTTGCCGATCAGCGCCGCCGTGGATGGCCCGCCGCCGTTGTAGGGCACGTGGGTCATGTTGGTGCCGGCGGTCAGGTTGAACAGCGCGCCCGCCAGGTGCACCGAGGTGCCATTGCCGGAGGAACCGTAGTTGAGCGAACCGGGCTTGGACTTGGCCAGCGCAATCAGTTCCTTCACGCTGTTGGCCGGCACCGAGGGGTGCACCACCAGCGCAAGCGGCGAACCGGTGACCTGCGACACCGGCGCGAAGGCCGTTTCGGTGTCGAAGGGCAAGTTCTTGTACATGGTGGCATTGATGGCATGCGCTGCCGAGGCGACGAGGAAGGTGTAGCCATCGGGGGCTGCCGCCGCTGCAGCCGCCGTGCCGATGGTGGAGCCGGCGCCGCCGCGATTGTCGATCAGCACCGCCGTGCCGCCCCAGACTTCGGTCAACTTCTGGCCGATCAGGCGGGCGTTGGTGTCCACCGCGCCGCCGGGCGGATAGCCGACGATGGCGCGCACCGGCTTGGTGGGATATTCCTGGGCCAGGGCCGGGGCGGCAATGGCCGACAGGGTGAGTGCGGCCAGCAAGGCGGCGTGTTGGGGGTGCTTCATGGGGACTCCTTTGTGCATGGCGTTTGTTGACATTGTTGGTTGGCGCGATGTTTCGTGCGATGTTTCGCTTGCCTGCCTGCCCTCACCCTGTCCCTCCCCCGCTCGCTGCGCTGACAAGGGAGGGGACCTTCTACACAGGATGCAGGCTGGATTCGGGCTGGCGTATCTACTTTGATGGCCGCTTTTCAGCTGCGCTCCGGGTATTGACCCGGACTCAGGCCGCGGCTTCGCGCTTCAGGGTCATGGGGACACCATAGTAGTCGCTGAAATGCGCGGCCACCGGGCGCTGGATGTTGGTGGCGATCCAGGCGCGGGCCATGCAGCGGCGGCGTTCGGGTTCAGGCCAGTCCTGGAAGTCGGTGCGCGCATGCAGGGTGGTGAAGTTGTTCACCAGCTGGATGTCGCCGCGGTCCAGGGTCATGTCCAGGCACAGTTCCGAATCGTCGGTGATGCGGTCGAGCACGTCGAGGGATTCTTTCTCCGCATCGGTGTAGGGCGCGCCCTGGAGGATGGCGGTGGCCAGGGTGTTGCGCGAATAACGGCAGGACAGCACCCCTTCGTGCAGGTCGTAAATGGGCATGCGCCGCACTTCGATCTCGCCACCTTCCTCCACCGACATGTAGTTCAGGCCGTGCGCCACCACCGGCACCAGGTCGGGGCGCTCCTTGATGAGGTGGTTGAACACCGTCACCGCGCTGGAGATCCGGCTGACGCCTCCCGACTTGGCCCGCTGCATGCAGAGCAGCCCCACCATGGCGGCACGGTCGGTGTGGAATTTCAGGTCTTCGTTGGTCATGTAGCCGCGCACGCGCGCCTCACCCAGCTTCTTGCCCAGGTCCTTCACTTCGCAGAGCAGTTCGCCGTAGGAGTTCTGGCTGACCGGCCGGCCGAGCAGGTTGATCATGATCCAGTAGCAGGCACGCAGCAGGCCGTCATCCCATTGCGCGGGCAGGCCCTTCAGCACAACAAAGCCGCGCCCGATCATGACTTCCTTTTCCATGCCCTCGATGAAAGCCAGGGTCTGCGACAACTGGCTGCGGTCCACCGGCTGGGCGGTGACCGCCTCCACGGTGCTGCGGTCCATGCGCGAGGCCACGCCCTGCATTTCGGCCAGTACCGGGGCCGGGATGGTGACGCACCATTGCTCCGGGTGCGGCGCTAGGTCGCGCGCATACCAGGCCGAGGGATGGTCGATGGGGGTGAGTGCGGGGGTGTTCATGGTGTCTCCTCCTGTAGCGGATCTACTTGACCTTGCCCTGCTCGCGCAGGGCGACAATCGCCCCCGCAGAATACCCCAGCGCGCCGAGGATCTCGTCGGTGTGCTCCCCGGCCTCGGGCGGCTGGTGGCGCAGCGTCGGGGACTGCCCGTCGATCTCGAAGGGCATGTTGGGCAGGTTCACCCATTTCCCGTTGGGCATGCGCGTGTGCATCATGCGGCCATGGGCCAGCAGTTGCGGGTCGTCGAACAACTCGCCGGGCCGTCGCACCGGAGAGAAAGGAATGCCGATGGCCTCCAGCTTGGCGGAGAGCTCGGCCACGCTGTACTTCACCATCGCTTCGGCCACAGCCGGGCGCAGGATGTCGCGAAACAGCACACGGTTCTCGTTCTCGTCGAAACGCGCATCGGCCAGCAGGTCTTCCCGCCCGAAGTTGGTGCAGAAGGCCTTCCAGTGGTTGTTCGAGGTGATGCCGATGAACAGCGGCGTGCCATCGGCCGTGGGAAAGGTTTCGTACACGGCCCAGGCGCTGTCGCGCGCCGGCATGGGCGGCGCGGGCTTGCCGGTCATGGCCTCGCCCGTCATGTGCTGTGAGACGAGGAAAGCGGCGGATTCGTACAGCGCGCTGGTGACCTTGCGGCCAACGCCGTCAGCGTCTCGCTGGCGCAGCGCCGCCAGCACACCCACCACGCCCATCACCCCACCCATGATGTCCACCACGGAGGACCCGGCACGCAGCGGCTTGCCCGGGGGCCCGGTCATGTAGGCGAGGCCCGTCATGTATTGCACGATCTCATCCAGCGCCGGGCGCTTTTCGTAAGGTCCGGGCAGGAAGCCCTTCAGTGAACACAGGATGAGGCGCGGATTGAGCCGCTGCAGCTCTTCCCAGCCCAAGCCGACACGGTCCATGGCGCCGGGGGCGAAGTTCTCCACCAGCACATCGGCCTTGGCGATCAGCTTGTGAGCGATCTCCATGCCCTCGGGCGTCTTCAGGTCGATGCAGAGGCTTTTCTTGTTGCGGTTGAAGTAGGAGAAGAAACCACTGGCAAAGCCGCGCAGGCGGCGGGTGCGGTCACCCAGCGGCGCGGGTTCCACGCGGATCACCTCGGCGCCTAGATCGCCCAGCACCAGCCCGGCGGTCGGCCCCATGACGGTGTGCGCCATCTCCAGTACCACAATGCCCTTGAGCGGCAACATCGGCGCAGCTTGTTCTGCTGGGTTCAATTACGACTCCTGTTTCTGGTCGAAGTTGAAGCGAAAACCGTCGCCCCAGGCCGAAATCCGCCCCACCGAGGGCGAGGGAAAGTGGCAGGGGCAGATCAGCGTGTCGGTGTCGCAGTACTGCTGCAGGAAGCTGCGCCGTGAACGCCCGCCCATGGCCGAATCGAAATCGACACGCATGCCCAGTTCCGGGATCTTCGCCTGCAGCGGCGAGTGCATCAGGTCACCGGTCATCACCGCGTCCTGGCCGGTGCGCCCGAGCTGGATGACGTAATGGTCGGGCGTATGGCCCGGCGTGGGCAGGAAGCGGATGTGGTCATTCACCTGGAAGTCGCTCGCCACCAGGTCGGCGCGTTTGGCTTCCACAATGGGGATGACGCTGTCGTTCATGGGCGTGACTGCGCCATTGCGCGTCTCCTCGGCCCAGTACGCGTATTCCTTCTTCGAGAAGATGTAGCGCGCATTCGGGAAGGTCGGCACCCAGCGGCCGTTCTCCAGTTTCGTGTTCCAGCCCACGTGGTCCAGGTGCAGGTGGGTACACATCACGTAATCGATCTCTTCGACACTTACCCCGGCTGCGGCCAGCGCGTTGTGGAAGTTGGGCCGGTTCATGCGGTTCCACTGCGGGCGGTGCGGCAGGTTCTTGTCATTGCCGATGCAGCTGTCCACCAGGATGGTGTGCTGCGGCGTGCGCACCACGTAGCACTGCATGCACAGCACGATCTGCCCCTGCGCATCGATTGCCCCGCAGGCCTGCAGCCAGTCACGGTGCTCGGCCAGCACCTCATCGGTCAGCGTGGGGAAATAGGTCTTGATGTCGTAGAAGGGACGCTCCTCCTCGACAATCTTGTGGATGGTGAAATCACCAACCTTGAAACCATTGCCAGCACTCATCTGGTCTCCATCATAGGGGGGGAACTCGCAACCACTCTGCCCCGGCAGGGCGCATGCTGAATTGTAGTATGAGCCGGCTGTCGAAACGCCGCTTGAAGCGGTCCTGAAGATTCGTCACAATCGCCCCATCCAATCTGCCACGCAACAATGATTCCCCAATCGGCAGAAATAACCAGAAAGCCGGGCAAAGCCGGTAGACAGCCCCTCGGAGGAGCTATGCAGGAACTGGATGTCATCGTTATAGGCGCTGGACTGGCTGGTTACTGCGCCGCAATTGAAGCGGCTGAAGCCGGGGCCCAGGTGCTGGTGCTGGAGAAAACCGGGGAAATCGGCGGCAGTTCCATTCTTTCCGGAGGTTCTTTCGCCTTCGCCGGCACACCACACCAGTCCAAAGAACAAATCGGCGATGACGACAAGCTTCTGCACAAGGACATGCGCGAGGTCGGCGCCTACGAGAATGAGGAACGACTCGTGGCGCTGTACGTTGAGCACCAGATGGACGCCTATCGCTGGCTGCTGGAACTGGGTGTGGCGTTTGGCCCGGTGCAGGTGGCATCCGGCCAATCCGTGCCGCGACTGCATCCAGCTCACCCGCCGACGCTCTTTGAACTGCTGAAGCAACGTGCGGCAAGGTATCCCGGCATACGGATGCAGATGGAAACGCGGGCCCTGAGACTGATACGTGAGACCGACACCCAGCGCGTGGTTGGCGTGCAGGTTGATCACCAGGGGAAACGCGACATCATCCGCTGCCGAGGCAGCGTGGTGCTCGCCAGCGGGGGGTTCTCCCACAATGAAGAGTTGCTGCGCCGATTCGTGCCCCACCAGGCGAAAGCCGCAAGAGTCGGCGGCCCGGGCAATACCGGCGACGGCTTGATGATGGCCTGGCAACTGGGTGCGGGCTTTCGCGACACGCCCTTCATCAAGGGCACTTTCGGCAATCGCCCCGATGCCAAGCCGCAGGAACACACCTGCCTGCTGGCCGTCTACAAGGGGGCCATCGCCGTGAACATGAACGGCGAGCGCTTCGTGGACGAGTCCATCTCCTACAAGCTGATGGGCGATGCCGTTCTGGACCAGCCAGGGCAGCAGGGCTACCAGATATTCGACTCGGTGGTGATGGCCCATGCCGTACCCGGCGTGCCGGTTTACGACTTTCCCAAGAAACTGCAGGAAGGCACGCTGATCAGCGCGCCTACGCTGGTCGAACTGGCAGCCAAGATAGGAATCCCGCCCGAACGATTCCAGCAGGCCATCACTGAATACAATGCCGACGCACATGGCAGCCAGGACTCGAGATTCGGCCGAACCAGTCTCGCCAATGGCTACGGCGGGCTGATCCCGGTCGAGAAGCCACCGTTCTATGCCTACCTGTCAGGCAGTGCCATCATTGCCACCTACTGCGGCCTGACAGTGGGGACGGATATGTCGGTGCTGGATGTCTTTGGCGAACCGATTGCCGGGCTTTACGCCGCAGGGGAAGTCACCGGCGGCTTCCACGGCGCCGCGTACATGACCGGCACCTCACTCGGCAAATCGACGATCTGTGGACGGCTGGCGGGGCGCAATGCGGCCAGGCTGTCTGCCCTGGCCTGACAGGCAGCAACACTTCAACAGTCACGCCATATTCATGCCACACGCCGCACGCTGTCATGCGGCAGAACGAGCCTGGCAGTGAGGGGCACGACTTCCAGCAACGACTCCAGTTGCAATACGGCGTCGACAATCTCTCTTCGCTGTGATTCCGGCATGGCGTGTGCCGTCATGTCATGAAAGGCCTGCATCGCCTCGTCTCTGCCGGGATCGAACATCCCGTCATCCTCGGGGGATGCTTCCACAGCGATGCTTTCCCCATTGCGAAGCCTTACCACGGCCTTGCACTCATAGAGCCCAACGCGAACAGACGCATCCTCGATGAGTTCCACGCGAGCTGCGACTTCGGCCACCCCAGGATCAGCAATCTCGGAGTAACTGGATGCATTCAGGCGTCCATGGCGCACAATCGAAGCCACTGCAAACTGCGTACTCATCAACGCCTGGGCAAGGGTGTTGAAAGGCCCTGGATAATTGCACCCTGGGTAATGCAATGACTGTGGATGCACCCGCAGACTGACTCCCGCAATGTCTTCGGACTTCAGTCCACGTTGATGGAAACCCTGCTCCAGGGTGCGTGCGATGCGGATGTTGTTACCGCAAGTCGGGTAGGGCTTGCGCAGCACCCGCAGGATTTCGTAGCGAGTCCCCAGTTCACTGGTGATCTCCGGAGGCGTCTCGTCGAGCCCGGCATAGACCTTCAGGAATCCGAACGCTCCGTCCAGCGTCGTCTCCGCAACGGGAGTGCCCATCCTTGCGAGCAGTGCGGCGGAAACGCCGGCACGTGCCGCATTGGCATTCTGATAACGGTACTCCGAGGTGCCTTGCTCCTGGCATTCAAGCAATCCCCCCGAAAAATTCGAAGCCAGGTTGATTGCTGCTGCAAAGCGTTCGCCATTCAGCCCCAGCACCACCGCTGCCGCCGCAGCCGAAACGATGGGCCCGAAGATCGGGCTGCCACGATGCCCCTTCTTCACCACCGGCCCGGCCACCTTGTACATGCATCCCAGGCGCCCCTGCAGGTCATAGGCCACGATGACCGCAAGAAGCACCCTATCCCCGCTCGCCCCCTCCTGCTCAGCCATCGCGAAGGTCGAGGGAATGATCATCGAAGCACCATGGGTCGACGTGCCTGGCAGCGAGTCATCGTGCAACAGGCTGTGCACAAGGGTGGTATTGGCAAAGACGGCATCCAGCGGCGAAGCGTGGA